>CBDUYN010000363.1:0-2285 GCA_965371445.1 uncultured bacterium | reverse complement strand
GCGAGGCTGATGGCCCACCACCCTCTCAGGACCCTACGCTCCTGACCGGCCCCACACGTCGATGAAGGTACGCCCGACGAGCGAGTCCCTGGGGGCCGGTCAGAGGCGACGGGTTCGCCGAATACTTTCGCCAGCCACTTCTCAAGTCCTTTGTTTTCAGCGACTTAGGTGGCGGTGAACGTGGCGGTGGCCAGCCCCGTGACGGAGGTTGCCCTCGTGAGCGAGACTGGCCTCGTGGCCGAGGATCGGACCTCGGCTCCACCGTCAGGCTTCCGAGGATCTCCACCACGGGGCTCACCCCGGACGACCTCCCCGGACTCGACCATCGTGATCCGACGCGTCGGCGGACTCGGCGGACACGGAGGCGGCGGATCGCCGACGAAGGGGAGCGCTGGCGGATAGCAACCTGCCGGGAAACCCAGCTCTGGCTGCCCCCGAACGAACGGTAAGCCCGGAGGCGCCGTGAGGTGCCACTTCGGGGACTTACAGAAACGTCACAAGATTGCGCAATTGCTCGGCCGCTCTGCTCGCCGAGAGTTCCGAGAGCCCGCGAATCTGCTCGCCTATCGAATAGCGCTGTCTGGACACGACGACAATTCCTGCGTGAGATCTCCCACTCTCCATGTACTCGGCATGAAGACGGCAGAAATCACTGACGTTGAAGGTATAAAACACGCGCCCTTCTTTGGCAGAAAAATCGAGCTGCGCCTCGTCAGGCTCTCCCACCATCTCCGTGTCGAGAGGGGTGAGGACATCGAACCCACGAGCGCGAAGCCCTTGAAGCAGAGCCCTCGCCATCGCATCTTCGTCGACATACCAGCGAATGGCACTCAAGCGCTTCGGCTCAGCTGGAGGTACTGGTGCTCGAGGTGCTGGGCTTCGGCCTGTTCAGCCGCCAGGGACGCCTCGATCTCCTCTTGATTTGCATGGTAGGTCGCCAGAGCTGCGTAGACTTGCGCCAACGTCAGATGGGGATACTCGTCAGCGATCTCTTCTGGAGAAGAGCCACGTTTGTACAAGGTGACGATCTGGCGGAGGGTGATTCGTGTTCCCTCGATCCGTAGCCGACCACCACAGACGTCCGGAGAACTGACCAACAGGGTGTCGAGTGCCGTGCTCATCGGATCCGTGCCTCTTCGTTCGTCCCTCAGCTTCGGGCCTCCCCGCGAGTCCCTCCGAGGGTTCGTCCAGCATGGACTCTCTCACAGGCGGGGGCCCAGATCAAGCGTGCCACCAGCTTCCCTTCGACCGGCTGTCGCCGGCGCCCGGAAGACACACTTCGACCAGGACCGAGACCAAGATCGGTCGGATCGAGCGTGCTCAAGCTCCTCAAGTCACGGAGGTGGCCCTCGTGGCGGTGGCCGTGGCGGTAGTCGGCCCCGTGACGGAATCTGCCCTCGTGAGCGAGGCTGGCCTCGTGGACGAGGATCGGCTCTCGGCTCCAGCGTCAGGCCTCCGAGGATCTCCACCACCGGGATCTCATCTCGCACGACCTCCCCGGACTCCACCATCGTGATCCGACGCGTCGGCGGACTCGGCGGACACGGAGGCGGCGGATCGCCGACGAAAGGGAGCGCTGGCGGATAGCAGCCTGCCGGGAAACCGGGAAACCCAGCTCCAGACCCGGACGAGCGTGGCGCAAAACCTCCGCCGTCTCCCGGTACTGCACATGGAACGTGGTAGAGAGCTCCCAGAGCTCCTTGTAACCCTCCTTCGACGCCGCATGAAACCGCAGACGCGCCGACCTCTTCGGCGGCGCCTTGGTCGGCGGCTTCCTCGGATTCTGCTTCAAGACCGCCAGGACGTACTTGAGCCGCCTCCACTGGGCTTCGGGCTCGTTGCTCACCACGATCGCGTCGTAGCGCCGCGACCAGAGCGCGTTGCTCCACTCTCGCACCCGGCCCACATGAAGAGCGAGAGCTGCTGCTGGTCCTCGACGATCAGCAGGCCAGTCCGGCTGCTGACCTCGACAAGGACGCCGCGGCACGACCGTTCCTCTTTGGGTCGCCCGCACTGTTTAGGGCGGTTAGGGCTTGACGTGCGGACAAATTTGTCCGACACTAGCTCGATGACGGGAGCCGATTTCATTCGCCGGGTGAGGAAGCTTGGACGAATCCGAGGCATCCCAGTCGAGATCTGCGCCGAGCGCGGCAAAGGGAGCCACCGGCATCTCTACTTCGGCGAGCGGCTTACGGTGGTCCCTGACCCCAACGGCGAGTTGAAGAAGGGCCACTCCATGCGATGCTCAAGCAGCTTGGGCTCACTCTGGACGAGCTAACCCACCA
>CBDUYN010000362.1:0-2360 GCA_965371445.1 uncultured bacterium | reverse complement strand
GCAGGTACGTCGAGTGGATTGAACGTCGTTGGTGCTCTTCAGCTAGCGGAAGAACTTGGCGAAGGAAAAACCGTCGTTACCGTGGCAGTTGATACCGGGTTGAAGTATCTTGCATCCGATTTATACCCCGTGTGATTGAAACCTGGCTGATGACTATTCCTGGTTGGGTGGGCTAACAAACGCATGAACCTGACCGCCCTTTCGGCCGGCTTAGAAGCCACCCTTTTCTTGGAGAAGGCCGCCACGACGGGAAGCTCGGCACGGGGCGTCAGGTGGTCTCAAGCAGACAGACTCCTTGGCTCGAGCCTCAGACGTCGGAGGGTTCTTCAATGCCTTACCACGCAGGCAGGCTTGCCCCGGCGGCGATCCGCTTGTGCAGCCGTACGGGGCCACGCTACAAGCGGATCGCCGCCCGGGGCAAGGCGTGCCACGACCCACCGTCGGAGGAATCCATCTCAGGCCCGGAGCCTCGCGGCGGCAGGAGGACTCCGAAAAGCTCGTCTGGCAGTCCGGCGAGGCCTGTCGCCGGGCACTCGCGGCCGGCGCCCGCATGCCGGCGTCGGCCCTGAATCGCTGCTTGACCTCGAGGATACGGGCGAAGGTGGCCCCAAAATCCCTGCTCGTCGCCCACCTCCGCCTGCGCCGTGGCGAGGTGGGTCAGGCAGACGGCCAACATCCGAAAATCGAAGAACTCGTCGACGAGAAGCTTGACGCGGGGCCCTCTGGCCGGATCCCCTCGTCTTCGAGGCCCGGGCCCGAGGTGCCTGGCACTTGCCGGCCAGCCGGGCGCTTGCCCCATCTTCCACTGGGACCGCCGGCGTCCCGCCGGCCGGACGCGTCAGCGTCCTATCTGCCGCTGGAAGGCCCGAGCGCTGTCATCTTGCTTGTCGAAGAGAATCTCGATAGAGTTCCCTTGAGGACGTCAAACGGCCCAGGGCCGCCAGACTCGGAAAGGAGCGTTCCGTCATGCAAGCGCTAAAGGTTCGAGTAGAGAACGGCAAGATCGTAGGCGATGCCCCTCCCGGGCTAGCGGACGGCATGGAGCTCGACCTTTGCCTCGCCGAGCCCGAAGACGACATGACCCAGGAGCAACTGGCCGAGCTCAACGCCGCTCTCGACAGCGCTTGGCGATCCATGGAGGCAGGCCGCTTCCGTCCCGCCGCCGATGTCCTCGCGGAAGTCCGTGCTGAGCGATGCGCGCCCGAGTCGTAATCGTCGCCGAAGCCGAGCAGCAACTGCGCGATGTCGACCGCTGGTGGGTTACGAACCGTCAGGCAGCCCCTGACCTCTTTCTCAACGAGCTCGATCAGGCCATCGATCTCCTGTCGGAGATGCCTGAAATCGGGCCGAGATTCCAGCGCACAAATCGGATCGGAATCCGTAGGCTCCTTTTACGTCGATCATCATCTTTTGTCGCTTCATTCCCACCGTCGACTACGTCGCCGACCACCTGCGCAAGAAGCTCAAGAGCGCCACCGTCGAAGCCATCAGCGGCCTCCTCCCCGCCGAAGAACGCGAACGCCGCATCGAGGCCCTCGACACCGAACGGCCCCGCGTCCTCGTCTGCACCGACTGCCTGAGCGAAGGCATCAACCTCCAGGACGCCCTCGACGCCGTCGTCCACTACGACCTCTCCTGGAACCCGACCCGCCACGAGCAACGCGAAGGACGCGTCGACCGCTACGGACAGCCCAAAGGAGTGGTCCGCACCGTGACCTTCTACGGCGCCAACAACCCGATCGACGGCATCGTGTTGCCTACACCGCCTGGGACCTCCAACCCTTCGCCCAGGACGTAGGCTACGACGGCCCTCCCTTCAAATGGGACGAAGACCGCCGCCGCATGCTCCGCGCCGAGCTCGACGCCGCGTTCTTTCATCTCTACGGCATCGAGCGCGACGACGTCGACTACATCATGGAGACGTTCCCGATCGTCAAGAAGAGGGACGTGAAGCAGTTCGGCGACTACCGCACGAAGCTGATGATCCTCCACGTCTACGACGCGATGGCGGAGGCGATGGAGACGGGCGAGCCCTACCCGACGATGCTCGATCCGCCGCCTGCGGACCCGCGCGTCGCCCACCCGCCCCGCGACGCGGACGCGATGCAGCTCGACGGGCATCCCGGCTGGCATGCCCGCGCCGCCGTCCTGGCGGACGTGGCGTTGACAGAGGCCGAATGGAACCAGGTGACCGGCGTCCTGGCGGAGACCGGCGAGGTGGAGAGAAAGGGCGAGAAGCGCGGCACGCGGTATCGTTGGAGCGAGCATGAAGAGCTGCTGTTGTTCTGAGGTGGCGTTCGTCCCAAATGCTGGGACCGCAGGCGTCCCGCCTGCTCTTCGTCCCGCAGGGACGGCATCCG
>CBDUYN010000361.1:0-2600 GCA_965371445.1 uncultured bacterium | reverse complement strand
AGAACTTCTGTCCGGTGAGCCTCGAGATCAGCCGGCTCATCATCCGGTTGCCCCATTTCTTGGCCCGGGGCATCTCGGGGACGAGCTCGGGGTCCTTGAAGCGCGATGCCGACGCAAAGTCGGCCTCGCCGGCGACGACCGGAGCGACCAGGGCAGGGATGTCTTTCGGGTCGAACTGGCCGTCGGAGTCGATCGTCACCAGGAGGTCGAAGCCGTGGTCGATCGAGTGGGCGAACGCCGTGTGGAACGTGGCGCCGACGCCCTGGGGCTCCGAATGGCGCAGGACGTGAGCCCCCGCCTCCCGGGCGACGCGGGAGGTCTCGTCGTGGCTGCCGTCGTCGACCACCAGGACGTCGATCGTGCCGACCCCGGGCACCTCGGACGGAATGGCCCGGATCACGCGGCCTACGGTCTTCTCTTCGTTCAGAGCCGGCATCGCCACCAGGAGGCGAAGGAGGGGCTCCTCCGCCGCCGGGGCGGAAAGCTCCTCCTGGTCGGGGGCGTCGTCGACAAGCAGTGCGATACTGGACATCTAAGACTCCTCAAGGGCCGTCGCCCGGGGCGCGAACGGCGGATATTTCGGACGGATCTGCCCGTAGCCAGATCTCGTAGCTCCAAGCCCTCCTGGAAGAGCTCGCTTGCCCGTGGTCTCCGGCATTCGCCGAAGGCTATCATATCCTTGCGCCGGTTGACGTTGCGGCTCCCCAGAAAATTCCTGATCCCTGCCGGGCGCAGGTACAGGCGAACGATCAACGGATCGGCATGGTCGTGGAAGGTGGGGATCCAGGCGTTGACCTGCTTGAGCGCCAGGCCGAGGGAGCCGGGCCCGGCGAGGCGGTTCAGGGTCTCGGCCCACCGGTACTCGACCTCGGGCACCTTGAGCGCCGGCAAGCCCGGACGAGCGTCCTGGCTCCTCTCGCTCAAGGCGGAGTAGCTCGGGACGAGGAAGGCGAAAGGCGGCGACGAGGACCGTGCCGGCGAGGTACCTCACTCATCCCCACCGCGCCGGGACCGGGAGCTGAAGGATCGCTGCACAGGAGCGCCCAACCCGGGTCGTCGACGGCTCGGACCGCAAGACCGATATAGAAGGCGTCGTCGATGTCCGGCCGATGGCTGACCAGGGTCACGACAATGCAACCCGCCACCAAGCCCCAGAGCAGGGCTTCGCGTCCGCGGCCGGCGGCCGGCGGCGCCGCCGGCCGCGGATCCTCGCGCCAGAGCACGAGGATCGCCGCGAGCCCCAGCACCCGACGATCCCCCACCACTGGGTGACCGCGCTCTCCGAGCTCCGGATCACGATCACGACGCCCAAAGCGGCCGCCGCCGCCAGGACGCCTCCCGGGAGCCCCGTGCCGGACGCTGCGACCTCCGCCACGACCGGGGTCGCTCCGGCGAACGCCGGCACGACGACGCCAGACCAGAAATCCGGCTTGGAGCATGCCCGCCACGAGGGTGAACAGCCCTAGCAAGGACTGAAGGGTCCGCCCGGCCGCCATCACGGTGGGCCATGCCGGCGCTTGCCGCCGGCGGCACAGACGCCGGCGCCTGGCACCCTTAGAAAGGGGCTCGGTAGAAGCGGTCGCGGTAAGAGCCCGGATCCGTGACGAGGATCGCCTTGCGGGGGGTCGCCAATTCGAAATTCCTCTTGAAAATATCGCCAAATTCGCGCGGCGCCGAAAACAGGAAAACATATTCCTCGGAAACTTTTATCCCGAAGACGTTCGCCGCACTCCTGTAATAGGAGTTGACATTCTCCCGGTATTTAGGACCCTTGCCGAATTCGTCGCGCCCCAAGGGCTCGAATGCAATCCTGCTCTCGTCGAGTGCCTGGATCTCGAGCATCGAAAGGGGGATCTCACCGAGTGAAGGCAAGACACCCTTGTCGAGGTCGAAGACCACCCACTTCTCCAGATCGGGGAAGAACACCTCCACGACCGCGTGCCCTCCCTTGAGATATCCGTCAGTGACAGAAGTGGGGTCGAAAGAGCGGTCGTCGTGCATGGTGATATGTCGTATTCGGCGACTATCGACACCCATGTGCCTGTCCAATAAATCTCGAAAAAAAACAGATATTTTTCCGCAGGACATGACGAGCGGCTCCGTGGAGTAGAAGAGCGTCTCAATGTTCTTGTTGAGGGGGCGCCATTCGCCAGTGCCGTGCACGCTATTTTGGATTATGAACTCGGCCAGCTGCTTGACGGAAGCATAGGAGTCCGACTGACCCTCCTTGCCCCTGATGACCATGTATTTTTGACCAGCGACGAGATTCCCGCCATAGCTTACGGCGACGGCCGGATCGACGCGAAGAGCTCCTCGCAGACCCGGGTCGGCGTTCGGAGTCGGCGAAGTCGAAAAAAAGATAAGAGGTGCTCGCTCAACGGTGCCGGAACCGCCGAAGCTGGCGGATGCGACCAGGACAAGTGGAAGCCCAACGACGGCGAGCCTGCGGAGCCAGATTCCGTTTCCCATGATCCTCATCCGATCTCTCCTTGTCGTCAGATCCTCGACCGCGACCAGAGGTCGCCGGGCCGACCTGTCCCGCGCCGCAGGAACGGGCAGGCCGTCGTTCTCGCTCCGCGACTTCCCCTGCGACTCGGCTC
>CBDUYN010000360.1:0-2760 GCA_965371445.1 uncultured bacterium | reverse complement strand
GGCGGACGAAGTCCGCCGGGACAGCGGTCGAGCCTATGCCCTACAGGCTCCTAGTCCCGCGGCAGGCCCGGCAGTCCGACGCCCGGCGTCGGACGCTCGCGCAGCACCTCGCGGCGAAAGCTAAAGAGCTCCGCCGGCCTGCCGCCGGTGCCCGTCGTCAGCTGTCCGGTCCCCTCGACGAGCCCGCCCTTCTCGACCAGACGGCGGAAGTTCTGCTTGTGGAGCCGGCGACCGGCCAGGGCCTCGACCACCCGCTGCAACTGCAGCAGGGTAAAGGTCGGCGCCAGGAGCTCGAAGACCACCGGACGGTACTTGATCTTGCCGCGCAGACGCGAGAGCGCGGTGGCGAGGATGCGCCGGTGGTCAAAGCACATGGCGCGTCCGAGCAGACGGGCGGCCTCCCGGGGCACGGGCTCGCCGGAGCGTCCGGCGCGGTCGCGTACGGCCTCGCCCACGAGCCCCGCCTCGTAGAGCAGCTCGTAGCGCTCCAGGGCCCGGTAGCCGTCCCACGGCGTGCCACTCCAGCCGAAGGCGATGTCGACCCGCTCCTGGCGTTCCCGGACGAGGTGTGCCTCAGAGCCCTCGGTGATCCACGAGCGCAATGCCAGCTCGATCCTCTCGAGAACCGTGGGCTTTCCTTCGCGCCAGTCTTCCCACGGGAAATAGTCGTACCAGGGATGCCAGCGCGTCGGCGAGCCGGAAGAGGTCTGCCCCTCGCGGACCAGGGTCAGGTAGCCGATCGACAGCATCCTCGGTCCACCTTGCAGCTCGCGGGGATCGCGGTTCTGGTCGCCGAAGGTGTAGAGCTGCTCGACGTAGCCGAGCTCCAGGCCCGTCTGCTCACGGACCCAGCCGCGCAGGCCGAGCTCCAGGGTGCGGTCGCGTTCCGGATCGAGGGGACCGAAGGGCAGGGCGTCGAGGCCGGCCAGGCTGCTCATGCTTTCGTTCTCGGGCAGCCGCACCGTCAGGATCCGGGGCTCTTCCTCGGTGACGGCGAGCACGACGGCGTTCAATCCGACGACGATCGCCGGTTTGTCGTTCGCGTTCATCAGAGCTTCAACGTTAGCGAATCCGCGGCGACTTCGACCAGATCCCTTTCGTAAATCTCGGAAAAATGACGGGCGACGATCGCTGCCACCTCCGCCAGCGGCGGCGCCCGGTGTCCCAGGAGCTTCTCGACGGAGGTCATCTCGACCTGCGGCAGGCCGCAGGCGACGATGCCGTCGAAAGAACCGAGGTCCGTCGCCACGTTGAGCGCGAAGCCGTGGATCGTGATCCAGCGCGCCAGGTGGACGCCGATCGAGGCGATCTTCGCGTCGCCGACCCAGAGGCCGATATATGCCTGGCCCTCACGGCGCCGGGCCTCCAGGCCGAGCTCGGCGAGGGTGCGGATCAGCACCTCTTGCAGGTCGCGGACGTAGCGGCGTACGTCGCGCCGGTCGGGGTCGAGGTTCAAGATCGGGTAGCCCACGAGCTGTCCCGGGCCGTGGTAGGTCACCTGTCCGCCGCGGTTCGTCGCCTGGACCTCGACGCCGCGCTCGGCGAGCCAGGCGGCGTTGGCGGTGACGTCGGCCGCGGAGGCGCTGCGCCCGAGGGTGAAGACCGGCGAGTGCTCCAGGAGCAGGAGGTGCTCGGGCCCGCGGCCGAAGCGGACGTCTTCGCGCAGGCGCTCCTGGAGCGCGTACGTCGGAGCGTAGGGCACTCTTGCGAGGAAGCTCCAGTGGACGCGCCGACGGCTCACGGCCTTTCCTCGACGAGGCCCCGGTAGACCAGGAAGTCGCGCATCAAACGCCAGACGTGCTCCAGCCGGTCGAGCAGCCGGTGGTCGGCGTCGGCCATGAGATGCAGCTCGATGCCTTCCCAGTCGCAGCCGACGACGAAGTCGAGGACCTTGCGCCAGGGCACCGAGGCGTCTTTCTTGCCCTGGAAGATCAGGGTCGGCGTCCGGTAGATCGACTCCAGACGTTCCATCCGGTAGGAACGGAGATCCTCGATCAAGTCCCAGGAGAGCTCCTGGTCGCCGAGCTCGTGTTGGAAGAGGATCTTGCCCTCACGTTCCCAGCGCTTGGCGTTCTCGGGTCCGACCCAACGCAGCAGCCCAACGTGCAGCTCCATCGACGGCGCGATGTGAATCGCCGCGACGACGTCGTCGGGGTTCAATGCCGCGTACCAGAGCGCGGAGCCGCCGCCCATCGACGAGCCCATCAGGACGATCCGCTCGAACCCCTGGGCCTGCAGGTGACCGTGGACGCGTCCGATGTCCTCGACGTTGCGGGTCAGCGTCAGGTCGATCATCGAGCCGCCGGAGCGTCCGTGGCCTTGGAAGTCGAAGGAGCAGAAGGCGATCCCGAGCTTCAGGGCCGAGCGGCGGAAGAAGTCGGCCTTGGTGCCCGACTGATCGGATCCGAAGCCGTGCATGTAGAGGATGGCGAGGTCGTCGGCGACGGGTGCGTCAGGGCGTTCGAGGTGGACCGCGAGGTGCGAGGGCGGCTGTCCTTCGGTCTCGATCGGCAGGTTCTCCAAGGTGGCTCTCCTCACTTTGCCGGGAGCGCAGGCGTCTCGTCTGCCCATGACGAGGGGCTACCCTACCCCAACGGCCCTGGGTTTTCCTACCGTGGAGTCCCGGGCCGGCCGAATCAACCGGCCGTGGCTGCCCGGCGGAGGGAGGGGCGGCAGGAGACGCGGGTCCGTGCCGCGGTGAAGAGCGCCGTAGTCGCAGGTGTCACGGGTGAGGTGCGTCTCAAAAACGCTTCGAGCGTC
>CBDUYN010000359.1:0-2880 GCA_965371445.1 uncultured bacterium | reverse complement strand
GCTCGAACGCTCCCTGGAGATCAAGGCGTCGGTCTTCGGCACCGAGGAGCACCCGGACGTCGCCGCCTCCCTGAACTCGCTGGGCGGCGTGCTTTATGCGGAAGGCGATCTTCAGGGCGCGCGGAAGGTCTTGGATCGCGTGCTGGCTATCAAGGAGAAGATCCACGGTACCCGCGACCACTATGAGATAGCGATTGTAGAAATGAATCTCGGTCTCGTGCTCCGTCAGCTCGACGAGACGGAGGCCGGGACGGCTCTTCTCGTCCACGCCCAGGGCGTCTTTTTGCGGCAGCTCGGAGCGGAGCATCCCTTCACGCGTCAGGTGACGTCGCTGTTGGGTGGGGAGTAGCTCCGCGTCCGGAGGGAGGCCGACGAGGTTCGCCAGCACCGCCTGCTCCGCCAGGACGCAACGAGATCGCCTTCGCCGCCCGTCAAGGGATAAGCTTCGCGGCGTGAGGGAGACCAACCGCAAGCTTCCGGTGCCCGGCTCGCCAGGCGCCTGGGTCCTCGCCAGCCGTCCGCCGACGCTCGCCGCCGCGGTGGTGCCGGTCGTGGTCGGCGCCGCCTGCGCCTTCGCCGCGGGCGGCCTGCGCTTCGATGCGACGCTCGCGGCGCTCGTCGTCGCGGTGTGGATCCAGATCGGCACCAACTTCGCCAACGACGTCTTCGACTACGAAAAGGGCGCTGACACCGGCGAGCGGCTGGGACCGACCCGCGCCGTCCAGGCGGGGCTGCTCGACGCCATCCGGATGCGCCGCGGCATGTGGACGGCCTTCGCCGTCGCGGCGCTCGCCGGCCTCTACCTGACCTGGATCGCCGGCTGGCCGATGCTTCTCGTCGGTGCCGCGTCGATCGCCTCCGGCATCGCCTACACCGGGGGCCCCTATCCCCTCGGGTACCACGGCCTCGGCGACGTCTTCGTCCTGATCTTCTTCGGCTTCGTGGCGGTCTGTACCACCGCCTACGTCAACCTGGGGACGATTCCCGAGATCGCCTGGTGGGCCGCCGTGCCCGTGGGGTCGATTTCCACCGGCATCCTGGTCGTCAACAACGTCCGTGACCGCCGCTCCGACGCCGAGGCCGGCAAGGGGACGCTCGCCGTCCGGCTGGGACGTGCCGGGGGCGTCGCCGAGTACGTCGTCTTGATGGTCGCGACCTACGCCGTACCGCCGGCCCTCGTGCTGACCGGTCAAGCGGGACCGTGGATCCTGCTGCCGCTCCTGAGCCTGCCGGTGGCCGTGGCGCTCACCGTCCAGCTCCAGCGGCGCGAGGGGCCACCGCTCAACGGCACGCTCGTCGGCACGGCCCGGCTCTTGGTCCTCTACGGCGTGCTTTTCACCGTCGCGATCGCCGTCGCGGTGCCGGCGCCGTGAAGCTGTCGCTCCTTGCCGCCGCCGCCGAGACGCCGGAACGAACGGCCCTCGTCGTCGACGGCGAGAGCCTGACCTACGCCGAGGTGGCTGACCGTGTCCGCCGCCGGCTCGCTGCTCTCGAAGCCGTCGGCTCTCCCCGCGTCGCCCTCGTCGGGCGAAGCGACCTGCCGACGCTTCTCGCCCTCTACGGTCTCTTCGAGCTCGGCCGCGGCGTCCTCCTGCTCCATCCCCGCTCGACACGGCGCGAGCGGGAACGGCTGATCGCCGCCTGCGGGATCGGAGAGGAGATCGATCCCGCCTCGCTCGCCGAAGGGCCGGCCGCGGATCCGCCGCGCGTCGAGGACGACGAACGGTGCCTCACGATCGTGGCCACCTCGGGATCGAGCGGTCCCGCCAAGGGGGTCGTCCTCTCGCGCCGGGCGTTCGTGGCGTCGGCCGAGGCGAGCGCCGCGAACCTCGGCTGGCGCGACGGCGACCGGTGGCTCTTGAGCCTGCCGGTGGCCCACGTCGGAGGGCTTTCGATCCTCACTCGCTGTCTCGCCGCGCGGCGGACGGTGGTCGTCCATCCCCTGGAGAGCTTCGCGGCCGACGAGGTCGTGTCCGTCGTCGAGCGTTTTGCCGTGACGATCCTTTCGCTTGTGCCGACGATGCTGAAGCGTCTGCTCGAACGCCACCCAACCTGGACGCCACCCGCCGGCCTGCGGGCGATCTTGGTGGGCGGCGCGGCGGTGCCGCCGGCGCTCGCCGAGGAGGCGCTGCAGCGCGGCTGGCCGGTGCTCAAGACCTACGGGCTCACCGAGGCCTGCTCGCAGGTCGCGACGTGGCCTTACGGCGAGCCCTCCAAGGCGACGGACGGCTGTACGCCGCTGCCGGGGCTCGAAGTACAGATTCGTGAAGGTTCGATCGAGCTCCGCGGGCCGCAGCTCATGACGGGTTATCTGCCCGAGCTCGAAGAGCCGGCCTTCACCGCGGACGACTGGCTGCGCACGGGCGACTTGGGGCGGCTTGACGAGGCGGGCCGGCTCCACGTCCTGGGGCGGCGCGACGAGGTGATCGTCACGGGGGGCGAGAACGTCGCCCCGGGCGAGGTGGAGCGCGTTCTGGAGGAGCATCCGGGGATCGCGGCGGCCGCGGTCTTCGGCGTCGAGGACGAGGAGTGGGGCGAGGCGGTGGCCGCGGCCCTCGTGGCGTCGGGCGAGGAGGTGTCGGCGGAGGAGCTGCGGCGTCATCTTGACGCTCGGCTGGCGCGCTACAAGGTGCCGCGGTGGATGGCCTACGTGCCGGAGCTTTCGCGGTTGCCGTCGGGCAAGGTCGATCGGAAGGGGACGGCGGGGCGGGTGCGTGGGCGGCTGCGGCCCACCCAGCAGCCCACCCAGGGTTAAAACCCTGGGCTACCCTCTGTCGTCCCTCCGGGACTAGAGAAGGCTGAGCGTCAGGCCGCAAAGCGGCCTCCTAGGAGCCTGTAGGGCATAGATCCGGCAGGCTGCGCCTGCCAAGAAAATCCCCC
>CBDUYN010000358.1:0-2908 GCA_965371445.1 uncultured bacterium | reverse complement strand
CGTCCGACGAAGTGCTCGTCGGTTCTGGGGAGGCGGGAGAGGTCGACGCGGGAGGGCATGGGGAGAGCCAAACCGCGGATCGGCTACGAGACCGGCGCCGTCCAGTCGGTGACTTCGAGCTCCGGGACGATTTCTTGCAGAGCTTGGTAGATTCGGTCATTGCTCACAACCGTCCCGCCGTGCTCGATCGCCGAGCTCGCGATCATAAGGTCTACGGTATGCCGTGCAAGGTGCTTCGCGAGCTCTTTGGCGGCCATCTGCGGGTTCCCCCGTCAGACGGCGAACTCCCGCCGGAACTCATGGATCAGGACGTTCACCTCCTCCGCCTTTCCGGTCAGGGTGGGGTTCTCCTGATGCCGTCTTGCCGCCTCGGCCCACCGGCTTTTCTTCTTCGCGGGGGCCTGCGAAGCTTCCGGCGCTTGCTCTCGCTCCTGGACGTCGAGGTAGGAGCTGAGCGCATCGCAGACGAGCCGCGAGACGTCGGTCTCGCCTCTTCTCTCCGCCAGCTTCGTCAGCCGTGCGTGGTCCGTGTCGCGGATTTCGATCTTCATCGTCGTAGCCTCTGGGTCCTGTCTGTGGAGGCGCTCTCGCCTTCGAGCACCAAGAGTCTACCACAGCTTCAGTGGCCGCCGATCTCCCGCTCCAGGTCCTCGATCTCCATCAGGACGTGCGGCTCCGTGTCGACGCCCTTGTACGCCTCCTTCCGGCGCAGAACGGCAAGCCGCCGCCGCTTGATCTGCAGCGTGTCCTCGTCCTTGTCGGGGAGCGTCGCCGGCGCGCCGTCCGCGACGGACACCTCCGGGCCGCTGGTCGCCGTCTCCGGTGGCCCCGGCACCTCCTCCGTCGCCTCTTCCTCCGCCGCGCGGACGGCCGCGTCGAGCTCGTCGACGTCCTCGTCACGCCGACGGTATCCCGTCTCCTCGACGAGGCGCCGCGCCCGTTCGAGCCGTTGCCGCGCCGCGCCCGGACGTCCCCGGACGACGTCGAGCCGCGCCCGCTCCAGGTGGACGTCACACTCATGAAGACGCATCCGTCCGCGGTGGGCGATCTCCGCCGCCTCGTCGAGATCGGCGCGGGCGCCTGAGGCGTCCGCGCGGACGCGGCGGAGGGCGGCGCGGGCGAGGAGGCCCCATGGTAGGTAGTTTTCCTGCCCTGCCTGACGCAGCAACTCGACGGCCCGATTCAAATACCCCTCGGCGCGTCCTATCTCCTCGGCGTCTCCTGTCCGGTAGTCCCGTAGGGACGTCAGAGGGTAGCCGGCACGCCGGACCGCCAGGGTTTCAACCCTGGGTGGGGGGACGGCCAGCGCGAGGGCGAGGTGAGCACGTCCTAAGGTGAGGTTGTCCAGAGCAATGGTGAGAATAGATAAACCCGTATCTTTAGCCCATTTCAACGTCTGAGCCGCTCGCTCTGCTACCTCACGCCATGCCGCCACAGAAGACGTCCCTTCGGGACGAAGAGCCGGCAGGATGCCGGCGCTCCCAGCGTTCGTCCCTACGGGACGAAAAGGCAAGCCCGACGGCAAACGCCCCAGCAACAAATCGCAGCCTCGATACCCCCGAAGCGAGTAGAGCCGGGGATATTGCGGCTGCCTCTCCGCCTGCATCTCCTCGGCCTCGCGGAACGCCACCGCGGCCTCCTCCCGCCGTCCCGCCTGGTGCAGGGCATCGGCTCGGATCGTGCGGTCGATCATCCGCTCCTCGGCATCCCCACTCCGGTCCGCCAGCCGGACGCTCTCCTCGGCCGACGCCACCGCCGGCTCCACCTCACCCACCGTCAACTGAAGCTCGCTGAGGTTGCCGGCTTGAATGGCTGCGTTTGTCCAGTCTTCGTTGCTGACGTTAAGCTTCTGTCCTGCCTGAATTGCTGGAACGGCCTCCGTCAGCCGTCCCAGGGCTCGCAGATTGACACCGGCCTCGGTGAGGACGAACGCCTGATCGGACGCCTCCAGGGCCCCCGACGGACGGTCCCAGGGACGATCGAAGAAGCCCGACAGCGCGGTCAGCTCCGAGCCGAACGCTCCGAGCTTTCTTTTGCTGTAGAACTCATCGCCCCGCTGAATCCGCCGCCAATAAACCTCCTCGAACGCCTCCCGCTGACGCCCCGCCCGGCAGCCGTGGACGACGGCCTGGAAAAGCGGCGTCATCTCGCCGAGCGTGTCGGGCTGATCGGGCGCCGCGGCGCACAGGTGCTCGTAGAGGCGCAGGTGGCCGGCGCGCCAGGCCGCCGGACGCTTCTGCTCCAACACGTCCGCGAAATAGGCGCGCAGCAGCGGATGGGCGTCGAGCGCGCCGGGGTCGGCGGCGTCCGCGTCGGCGAGGAGGCCGTTCTCGCGCAGGGTCGAAAGCGTCCAGGTCCAGTCCTTGTCCGCCAGGTCGACGAGGCGGTCCGTCAGGCCGTCGATCGCCGGCGGCTGGCGCAACGCCGTCACCGCGCTCCCCGGCGCCGGACGGTCAAAGAGGCCCATCAGTCGCAGGACGGAAAGCTCCGGCCCCTCGCCGAGCCACCGCTCGTACGCCCCCATGACGCGGAAGGCATGGCCGCCGTGGCGCTCGTCGGCCTCGCCGAGCCCGGCGTCGTGGCGGCGGCGCACGTCGCCGCCGTACATCCGGCGCAGGAGGTTGCCGAGCAAGAGCAGCGCCAGGGCGTGGCCGCCCATCTCCTTCGACGTGGCAAGAAGATCCTTTTCGGAACCCTCGACGCCCAGCCGGCGCAACAGCTCGACGCCGTCCGCCGGCCGCAAGTGCTCGAGGTCGAGGCGCGGCGACGTCGTCGCGGTGTCCGGCACCAGCTCTTCGACTTTCTCCCGCGTCGTCACCAGGCAGAGCCCTTTGTTGTCGGCGGCGAGCGAGGTCAAGAGCGCGGCGAGCGCCGGGTCCTTGACGCGTCCGGCGAGGACGCTGTCCGG
>CBDUYN010000357.1:0-3075 GCA_965371445.1 uncultured bacterium | reverse complement strand
GGCGTCCGCGCACCAGCTCGCCGTAGAAGGCGCCGACGAAGCGACGCGCCGTCTCGACCAGCACCGTGTGGCTCATCGCCACCACCGACGAGACCCCGTCCTGGAGCAGGCGGCTCGCCACTGAGGACGTCGGGTCGTCCTTCGCCGTCGCCGACTGGCAGGCTTCGAGGAAGACCAGCGAGATCCCGTAGTCGCGCAGGGTCGCGGAGACCTCGTCGGCCATGACGAGCTTGTGGCGTCGACCGGTGAGCTTCGTCTCGTCGGCGGGGTCCTCGAAGCAGAGTCCGCCGAGTCCGAGCCGGCGGTCGTAGACGCCGTGTCCGTCGAAGTGGACCACGTGGTAGGGCCGTCCAGCGCGCTTCGCCTCGTCGAGCGACCTCCCGAGGGCCTTCATCGTCGGCGGTTGGAGGAGCGTCAGCTCGGCGAGGGAGCCGAGCGAGTCGAAGGCGTCGAGGAGCGGACGCGCCGAGACACGGTGGTCGATGTAGCCGGTCTTGTCGTCCTCGGGACGCGGGCTGACCAAGAGGACGCGGATGGGCGCTTCGGTGACGCCGGTGCGGGCGAAGCTGCGTCCATGGAGGCGCCGGCGGACGCGGACGCCGCGTCCGCCCTGGAAGAGGTAGGCGCGTCCGTCGTGGGCGAGCTCCCAGGGGAGGGCAAGAAGAAGCGTCGACGCCTCGGCGGCCTCGCCGTCGCCGCTCTCGTCGACCAGGACGGTGAAACGGCGGGAGGCGTCGTCGGGGGCGCGGATCCAGGACTCCAGAGGGGCGCGCGCCTCTCGAGAGTCGACGAGGGCGTCGTAGATGAGCTGTCCCCACTCGGGGAGGCGGCGTTCGACGTTGCGGGCGCGGTCTTGGAAGACGGAGCTCGTCCAGCGGTGGTAGCTCTCGAGGTACCAGTCGATCTCGTGCTTTTCGATCGGGCCGAGGGGGGCGACAAGGTCGAAGCGGGGACCGGCGAGGCGTCGTTCGCGGGAGCCCTGCGGCGGCTCGTAGACGAGGCTGGCACGGGCGGCGCCGCGGCGGACGCCGTCGTCGTCCTGGTGGATGAAGGGGTCTGTCAGCTCAAGGACGAGGTCGGCGACGGGGACGGTATCGGACGGGACGGGCATGGGATCCTCCATCCTGGAGGGTAGCATGGACGGGCCTCGCCCACCCGGAGCTATTCCGGCGGCTTGCTGGATGAGGAGCCCATGGAGGGAATCCCCGAGATCGTCTGGTCCCACGACCAGATCGACCACATCGCCCGTCATGGCGTCACGCCGGAGGAGCTAGAGGCGTCCGGAGTAGGGCAGCTGCGTCCGGCCCGGCTGCTGCTGGGCCAGGCCCTGCGGCGCGTCGACCTCTCTCAGGTGTCTTTAGCAGTCACAGGGAGGCGCTCCAGGCCGTCGTATCGCCACTCTCGAAGCCGTCGGCGAAGATCGGCGGCACGGCGATCACCCACAGGGTGGTCCCCGCGGAGCCGTCCGGATCGCCGACCGACGACTCGAACGCGATGCGGGTGCCGTCGCCGGACCAGGACGGCGCGCCGTCGTAGCGCGTCGCGTCGGTCGTGACGCGCACCGGCGTACCCCCGCCCGACGGCACCATGAAGAGGTTGGCGAACGCCAACTCACCGTGATCGGACGAGTAGACCAGCCAACGGCCGTCAGGCGACCAGCTGCCGTCCGTGTCGTCCGCCGGGTCGAAGCTCACCTGGCGGACGTCGCTGCCGTCCTCGGCCATGGTGAAGAGGTCCCAGTCCGAGCTTCCCGCGGCCAGGCGCTGGAAGACGATACGCCCGCCGGTGGGCGAGACGTTGGGCTGCCGGTCGTCGTTGCCGCCGCCCGGGCCGTCGGTCAGGACGCTCAGCCCGGTGCCGTCGGCGCGCACCTTCCAGATGCTGCCCTGCTCGCCGGCGATCGTCTGCGCCTCGAACGCGATCCACACGCCGTCGACCGAATAGCTCGGCTCGAGAAAACGACGTAGCGTCGCATGCCAGGTGACGCGGAAGGCGTCGGAGCCGTCGTCGGCGATCGTCCAGACCTCGTCGACGTCGTCGCGGTCCGACGAGAAGGTGATGCGGTCGACGGCGGCGTTCCAGCACGTGCCCGGCAGGTTGACGTTGTCGCTGTCCGGCGCGCTGGTCAGCAGGCTGGCGGTTTCGGTGCCGAGGTCGAAGACGTGGACCTCCGACGGCCCGGCGTTGTAGCCGTTGACGAAGGAGGTCAGGACGAGACGCGTGTCGTCCGGCGAGAAGGCCGGATTCTGGAGGCTGCCGGCTACCGCGACCGCAAGTTGCCGCGCACCGTCGGCTCGGCCGACCTTGGTGCTCACGTCCGCGGCTTCGGCCGTCCCGAAAAGCGCCCAGAACGTCACGAGAGCCGCCGCGAGCTGTTGCGTTTGCCGTTTTCTCATGATCCGGCGATGATAGCAGAGCCGCCGCCACCTCCACCCGGGGCTACAAGCCCCGGGCTATGAGGACGGAGACGGGCACGGTGGGTTTTTGAACTGAAGATTTCCAAGGAGAGTTTCGATGAAGCGAGTGACTGGACTGGGCGGCGTCTTTTTCAAATGTGACGACCCCGAGGCGACGAGGGAGTGGTATCGGAAGCACCTCGGGATCGAGGCCGACCCATACGGCTTCCCTTTCTTCTGGAGAGAGGTCGAGAAGCCGGAGAACAAGGGCTACACGGTGTGGAGCCCGTTTCCGAAGTCGACGAAGTACTTCGACCCCAGCGAAGAGCCTTTCATGGTCAACTACCGGGTCGACGACATGGACGCCTTGCTCCCTCTGCTCGAGGCGGAGGGCGTCCAGGTCGTCGGAGGGCCCGACGTAGAAGAGAACGGCAAATTCGCCTGGGTCGTCGATCCGGACGGCCGCAAGATCGAGCTCTGGGAGCCGGTCGAGTCCAGCCTCGACCCCTACGTACCCAAGGACTAGGCGGAAGGGCCGTCGCGGCTCGAGCTCCGGGTGCGCGGGATTCAGGGTTTCATCATGGCTTCGAAGCGCCGCTCGATCTCCTCAGGCGCGACGTCTTCGGTGTGGGTGGCGATGGTAGACTTCTGGAAGGAGCCGCCATGATCGAATTTCCCT
>CBDUYN010000356.1:0-3170 GCA_965371445.1 uncultured bacterium | reverse complement strand
GGAGCATCCGATCTCCGCAACCTCTCCCTTCTTATAGCTGACTCCGGGACGAAGAAGCAGGCTCCGTCCCGGGCCGCGCAGGCTGCTGAGGATCCCCTGTCCGACGCCGGACATGCTGATATCGTGGCGCCGTCGTCCAAATTTCCGTCCAAGAGCACGTTTTGCCACAAGCCCACCGATCCGCCACCCGCCGAACATGGGCCACCTTCCTCGCCGCCCTGGCGCTCGCCGGAACCGCCGTGGGCCAGGAGAGCGAACGCTTTTATCTTTCCGGAACCGGCTACAGTGACATCGTCGACTGGGAGTTTTATTGCACCGAGGGGCGCCGCTCCGGCAAGTGGACCACCATCGGCGTCCCCTCGCAATGGGAGCTTCAAGGCTTCGGCGAGTACAACTACGGCCACGACGAGGACCAAAGCCGCGAGGTGGGACGCTACCGCCACCGGTTCCGTCCGCCACCGGCCTGGCGTGGGCGCACGGTCGAGCTCGTCTTCGACGGCGTCATGACCGACGCCGAGGTACGCCTGAACGGCCGGAGCGCCGGCCCTCTCCACCAGGGCGCCTTCTACCGCTTCCGCTACGACGTGACGCCGCTCCTCGACTGGGACGGCGAGAACGTCCTCGAGGTCGACGTCGCAAAGCACTCTTCCAACCGGAGCGTCAACGCGGCCGAGCGTGATGCCGACTACTGGGTTTTCGGCGGTATCTTCCGGCCCGTCTACCTCGAGGGCTCGCCCCGCGAGTCGATCGCCCACGTCGCCGTCGACGCCCACGACGACGGTACCCTGCGGGTTCGGGCGCGGCTCCGCGGTCTCGAAGGCCCGGCCCGGCTCGTCGGACGCGTTAGGACCCTCGACGGCGCCGAGCTTCAAACGTTCCCCGCTGTCGCGGCGGACAGCGAAGAGGTCGAGCTGCGCGGTAGCTTCGCGGAGCCGAGACCGTGGAGCGCCGAGGACCCCTATCTCTATCGCCTGGAGCTCGTGCTCGAGCGTGGCTCGTTCGTCCTCCACCGGCGCAGCGTCCGCTTCGGTTTCCGCACCGTCGAGGTGGTGGCGGGTCAGGGCCTCTTCGTCAACGGCCACCGCGTCGTCCTGAAGGGAGTCAACCGCCACGCCTTCTGGCCCGACTCGGGACGCACCCTAAGCGGCGCCCTCGACCGCGCCGACGTCGAGCTCATGAAGGCCATGAACATGAACGCGGTGCGTACCGCCCACTACCCGCCTGACGAGAGCTTCCTCGACGCCGCCGACGAGCTCGGTCTCTACGTCCTCGACGAGCTCGCCGGCTGGCACGACCCCTACGACACCGAGGTCGGCCGACGCCTGGTGCGCGAGATGGTCGAGCGCGACGCGAGCCACCCCTCGATCCTCTTCTGGACCAACGGCAACGAGGACGGCTGGAACGATCAGCTCGACGCCGTTTTCGGCGAGCACGACCTCCAGGGGCGCCCGGTGCTGCGTCCCAGGTCCGTCGCCTCGGGCGTCGACACCCTCCACTACCCGACCTGGGACGAGCTCCAGGAGGGCCTCGATCCGTCGCAACGTCCGTTCTGGCGACGCAGGCGTAGCGACGACGGTACGCTTTTCATGCCGACCGAGGCCCTCCACGGCCTCTACGACGGCGGCTCCGGCGCCAGCCTGGAAGACTACTGGCGCGCTCTGCGCGCCTCGCCGCGCGGCGCCGGGATCTTCCTCTGGGCCTTCACCGACGAGGCCGTGAAGCGCACCGACCAGGACGGCGTCCTCGACACCGACGGCAACCACGCCCCCGACGGCGTCCTCGGTCCCTACCGCGAGCTCTCGGCCAACTTCTACGCCGTGCGCGAGGTCTTCTCTCCCGTCGCGATCGAAGAGACGCTGCTCGACGACGGCTTCGACGGCTGGCTCGCCGTCCACAACCGCTACGACATGACGAGCCTCTCAGAGGTTCGCTTCCGCTGGACGTGGCTCGTCCTACCGCGTCCCTTCGGGGATGGCGAGGAGCGTGTCCTCGCCTCCGGCGAGCGGGCGGGCCCGGCGGTCGAGCCCGGTGGACGGGGCACGCTCCGCATTCCCCTGGCGGCCTGGAGCGAAGCCGAGGCTCTGCGCCTCACGGCCTTCGACGGCCTCGGCCGTGACGTCGGCACCTGGGTCCTGCCGCGCTTCGACCGGCGGCGCATGGCCTGGCGGCTCGTTGAGCAAGGGGAGGGCTTCGTAAGCGGCGGCGTCGACGGTAACCGATTCCGGCTGCGTGCCGGAACGACGACAGAAGTCGCCTTCGATCTCGACACCGGAGAAGCCCAGGAGATCGTACGAGACGAACGCCGGCTCCACCTCGGCGGTCCCCGATCGGCCGACGGTACCGTCCCCAGGGTCCTCGCGACACGTCACGGCACCGACGGCGTCGGCTACTTCTTCGAGGCCCGTTACGCCACCGGCCTCAAGACGGCTCGCTGGACCCTCTATCCCTCGGGTTGGCTACGGCTCAGCTATCGCTACGACGTCCGCGGAGGGGAGGATTTCTTCGGCGTTCTCTTCCCCTACCCCGAGGAGGGCGTGATCGGTCTGGAGTGGCTGGGGCTCGGACCGGGCCGGATCTGGAGAAACCGGCGCCATGGCGTCCTGGGCAAATGGAGGAAGCTGCGAAAGGACGTGACGCCGCCCGAGTGGGCGCACGAGCCGAAGCTCGCGGGCTACTACGGCGGCGTCTTCTGGGCACGGATCGAGACGAGCGAAGGTTCGCTCGTCCTCGTCCCTGGAAGCGAGCTCGACTTGGGGATCGCTCGCCCCGCCTTCCCCTATGACGCCGAAGACGCCCGGGCCGAGCTACCCCCGGCGGGCATCTCGCTCCTGGGCAACCTGCCGGCGATCGGCACGAAATTCCATCCGGCGAGCGAGCTTGGCCCCCAGGGTCAGCCGCCCGAAACGGAAGGGCTTCAGTTCGGGACGGTGTGGCTTTTTCTCGGCAAACGCTAGCGAGGCTCGCGCCTCAGACCGACAAGCATCTTTTTCTGAGGCGGCTTTAGCCCGGGGCGCGCAGCCGTCTTGCTCGTCTATAGCACGGGCCTTGAGGCCCGTGTGCGGGTCGGCGCGAAGCACGACGGTTCGAGGCTCGGCGACCTCCGCAACGGGCCTCAAGGCCCGTGCTATGGGCTGGAAAGACGGCTGCGCGCCCCGGGCTGAAGACACCCT
>CBDUYN010000355.1:0-3199 GCA_965371445.1 uncultured bacterium | reverse complement strand
GGCACCTGTGGCCGTGCGGGAACGACGGGGCCTCTTTCCTAAACCTCGCCGCGGGGGGGCCTCCGCCCCCCACGGCCGGCGGGACGCAGGCGCTCCCAGCGAAAGACGAAGACGAGACGGCCACCGAGACGACGCGAGCACGAGGCGGTCGACGAACGGCTCACGTGGGGGACTTCGTCCCCCACGGCAGGCGTCCCGCCCGCCCGCGGACGACGCCGGACGCTCTGCGTCCTCTCCGGAAGAAGACGACGCAGAGCGTCGGGCAAGAGGGACGACGCGCAGCGTCGTCACCAGAGAAGACAAGGCCTCCCTCTGAGGTGCTCCCTCTGAGGTGCCACCCGTTTCACAAGCTGCCTGTTTTCAGTAGGTTCTCGCCTGCGCCCTGCCGATGCGTCTGGGGCTGCGCAACCTCGAGCGGACCGAGTTCTAGCGAGGCTCTCCTGAGCCGGCTTCAGCCGGCTTTCTCGTCCATAGCACGGGCCTTGAGGCCCGTTGCGGGGGCGGCACGAGGCACGACGGTTCGAGGCTCAGCGCTTCTCCGCAACGGGCCTCAAGGCCCGTGCCATGGGCTGGAAAGCCGGCTGAAGCCGGCTCCCGGAGAGTTTCTCCAGATTTCTCCATTGTACTAGTTGACTAGCTCAATGGTTCTCTGTATAATAGGACCAGAGAGTCGGAGAACGGCCATGAAGCTGAAAGTCGACATCAAGAAGGACAGCGCGGTTCCGATCTACGCCCAGTTGCAGAACCAGATCCGCCTCCAGATCCACCGCGGCGCGCTTCGTCCCGGCGAAGCGATGCCGACGGTGCGCGCGCTGGCGGTCGATCTCGGGGTCAACGCCAACACCGTGGCGCGGGTCTACCGCGACTTACAGAACCAAGGGCTGCTGCGCCTCGAGCGCGGGGTCGGCACCTTCGTCACCGAGGGCGAGGGGGACCGAGGCCTGGCGGAGGACGCCTATCAGACGATCTCTGAGAAGGCGTCCGAGCTCGTCGAGCTCAGCCGCCAGGCGGGGCTCCGTGCCGGCGAGGTGACGCAGCTCGTCGAAACTCTGTGGAAGGAGAAGACCGATGCCCAAAGGTAGCAACAACGTCGTCACGGCGGCGATCATCGTGGTGTTCGCGGCCGTCGCGCTCCTCCTGTGGTTCCTGGAGGTGCCGAATCGCTACATGTGGATACGAGCGACCATCATCACCTGTGCGATCGTGGCGGGTGCACCGCGTCAGGTCGATCAGTGGCAGCGCGGCGTCCTGCTGCGTCTTGGACGCTTTCGGCGGGTGCTCGAGCCCGGGATCTCGTGGGTCGTTCCCGGCGTCGACCGGATCGTGGATCTGGTCGACATGCGGATTCGCTCGACGTCGTTCTCGGCGGAGAAGACGCTCACCCGCGACACGGTACCGGTCGACGTCGACGCGGTGCTCTTCTGGGTGGTGACCGACGCCAAGCGGGCGGTGCTCGAGGTGGAGCATTTCGAGACCACGGTGAGCTGGGCCGCCCAGACCACCCTGCGCGACGTGATCGGCAAGACAGAGCTGGTGCGGATGATCAGCGACCGGCGATCCCTCGACGAGGAGCTGCAGACGATCATCGACGCCAAGACCTCGGAGTGGGGCGTCACGGTCCAGTCGGTCGAGATCCGCGACGTGCGGATTCCCGCCGAGCTCGAGGACTCGATGAGCCGCAAGGCCCAGGCCGACCGCGAGAAAGAGGCACGGGTTATCCTGGCGGAGTCGGAGGTTCTGGTCGCCGAGCAGATGGAGCGGGCGTCGCAGGTCTACGTCAAGAATCCGACGGCGCTTCGTATCCGGGCCATGAACATGACCTACGAGTCGATCAAGGAAGGCGGCGGCTCGATGATGGTGATTCCGTCGGGGATGGCCGAGGCCATGGACCCGGGGGTGCTGGGCCTGGCGGCAATGTCGGGCAAGGTCCCGCCGTCGGCGTGAGCGTCAAGGGCCGGCGCCCTTGCCCGGCTGGGAGCGCCGGCGTCCCGCCGGCTCCAGATCCTGATGGCTTCGAGTCGTGCCGGTGGCGGCCAGGGCGGGCCAGGGCGCGACGGGCTTGTCCCAGATGGCTAGCCATGTATATACTGTGGAATCCGTCGCCAGTAGGTCCCAAGCGACGGCAAAGAGGTGAACCATGTTGACCAAGGTGCAGAAGTGGGGCAACAGCCAGGGGGTCCGGTTTTCCTTGAGGGTCTTGGAAGAGGCCAACATCGCCCTTGGCGACGAGGTGGAGGTGACGGTCCGGGAAGGGCAAATCGTCGTAACACCCTCGGAGCGCGTCCGTGGCAGGTACCGCCTTGAGGACCTCGTCGCCCGGATGCCCGAGGGCTACGAGCCGGCCGAAGAAAACTGGGGTGCTCCGGTAGGCCGCGAGACCTGGTAGAGAGATGACTGGAACAGGTGAAGGCGATCGACTTCCGAACCCGTCGCGCCAAGTTCATCGAGAAGCTTCCCGTTCCTGTCCTGAACGAGGTGTTGAGCATCCTCGACGCTTGTGTCTACTGAGCGAGGCTACGAGGCACGGGAGATCCGGGAGCTGTTTCGGTTCATCGACTGGGTGATGGCGTTAACGCCTCGCGCCGCGAGTCCGGAGATCCAGCCCCGGAAGCGCTGCTCCCTCTGAGGTGCCACCCGTTTCACAAGCTGCCTGTTTTCAGTAGGTTACGCCAGATTCAGCCGCCGCTTCCCGGGCGACGACGCTCCGCCTCGCCCTCTTCGCTGGGAGCGCCGGAGAGACGCCGGATCGGCGGACTGTGACGTATTCCACAGCAGATGACCGTCAGAAGGCGGCGGCGTTTTCCGTCTTACATAGGGGTGAAGCCGTGCTCACCTTCCGTTAAGAGGTGCCACCCTCTTCGCGCCGTACTGGGGAGCGGGCCGTGTCGCGGCGAAGACGCGTCGGTTGAGCCACCGTGAAGCCAAAGCCGAGGCCCGGGCGGCGATCCGCCTGCCACCACGACACTCCGAGGCCAGCCATCCACCGTCCGAGCTCCCCGGGGTCGCTCTTCGTCTTGCGGCCTTCGGCCGCATATCGGCATGCCGCTCACGGGCGCCGCACGGGCCAGCTGTTGACGTCCGGCGAAGCTACGAAACCTGTGCCCACTACAGACGATAGATCCGGCTATGGCGTCCCGTGCAGCGGCTTGGACCCTATTTGAGGCCCCCTTTCCAGGCATACCCACGCGGCATGCTTTGA
>CBDUYN010000354.1:0-3353 GCA_965371445.1 uncultured bacterium | reverse complement strand
CCTAAAAGGGGGGACCAGTTTCCGGATTCTTCTCTGAACCCCCCTTTAGGAAAGGGGGGTAGGGGGATTTCCCGGCAGGCGCAGCCTGCCGGGACAGCGGTCGAGCCTATGCCCTACAGGCTCCTAGCTCGAGGTCGCAGGTCCCGCGAGGCGGTTGTAGAGCCAGGCCAGAATCCATCCGCCCAAGAAACCGTCGATAAAACCGTACACCAGGCCCAGGATTGCTCCGACGGGGCTCACGCTGTACCCGATATAGACCTGGCTCAGCAGCGCCAGGTGTTCGCCGCCCCCGCGTATCATGACCCACAAGGTGGCCAACATTACCGCACTCCCGCAGAGAATGCCGCACGCCAGCCCTAACGCCTTCTTGTTCAGCATAGTGCCTCCGAATTCACGTCGTAGCGTTGAAGGACAATGGTGGTCGATTCTGGGCCGGCTGTCAATGAACGGGTCTATCTGCCCTCTTCGCGTCCAGCCTTCCTCTCCGATTCGCTCTTGCGGTTCCTCGCGGATCCAGGAGACGCTGTCGCGGTTCCTGGAGAGCGGCCCAGGTTGGGAGAGAGACGCCTGAAGAACCTGCCGGCTGTATCAGCCGAGACCCGCCGGGCCGTCGGTGATCCAGGAAGCCTCGGCTTCGCGGGTGGCTGCCTCGGAGGTGCTAGCTCACCTCGCAGCCTGCCGAAGTGGGTGGGACCGCTAGCAGGGCCAGGGCCTCACTGTTCGAAATGTCGTTTGATCATGGAAATTATCGCTCAAGCCACTCCGTCGCCTAATACCCGGCCTCTCGGGTCTGTTGGAAGTCGTCTGATCCCCCGATTCTGACCCCTCTCCGAACCAGAATCCCGTCGCCAGCCTGGCCACGGGAAGCTAAGTCGTTGAAAACAGGGGATTTGCGAAGTGCCTGGCACCTTATTTGGGTGGCTGAAGCTCGGAGAAGGTCCCTGGTCGGAGGTGGTCGGGGTGGTCGGCGACGTGAGGCGGCAAGGTCTGTCGTCGGAGCCGGAGCCGGTCGTCTACCTGCCGATTCGGAGCAGTCCCGTCCGCGGCGCGAGCTTCGTGCTCAGGACGACCCGTTCCACAGACGCCGGGCGGGAAGCACTCGAAGCGAAGCTGCGGGGCGCGATGCGTGCGGTGGCCCCCACCGTTGCGGTCGGGGAGCTCGGGACCATGGAGGAGAGCGTCGCGGGGTCGCTCTCGCAGCACCGGTTTACGGCGCAGTTCCTCGCCGCCTTCGCCGCGCTGACGCTGCTCTTGACCGCGGTCGGGCTCCATGGTCTGACCTCTTACTCGGCACGCCGGGGAAGACACCTCTTCGGCGTGAAGATGGCTTCACCGCGGCGGTGGTCGCGGTTCCTCCTTCTCGTGGCGGAGGCGCTTCTGCTCACGTTGGCCGGTCTGGCGAGCGGGCTGATCGTGGCGAGCGGCCTCGTCCGGTTGCTGGCAAGCCTGCTCTTCGGGGTCACGGTCTTCGATCCGATCACGTTCCTCGGGGCGCCCGTGATCCTCGGCCCGGTGGTGCTGGCCGCGATCCTGACCGGTGCCCGTCACAAGAGCGTCGAATCCTCCTGAAGGAACTACTACCTCCGAGAGCTTGAGACAGCTGGACTCGTGCAAGTCGTCGAAGAGCGGCAGCGACGCGGCTGCACGGGAGCGCCTCCTGCTGGCCTCGGCCCACACCTTCCTGCTGAGCCCTGACCTCCTGGGCGATCTCGGCGTCGTCTCCCCCGAGGGGCTCGACCGGTACGGATGGCCGTCTCTCGCCATCCTCGCCGGACGCACGCTCCGGGACCTCGCCGTCCTTCGCGAGACTCACGGTGACGAGGTCCCGGCTCTGAATCTCCCTACGCGAGTCCCGTTCGGCTCCTCGGCGGCGTCCCAGGGCTTCGTCGATGAGCTCAGCGACGAGATCGGCCGTCTCCTGGCGAAGTACCACGACGAGACCGCCCCGGTTGCCGATCACTGGTTCTTCCTTGGAGCGTACCGCTTCCCGATTCCTAGCCGGGAGCTTCTCCGGCGCCGGCTTCACCGCGAATCCACCGAGGCAGATGGTCACGGCCCGGCTCGTCAAGACACTGGGCGAGCTCCAGCGTCTCGGCGAGAGCAAGAGCTGCTCGCCGTGGTGTAACCTTCGGAGATCCGAAGCGTAGGTTGAGATTAGTCAGGACGTTCAGGCCACGACTCAACCCCGAGGAGAGGCCCCCATGGAAGCTCCGGCTCTCGGCCGAGTGTTGAAGGAGTCTGATATGGCCAACGCGCAGACCGACGAACCGACTCCGCAGAAACCGCTCCGGCTGTGGCCCGGCGTGGTCATCGTGACGCTGCAGTGGTTCGGCTGGTGGGTCGTACCCGTCCTCGCGCCCGAGGCCACGCTGTACGGCGTCCTCGGCGGGCTCGCCGCCGGCCCGGCCGTCCTCGGGTGGTGGGTGTTCTTCAGCCGGGCGCCCCGGTTCGAGCGCTGGGGCGCCGTGGTCCTGGTGATCGTCGCCATGGCCGCGACACCGCGCCTCCTCCACGAGTCGGTGGCGAAGGGGAACATGGGGTTTCAGTTCTTCCTCTACGCCATCCCGGTCCTGAGCCTCGCTTTCGTCGTCTGGGCGGTGGCCAGCCATCGCCTCTCCAACGGGCCTCGGCGCGCGGCGATGGTCGCGACCATCCTGCTCGCGTGCGGAGGTTTTACGCTCGTCCGGAGCAAGGGCGTCACCGGCGAGGGGTTTCCAGAGCTCACGTGGCGGTGGGCGGAGACTCCCGAGGAGCGGCTCCTGGCCAGGGCCGCCGCCGAGCCGGTGTCGATCCCGCCGGCCCCGGTAGCGGCGGAGGCGGGTGCCGGTTGGCCGGCCCCCGGTAGGCCGGACCCCGATTGGCCCGGCTTTCGCGGACCCGATCGCGACGGCGCCATCGCCGGCCTACGGATCGAGACCGACTGGTCGGCATCGCCACCGGTCGAGCTGTGGCGCCGGCCGATCGGACCGGGCGTTTCTTCTTTCGCAGTCCGTGGCGACCTCCTCTACACCCAGGAGCAGCGCGGTGACCACGAGATGGTCGCCTGCCACAACGTGACCACGGGCGAGCCGGTGTGGAGGCACACCGAGGCGACCCGGTTCTGGGACTCGCATGTCGGCGCCGGTCCGCGCGCGACGCCGGCCCTCAGCGGTGGTCACGTCTACGCACTCGGTGCGACCGGCATCTTGAACGCGCTCGACGCCACTGACGGCACCGTCGTGTGGTCGCGCAACGCGGCGTCCGACACAGACGCGAAGCGCCCCCTCTGGGGCTACGTGAGCTCGCCGCTCGTGGTCGACGACGTCGTCATCGTCCACGCCGGCGCGCTCGTCGCCTACGACGTCACCACCGGC
>CBDUYN010000353.1:0-3396 GCA_965371445.1 uncultured bacterium | reverse complement strand
GGCCCTGCCGTCCGAGGAGAATCGCCGGCCCCAAACGGCCCAGTCGAAGCCGTAGGACCCGTACCGGCCCAACTCCCAGACCACCACGAAGTTACCGCGGGCATCCATGGCGATGTCGGGTTCGATGTTCAAGAACCCCTCGCTGAGCCTGCCGTCGTCCCCCAACGGCACCGGCGTCTGCGCCGACGCCAGACACACCAGCACGACGCCACCGATCGCGGCTCCGAGGAGCGAACACGTCGATGACTTCAGCATAGAAGTGACACCTATCCGCCGAAGACGATCTCCGGACCGATTTGCAGGTCCGAGGCCTCCGGCTCGGATTCGAGCCCCAACAAGACGAGAAGCAGAGTCAAGACGTCGATCATGACGATCCTCCTTCCAAAACGGTTTACGCCGGTGCGGGGAGCAACCCCGGAGGACCCTCGACGGCGGCACGAAGCTGTTCGGCGAGATCAACCCGATCGGGGAACCGCGCCGAGCGCAGCTCCTCGACGAGGTCGTAGAGCGGCCCGGGATCGAGGATCGCGAGGAGGTCCTCGCAGAACTGGGCGACCGCCCCCTCGGGCTTGTGTCGAATCAGGTCAGCCGTCACGGCGACGGCTTCCGGTTTCATCCGGCAGCGTATGAAGGTTCTGCGGGCGCCGTCGAGCCGGCGTCGGGCGCGCATCTTGCGGCGCCGGTTGGCGAAGAGCAACAACGCCTCAGCCCAGTCGAACCGTGCCCGGAGGATCGGGGAGCGTGGCGGTAGCTCGGCGCGGAGTTGCTCAAGGTAGCTGGTGGCCTTATCGCGGTCGGCCTTGCTTCCCTTCGTCAGCGCGGATACGAGGACGGAGAGGGCCGACAGGTGATCGAAGGGCCGCTCGTTGGGATCGACTTTGTCGAGCGCCCACCTCGCATCATCGGCCGCTTCCCGCAGCTGACCGGTACGGATTCTCAGGAGACCCCGCACGAGCTTTGCCTGGACGCTGGCAAGCGTCCCGCGCGCCTGATCTACCGCCCTTTCCCCAAGCTCCACGGCATCACGTAAGCCGTCAGGATCAAGCGTTCCGTCCGGTAGCTGTGCCAGGTAGGCGCAAAGGACCGCTCGCCGCCGAAGGATGTCGGAACGGACGTCGGGATCAGAGCTGGCCCGGGCAATTCGCTCCGCTTTGTCGAGCGTGCGGGCTGCCTTCGCAAGCTTGCCATTCGCCCGATAGACCGAGCCTAGGGCACCATAGGCCCGTGCCAAGATGCCGTAGTGTCGGATTCTCTTTCGTTTCCCGCGACGCACAACCCGAAGCGCGTGGCGCACACCCACGATCGCCAACCGTAATGCCTTGGCAGAATCAAAGTGGACGAACGACTCCCCTGACCAGGGAAGAGAGGAGGGGCCGCATGAAGGAGGAGCACCTCGACCGCTACGCACGGATTCTCGTGGAGCACGCCGTGGGGCTGCGTCAAGGCCAGCGGCTCGATGTCTACGGCGAGCTGATCCATCGGGAATTCGGCCTGCGAGTCGGCGAGGCGGCCTATGCCGCCGGCGCGGGGCGGGTCCGCTACCGGCTGACGGACCCCCAGGAGACGGCACAGCTGATCCGTCACGGCAGCCCGGAGCAGATCGTCCTCAAGGTGTTGGAGATCCGCCGCTGGCTCGACGAGCTGCTGAGCGCCCGAGGAGCGCTCCTCGTCCTGGACGGCAGGAGCGACCCGGACCTCTTGCCCGGGCTGGCGCGTTCCCATCCGCGCAACCACCGGCTCTTCGCCCGCGAGTCGAGTCTCGTCTCGCTCGACTTCACCCGCCGGGTGGTCGACCAGCGTCTGGCGCCGTCGTCGTTGGCGGTGTGTCCCACCCCGGGCGCGCCGGGTCTTCCCCAGCCTCGACGAAGCCGAGGCCTTCGACCGCCTCTCGGACCTTGTCGCCCACTTCACCTTCGCCGACCGAAGCGACGGCCTCGCCCGTGCCGCGGCGGAGGCGCGGCGGCTTGAGGCGCGTGCGGCGGCGCTCGACAAGCTCGGGATCCGCGAGCTTCGCGTCCGCGGCGGCGGGAGCGACTTGCGCGTTGGCCTCTCGGCCCGGAGCCGATGGCGCGGCACGATGTTCGAGACCTCGTCGGGCCAGCGCTACGTCTACAACGTGCCGAGCTTCGAAGTCTTCACGACTCCCGACCGGCGGACGGTGGAAGGCCGGCTCGTGACGACGCGACCGTTGCACCTGCCGGGCGGCGAGGTCGTCGACGGCCTGGTGCTCGAGTTTGACGGCGGCCGCGTCGTCGACTTCTCGGCCGAACGCGGCGCCGAGGCCTTCGGCCGCTTGATCGACGCCGAGGAGGGGGCACGCTTCCTCGGAGGATTCGCCCTGGTGGGCAGCGACTCCCCGATCGCGGCGAGCGGCGTCGTTTTCGAGCACCTGTTTCTCGACGAAAACGCCGCCGCGCACGTCGCGCTCGGCCAGGCCTACACCGAGACGCTCGCCGGCGGCGAGGAGATGTCGCCCGAGGAGCTCGACGCGGTCGGCTGCAACCGCTCGGCCGTCCACCTCGACGTCGCGTTCGGCTCGGCGGAGGTCGACGTGGCGGCGGCCGGCGCATCCGGCACGGGCGAGGTCGCGGTCCTGACCGGGGGACTGTGGTCCGAGGCGCTCGGCGGCGACGGGAACGGCGCGGCAGGGTGCCGCGGTGAGGGATCGCAAGACCCGCCTCGGGAGACGGCGTGACGAAGCTCGACGAGGAGCTCACGGAGCTCGACGCCGCCTCGGGTTGGGCGAACCCTCCCAGTTGGTAGACGGATTCGAAGATCGCGACTGCAAGTAGCCGCGCCGAGACCGCCGCGCAGGTGGAGAGGACGCAACCCAGGGTCGTCCTCCTCGACATGGCAATGCCCGAGAGCCACCGAACCGTGACGGCGATCGCCGAGAAAAGCTCGGCGACCGCGACCCTGGTCCTCGCCGTACCCGACACCGAGCGCGACGTCCTGGCCTGCGCCGAGGCCGGCGCCCGTGGCTTCGTGCCTCGGGACGCCTCGATCGAGGAGCTCGTCGAGAGGATCCGCGGCGCCCTACGGGGTGAGGTGAGCTGCTCGCCCCGCGTCGCGAGCTCGCTCATGCGCCGGGTCTGGAGCCTCGCCAAAGACTCCCGGACCACGGCGCCGGCGGCCCAGGACCTGACGGCGCGCCAACGCGAGATCCTCGAGCTCGTCGACGAGGGCCTGTCGAACAAGGAGATCGCCCAGCGTCTCCACATCGGGCTGCCCACCGTGAAGAACCACGTCCACAACATCCTCGAGAGGCTCCGGGTACCCAACCGTCGGCAAGCCGCGGCGGCGCTCCACGGCGCGTGGATCCAGAGGCGCGGGCTTCCGGGAGGCGGCTCACTGGGCTACCTTAGGACTCGACCCCGGTGCCGCTCCGAGGAGGGC
>CBDUYN010000352.1:0-3423 GCA_965371445.1 uncultured bacterium | reverse complement strand
GTCCAGGCGTCGCCGTCGGCGCGTTCCAGCGAAAGGCCGATGCTCTCCGCCGACGAGGCGGCCAGCACCAACGCCTCGGCGCCCGGCCCGAGCTCCAGGGCGTGGGTCGTGACCCCGCGCCCGGGATGAAGCTCCTCGCCTCCGGGCACGGCAAGGGCTTCGCCTTCGCGTTCCTCCGGATGCTTTAGCGTCACCGTCGTCCGTGTCCGCGCCGTCCCCACCGGGTCGACGCGCAGCTGGTACTCGCCCGCCGGCAGACGCTCGGTCAGGAGGAAGTTCCAGTCGCCGGGACGGTCGTCGGACAACGCCACAACGCGTCCTTCGGAGTCGACGAGCCGGGCGCGGACGTCGGCCGAGCCGAAGCTCGAAAGCTCCGCCAGGCGCAGTGTCTTCCCCCCTTGATCCCCCGAGGGGGACAGCCCTTCGCCCACCGCCACCGGCACCCAGGCCGGCGCCCGCACCTCCCGCGACTGTCCGGCGGTGAGCTGGCGCGTCTCGACGCCGACGCTGTAGTCGACCTGGTTGTTGACCCGGAGCGATGTCACCCGCAGCTCGTACTCGCCGGCCTCGAGCGTGCCCGTGAAGTTGCGCTCCGGCGGTACGTAGGCGACCTTGCGGGTAGCTTCGTCGCCGTCGACACGAAAAACGTCGCCGTGCATCTCGTCGCTGAGGAAGATCGTGGCGTCGACCCGGGCCGGCAGGGTGAAGCGAAAGACGTCGGGTTGGCGCTCCTCTCCCTCGGGGCTCTCGTGCCAGCGGTGGCGCAGCCGCCTGGGACCGACCGGCAGCCCGTGGGGGCCGTGGCCCTCGTAGCGGAGCGGGTTGCGGACGCGTTCGAGAAGCGTCAGCTGCCGTGCCGGCACCGACTCGGGAAGGACGATCAGCCGGTACTCGCCGGGCTCGAAGTCGCGGGTGAAGTCGGCCTCGACCGACGGCGACATGAGCGGCCAGCCGTCGTCGTCCTCCAGCCGGGCGCGGAAGGTTCGGCCGACACCGATCGAGCGCAGACGGTAGCGTCCGGGCTCGTCGATCCGCAGCCGGTAGGCGATCGCCTCGCCAGCCGGCAGGAAGCCCCGCGCCGGGATGCCGTCGCTTAAGAGCCCGCCGTCGTGGATCGCGGTACGCCGTAGCCGAAGGCCGAGGTGTCCGGCGCTTTTCCCCCGCGCCGCGACCGAGATCTGGTAGTCGCCCTCGCGCAGGTACTGCTGGACGAGGAAGTTGCGTCCGACGCCGTTCTCCGACTGACGGACGAGCGACGTGACGACCCGGGTCCGCAGGTTCCCCTCGGTGGCCAGGAGCCCCGTCGTCTCCAGCCGGTAGAGGGCCGGCTCGTCGGCGGCGACGAGATAGGTCGACGCGGCGCGGTGTTCGAGGTCGAAAAACGACGGCTCGCGATCGGTCAGCACCGGGAAGTCGGGAAGCGCGTCGAGCCTCTCCTGCGGCACCGAAGGCAGCGGCGCCTCGGCGAGGAGACGTGCCGGCACGAGGCCCAGGTTGTAGACGACGTTGCCCTCGCCCCGCCAGCGGACGCTGACCTGATACGTCCCCTTCCCGAGCCAGGCCTCCGGGCTCCATTCGCCGCCCTCGACTGCGAGCTCGAGGCGCGAGCCGTCCTCGGCGACGGCCTGGAGGAGCGAGCGCTCCTCCGAGCGGACGGGCACCTGGACGACCTCGTCCGGCCGCTGGGTGAGCGGCAGGGGAGCGAGGGCGAGGGCGAGCGGCACCCGGCGGACGACGAAGCCCGCCGTCACCTCGGGCTGACGGTTCAGGTAGACCTGGTAGGAGGAGGCCTCGTTGACGTAGAACGGCTGGAACCGCACCGACGCCCGCGGCGGCTCGATAGTCGCCTCCTCGTCGAGCCCCACGATTTTCTTGACCGAATCGAGCCAGCTCCGGAGACGGATCGCGACTTCGAGGATGCCCTTCTTCACCGGCTGCACGGTGAGCAGGTAGAAGCCGGCGTCGAGCTCCCAGACCGAGCCGGGGTCCTTGAAGGGGGGCGGCTCGTAGCTCGGGGGCTTGGTGACGAAGAAGGGCTCGATGCGCAAGCGCGCGTCGGTGCCTGAGCCGAGGACCTCGTAGGAACCCGTCTCGGTGACCTGCAGGTGGACGGTGAGCGGGGCGAGGAGGTTGGCCCGCCGGGCCCAGGTCTTGCCACCGCCGACTTCGACGACCTGGGTGCGTATCGGCCGGACGGGATCGCTCCACCGCGTCCGCCGCCGGACGAGGAGCGCCGTGGCGTCGATCGAGTCGTCGGGATGGCCCGAGTGGATCGTCGAGACCCAGTACTCGCCGGTCTTCTCGAAGATGTAGCTCGAGCGGACCGCGAAGTGCTGAAGGAGGTAGGCTTGCCCGGCTTCGGCGCGCACCGTCACGAGCCTCTTGCGGTCCGGGCTCGCGCTCTGGCGCAGCTCCGCCACCGGAGGCACCGACTCTTTCTTAACCTCGATGCGGGCGCCGGCGCCGGCAAACGGCTGATCGGGGTCGAACCAGCTCATCTCGAGGACGGCCGAGCGCGGCTCGCCGAGCTCAAGCCGGAAGTAGTCGGCGCCGCCCGGGACGAGGAAGCGGTCGAAGCCGAAGGGGCTCACTTCGAGCCGCCGGCGCGACGCCTCGCCGACCGACGGGATCCCGAAGCGCAGGTAAAAAGGTTGCTCACCGCTTTCCTCAGCCCAGGGCTGGGACACTCCGCCGTAGGCGGTCAGCCGGTAGAGGCCGGGGTTGAGCTCGGCGGTGAGCTGACAGAGAAGGAGCGGCTGCCCCGTACGCGGCTCGACGACCTGGCGAATCGGCGCGGCGTCGACGAGCCACGCCCCGCCGTGCCAGAGGCGCAGGTCGCGGAGGTGGCGTCCCGCGGCCTCGAAGATCACACGGCGGCGCGCCTCGACGTGGAGCCAGTAGGAGAGCTGGGCGTAGTCGCCGAGGCGTCCGGAGACCAGGCGGTGCTCGACGATCTGGATCGGATCGCGGTTCTGCTCCTCAAAAGCGTCGACCGAAAGCGTGACGTCGCCGGTGGCTTTTTCGTGGCCGAGGGTCAGGACTTTGTACTCGCCGCGGTCGAGGAAGGTGTCGAGGCGTCCGTCTTCCTCGGCCACCTTGCCGACGAGCGGGCCGGGACCGGCCATGCGGTCGACGAGCTGCAGCACGGTGCCCTGGGTGCTTTCGACGGCGATCGAGTAGCGTCCGAAGCTGGGGACGGTGAGGATCGCCGACTGCCGTTCGACGGCGGGCAGGCGGTCGCGGTCGAAGCGGGCGGCGTCTTGCGCGGTGGCCTGCGCGGCGACCGCGGCCACGAGGATCAAAGCGGTAAGGGACCGTCGGAGCATGGGGGCGTCCTCCCGGGTTGGGGTCTGGGTCGAGTGTATCGGGTGACGGGGGCGGCAGGGTCCTTTCATGACCCGAGGAGATCATGGGAGGGTGGCG
>CBDUYN010000351.1:0-3473 GCA_965371445.1 uncultured bacterium | reverse complement strand
GGGGCGCACGGCCGTGCGCCCGCCCCGCTAGTCCTTGGTCCTGGTGGCGCGCTCGTAGAGGCGCTTGGGGCTGTAGTACTCGAGCGTGACCTCGAGGCCGAGCTGGATGAAGTCGCCGTCTTTGAGCTCATGCTTCTGCCCGGATTTGAGCGGCTTGTCGTTGAGAAGCGAGCCGTTGGTCGAGCTGTGGTCCGTAAACGACCAGGTCTCGCCGTCGCGGGCGAAGTAGCCGTGGACCTTGGACACGGAGTCGACGCCGACGGCGATGTCGTTCGAGGCCGAGCGGCCCACGGAGATCAGGTGTGCGAAGGGGTTGCCGGGCCGTTTGCAGATGAACGCCACCTGGTTCAAGTAGCGCAGGATCGAGGCGCTCTTGATCGACACGGTCAGCAGCTGGACGCCCTGGCTCGAAGGGTCGAGCGTGCCGCCGTCGCCGTCGGGCTCGCGGTAGACCACGACGAGCGCCGGTACGGGGAACTCCTGGACGAAGTCCTCCATGGACAGCTCACGGGCTCGGGCCTTAATTTCTTCTAAGGCCACGAGCCCGCCGCTGTCGGCGCCCGAGTAATGCCAGCTGTCGGTCATGATAGATCCCTCCGGTTCCCGGCCGCTGCGGTGAAACCGGCCTCAACTCTTTGCCTTTGGCGGATCGCGCCCGGGAGGCCTGGCGAAAGAGCCTATCACGAGCGCCGGCGCGAAGGGTCGCTTATGGTCGCGGCCGGTAGCGCGGATTTTGCGGGCGTGCCGCGGTGTACCGTCTAGGGGTAGAATCTCCGACCATGATGCGCCATCGAAACCAGTCCTCCTTCGCCGCCGCCGCGACGGTCGCCGCGGCCCTCGTCAACTTGTTGGCCGCGCCGCCCCTCAAGGCGACGCCGCCCGACCCTCTGGAGCCGGCCTCTTCCGGAGGGCTTGCGGCCCTCGACCGGACGCTCGCCAGGCTCTCGACCCACAAGCGGCTGCTGGTGATGGCCGCCCATCCCGACGACGAGGACACGCGGCTTCTAACCTACGTGGCCCGCGGCCTGGGAGGGGAGGCGGCCTATCTCTCCTTGAGCCGGGGCGACGGCGGCCAGAACCTGATCGGCCCCGAGCTCGGGGTGGGACTGGGATTGCTGCGCTCCCGCGAGCTCCTCGCCGCGCGGCGCGTCGACGGCGCCCGCCAGTTCTTTACCCGCGCCTACGACTTCGGCTACACCCGGTCGCTTGTGGAGACCTTCGAGCGCTGGCCGCGTCACGTGCTCCACGAAGACGCCGTGCGGGTGATCCGCCTTTTTCAGCCGCAGGTCCTGGTCACAGTGTTTCCCCCCAGCTCCCGCGCCGGCCACGGCCAGCACTGGGCCTCGGGCGTCGTGGCCCCGGAGTGCCTGGAGCTCGCCGCCGACGCTCGTGCCTTCCCGGAGCTGGGCCTCGCACCGCATGAGATTCAGGCCTTTTACCGCGCGGCCTTTTTTGACCGCGCCTCGGCGACCCTGGAGGTGCCCCTGGGGACGATCGAGCCCTTCAGCGGACGCTCGATCTTTCAGCTCTCGATGGCGAGCCGCAGCCAGCACCGCTGCCAGGACATGGGCCTCGTCCAGCCCCTGGGCGACGCCACCGGCGCCCTCGCCTGGCAGGCGGGAGGCGACGGGGCCGGCTCCATCGACGTTTTTTCCGGCATCGACACGCGCCTTCAGGCGGTCGCCGCTCCCCTCCCGCCGGCCCGGCGGAAGCGCGTCGCCGAGCGCCTCGACCGGGTCGGGGAGCTGGCTCGCGGGGCGCGGGCACGGCTCTCCGCTGTCGACACGGTGTCGGCCGCCGCCCCGCTCCAGGAGATCGTAGGCCTCCTGCGCGAGGCCGAGGCCGAGCTCGCCGGCGAGGAACCGGTGACGCGCCAGGTCCGGAGCCTCGTCGCCGAGAAGCTCGCTCTCGCCTACGAGGGGCTCGCCAACGCGGCCGGCGTCCTGGCCGACGCGGTCACCGAGCAGGAGACCGCGGTGCCGGGCGGAAGCTTCGCCGTACGCTCGATCTTCTGGAACGCCGGCTCCCTGGAGGTCTCGGACCTGGAGGTCTCGGTCGCAAGCGCCGCGGGATGGCGCGAGACGGGACGGGCGAAGCCCGAAGCGCCGCGCTCGTTTTTCTCCACCCGGGTGAGCGACGAGCAGGAGATCACGGTCGAGGTACCGGCAGGAAGCCCACCGACGGTGCCCTACTTCCTGCGCCGGCCGCTCGTCGGCGACCTCTATGACTGGAGCGTCGCCTCTCCCGAGGAGCGCGGCCGTCCCTTCGGGCCGCCGCCGCTCGTCCTGCGCTTCGTCTTCCGCCTCGGCGGCGTGCCGGTAGCGCTCGAGCGCGAGGTGGTCTACCGGGTGCGCGACCAGGCCAAGGGAGAGATTCGGCGTCCCCTGCGGGCCGTGCCGCGGCTCGAAGTAACGGTTGAGCCCGACCTCCTCGTCTGGCCGATCGGCGAGAGCACGGAGAGGTCGCTCCAGGTCGAGGTCCGCTCCAACGCCGGCGAGGCGCTCGCCGCAAACCTCGAGGTCACCCTCCCCGACGGCTGGCCCGCGCCTGCGCCGGTGCGCCTGGAGGTGGCGCCGGGCGGACGCAAGGTCGTCGAGGTCGTCCTTCGGGCGCCCGCCGAGCTTCGCGAAAGCCGCTACGAGGTCGCCGTCGCCGCGCTCACCGACGACGGCGAGCGCTTCGACCACGCCTATCCGCTCGTCGACTACGAGCACATCCGTCCGACGCCGATGCCGCGGCCGGCGCGTGTCACCATCTCCGCCGCCAAGATCGCCTTCCCCGCCCTCGGACGCCTGGGCTGCGTGCGCGGCGCCGGCGACCGGGTGCCGGAGTTCCTGCGCGCCGTCGGCTTCCCGGTCGAGGTGCTCTCCGCCGCCGAGCTCACCGGCGCCGACCTCTCGGTCTACGACACGATCACGATCGGCAGCCGCGCCTACGAGACCGACGCCTCCCTTCACGAGGCCAACCCGCGGCTCCTGGCCTACGTTAAACGCGGCGGGACGCTCGTCGTCCAGTACCAGCAGTACCAATTCGTACGCGGCGGCTACGCGCCTTTCGAGCTCGTGATCCACCGTCCCCACGACCGGGTGACCGACGAGACCGCAGCGGTGCGCCTGCTCGCTCCGGAGCACCCGGCGCTCACGACGCCCAACCGGATCACCGCCGCCGACTGGGAGGGCTGGGTCCAGGAACGCGGCCTCTACTTCGCACGCAGCTGGGGCGAAGAGGCGACGCCGCTGCTAGCGATGGCCGATCCGGGAGACGAGAGCGAAAAAGACGGGAGCCTGATCGTGGCGCGCCACGGCGAGGGTTACTACGTCTACACCGGGCTCGCCTTCTTTCGTCAGTTGCCGGCCGGGGTGCCCGGGGCCTACCGGCTCTTTACGAACCTCCTGGCGCTCGGAGCGGACGGCGGCGACTAGGAGCCTGTAGGGCATAGATCCGGCAGGCTGCGCCTGCCAAGAAAATCCCCC
>CBDUYN010000350.1:0-3489 GCA_965371445.1 uncultured bacterium | reverse complement strand
TCAGTCCGTGGATCGCAGCGCCTCGACGGGACGCCGGGCGAGCGCCCAGGTGCTGGCGGCGAGGCCCGCGACGACGGCGAGGACGACGGCCAGGGCGACCGCGCCGGCGTGCCCCAGAGGATCGAAGGCCCACTCGAGCTCCATGCCGTGGACGAGGACGAGGTAGGAGACGGCGCCGGCTCCCGCCGAGCCGACGACGCCGGCCACCAGGCCCACCAGGGCGTATTCGGTGGCGAAGCCGGCGGCCACCTGGCGGCGGGTCATGCCGAGCGTCTTCAAGAGCGCCACCTCCTGGCCGCGGCGCACCGCCGTCGCGGCCACGGCGCCGCCGAGGATCGCGAGACCTGCAAGGACGGTGAGGGCCCCCAGGAGGCGAACACCCAGCCCGAGCTGGCCCAGGATGTGGACGATTCTTTCCAGCACCTCCCGGATGCGGATCATGGTGACGTTGGGAAAGCGCTCGGCGAGCCGGTCCTGGAGGGTCTGCTCGCGCTCTGCCGGCAGTCGGACGGCGGCGATCCGGTGCTGCGGCGCCTCCTCCAGCACCCCCGGCTCGACGACCATGAAGAAGTTGATGCCAAACGTCCCCCAGTCGACCGTGCGGATGCTGGTGACCGCGAGCTCGACCGGCACCCCCTGGACGTCGACGACGAGGACCGAGCCGACTCCGACACCCAGGTCGCGGGCGTAGTCGCGCTCCACGCTCACCTCGGCGCGGTCGGGGTCGCTCCAGAGCTCACCTTCGACGATGCGGTTGTCTTCGGGGAGCTTCTCGAAGTAGGTGAGGCGCTGCTCGCGGCGTAGAGCCCAGCGCCGGTCGCCGTCGCCGTCCGCGGCGTCTCGCTCGCCTCGCGGACGGCGCTTGACGAGCTCCTCGATGGCCACGCCGTCGATCGAGCGGAAACGGGCCATCACGACCGGCACCGAGTCGACGGTCTCGGCCTCCGTGGCGAGGAGCTCCCGGAGCTCGGGCCATTGGTCGGTCTGGATGTCGATGAGGAAGGCGTTGGGCGCGTTGGCGGGCACGTCGGTGGCGAATTGGTCCGACAGGCGGTTCTCGACGAGGTACATGGTGAGGATGACGAGGACCCCCAGGCCCAGGGCGACGGTGGCGCTCGTGGTCGACGCTCCCGGGCGTGCCAGGGCCGCGATCCCCTGGCGCAGCCACAGCCGTGCGAGCCTTCGCGGCCGGACGGCGAGGCGCATGAGCCCCCGGGCCGCCGCGGCGAGAAGCAGCGTCACGGCGACGAGCGCGGCGGTGAAGGCAAGGCCCCGGAGCAGCGAGCTCGCTTGCCAGGAGGCGAGTAGAAAGGTCGTCGCGACGAGCCCCAGGACGACGAGGCTCGTCGTCACGCGGCTCGCCGGCAGGGGCTCGGCGTCACGGCGCAGCACACGTGCCGGCGGTACCCGGCGTGCCGCGGCGAGAGGGGGAAGCGAGAAGACCACCGCGATCCCGGTGCCCAGGAGGAGGCCACGGACCATCGCCTCGACCTGCCAGAGGTCCAGGTGCTCGACCGGCAAGACGCCGCGGAGCAGCTCGACCGCGACCGCCTCGACGGCAAGCCCGAGGCCGATCCCCAAGAGGCTCGCCACGACGCCTAGGATGGCCGCCTGCCCGATGTAGAGGGCGAGCACCTCGCGCGGGCGGTAGCCGAGGCATTTCAGGACGGCGATCGAGTCGAGGCGTCCGGCGAGCCAGGCGCGTACCGTCTGGGCGACGCCGACGCCGCCGACCAAGAGCGAGAGGAGGGCCGCGAGACCCAGGTAGCCCTCCACGTTCTCGATTCCGCGGCGGATCGACTGCTGGGCGTCGCGGTAGGTCACCAGGCGATGGCGTCCGTCTTCGGGCAGGAGCTCCCGCAGGCGCTCGGCCACCGATTCCAGCTCCCCGAGCGATCCGGGAGGCAGGGCGACGAGCGTACGGTAGAGGATACGGCTGCCGGTTTTCTCCAGCCCGGCGCGCTGGAGCCCCGCGCCCGAGAGGAAGACCCGCGGGCCCATGGTGAAGGCGCTCGCGACGCGGTCCGGCTCGGAAAGGACAAGCCCCGTGATGCGAAACTCCTCGCCGCCGATCTTGAGGCGACCGTCCTTCGGCAGGCCGAGCCGGGCGATCAGCTCCGGCGCGACGACCGCGGAGCGCTCGTCGAGGAGCTCCGAGAGAGGCCTCTGGGGATCGAGCTCCGCCTCGCCGTAGAAGGGATAGGTCCCGTCGAGGCATTTGAGCTCGACGAGCTGGCTCGAAGCGGCGGCGCCGTCGGCGACGCCGTCACGGACCGCCGCGACCACCGTCAGCATCTCCCGGATGCCGCTGCGCCGGGCCCCGGGGATCTGGTCGACGGCTTCTTTGACCGCGTCGGAAACGGGGCTCCTTCCGCGGACCGCGAGGTCGGCGGCGAGGAGCTGGCGCGTCTGGCCGGCCATGCCGCGCTCCAGTCCCTCGCTGAAGCCGGCCACGGCGACGACGGCGGCGACACCGATCATCAGGCAAGCGACGAAGAAGAGGAGCTTCGACCCGGTGCCGCGCGATTCGCGGCGCAGGTGGCGGAGAAAGGTGGTAAACGTCATAAAGCCGTCGACTCCCGGACGAGGCAGAAGCGCTCGACGAGCTCGTCGACGAGCCCGCAAGCACGGTGGAATTCGTCCTTGGGCATCCACTCGTCTGGCTTGTGGGCCACCTCGATCGAGCCTGGACCGAAGATGAGGCAGTCGAGGCCGCGGCCCGTTGCAGCCAGCTGCCGTCGGTGGCATAGGAGACCGCGTGGGTCTCGCTCTGGCCCATCAGCTCGCAGACCGCATGGTAGACCTCGCTCGTCTCCGCGAGCTCGAGCGGAGGAGGTCTTGAGCTCGATCTCGTAGCTTTCGCCCACGAGGACGTCGTCGAGGATCCCACGGATCCGTTCGCGGATCGGTGCCGACTCCATCCCCGGCAGGATCCGGAAGCTGAAGTCGACCGTGCAGCGGTCCGGGACGACGTTGTCCGCCGTGCCGCCGATCACCTTCCCGACGTTCAAGGCGACGAAAGGCGTCTCCGGATAGTGCTCGCGGTTCGGGCAAATCTCGCCCTCGAGCGCGCGGCGCAGCTCCTCCAGCGCGCCGATCGCCCGGGCGGCGGGCTCGATGGCGTTGTGGCCGAGATGGGGGTAGCCGCTGTGCGCGCTTTGGCCCCGGACCGTCAGGCGTTGCTGCGAGATGCCCTTGTGGAGCCGTACCGCCAGCAACGACGTAGGCTCGCCGACGATCGTGGCGCGCGGCAGCGGACGCTCCACCGGCCAAGTCTCGGCGAAGCGGCGAGCGCCGACGAGACCCACTTCCTCGTCGTAGGTGAGCACCAGCACCAGGGGATGACGGACCCCCTCCGCCGCGGCCCGCACCGCGGCGTTTGCGGCCAGGGCGACGAAGCCCTTCATGTCGCAGGCGCCGCGGCCGAAGTAGGCGTCGTCGGTCTCGGTGAGCACGAAGGGATCGCTGCGCCATTCCGGCTCCTCGGCC
>CBDUYN010000349.1:0-3580 GCA_965371445.1 uncultured bacterium | reverse complement strand
GTCCGAGCAGCGGTGGGAGGAGTCGCAGAGACAGTGGCAGGAGATGCGCGAGGAGTCCGAGCAGCGGTGGGGGAAGTCCGAGCAGCGGTGGGAGGAGTCCGAGCAGCGGTGGGAGGAGTCGCAGAGACAGTGGCAGGAGATGCGCGAGGAGCTCCTCGCCTCCCGCCGGGAGACGGACCGTCTGATCACCAGCCTCGAACGCCGGCTTGGCGAGATCGGCAACGCCCTCGGCCTCTACACCGAGTCCATGTTTCAGCCCTCCCTGAAGCGCATTCTGGGCGAGCGGTTCGGTATGACGGTGTTCACCGCTCCCCAGAGGTTTCAGATCGACGGCGTCGACTACGAGGTCGATCTCGTCGGTCATGCCGGAGAGGACAGCGACGAGGTCTATCTCGCCGAGATCAAGAGCCAGCTCCGCGAAGACGGCATCCACCAGATCCTCGAGCACCTGCGACGGTTTCCGCGCGCCTTCCCCGGGCACCGTGGCAAGAAGCTCTTCGGTATCCTGGCCGCCGTCACGATCCCCGAGAACCTGCGCATCCAGGCCCTGAAGCAAGGTCTCTTCCTGGCGACGGTCAAGGACGACGTGTTCGAGCTGTCGACGCCGGACGACTTCGTGCCACGTCCGTTCGGCCTTCGCAGCATGAGCCCTGGATCGTAGGGTCTACCCGACTGCCGTCCCCGAGCGACGGGCCGGCGTCGCGACTGAGCGGGATGGCGCGTGGCCATGGGACCTGTCCGGGGAAGATGGGGCGCGAACGCGCCATGACCGCCGAGGAATGCACGGTCGAGGTTCACAAAGTCTCAGGCTCCGCATAATCGGACCCGAGCTAGCCCACTCGCCTGCGGGTGTAGGCAAGCTTTTCAGAACCGTTCCGAACGTCTTCCGCCAGGTTGCCGCTTTCCCTTCCCGGCGTCGATTGACCTTAGAGCGTGACCACCCGCTCAGGACCGAAGAGGTTGGCAAGATGTCCGGGACGAAGACAACACGAACGGAGCCGCTGTGAGCAAGAATCGCAGGCCCCCGCTACCCGCCGAAGTCGAGGAGGTCCTGGACCTCGTGGGGCAGATCATGCGGCGGCAAAAGAGGACCCAGTTGGAAGTCCAGGAGGAGCTGGGCTGGGGACGCAGCTACATCTCCCAGCTGATGAACAGCCAGAAGTCCTTCCGGCTGGATCAGCTGTTTACCCTCCTCGACGCCCTCAAGGTTCGCCCGGCGGTGTTTTTTTCCGAGCTCTACGGCCTGAAGCCGCAGGCGGAGGTGGCCCGCCTCGACGAGGTCGTCCACCTCGGGCGGCGGATCCAAGAGCTGACCAACGGGCTCGACCAGGTGGGCCTCCGGCTCGACCACCTGGAGGCCGTGGGCGGAGGCGAGCCCGGCCAGGAAGAGGATTGCTTGCCGGACGACGATGGCGAAAGCCCTCGCTTTCCGCATATCCTAGGACGATGAGCCGCGTCGTCCTGGTCCACTGGAAGGAGTCCGAGACAAAAGAGCGTGCCGCGCGTTTGCGCGGCGCCGGTCATCAAGTCGACGTCCTCTTCGAGCCGGACAACCTGGCGGCCCTGCGCCGCCTCCGCGACGCACCGCCCGACGCGGTTCTCGTCGACCTGAGCCGGCTGCCGTCCCAGGGCCGCGAGGCCGGTGCCTGGCTGCGGCGGGCCCAGGCCACCCGCCACGTTCCCCTCGTCTTCGTCGGCGGCAAGAGCGACAAGGTCGCGCAGACCCGCAGGCTCCTTCCCGACGCCGTCTACACGGAGTGGGACGGCGCCGTCCGTGCCCTGGAGGAGGCTCTCGCCCATCCGCCCAAGGACCCCGTCGTCCCCGGCACCATGGACGGCTACTCGGGCACGCCGCTGCCGAAAAAGCTCGGCGTCAAGGCCGGTACGACGCTGGCCTTGCTAGGAGCTCCGGAGGGTTTTGAGGCAACCCTCGGAAGCTTGCCGGAGGGCGTCAGGATCCGCCGTTCGGCGCGCGGCAAGGCCGATCTGCTGCTGCTTTTCGTCGAGACGCAGGCGGATCTGCGGAAGCGGTTCCAGGCCGCCGAGCGGGCGATGGCCAAAAGTGGCGGGCTGTGGATCGTCTGGCCGAAAAAGTCCTCCGGACGCCACAAGGACCTGGGCGAGACCGAGGTCCGCCGCTTCGGCCTCGACGCAGGGCTGGTCGACTACAAGATCTGCGCCGTCGACGCCACCTGGTCGGGTCTCAAGTTCGCTCGCCGCTAGGACCAAGACCTCTGGGCGACGAGCTCGAGCCCGACGTCTTCCGCGTACCGTTCGAGCGCCGTGCGGACGGCCTCGTTCTGCGCCGCTCGGCGAGCCGCCGGGACCTCCTCGTCGTGGCGCGCGACGACCTTGAGCGTCCCGGCCTTGCGCTCCGCCTTCAAGTCGACGCGGGAGACGAGCTCCTCGCCCGCCAGGACCGGCAGGACGTAGTAGCCGTAGCGGCGCTCGGCCGCCGGCTTGTAGATCTCGATCAGCTGCTCGAAGCCGAAGAGCTGGAGGACGCGCTTGCGGTCCCAGAGCACCGGGTCGAAGGGCGAGAGGAGCACCCCCTGGTCGCGCCGCGGACGGAGCCGGTCCAGCCGCTCGGCGAGCTCCAGGTCCGCCGTGCGGACGAAGCCCTTCATCGTCCGTCCTGTGGCGTCCTCGGCCGTGGCCGGTACGATCTCGCCGGACTCACGGAGCTCGTCGACGGCGGCCGCGATCTCCTCGCGCATGTTCTGGAGCCGCCAGGTGGCGGCGAGGGTGCCCGTCGTGGCCCAGCCGTGGCCTTGTAGCGCCAGGAGCAGCAGAGTGCGCAGCGCCTCGTCACGCGGCGTCGCGGAGCGCCACGGCTCGGGGACGACGCGTTCGGCCAGGTCGAAGAAGCGGTGGAAGTGGCGCCGTTCGCGAATCGCCAGGTCCCCGGCCGACCAGAGCGCCAGCGCCACCCTCTTCATGAGCTTCGAGGCCCACATGTCGTCGGAGTCGGCCTGGCCGTCGAAGTCCTTCGAGCGCAGCGGCCCTTCGTCGCGGATTCGTTCCAGGAGGCGGCGGGCGAGATCCGGGTGCTCGCCGAGGACGTCGCCGTACCACGGATGCACCTGGAATTCCTGGCGCCGGAAAGCGAAGACCGGGTAGAGCTCGATCGGTAGCCACGAGGCCTCGTGTCCCCAGTACTCGAAGAGCGGCTCGCCGGGCTGGAGGAGCTGCTCGGCGAGCTCGGGAGAGAAGCGCCGTAGCCGCGAGAGGAGGACGATCGTGTGGGTGCGGGCGCCGGCGACGGGGATCGAGTCGAGCTGGAGGTAGCCGAAGTGGCGGATGACCTGGTGGGCGGCCCGGCGGGCGCTCGCGCCGCGTCCTCGGACGCTTTTAGGCAAATCCGTCCACTCGGGTTTCAGGAGCCCGGCGCGGGCGAGCGCCAGGCGGCGTGTCTGGCGCTGGCTCAGGTGGACCATGAAGGAGGGGAGTATAGCGCAACGAGGACGGAAGTCCTGGGCTACCCTCTGACGTCCCTCCCCTCCCACGCTTCCCCCGTTCGTTCTTAGGCGGCTCACTGGGCTACCTTAGGACTCGACCCCGGTGCGGCTCCGAGGAGGGC
>CBDUYN010000348.1:0-3584 GCA_965371445.1 uncultured bacterium | reverse complement strand
GCCGGCCGTGGGGGACGAAGTCCCCCACGTCTTTGCGTCTCGTAGGCTCGATTTGGCGCCGTCTCTTCGAGACGGAAAGGCAGCGTCCCTTCGGGACGAAGAGCCGGCGGGACGCCGGCGCTCCCAGCGTTCGTCCCTTCGGGACGGAAAGGCAAGCGGTCCGAGCACCGCCGGCAGACTTGGGTGGCCGGACCCGCTGCCCGCCCTACCCGTCCACCAACGCTTCAGCGACGATCTCGGTGACGCTTGCGCACTCGACGCCGAGCTCGTAGCGCTCGGAGAGCTCGGAGAGCTGGAGGTGGCAGTTGGCGCAGGCGGTGGCGACGACTGCCGCCTCGGTACGCTTCACCTGCTCGGCCTTCATGCGGCCGCTTTTGAGGCGCAGCTCCTGGTACTCGGGCATCGAGTGGAAGCCGCCGCCCCCGCCGCAGCACCAGTTGTTCTCGCGGTTCGGGGTCATCTCGCGGAAGTCCTCCGTCGAGGCCTTGAGCAGACGCCGCGGCTCCTCGATGACGCCGCCGTTGCGGGTGATGTTGCACGGGTCATGGTAGGTCACCGGCCGGGGATTGGCTCCGGGATCGAGCTGGAGGCGTCCCGTGGCGACCCACTCGTCGGCCAGCTCGACGATGTTTTTCACCGTGAACGGCAGCTCCTCCTGGAACCAGTCCGGCGCCTCCCAGCGGAGCGCCCGGTAGGCGTGGCCGCACTCCGAAGTCACGAGCGTCCTGACGCCGAGCTTCTTGGCCTCCTCGACGTCGCGCAGCGCGATCCTCTTCGTCATCCGCGGATCGCCCAGGAAGACGCCGAAATTCGTCACGTCGAAGCGCTCGCTCGAGAACGTGTAGCCCACTCCCGCGGCGTGGAAGATCCGGCAGCAGGCCTGGACGCTCCCCGGGTATTTCATCATCTCCAGCGACGCGGGGATGAAGAGGTACTCTGCACCAAGGACGTCGACGGGGATCGTGAAGCCCTCGTCGTCGAGCTCGTCCTGGAGCTCCTCTTCGATCCACTCGAGGCGTTCGAGGAACTTCTCGCGGGTCAAGCCCAGGGGGCTTCCGACTTCGCAGGAGAGACGTCCGTGCTCGGCGAGCGTCGGCGGCGCCTTGCCGGCCTGGCTCAGGATCGAGCGCGCCATCGCGATCATCGCCGCGTTGTCGATGCCGAGCGGGCACTCGATCGTGCAGCGCCGGCACATCGTGCATTGAAAGACCGGCTCCACCCAGGAGTCGAGCTCCTCCTCGGTCAGCTCGGAGAGGCCGAAGAGCCACGGCAGGGCGCGGCCGGTGGGGGTGAAGTAGCGCTGGTAGACCCGGCGCACGGTGTCGGCCTTGAAGCTCGGGATGTGCTTGGGCTCCGGATCGGCGCGGTAGAGATGGCAGGCGTCGGCGCACAGCCCGCAGTGGGTGCAGGCCTCCAAGTAGGTGGCCATCGGCAGGTTGAGCCTGGTCTCGAGGATCGAGAGGGCGTCCTGGACGAGGTTCTCCTCCGGCATCACGGACTCCTCAGTAGCTGATCGGCAGATCGTGGCGCAGGACGCCGCGGCGGCCGAACTGAAGGCCGAAGAGCGTCCGCGACACGAAGAAGAGGACCATGTGGTAGATCTTGCCCAGAGGCACGTAGACGAGGAGCAGGATGGCGGCCAGGCGCCAGAAGCCGAGCGCCGCCGGCAGGAAAGCCGTCAGGCAGCCGCCGAGCAGGAAAAGCTCCACGAGGAGGTTGGAGACGAAGTCGTCGGGGCTCGAGATCGCATGCATGTAGGGCGTCGAGCTGCGCTTCAGGAAAAGCCCCAGGGCGCTCAAGAAACCGATCCCGGCCAGGATGGCGATAACGGTCTCGGCGGCGTCCGGCCACGACGCCCATCGCCGGCCCAGGGCGTAGACGACGGTCACGAAGACGCCGAGGTGCATGCCCATGCCGGCGGCGTAGGTCATCGGGTGGCGCCGGGTGCTGTCTTTCTTCCAGGGCAGCATCGAAAAAGTCAGCGAGTAGAGGATGCCGCGCCGCGGGGAGCCCTTGGGCGTCCCCAGCTCGAGCTTGTAGCCGCGGCGCAGGACGACAGCGGTGCGCAGCGCCACGAAGAAGACGAACCAGACCAGGGCGTAAGGAAGAAGCTGGGCGGTCAGCGAGTCGAGGGTCTCCATGCGAGTCCTCCTGTCGGACGTCACGAAGATAGCGGCTCGCTGCCGGGCGCGAACCGTCCGGCCGCGCGGAGATCGGCCCGCCGCCGGGCAGGGCCGGCCCCCTCCGTTCGGGTGGCTAGAGAGCTGACACCCCGGCGCGCTCTGCGAAGCATCCTGACGCCGGTGGCGCCCAGAGCGCGGGCGGACGCGTCGGTCCCGCGCCCGCAACGAGGAGCTCGTCGAGGCGCAGCTCGCTGCGAATCGACTCCCGATCCGAGGCGTCGGGCTGCCAGGGGTAGTCACGGGGCGCCTCCCCCGGACGCCAGCTACCCATCGGACGCGTGCAACCCGGCTCACCCTTCGGCCCGGGACAGCCGTTGGTCATGAAAGCGTGTCCGTCCTCGACCACCCGCTCGACGAGATCGGCGGGGGCGTGGATCTGCCGTAGTGATCCGTCGTCGTCGTAGTCGAAGGTCGGCGGCTCGAAGCCGCGCTCCTCGAGCAGGAACTTGGCAAGCTGGATGCGGCGCCAACGCGTCACCGGGCTCTTGGGGTGTGCGGCGAGGCGCGAGTCGGGCTCGGGGTTGAAGCAGAAGAGGTAGGAGAAGATCTGACGGCCCAGGAGATCCTCGAAGGTCGTCATCAGATCGTGGTCGGCCTCGCCGAGGCCCACCAGGAGATGGCAGTTCACGTTCCAGGGGCCGTAGGTCTCGCGCGCCTCCGAGACGATCTGCCAGTAGCTCTCCCACTTGAGCCCACCGCGGGGGACGTCGCTTCGGAGGCTCCGGAAGAGCTCCTCGGTGGCGGCGTCCATGCCGATGCCGATCATGTCGGCGCCGGCGTCCTTCAAGTCGCGGAGGCGTTCGGCGTTGAGCGTCGGCGGGGCGACGAGGAGCGAGAGCGGAGTGGTAACGCGGTCACGGATGCGGCGGGTGATAGCCAGGGTGTCGCGGTAGGCGTGGCCGTGGGTCACCATCGAGATGCAGAGCCGCGTCAGGCGTCCTTCGTAGCGCGCCATCCGTGCGACGAGGTCGTCGGTACGAACGAGGGGCCATTCCACGCGGATGAAGGACTTGTCCTCGTAGGCGCCGGCGCGGGAGCGCGCCAGGCCGCAGTAGCCGCAGTCGGAGCGGCAGCCCTCGTCGTAGCTGAGCAGGAGGTTGATGCCGCCGAAGTCGAAGGCGCGGGTGAAGCGTCCGGACTTGAAGCGTAGGGCCAGCGCGCTGGCGTAGCTGATTCGGACGTAGTCGGGGCTCGTGCCCGCGGGCTCGGGCTCGGGGGTTGCGATCGAGACCAGGGACGCCATGAGGCGTATTCTAGCACCCGCCTTTCGTGGCCGGACGCGGGGCGTGCCCTTTAGCTACTTCAATGTTGTCCGAAGACGTTAGCTCCGGTCGCCAAGCCGATTTGGATCAGGTGGTCGTGGATTCGGAAGCTCATGGTCTTCGCCCCGGCGTATCTCAG
>CBDUYN010000347.1:0-3587 GCA_965371445.1 uncultured bacterium | reverse complement strand
TCGAGACGGTTCGCGGCCTTGAGAACCTCGCCCAGGCCGTTGCGCGCCACGACGTTGGTCGGGAATCGCTCGACGGTCTCTCGGTACACGGACTCGGACTCTTCGAGACGGTTCGCGGCCTTGAGAACCTCGCCCAGGCCGTTGCGCGCCACGACGTTGGTCGGGAATCGCTCGACGGTCTCTCGGTACACGGACTCGGACTCTTCGAGACGGTTCGCGGCCTTGAGAACCTCGCCCAGGCCGGTGCGCGCCACGACGTCTTGCGGGAATCGCTCGACTGAGAGCCAGGCGGTGATCAGCGCCTCCTCCGGACGTCTGGCGTGGTGGAGCGCCTTCGTCAGGGTCGTCCAGGAGAAGGCGTTCCAGGGCTCCCAGGCCACCGCCTCCTCGGCCCAGGCTACCGCCTGTTCGGCGTCCACCGCCGCAATCGTGCTCGAGAAGCGGCACAAGGCGCGGTTCAACGGTGTGGCGTCGCCGGTTCCTTCTGCGTGAACGCGTGCCTCGCCGAGGAGCTTCTCGGCCTCGATCCGCGCGCCGGCGGGATCGCGCCTGAGTTGGGTCACGAGGCGATCCGTGGGTTCCTTCCATCCCCGCTCTCGGGGACCTGAACGCGGCGGTCTCTTGGCGATCTCCGCCAACCCGTGGACGTGCTCGACAAGCCGGTCCCGCACCCATTCGGGCTCGTTTCGCAAACGCGGCGCCAGGACGTCGCACCAGCGGTCAGGAAACGGAAACGCCGCCAGCGCCCACCCCGCGGCGACACCGTATTCCTCTGCCGCCTGCTTGGGCTGGAGACGCCGCCGGGCGACGAGTCGGTCGAAGGCCCGTCCCAGCCGTAGCACCGCGTGGACGACGTCGTCGCGAAAGCCGCCGCCTTCCTTGCCGGGCGGCGGGGGGAGCCCCGCCACGCCGCCGACCGCGTAGGACGCGTGGTAGAAGACGATGTCGTCGCCGAGGTCGCACGTCGACCACCAGAACGTTTCGAGCGAGCGATCCGCTTGGTGGTCGGCGAGGGCCCAGAGGTAACGGCCCAGGGGATCTCTCGACGGCGAGGTGGAAAACGGCCCGAGGACCTCCTGGGCCTCGTCGAAGCGTTCGCGCAGGGCCTTGACGGTGAGTGGCAGCTCGTCGACGGGGCCCACGACGTTGGCCAGGCACTGCCAGGCGTCGGCCCAGCGCTTCGCCCGGCGGCTCTCGGGGACGCCGCCCCACTGCCGTTCGACCCAGGAGCGCATCTCGGTGTCGAGGCGCGCGGCGAATTCACCCGCGTCGCCGAGCATCCGGATCCAGTCGACGAGCAGGTCCTCGGGCTCCGCGGGTTGCAGGGGTCCGTGGAAAAACCGCCGGAAAAAGAGCTCGTCGAGCGCCTGAGCCGGGGCCTCGTCGAAGCGGACGAGCCACTCCGGCACCTGCGAATCGAAGACCTCGTCCCAGAGCTCCAGCATGGCTCAGGCCTTCGGGTCCGTGGTGGCGGCGTAGTCGTCGCGCCCGGCCATGCCGCGCAAGGCAAGCAGGTGCGCCTTGCGTGCGGGAGATAAGTCTTTCGGGACCGGTCTCTTCACCAAACCCACCCGGAAGAGGTGTCCGGCTTGAAAGTCCATGTAGGGATGGACGACCTCGCGGCAAGGTTGACTCGCCGAGCCGGCGAGATGGACCGTATGACCGTAGCCCAGACCGTCCGGCGCCGGGCAGAACGTCGGGTTCATCTCGCCGTCGAGGACCGAGGGCACCGCCAGCGGCTTGAGGCGGCTACGCTTCCTCTTCGGCACCTCCCGGACGGCGTAGCGGAAGACGAGAATCGGCATCTCGCCTCGGGTCCTCGGGTCCAGGTGGCCGAGGCCGAGACGGTCGCGGAGCTCGTCGGCCCAGCCGGCCGCGTCGTCCTCGGGCCTGGCTTGAAAGAGGTCCTCGTGGTCGGCGTAGAAGGTGGCGAAGCAAGGCCGCAGGTCACAGCGCTTGTTCCACTTGCCGAGCGCGCCGTCGAAGGCCTGCTCTTGCCGCGCCTCGGGCAGGCGTTTCGCCGCCCGCGCACGGACCAGCTCGTGCCCGGCTTCAACGATCTCCTTCACGGGCCTGCCCGTCCGCGAGGCGAGCGACACGGCGCTCAACACACGGAGCAGGTCGAGGTCCTTGTTGGCGCTGCCGTAGAGGACGAGGTTGTCGTCGTGGCGGAAGGTCTCGGGGCAACGCTCTTTTCTTGCCGGGTCCAGCGTTTTGGGCGGCCCGTTCACGGGCCGCTCTGTGAAGACCTCTTCGTCGAGGTACTCCTGGTGAGCGTCGACCCATTCGACCCGGCCGGCGAAGCCGTCCGCGGCGCCGTAGCCGCCATACGTCTCGGCGCGGGGCTCGAGGACGTTCTCGTCGAGCAGGAAGTTGCGGGCGACGAAGCGGAAGCTGTCCGCAGCCGTCCGTTGCCGTTCGAGGAAGTCGGCGAACGGCGGATGGATCGTACGAAAGAGTCCTTCTTGGCCCATGCGGATGCTCCAGAGTCGAGTCTAGCGCATCCAGGCTTCCGAGCTGAAAGCCGCGGGTGGCCGAAGGGGAGGCTCGCCGGCGCCTCAGAAGATCTCGTCGCCCGTTCGCACCCGAGAACGCCGGCGCCCCCGCTCCGAGGTCAGGTCGATCGCCACCTGCGTCGTCTCGTTGGCGGTGACGCCGAAGATCAGCCGCTGCGCCTCGTAGCGCGGATGCTCGACCTCGAGGACGTAGACCCCGGGGGAGAGCTTCAAGGAGCCCTTGTCGACCAGGCTCCGGCCGTCGCCGAGCAGGCGGTCGTCGAGGTAGACCTTGGCGTCACCCGGGTGGACGGCGAAGGCCACCTTGCCGGGGTCCTTGGAGGCCGGCGGCTCCGGGGCGGCGGGCGGCGAAGGCGCGGCCGGGGCGGGCGCCGGAACGGGCGGCGGAGGCTGGACGATGTAGACCTGGGTGACCGGCGGCGGCGGCGGCGGAGCCGGTTCCGGCTCGACGTATTGGACCGGCGTCTGGTACACCACGTAGCCCGGATAGGGGACGATCGGCGCGAAGCTGTAAAAAGCGCCGCCGGCGTTGAAGTCGTAGGTGGAACGCGACAGGTTGCCCGTAAAGGGCGTCATCGGCTTCACCTGGTAGTACTTCTTCTGGTGGTAGTAGGAAGGCTGCCAGGTCTGGTGGCTGTTCTCACTGCCACGGTAGACGCCCTTCTGGCGGTAGCGGCCGGGAAAGGACTGCTGCTGCTGGCCCTGGACCTTGGTCGACGAGATCGTCGGCTGGGCCTGGGGATGGGGATGGGCGCCGTCGGCGGCCGCGACGGCGGGGAGGAGGGTCACGATCCCCAGAACCAGGATCGCCAGGACGGCAAGGTTCCACTTCCGGCTCTTCATGACGGTGCTCCTTTCGCTGGACGTCTTCAGGATGTGCTGTCTCAGGATGTGCTGTCTCAGGATGTGCTGTCTCAGGATGTGCTGTCTCAGGATGTACTGTCTCAGGATGTACGTGCTGCGAGCCTCGCGCCTAGTCTAACAAGCGCGGCCCGGCACGTCGAGGCCGTCCTACTTGTCCTTGTCAAGCAGTTCCACCGGAAAAATTCCTGACACCCCGTCTGAGGGTTG
>CBDUYN010000346.1:0-3626 GCA_965371445.1 uncultured bacterium | reverse complement strand
GACGCTCTCGGAGCTGGCGCGCCTTGACGTCCTGTTGGCCTGGGTGGGCATCGACCTCGCGGTTGGCAGGGGCTCGTGACTCTCCACCGCCTTCGGCGTGTACTGCCGAAGCGCCGGGTGAGCTTCCACCCCATCGGTGCGTTCGACGAAGGGTCCGCCGCTCGAGGACCTCGAGCGTCCGGACTTGGCGAGCGAGACGCGGAGACGGATGGTAGAATGCGAGCGTCGAGAACGACCTGAGAGGCTGAAGCCCTTGCAACCTGACCGTCCCCGCCACACCCCCGAGCACGCTGACCTCTGCCTCGAGGCCCTCGTCTCAGCGAACCTCGGCGAGAAGATTTCTCTCGGCGGCGCGTTCGGCCTCCTGTGCTACCTCGACTACCGTCCAACCCACGACATCGACGCCTGGTGGCAATCCGAGACCACTTCGGCCGAGCGGACCCGGGTCGTCGCAGCCGTCCGAGGTGCCCTGGAAACGGTCGGGCCGGTGCGCGTTCGAACCTGGGGAGAAGTCGTCTCGATCGAGCTCCTGCGGGGAAAAAAGAAGGTCTTCAGCTTTCAGGTCGCTGAACGCACTGCTCTGCTTGAGACGCCGGGTCCGGCCCCGTGGCCGAGCGTGCTCCTCGACAGCTTTGCCGACCTCGTCGCCAACAAGATGACCGCGCTCGTCGAACGCGGTGCTCCGCGGGACTTCCGCGACGTCTATTCCGTGTGCGAAGCCGGGCTGACGAGCCCGGTCGACTGCTGGCGGCTGTGGCGCGAACGCCAGAAACGAGCCGAGGCTTCGACGGACTCCCACCGTGCCCGACTGGCCGTCGAAACACACCTCGCGCGGATCGTCCAGCATCGACCGCTTGAGCGAATCGCCGATCCCGCCGAACGGACCGTCGCCGAACGCGCCCGCCGATGGTACGAAAAGGAGCTTCTCGATGCCCTCGTGGATTGACGGCACCCTCTACCCCGACACCGACGTCCCCGACGCCGTCGACTCGCTCGCCGACCGAGTCGACTTCCTCGTGCGCCTGTGTGGTGCCTGGGACTTCGGGGTCTTGCCCGAGCACGAAACCGTCGTCGAGATCAAGAAGCCGGAGTGGCGCGCCGCGGTCGACGCTTGCCGTCTGCTGACCTCGCCGACCTACCACCTCGTCCGCAAATGGCACGGTCTGCCGGAGCTTCACTACCTCGGCCAGGAGCTGGCCTACATCCGCGACGATCCAAATCTGGCTTACATCTGAGCGGTCTCACGTCCAAGTGCCCACCTCCACAGCCCGAGAAAAGCCCCCTCTTCCGTGAGGGAGAGGGGGCAGGGTTTACGGTTGGGACCGGAGGAAGGATGAAAAGCCGTCGACGCGCGTGTGCCTCTAGTCGCGTAGTCTTAGATCGACGCGCGCGCCGAAGTGTTGCGTCAAGAAGGCCGGAGCCTCGAGGCTCCGGCCTTTTTTCGTTCCAGGTCGGTAAGTCGGGTGCGTCGTCCGGGTCCGGAGATCAGCCCACCGGCAGCGGCGACGCGACCTCCGGCGCCCGCTGGCTCTCGATCCACTCGCGGACCTGGATCTCCAACACCGCGAGCGGCAGGGCCCCGTTGCCCAGCACCGTGTCGTGAAAAGCTCGGATGTCGAAGCTCTCGCCGAGCTCCTTTTCGGCCAAGGCGCGTAGCTCCTTGATCTTCAGCTCGCCGATCTTGTAGGCCAGCGCCTGCCCGGGCCAGACGATGTAGCGGTCGACCTCGACGACGATGTCGTGCTCCTGCTTGCCCGTGTTGGCGAGGAAGTAGTCGATCGCCTGCTGCCGGCTCCAGCCGAGGACGTGCATGCCGGTGTCGACCACCAGCCGTATGGCGCGCCAGATCTCGTAGGTCAGCTGGCCGAACTTGGAGTAGGGGTCCTGGTAAAAACCCATCTCCACGCCGAGGCTCTCGGAGTAAAGCCCCCAGCCCTCGACGTAGGCGGTGTAGGGGCTCATCCGGCGAAACCACGGGATCTCCTCGATCTCCTGGCCGATGGCGATCTGGAGGTGGTGTCCCGGCACCGCCTCGTGAAGCGTCAGCGCCTCCATCTCCCACTTGGGACGCGTGTCGAGGGCATAGGTGTTGGCGAAGAAATAACCCGGCCGTCCCGACTCGAGCGCCCCGGGCTGGTAATAGGCCGTGGTCTGGGACTTCTGGGCGTATTCCGGCACCGGGATGACGCCGTAGGGTAGACGGGGAAGGTTGCCGAAAAGCTTCGGGAGCTCGGCGTCAGCGCGCTTCGCGATGTCGCGGTAGGTCCTGAGCAGCTCTTCGGCGTCGGTGAAGTAAAACCGCGGATCGGTGCGCAGGAGCTCCGTGAACTCCTCGAAGGATCCTTCAAAGCCCGAGTCGGCGATGACTTTGTCCATCTCGGCGCGGATCCGCGCCACCTCGGCAAGGCCGATCTCGTGGATCTCCTGTGGCGTCATGTCCGTGGTGGTCGACTGGCGGGCGTTGTGGGCATACCACTCCACGCCGTCGGGGAGGTCCTTCATGCCGATCGACTCGCGGCAGCCCGGGATGTAGGTCTCGGTGAGGTAGGCGTGGAGCTGGCGAAAGGCCGGCGCCACGTGCTCGTTGTAGGCGGTGAGGGCCTCTTCGCGGATCCGTTCGCGGTCGGCCTCGGGGAGGCTCTCGGGCATGCTCGTAAACCGTCGCAGCAGGGCGCTTTCCTCCGCGTTGTCGGGCAAAAGGTTCAAGATCTGCTGCGGCACGTCGCGAAGCGTGACCTTGGGGGGCGTGACGCCGGCTTCGAGACCCTTCCGGAGGCGTTCCAGGGTCGTCTCGACCAGCCTCGGAACGCCCTGGAAGCGGGCCAGGAGGTTCTCGTAGTCGCGGACGTTACGCCCCGGCATCATGGCCATCATCTGCGCTACGTTCTGCTGCACGCCGCCCATCTGGTTGAGCGCCAGAAACTCGCCCAGGAAGCGCTGTCCGGCGACCCCCTGCTCGACGTTGTCCATGAGTAGGTCGTAGCTGAGACGGTCGTCGCCTTCGAGCTTCGTGCGGTGGATCGAGCGCAGCAGCTCGAGCGCTTGGCGCAGCTCTGCGTCGCGGCGTTCGTCGGCCGCGAGGCTCTGATCGGCCCAGCGGTCCTGACCCGTGGGCAGGCCGAGGTAGGTGGCGAGCTCCGGGAACTCCAGCGTGGCGTATTCGAAGTAGAGGTCGATGAACGCGGCCAGACGCTCGCTGTCGCTCTGAGCGTCGGCGTTCTCGCGCAGGCGCTCGACCCGGTCCAGGATCGCCTGGCGCTCTACGTCGATCTCCTCCGCCGACTGTGCGGCGGCGAGCGGGGAGGTCAGGAGAAGCAGCAGAAGGGTGGCAAGGATTCGGTGCAGGCGGCTCCGCATGATCAAGCTCCGAGTTGTTGGAAGATGTCGGTTCGAGGCCCAGGGACCTCGTCAGGGAGATACGGGCGGACGCCCGATTAGTTCCCAGTCCGTCCGGGGCTCACCCGGGCGCCTTGCCTTCGTGTAGGCCGCCGGAGGAGTCCCTGAAATCCGGCCCGAGCTTGGATTCGTCGCTGGAGGAGTCTCTGAAATCCGGCCCGAGCTTGGAGTTGCAGCCGGAGAAGTCTCTGAAATCCGGCCGGAGCTTGGAGTTGCGGGTGGCACAACGC
>CBDUYN010000345.1:0-3657 GCA_965371445.1 uncultured bacterium | reverse complement strand
CCGCCGTTTGATTGCACCCCTATGTCGACGTCCCCGTCGCCGTCGTAGTCCGCCGACGCCACCCCGCGTCCCACCCGCACCGGATGCGCCTCCAGGACGCCCGCCGCTTCCCGGAAGCGTCCCGCCCCGTCGCCCAGCAGCACCAGGTCGCGCTGCGCATGATGGACCGTGTCGCGCCGCGGACGCTCGAAGACGTGCCCGTTGGCGACGTAGGCGTCGAGGTCGCCGTCGCCGTCGAGATCCTCGAGGACGACGCCAAAGCCCAGAAGACCGTAGGACGGCAAGCCGAAGCCACTCGCCGCCGAGACGTCGTCGAACTGCATCGAGCCCAGGTTGCGGTAGAGAGTGTTGGTCTCCAGGTCGAAGTGGGTGACGGCAAGCTCCGCCTTGGCGTCGCCGTCGACGTCGCCCGCCGCGACGCCCATGCCGGCCTCGGCTTCGCCGGCCTCGTTGAGCGCCGTTCCTGAGACAAGACCCACGTCCTCGAAGGTCGCTGCGTCGCCACGGCCTCTCCACAGGCGGTTGGGATCGAGGTCGTTGGCCACGTAGAGGTCGGGAACCGCGTCGTCGTCGAGGTCGGTCCAGACGGCACCGAGCCCTCGTCCCGCGTTGCCGGCAAGGCCCGCCTCCACCGTCGCCTCGCGAAAGAGGCCCGCCGACTCCTGCCGGTAGAAGACGTCGGACGCGCCGTCGAAGAGCAGGACGTTGCAGTAGTCGTGCAGCGCGTCGCCCTCGCCGCGGACCCTGCCCGCGGTGGTGCATTCGGGAGCCGTCGCCCGATCGTAGCCTACGTAGCGCACGACGTAGAGGTCGAGGTCGCCGTCGAGATCCGCGTCGGCAGCGACGGCGGTCGAGGACCAGCCGGAGGCGCCGAGCCCGGCCTCCGCGGTGACGTCGGCGAAGGTGCCGTCGCCGCGGTTGCGAAGCAAGACGTCGCCGCCGTCGTTCGCCAGGTAGAGGTCGACCCAACCGTCGCCGTCGAGGTCCGCGGCAAGGACGCCTTGGCCGTAGGCGCCGTCGCCGCTTCCGGAGCCCGCCTTCGCCTCCTCGAAGCGGCCGTCGCCGCCGTTGCGCCACAGTCGGTTCGAGCCTGCCGACTGGACGAGATAGAGGTCGACCCAACCGTCGCCGTCGTAGTCGAGCCAGGCAAGGCCGGAACCCATGGTCTCGGGCAGGTGGCGCTCGGGTGTGCGGCCCGGGTCGTGACGGAAGTCGATGCCGGCCGCCTCGGCGACAGCGGTCAGGACGACGTCCGTCCCCTTGGGGGGAGCGAGGGGGGAGCCGACCGCGTCGGCCGGACCCTCCGCCGATGGCACGGCGGAAGGCGGACGGCCTCGGACGCCCAGCCGTCCGAGGGCGTAGCGTGCCTCCTCGTGGCCGGGATCCAGCTCCAGCAGGCGTTCGAAGACGGCGCGGGCACCATCGTCGTCGCCAGTGCCGGCGCGGGCGCGGCCCAGGAAGAAAAGCAGGGCGGGATTCTCGCCGGTAACACGGGCAGCGCGCTCGAGGACGTCGCGGGCCTCGCCGAAGCGTCCCAGGAAGAGGAGGAGCTGTCCGTAGTGGGAAAGCGCCAGGCCGGCCTCGCCATGGCGCCCGAGGGCGCGGCGGTAGTAGGTTTCGGCCTCGTCGAAGCGCTGCGTCTCCCAGTGGCTGGCGGCGAGGGCGAGGAGCGGCAAGAGGCCGTCCTCGCCGAGCTCAACGGCTTGCAGGAGAACCTGACGCGCCGCCTCGAAGCGGCGCTCTTCGGCGAGCGCGCGGCCAAGGAGGCTCAGCGGCTTGGGCTCGTCGGGTAGGAGCCGCGCGGCCTCCTCAAACGCCGCGACGGCTTCGCCGAAGCGGCGCGCGCGGCACAGCTCGCGTCCCAGCTCGAGGAGCAGAGACCCCGCCTCGGCCGGCCGGCCCCGGGCCTCGATGAGCGCGGCGAGCTCGAGGTAGACGTTGGGCTCGGCCGGAGGCTCGGCGAGGACCGCCCGGTAGAGATCCTCGGCCACCGCCAGGCGGCCCTCCGCACGGGCGGCGCGGGCGTCGTCGAGGAGCGTTCCCGACTCGGCCCACGACGACGAGACCGCCAGGACGAACGCCAGGAACGCCAGGAGACCGCGCGTCCAACTCGGATGGTGTCCGCGAGGTTCGTCGTCTGCGGTGCTCGTCGATCGCATCTCCAGGGCTCCCGGCCCGGATTCTACCTGCGAACCCCCATTCCCCGAGCTCAGCCTGCCCTACTGAAGGCGGAAGTTCACCGTCAGGCTGTAATAGACCTCGACGGGCTTGCCGTTCAAGGTCGCCGGCTCGAACTTCCAGCGCTTGACCGCCTTGACGGCTTCTTCCGACAGGCCCATCGGCAGAGGCTTCAAAACTCTGATGTTTTTGACGTTACCTTCCTTGTCGATGATCGCCTGGACGATGACGACCCCCTCGACCCGAGCGATGCGCGCGATCTCGGTGTATTGCGGCGGTGGGGAGAGGATCTTGACCGGCGCCTTGACGTCGCCGCCAATGTGGATCGGCCCCGTTTCTTCGACCGGCGGTGCCTGCGGGATGGACGGGAAGTAGACGTCGTCCACGTTGGGCAGCACTACCTCGGCTTGCGGGACGTCGTAGCGCAGCGGCTCCGGATCCTCGGGGGTTGGGTCGGGGATCGGGATCTTCGTGGCCTGGGGCTCGGGGATCTGATCCACGGGCGGTGGCTTGGGCTTCTCCCATTTGACCGTTTCCATGACGAAGAGCGTTTGTTCCTTCTTCTCCGCGATCTCCGGATCGGAAAAGGAAATCAAAGGCATGAAGAGAAAAAAGACGTGGACCAGGACGGCGAAACCCATCGAAAACCGCATGGCGCGGTTGTCCTCGGCTTCTTCCAGGAGAAAGGTTGAAAACTCGCCGCCGCTGTAATCGACCATGTCTTTGTTTTCGCCCGTCTGGCGTGGGGTCTTCGATTTCTTTGCCATCGCGTGTCCTCCAGGTACATGGGCTCCTTGAGCGCCTCGCCTCTTCCGGCGAGGTCTCGTTCCTCTTGCCTTTATGGACTCGCGGACGGCGAATCGGGTTCCCACCTTTTCCAATTTCCAGCCCTTGCCTTTCACCCTCCTGCCGGGAGAGGCTTACCCCATGAGCCCGCGAAGACGACGCCCGACCCTCGAGGACCGGCTCGACGCGCTCTCGGAGCTGCGTCACGAGGACGGCACGTCGCTCGTCCGCGAGAAGCTCCGCGAGGCCCTGGGCGAGAGGAGCAACGTCGTCGTCGGCCGGGCCGCCAAGCTCGTGGCGGAGCTCGGGGTCGAGGAGCTCCTTCGGGACATGACGGAGGCTTTTGACCGGTTCATGGTCGATCCGGTCGAAACCGACAAGAGCTGTATCGCAAAAATCGCCATCGCCAAGGCGCTCGTCGACCAGGACCACCCGGCGGTGGGCCTCTACCGCCGCGGGATCCGTCACGTGCAGATGGAGGGCGCTTTCGGTCCGCCGGTCGATACGGCGATCGAGCTGCGGGCCAACTGCGCGATCGGCCTCGCCAACTCCGGGACGCCTTCGACCGTCCTCGAGCTCGTGGCGCTTCTCGTCGACCCTGGGCTGCCGGTGCGCCTCGCCGCGGTCGAGGGAATCGCAGCCTCCGGCGACACCGCGTCCGAAGCCGTCCTGCGGCTCAAGATCCTGACGGGC
>CBDUYN010000344.1:0-3684 GCA_965371445.1 uncultured bacterium | reverse complement strand
AAGAGGGGCCCGAACACCAGGGCCGGCTCTGCCAGCTCTGCCAAAGCAGCTCTGCTCTGCCAAAGCAGCTCTGCCAAAGTGGGTGGGACCTCACCTGGCTCGGCTGGACCTCACCTGGCTCGGCTCCTCGGCTCCGTGTGCTAGACTGAGAGCCCGTTTCCCAAGGCGATGCCGCACCGATGACGACGCACCGATGACGACCGATCCAGGCTTCCTGACCCAGCTGTCGGACCAGCCACCGGTTTTCGTGTGGCAATCGAGACTGCTGCGCGTGGCCTGGGGGCTTGCCGCATCGAGCTTCGTCCTCTTCGTCTTCCTGGGAATGACCCGGTTTGCCGACTACCGCTTTGAAGTCCGCGAGACCCGAGACCGGATGCAGCGCGAAGCGCAGCGCGGCGCGTTCGAGGTCGAACGGGACCTGCGCCGTCTCGAGGCTCTCGCCGGGCGGCTGAGCGTGGAGCTCAACCTGTGGCAGCCCACCGGGGAGGAGCCCGAATGCCAAAAGGGGCGAGCGCTCGCGACCCGCGACGAGCTCGACGCCCAGATCTGCGAGCTCGGCCTGCTGCTGCGCAGGGTGGCTCGCCACGAGCCCGACCTCGATCTCCTCGCCACCGCTTTTGTCCCTTATGCCTTCGCCGCCGAGCGGCGGCTCGTCGCGCCGGCCTGGATCAAGACCGACGACGGCCTACGCGGCGTCGAGATCGACGCCTACTACGATTACCAGGAAGCCGAGTACCCTTGGTTCCACGCACCGTCCGGCGGCGCGCCGACCTGGTTCGAGCCATTCTTCGAGGAGATCACAGGAAAGCTGCTGATCGCCTACGTCGCTCCGATCCAGCTACGCCAAAGAGCCTCCGGCGGCGAAGGCGTCCTCGTCCTGGCGACGGCTCTCGACCACCTCCGGAGGACGATCAGCTACCTCGACCTGGGCGAGATCGGTTTCGCCACGATCCGCTCCGGGGCTCGCCACGTCGCTCACCCGGACCTCAACCAGGTGCTCGCGGACATCGAGACGAGGAGAGGGGCAGACAGAGAGGATGCCGCCACGGAGAAGCCCGCCGAGGATCCCTGGACTTTTTCGACGGACATCCCGTCGAGCGGCTGGGAGCTTGCCGTCGTCGCACGGCCGGACGACGTCCTGGCCCAGCCGAAGCGCTGGCGCCGACACCTCGTCAAGCTCCTGGCGGTCGCCCTTTTCTTCCTGGCGAGCGTCGCCGCTCTCGTCCTTAAGATCCACCTCTTTGACGAGAGGCGCCTTTGGGCTTTCATGGCCGTCATCACCGTGTTGGCAGGCGTCGGCACCCTGGTCGTCTGGTACTTGGCGGTGATCCTGCCCGATCGCCCGGCTCGCGACGACACGCTGATCACCAACGCCTACGACCTGGAGAGCTTCCGTGAGAACAGCATGAAAAAAGCGCTTCAGGTGTATCAAGACCTGCCGGCCTACGTACCGACAGGGATTTCCATCGAGTCGATCACGTTCGACAGCTCGATCGACGTCAAGATCTCCGGCTACGTGTGGCAGAAGTACGTCCAAGGACTCCACGACGACTTGAAGCGTGGTGTCGTGATCTCGAGCCGCACCGGAAAGATTGAAGAAGCCTATCGTGAGAAAGGGAAAGGCTTCGAGCTCGTCGGCTGGCACTTCGCGGTCGACACGCGCCAGAATTTCGATTTCTCCAGGTATCCGTTCGGACTCCAAAACATGTCGTTCCAGATCAAGCCACAGGATTTTCACGGCAAGGTCGTCCTGATTCCTGATCTCGATTCCTATCTGTATCTGAACACGCGTTCGCTGCCCGGGATCGATCCACAGGTCTTTCTGCCCGGCTGGCAGATCGAAAAAAGCTATTTCAGCTACCGGCCACAGAGCACCAGGACGAGCTTCGGGAGCGGCAACGGCTCGGTCCACGAGGGATTGCCGGCGCTTTACTTCAACGTCGTCGCCCGGCGGGGCCTCGCGGGCCCGTTCTTGACCTACCTGCTGCCCGTGATCGTCGTCGCCTTCATCCTCTTTGCGATGCTCATGTTGGGCAGCCAGTCCAAGGAGAAGCTCAACCTGCTCGGCTTCTCGGGGCAGCGGGTCATTGGCTCGTGCGGCGCTCTTTTTCTGGTGATCATCTTCTCGCACATCGACCTGCGCCGGCAGCTCGCCTCGCAGGCGTTGACCTATCTTGAGATGTTTCACGTCGCGATCTATCTGGTTCTCCTGGCGGTGGCGCTCAACGCCCTGGCCTTCACCCGCCAGGAGGAGGGGCTGCTGATCTATCACGAAAACCTTCTGGCCAAGCTCCTATTCTGGCCGGTCTGCCTGATCACCGTCCTCGCGCTGACCGTCATTCGACTCTATTGACCCTGACGGGAGCTCGCTCCACTCGACCTGGCCGAAGACGCCGTCGCGCCGCAGCAGGGTGAGCCACACGACATGACTCGCCTGGTAGTCGCCCGGAGCGAGGTGGACCTCGATGCCGCCGAGGTTGATTCGGCCCAGGCCTTCCACGGCGGCGACGACCGTCTCGCGGCTCCAGGTAGCTTTCGAGCTCGGAAAGCTGCGCAGGGCGCGGGTGAAGAGCCGGCCGACCACGTAGCCCTCGAACGAGACGAAGTCCGGCTGGGTTCCGGGGGCGTGGCGAGCGAGGTCCTTGCGGTACTCCTCGGCAATCCGCAGCCCGGCGGCGGGGTGGGGCACCACCTGGGTGACGATGACGTCCTCGGCGGTCGCCGCGCCGTCCTCGCCCAGCGCCGCGGCCAGGGCACGGCTGCCGACGAAGGAGACGTTCAAGAAAAGCGGTTGGCGTAGGGCACGGCGGGCGAGGCGGATGAGCTTGGCGCAGGGACCGTAGGCGCCGACCATGATGATCGCCCGCGGCTCGGGCCTCGCCTTGAGGAGGGTGAAAAGACCCGGCTCGACGTTCAGGGTGTTGCGCTTGTAGCGCCCATGGGGGAGGCTTCTGGCGGCTTCGTAGCCGTTTTGCTCCAGGGCGGCGACGGCACCCTCGTAGCCCGCATCGCCGTAGCTGTCGTCCTGGGTGAAGAAGGCGATCTCGTAGGGCCGGATTCCGTGGGCCAGGAGACCCTCCACCATCGCCCGGGTCTCCTCGGCGTAGCTTGCCCGGTAGTTGACGACGTAACGGCTGGGCGGTGTGCGGAGCAGGCCGGCCCCGGTGAAGGCTCCGAAAAGCAGCAGGCGCTCCTGCTTGGCAATCGGCACGGTCTCCTTGGCCGTGGGAGTGCCGACGTTGCCCAGGACCGCGAGGATGTCCTCACGCGCGGCCAGGGTCAACATGTTCTCCCGGGCCGCGGCGGGGACGTAGCCGTCGTCGAGGACGATCAGCTCGAGCGTCCGGTCACCGATTCCACCCGTCCTGTTCGCACGGCCGAAGGCGGCCTCGACACCGAGCCGCATCCCGCGTCCCAGGTCCTGGGCGGGGCCGCTCAGGGCCGTCGTCATCCCTACCCGCAGGGGCTCCGGCGACGTGCCGGAGGCGGGAAGCGTCCAGAGGGCGAACGCGAGAGCAGCGGCGATTTCTTCTCGGCGGCCAGAGCGCATATCTTCCTTTCGGGTCCACAGGCGGGAGGAGCGGTAGTATACAGCCTCCGTTTCATGCTGGGCAGACGTACGCGATGGCGGGAGACACGCTCACCCTACGCCGGGACCCCCGCCGCCTCGCGGAGCGGCTCGAA
>CBDUYN010000343.1:0-3749 GCA_965371445.1 uncultured bacterium | reverse complement strand
CGAAGGATCTGACAATTTTGGACCAAGGGGTTGACACAGGGTGTCTTTAGCCGTCTTGCTCGCCCATAGCACGGGCCTTGAGGCCCGTTGCGGAGGTCGCCGAGCCTCGAACCGCCCTGCCTCGCGCCCGCCCCCGCTACGGGCCTCAAGGCCCGTGCTATGGGCTGGAAAGACGGCTAAAGCCGCCTCCCGGAGGGGAGATGTTTAGAACCCTAAACGGCTAAGCGACAAAAAAAGCGAGGCCCGCCGAAGCGAACCTCGCACGATCGATCCTTGGATCTTCTCAGAGCGTCACTGCGTACGCTCCGGCTTCATCGTCAGGATCGTGGGTCCCGCGCGGATGCAGACGGCGGACGGAGCCCAACGACCCTGCGGGTCGGCGCGATACACGAAAAACAGGTCGTGCCCGTCCTCCAGGCCCGGCGGCGACCACGGTCCGGGAAGGATCGAGACCGCGATGACCAGCGAATCGCCGGACTCGGTGAGCGTCGAATCCTCGGAGCTCTCCGAGTTGTCGTTCGCGGGCACCGGGCCGAAGGGACCGCGGTGACGCCAGGACGCCACGATCTCGGCACAGGAATCGGTCGCGGAGCCCGGCTCCGAAACCTCCTCCAGGGCCGCGTTCGCCGCGTCCTCGAAATCGTCGATCGCCACCCGGAGCCGTTGGCGCAGCTTCTCGGGTGCGAGCCTTCCGCAGCTCGTGCAAGCGGTCCGAGCGCTTCTCGTAAACCTGCTCCGCCCAACGGAAGAAGGGCCGCAGCAAAGTCAGCGCCGCGCCCGCCGCCGCGGCGACGAAAGCCGCGTACCACGGGGTGTTCTCTGGCAGATTCAAGTCCGACAAGCTCATGACTGTCTCTCCTTCGGTCGGTTTCGAGGTCGCTGGACGCCACATGCGGGCGACCGGCGATTCGGCTCGGGAGACAGCCTGCGCCAGGAGGGCCGGCGGCCAGGCAGCAAAAGCGCTTCAAAAATTTGCAGAACCGCGGAAAAGAGTTAGAATTTTTGCAGGCGGGACGAGGGACCCCTCCATCGCACGGGTAGCCTTTCGCGGCGAGCAGCTCGTCGAGCGCCGGCGTCTTGAAGAACCCACGGCAAGCCTCGACGGTCGCGCGGCTCGGCTCGGGGGCCAGCCGCTCCTCCCAGAGCTCGGCGGCAAGGCGTTTCTCCAGGACCGCGCGGGTCTCGGAGCCCGACTCGCCCATGAGCTCGAAGAACCGCCGCAAGAACAGGCGAGTCACCGTGGCGTAGGCCGACACCGGCGCCGTCTCCTCGCCCAGGCGGAGCAAGAACACCCGGCTCAGGACCGCGAGCCCCGGATGCGTATTCCGAGGCAAGCCGACCACCGTTCCGACGCTTCCGACCACCCTGGAAGAGGCCGTCCTTTCTTCGTCGATCGACACTCGTCTCGGAAGCCTCACGGCGGGGCCGAGGGCTCGTCGCTCCCTTGGTCCGCTCTCCAGAACGCTTGCAGCTCGGCGGTCGTCAACCTCGCTGCTTTTCGCACCCGGGCCATGAGCTCGTCGATCCGAACGACGATGGCACCGTCCGTTCGATCATCTCGGCGGGGAAATCGTTCCCGATCCGGTCGCGCAGGAAATCGACGTGGTGGCGGAGACGCTCCAGCCAGGCCGCGAGCTCTTGCAGATCTTTCTCGATCCTCTCGTCGGAATCGGACATTCCAAACCCCTTGGGTCAAAATCGTAGATTTTGCCGTTACCGCTGGCCGAAGCCGGTGGTCATGGCCGGTACTCGTAGGCTTGATTATCTGTCACGTCCGGTGTCGGTGCAAGAGCGTGAACTCGTCATTTTTGACGATATCGATCGTAATTGGCGTTAAAAATGACGCGAACGGTCAGAAGAGCCGTCGCGGACGGCCGGCGCACGAAACGCCGGGAGCGCCGCGCGGCCCCGAGTTGAAACCCGGGCCTGGACAATGGCTCCGGAGCCCGAAGGGCGGCATCTTCCCAGCCCGTGAAACGACCGACGTAGGGTGCGCCGGCGTCCACCCTGCTCTTCGTCCCGAAGGACGCATGCTGGGAGCGCGGGCGTCCCGCCCGCCGTGGGGGACGAAGTCCTCCACGTTCGCACGGCACGCCATGCCACAACAGCCTTCCTGACCGCCGGCAAAAGAGCCGGCATTCAGACCATCCTCTCCCACGCTCCACCCCCGGCAACGTAATTCGCGTGAAAAATCACGCGAATTACCGGATCCGCCCCCGGCTTTGCCGACAAACCCGTATTTCCCGTCACTTCTGTGCCAAAGACGGCCCGAAGGCGGGAAGGCGGGCGTACGGCGCCTCTTGACACCGTCCAAGAAAGGTCGACGTCATGCTACAGTCGCCTGTAGGGGTGAACTTGTCTTAGCCTGTCCGCCACCAGACCGAGGGGTAATTCCTGACGCCCTCTGGGCAAGAGCGCTAGGGACGTCATCCCTCCACTGGAGGTCACCATGACGAAGACGACACTCCGAAACGGTCGATTGCCCGGAAAGTTTCGATCGACTGGAGATCGTCCGAGGTGCCGAAGCGGAGTGCCGAAGTGGGCGGCACTCTTCGGCACCTCTTCGGCACCTGGCCCCGGATAATCCCCTGGCGCATCCGGGGAGCGCGCGTTGGCTGGGCATTTCACGCACTGCCCTCGGGCGCAAGATTCAGCGTTTCGGGATCGAGGCCCAAAGTTGAACCGACCTGGAGCCTGCCGACTCTCCAACCCTTCCTGGTGGCCAGGTCTCGTGGTAGACTGAGGCCTGAAGGAGCCGTGATGAGCCAAACCACGATACCCGAAGCACTCCCCGAGCGTAGTCGTCGAAGAAGCGGATCGAGAATCTGGCTGCGGAAGTGCTCGTCTTTCGAGGAAGAGAACCGCGCCGATCGAGAGTTCTGGCAGCGCATGACTCCCAACGAGAGGGTCGCGATCATCGAACAGCTCCGCGAGGAGTGGTGGGAGCAGCACGGGGATGGCGAACAAGGACTTCGAAGAGCTGTTCGGGTGCTTGAAAGGGCGTAAGGTCAAAGCGCTGATCGTTGGCGCGCACGCCGTCGCTTTCCACGCCAAACCGCGCTACACGAAGGATATCGACCTCCTGGTCGAGCCTTCGACAGTCAACGCCGAGCGTCTTCTCCAGGCACTCGCCGACTTCGGCTTCGGTAGTCTCGATCTGGTTGTCGAAGATTTCAGCCATCCTGGAAAGATCGTCCAACTTGGATACGAGCCCAACCGAGTCGACTTCATCACCTCCCTCGGGTGCATGACCTTTGAAGCGGCTTGGTCTGGGCGAGTCGAGGGCCGCTATGGCGCTCAGACGGTCTTCTTCCTTGGCCTCCGGGAGCTTATCCGCGCCAAAGAGGATGCCGGACGACCTCAGGATCTCGCTGATCTCGAATGGTTGAGGCAACTCGAGAGACCTTAATCCTGGGTGTCCAGGCCTTGTAGACCTCACCCCCCGGCCTGGGTGCCACCCGCTTCACAAGCTTCCTGTTTTCAGCGACCTACGGGCGACAGTGCTCCGCATCGCCCTCTTCGCCGGGAGCACCGGAGAGACGCCGGATCGGCCGACTGTGACGTATTTCACAGCAGATGACTGTCAGAGGGCGCCGACGGCTTCCGTCTTATATAGGGGTGAAGCCGTGTGCATCGCCGGGATCGTCCCGGCGCCGCGCAGCGGCCAGCGGCATTCGCCCCCCTCCGTCCCCCCCACTGGCCCGCGAGGAGTATGTCACCGACTACTTCCTGAAGCTGGCTCCGCTGCC
>CBDUYN010000342.1:0-3804 GCA_965371445.1 uncultured bacterium | reverse complement strand
CGCGAAGCTCGACGCCAAGGCTCCCGCAGCAGGTCCGCCGCGGCGCCGGCGTCCCGTCGAGGTCTACCGCGAAATCGTCCAGCTCACGGCCGCGCCGCGGCGCGTCGCTTTGCGCACCCGTTACGGCGAGGTGACCCTGGAGCTCGACTGCCCGGAGGCGCCTTTGACCTGCCTCAACTTCCTGCAACTCGCCGGGCAGGGCTTTTTCGACGGCTTGCCCTTCCACCGCGTGGTGCCCGATTTCGTCGTCCAGGCCGGAGACTCCCGGGGCGACGGACGCGGCGGGCCCGGTTTTACGATCCGCGACGAGATCAACCTCCTACGTTATGAGCGCGGCGCTGTCGGCATGGCGCTCTCCGGACCGGACACGGGCGGCAGCCAGTTCTTTGTCACCCTGTCGCCCCAACCTCACCTCGACGGGGGCTACGCCGTCTTCGGCCACCTCGTCGACGGCCGCGAGGTCCTCGAGCAGATTCTCCAGGGCGACCGGATCCTGGGGGTGGTCGAGGTTCCGGCGCGCTAGGCGACGAACGGGTGCAACCTCTTCCTGCAAGGCACGTAGAAAGCCATGTCGAGAGTGCCGATGGAAGTTGCAGACGAAGAACTGGTGGAATCGGTACTAGCGGGTGAGGTCGAGCTCTTCGGAGATTTGATCGGCAGATACCAGAGCCGCCTGGTCAACTACTTGTACCGCATGCTACGCAACGAGGATGACGCCCATGACCTGGCCCAAGAAGTTTTCCTCAAGATCTACGGAGCCCTCGACCGCTTCGACCCGAAGTACCGCTTCTCCACCTGGCTCTTCCGGGTGGCCCAGAACGCGGCCATCGACCAGATCCGCAAGCGCCGTCTCAAGCTGGTCTCGATCCACCGCAGCGACGGTGCGGACGGAGACGGCGGCGACTGGGAGCTGCCGGGCCACGACCCGACGCCCTACCAGGACGCCCGCAACGTGGAACGGGGCGCCGCGATCCGGCAGGCGATCGACGAGCTGCCCTTGGAGTACCAGGAGCTCATCACCCTGCGGCACTACGGCGAGCTCTCCTACGACGAGATCGCCACACTGAAGGAGATGCCGCTAGGTACCGTGAAGAACAAGCTCTTCCGCGGGCGCCAGATGCTCAAGGAAAGGCTCTCGGACTACTTGACGGACTGACCGCGATCATCATAATCAGGAATTGAGGAATCGTTCGATGAAGACCACAGACCGCGAAACCTTGAGGGAATTGCTGGATCTCGACCTGGACGGACAGCTCGGGACAGCCGAGCGGAGCCGGCTCCACAAGCGCCTCGCGGCCGACGAGAACCTCGCCGACGAGCACCGCCGGCTCTCGGCGCTTCATGCCGGGTTCACAGAGGCTCGCGTCCCGGTGCGTCCGGGCTTCAAGGCTCGGGTGATGGCGGCTTTGCCGATGGCGGCCTGGCTTCCTCAGCCGGCGTTTGTCTGGGCGCTGCCGCTCGCCATGACTACGGTTCTGGCGGTCGCCGCCGCCTGGTTCCTGAGCGGCGTGGCTTTCGGCGAGAGCGCGCTTGTAGGGACGGGTCTCGCCGTCCTCGACTTCCTCGTCGCCACCTCGATGGCCGGAGCGGGGCTCCTGGCCGCTTCGTGGGCCGGCCTCGGATTCGTCCTCGAAGAGCTCGTCGCTCAGTCGGGCTTGAACCTGCTCGCCCTGGCCGTGCCGGTGGTGCTCTTGAACCTGCTTTTCTTCTCCCTCCTCCGCCGCCGGAGCGGCCCGGCTGCCGAAGCGGCCGCAGCCGACGAGCCCGGCACCTGACGCCGTCGCAAAGCTGTGAAAAAGACCTGGCCGGCCGGCTTCCAACTGCTCTTCCTGATGCTGCTCGCCGGCCCGGCCGCGCTGCTCTTCGGAACCGGATCGCCGGCCGCCGGATCGCCGGCCGCCGGCTCGCCGGCAAGCGACGAGCCCCCAGCCTACCGCCTCGAGGCTGGCAGCCTTGCCCGGAGCCGCATCGTCGCCATCGGACGCGACATGGTCGTCGCTGGCGAGGCCCTGAGCCATGCCGTCGTCATGTCGGGCTCGATCTACGTGACGGGCCGCGTGGTGGGCGACGTCATCATCATCGACGGCGACGCGTATCTCGCGGAGACGGCACGCCTCGAAGGCGACGTCTTCGTGCTCGGCGGCTCGATCGAGGCCACCTCGGGCTCCTCGATCGACGGCCGCTCGGTCGCCTATCCCGACGCTTCCGCGATCTGGATGGGCCTGATGGAAGGCCCGTCGATGGGCTTGCCGGCCTACTCGCCGGTCGTCTTAGGGGCAAAGCTGGCGCTGCTCGCCTTCTGGGCCTTCATGGTGCTGCTGCTCATGAGCCTCGGCCGCCGCGAGCTCGTCTCGACCTCGGAGAGCATCCGCGTCGAGCCATTTCGCAACTTCTTCGTCGGACTGACGGGGGTCGCCGCGATGGTCCTGACGGCGCTTCTTTTCAGCGCGCTCTCGGGGGCGTTTCTTGGTGTGCCGCTCCTCGTCCTGGTGGCGGTGGTGGCGCTGGTGCTCCGCTTCTGGGGGATGGTGGCGGTCTTTCACGCCCTGGGTGATCTCGTCTGCCGGCTCCTGAAAAAGCCCCGGCCTCTACCGGTGATGGCGGCGAGCTACGGGCTCCTCGTCCTCGGGGTGCTGAAGCTCCTTCCCTGGATCGGCGTCTGGACGTGGACCCTTGCCACCTTCATCGGTGTCGGGGCGGCGCTGACGACGAAGCTCGGGCGTCGCGAAGACTGGCTTGAATCGACGTAGGGCTACCCGGGGTTGAAACCCCGGGTGCGATCACATCTCCCCAGGCCGCCGGACGTGGAGCAGATAGCTCTCGTCGAGAGGTGTCGCCGTCCCCAGCCCGTGGCCCGAGAGGACGACGACCCTGGTTCCGAGGTGCCTTACCTGATGGACGAACGAGCGGGACACACACAACCCACCCGCCCGCGACAGCCTGAAAGGAGGCACCTGATGTACTGGAAACTGACGATCCGCGACGAAAGTCCGTCCGGCCTCTTCCTATGGCCATAGGGACGCGAGGAAGTCCGTAGATCTCGTTCATATGGCCATATGGGCCCGACGGAAGACTCTCCGTCGGGCACATATGGCGACGATTTTCCAGTTTTCCTCACGGGATCCCGGAGCTTCACCGTATCCGCGCCACAAGACTCCTGAGCGGCGGGGGTAATCCTCTCGCAGGACGCGCCTGGCAAAATCCGGCTGACACTCTTCGTGCCACTCGGCGGCCTCTTCGATCTCGTAGACTGCCGCCAAGTCCAGGCGGAGGGTCTTCACGAGCTCGCGACCACGACTCGTTCGCCCTCGTCTAATCGGAGTACCTGCTCTAGGAGCTGTTGGGCCGTCATGGGGGCCAGGATAGTACGGATCCTTCGCTATCCTAGTGGTCCCCCCGCTCCAGAAGTGGTACTCTGAAGCTCCAATGCCACCGAGCCGAGGCCAGGAATGACCACGATCCAACTCACCGTCCCCGAAGAGATCTTTGCTTCCCTCCGACGATCGCCCGACGAGCTCGCCGGTGAGCTTCGCGTGGCCGATGCCGGGGCTCGGGCTATTGCCCATCCGGGCTGCCTCGCGGTCATCGACGATCTGGAAGGCCGGCGGTGTGCGGAGACTCTGGGGGTTCACCTGGCCCGCGAATGGCGGACGGCTCGGCTCTTTCTGCTCCGTCAGCTCACGTCATGATGAAGATCTTCCACCGCGTCCTGGTTGCGGTTCGAGGACGGTGAAGCGCCGGGTTTTACCTCTTCTGAGGCGGCTCACTGGGCTACCTTAGGACTCGACCCCGGTGCGGCTCCGA
>CBDUYN010000341.1:0-3947 GCA_965371445.1 uncultured bacterium | reverse complement strand
GCCGGCGGGACGCCGGCGCTCCCAGCGCGCGGGCTTCGCCCGCGAAGAATCGAAGCTACTTTTGCCACGGGCTGCTAGGGGTGCCAAGCTCAAGCACGCCTTGTCTTCGGCCCTGGCACTGCCCGGGGCCGACGCGTTGTCATCGTCCACCAAGACGACGCCACGATGGGTCGGATGCGGCTCACAGCGGAAAGAAAACCGGCACCAGGACGACGAGAATCCCCAGGACGGCGACGGTCAACGGCGTACCGACCTTGACGTAGTCCGTCGCCCGGTAGCCGCCGGCGCTCATGACCAGGAGGTTCGCCTTGTGGCTGAAGGGGGTCATGAAAGCCGCCGAGGCCGCGAGCCCCACGATCATCATCAGCGGATAGGGGCTCAGCTCCAGTTGCTCGGCAGTGAGCATCACCACCGGGGCGAGGATCACTCGATCTTGCGGTAGGCCTCCTCCATCGTCAGCGCCCCGAAGAGCACCGCCATGACCGCGCCGGTAAACGCCGCCACATGGATCGGATAGAGGCCGCTCGCGACGAGCGCGATCATCAAGCCCAGAGAGGCGAGAGCCACCGGCGCTTTCTTGGTGTTGCGCGCCGGCTCGACGGCGGCGCCGAGGACGAGGAAATCGGAATCTTCCTGGAGGTAGGAGATCTTCTTGCGCGAGCCGTGAAGCAGAAGGGCGTCGCCGAAACGCAGGCGCAGCGTCGCGAGCTCGCGCGAGATCAACCGTCCGCTACGCAACAAGGCCAGCACCTGGAGGCCGTAGCGGCCGCGGAAGTGGAGCTCGGCAAGCGTCGCGCCGGCCGCCGAAGAGCGTGGCGCCACCACCGCCTCGACGATCCCCACCGCCGCCGACTCGATGGTCGCCGCCGACGCCTCGGACGCGAGCCGGAGCTCGCCGAGCTCCAGGAGCTCGATGACACGGGTCGGATCGCCGACCACCACGAGCTCGTCGCCGGCTTCGAGGACCTCCCCGGGCTGGATGGCGAGGAACGTCTCCTCTTCCCGCAGGATCCCCACCACCGTCAACCCGACGAGGTCGCCGATGCGGCTCGAGGCGACCGTCTCTCCGACGAACGCCGACGCCGCCGGCAGCTGGATGACGAAGAGCCGTTCCTCGAGCAGCTCATGGGTCGGCAAGCCCGACTCCAAAACGTGGAAGGCCTTCTGCTCGCCGAGCGCCGCGAGCTGCTCCCACCAGAACGCCGAAGCGGTCGCGGAACCGGATCCCCTTGAGCGTCCGGCCGACCACCGCCGCCCCTTGAGCGATCTCCAGGACGGCGCCACGAATCCGGTCCGACGCCGACGTCACCTCCTCCAGGTGCCCCGGATCCATCTCGTGGACGCCGACGCCCTGCACCCCGAGCAGCTCTTGCAAGTCGTCGTAGCGCCCGTCGACGAGGAGCAGGTCGCCGCCGTGGAGCTCGAAGTCGGGCGGTGGGGCCATGTGCTTCTTGCCGGCCCGCTCGACCGCCAGGACCTGGGCGTCGAGAGTGGCCCCGAGGCGCGTTTCCTTGAGCGTACGGCCGTCGAGCTTCGAGCCGCTGGGGATGCTGATCGAGGTCAGCCGCTCCTCGATCCGGTAGGCGCTGGCCAAGAGCGCCGACGCCTCGGCCTCCATCTCCTCGTCGCGGCGCGGCAGCAGCCGCCGGCCGAGGGTGGCCATGAAGAGGATGCCGACAGCCAGGAGCGCCAGGCCGATCGGGGCGAAGTCGAAGAGGCTGAAGGGTTCGAGGCCGCGGACGCTCAACGCCTCGGCGACGAGAATGTTGGGCGGCGTGCCGACGAGCGTCGTCGTGCCGCCGAGGATGGCGCCAAAGGAAAGCGGCATGAAAAGCCGCGACGGAGGAATCCGGGCCTGACGCGCCAGGGCCGAGATCGCCGGCAGCAGGACCGCCGCCGCCGCGACGTTGTTCATGAACGCCGAGAGCACCCCGGCGACCAACATCACCAGGACGACGAGCGGCACTTCCCGCCCCCCGGCCAGGCCGGCAAGGCGGCCGGCGATGGTGTCGGCCACCCCGGTGGCGAGCAACGCGCCGCTGATGAAAAAAATGGCGAACATCGTCATCACGGCCGGTGAGGAGAACCCCATGAAAGCGTCCTCGACCTCGACGTAGCCGGTGAAGACCAGCACCAGGAGACCGAGGAAGGCGGTCAGCTCGACCGGCAGCTTCTCGGTCATGAAGAGGTAGACCATCACGGCGAGGACGGCGAAGAGGAAGGCGATCTCCCAGGTCATGGGGCTCAGTGTGGATCGTGTCGGGAGGGGGCGTCAAGCTGACGTGGGAGGCTGGCTCGGCCGGCTGCTTTCTCCTGGTCCTCGTCCTCGCCGAGGAGCTCTTCCAGGCCGGCGTCGCCCTCCCCAAGTGTCGGGGAGGAGAGCGTCAAGCGGCTGGGCCGAGGCCTCTTCTCATCCAGGAGAGCTCGATCCCCGCTCTCACGGCATGGATGGCCCTCACAGCACCCTTGAGCTGAAGCCTCGCGTCTTCGGGCTCGTCAACCTCGACGGCGGCGTCAGCATTCTGGACGAAAATCGCAACGTCGCGGAGGAGTAGAAGCATCGCCTGGGCTGCGACTTCCGGCTCTGGGGGAACGTTGGAGAGCAAGCTCTCGTACACCCCGGCCTCTCGTTTCTTCTCATCCCTCTCCCGCTGCTTTTCCCGCTCTCCTCGGGCGGCTGCCTCCTGCGCTTGGTAGATGACCGCCTCCAGAGCTCTCGCGTCGCCCTGGCCCTTTGCGATCCAGGATCGCGCCAGCTCGATCACTATGGGCACAATGTGTGGCCAATTCTCCAGCTTCTCCTGGTCGGCCTGCTCCACGGCGCCGCGCCCGCCGAGCGCCCGGCGCAGGATCCCTGCCGACTGTGCCACTTGCCACAGGTCGGAGTCGTCTCCCACCTGGTGCCGGAGCTTGGCGAGCTCGTCGAGCTTCGCCCGGATGTCGGGATCCGCCGCCGCCGCTCGCTGGATGACGTAGAGGAGGTGCATCGACTCCCCCTCGGGATCCACCTCATCTTCCATGTCCATGATCGTGCTGAGCCACAAGGCGAGGCTCTCCACGCTCGGCTGCTCCGACCTCCCTCGCAGCAGACGATGTGGCGTCTTCTTGTCGTCGCGCATGGCGCCCACTCTCTCATATTCCCGGGGCACCGGCTCGACAATCCTCCTGAGCATATTCCCTCCTGGGGTCGCCGCGCGCCGAGACCGAATCTCCAGATGGCACCAACGTCTTGCGTCTCTACGGCAAGGCACGAGTGGCGGTCGAGTCCGGCAAGCCCCTCCAGGCTGCCGAGAGGCAGACCCGAGACCAGAATCTCCCGGACCTTCCCGTCGGCAGCTTGATAGTGAAAGACCGGCGTCGCCGGAGCTCCCGGGCCAAAACCGACCACAGAAAGTCGGACTAGTAGTCTTCGTCAACGCACATGCCACGAATTTACCACGAGAGCCTTTCCATCGGAGAGATGAGTTCACGCTTTCAGCACAAAGGAGCCTCGGAGGGGCGGCAGCATCTAGCCCGGGGCGCAAGCCCCGGGTACGCGATCCGAAAAATCCCCTAGCCCCGGAGGGGCGGCAGTAACTCTCGCCCGGAAGGTATCCGGCATCGCTTGGCCCTTCTTGAAATGAACGTTACTATCGCCCCTCCGGGGCTATGGTTTGTTACGACCTCCAACCCGGGGCTTGCGCCCCGGGCTAAATGCTGTCGCCCCTCCGGGGCTGTTCTGAGTTGTCTTAATCTTCCTTGCCATCTTCGAATCTCCGTCTCCTGATCATCCGTCGCCTCTGCTGCAAACCTTCCGCGCAGGGCGGCTCGAAGCTGCGCGCTCTCATGACGACCTCCCCCTCGTAGACGGGCTCGCCGGCGGTGGACGCTGCCGCATGTTGGGGTCCCGGGGACGCTCCAGGCCGCGGCCTTTCCCGCAGTCGGCTCGCCGGCAGCGATGAGGAGCC
>CBDUYN010000340.1:0-4225 GCA_965371445.1 uncultured bacterium | reverse complement strand
TCTTCGGGGCTACCGCCCTCCGCCCTCGACGATCCGATCTTCCAGTCCCAGGGCGGCGACTTCGGCTTGCCGCAGCTCCCAGACGCGCTCCTGGGGATTCCAGCGCCCCCCGGCACGCTTCACCGCGACGCGGATCCGCGTCTCTTCCCTTCCCACCCGCAGGCGGACGGTTCTCTCGGCGTTCGGCGGTTCGCGGGGCTTCCATGGAGTTTCCTCGACGATCAGCTCGACGGTCTTGAAGCTCCGTCCGGTCTGCTCGTCATAGCGGTGTCGGACACGCACCAGACGATCCCCATATCGCTCTTGGAGCTCCCTGGTGCCTGGCCTGCTGGCCTGGCCGGCCGCGGCTCAAGCTTACCCGGGTTCGCAGCCGTCGATCAAGGGACGGCCGTCGCCGCGCGCCGCTACGGGCGACGGGCCGCGCGGACGAGGACGGTCAACGGCCCCCACCTCGGGGCCGTCTATGCTCTTTCCAGATCGCCCGACGGCCCGCAAGGGCCAAGGGCGACGACACCGAAGCCGGTCCTCCTCTCCTCACCGACGGGGACCGAAGCGCCCCCGCGTCGTTCGAACGCGGGCCTACCCTCAGCCACGTCGTCGCGATCGAACGTGTCGGACCCGCCGCCGAGCCTCGAATTCTCCGACGACTGAGCCCCTACCCACCGCAACCTCGCGATCCCGACCACGGCACGGTCTCCGCGCGTGTCGCCCTGGCCTTAGAGGGGCCGGAAGATTTTCGGGCCGGCAGCGGCCTATTCCAGCGTCAACCTCAGGAATCCGGCACGGACGCCGAGGCCGAAGAACCACGGGTTGACACCCGAGGCTAGCAGATGCCGCCCTACGGGCTCCGGAGCGTGTCCGGCCTCCCATTCCGGAGCCCGTAGGGCGGCATCCGCTAGCCTCGGCGTGAGCCCGTGCTTCCCCGGAGGGACTTCGACGCCTTCTCTGCTATGCTGTACGAGCCACTGGACGGTCGAACCGCCCGAGGGACGACATCTGAAGGCACAAGAATGACAGGAGGTACTCTATGAGCCGCATCCCCTGGCAAGATCACGTGGTCGTCGCCGCGGATCTCCATCACGGTGAGCCTTGCATCAAGGGAACCCGCATCCCGGTGCGGACGCTCATCGGCAGCCTGGCCGACGGAATGACCCCGGAGGAGATTCGTGCCGCCTACCCGCAGCTCTCGATCGAGGACATCTTCGGAGCTCTGTCCTACGCCGCAGACGTGCTCCGTCATGAAGTGATGATCCCACTCCCCCCGCCTGCCGCAGCCGATGCACTTGAAAGTCGATGAGGATCTGCCGCCCGTCGTGGCCGAGATGCTGCGGAAGCACGGATATACCAGTCGGAGGTCAGTTGCCGCCACCGCCGCCACCGCCACCGAGTCGTCCTCTGGTCATCAACAAGATCGGCGACGAGTGGAAGATCGTTTGGCGTGGAGAGATCCCGACGGTTCACGTTCCCCGCCGCGCGGACAGGGAGCTCCAAGAGAACGAGACGACGGTTTCCACCCACCTCGTCCCCTTCCAGGAGACGCAACCCGCGCGCAGTGACCCGGCACGCGACCCCCCGTGATGAAAGACTGATCGGCATCGCCGTCTCGGTTGCCCCGCGTTCGGGTGGTTGGCGGACCGGGTGCGTTCAAGGTTGGCGAGGAGGATTGGCGAGGCTTGGCAGAGTCACGTCATGCGATGACGGCTCGAGCCGATCGAGACCAGGGAAGAGCCGCGGCGATCGCAGCGGTGGCGCCGTTGGCGGCTCAGCCGTCGACTCCGCTGGGTCAGTCGGGCCGGCGCGGCCCGCCGTGCCATGGGAACGTGGAGCTTCCGGACAACTCTGTCTTGAATCCAAGCTCAGTCCATGCTATTTTCGCTTGGACTTCTCGGAGGACCGAAAGATGCTAGCCCCCAAACGCCTCCCAGCTTTCCTCGCCCTCGCCTTTCTCTCCCTGTCCACCGCCGGCTCGGCCCAGGAGGCGGTCCGGCTCGCCGTGGACGTCGAACCTGGCTCCCCCAGGTCCGAGCCTCTCGATCCGCGGGAGCTCGTGGTCTTTCGGGAAGCGGTCTATTTCGTCGGCGAGAGCCCCTTGACGGGGCGCGAGCTTTATCGCACCGACACCACCGTGGAAGGGACGTATGTGGTCGCCGACATCTGTCCCGGGCGCTGCTCCTCGGATCCCGACCAGCTCACGGTGGCGGGCGATCACCTCTTCTTCCGGGCCTGTGACGTCGCGCGGGGCTGCCAGCTCTGGTCGAGCGACGGTACCGCGGCGGGCACCTTGGCGCTCACCGGTTCTCCCGAGATTTACCCGTCGGGGGCGAGGAGGGTCCGGCAGATCGTCGCATGGAACGGCCAGGCCGTCTATGTAACGTCGGGAGGCGAGGTGTTCTTGTCCGACGGCACGATCGCCGGCACCCGATTTCTCTCCGACGTGAAGCCAGACTATACGATCTCGCAGACCGCGCTTGCGGCAGGGCAATCGAAGCTCTACGTGCTGCTCCGCCAGGAGCTCTGGGTGAGCGACGGGGAGGGAGCAGAGCGGCTGCTGGAGGCGCCCGAGACGTTCTTCTACGGTCCTCCGCTCGCCGTGGGCGACCAGGTCTTCTTCGCCGAGGCCGGAGAGGAACCCGCGCTGTGGACTAGCGACGGCACGGCGAAAGGCACGCGGCGGGTCCAACGGACGGCGGCGGTGCCTTCGTTGCGCTTCGGCGTAGGCCATCGTGCCTACTTCGTGGTTAGTCAGCACCAGGATCTGACCTGGCGGTCGACGCTCTATGCGAGCGACGGCACGGCAGCCGGCACGCCGGCCGCGCCTTCTTCTTCGACACCCGGTTTTTTTCGGGCGGCCTTTGGGTCCTGGAGGAGGCCGGCGAGCTGACCGAGCTTCTGGCCGACGGTGTCTACGCCCAGAGCGCCTTCGAACACGACGACCGGTTCTTCTTCCTCGCGCAAGACGCAGATCAGGACTTTCAACTGTGGACGAGCGACGGCACCGCGACGGGTACCGAGGTGGTTCGCGACGACCTGGCGCATTTCAGCTTCGCGTGCCCCGACTACTGCAGTGAGCCCCCTTTGAAGATGATGGAGCTCGGTGGGATTTTCTACTTCCCGCTTCTAGACACCCTGTGGAGAAGCGACGGCACGACCGAAGGAACCGAGGCCGTCCTGGCCGTCGACGACTTGTGCCCGAGTTGTGAGCTCTCGGTTTTCGGCGACCTGGTACGGATCAAGGAGCGGCTCTATTTCTTCATCGCGGACTCGGACTTTCACTACCTTTGGAGAAGCGACGGCTCGGCGGCCGGTACCGAGCTCGTCTCTCAGATCGAAGCGGGCGGTTCCTGGGAACCCCTGCTTTTCCCTCGGGCACGGGCTCCTGTCGTCGTCGGCGACCAGATGTTCTTCACCCTTCCACACCCGGACGCGGGCGGTGAGCTGTGGCGAAGCGACGGATCGGCCGGGGGGACCGGGCTCGTGCGCGACATCTGGCCCGGGTCGCTCTCGTCCCGGCCGCAGGAGCTGCGGGCCTTCGGCGATCGGCTTTACTTCGTCGCCGACGACGGCGTCCACGGCCTGGAGCTTTGGACGAGCGACGGTTCCGAAGAAGGCACCCGTCTTCTGGATTTGCGCCCGGGGCACGAGCCTTCGGCCCCGCAGGCACTCGCCGTCGCCGCCGGCCGGCTCTTCTTCGCCGCCGCCGACGGGACCCACGGCCTGGAGCCCTGGACGATCGACGCCCCCGGCTCGGCTCCCCGGCTGCTTCACGACATCGTGCCCGGAGCCGGCTCTTCGAGCCCGCGGGGCTTCGTCCTTTCGGGTTCCAGCGTCTACTTCAACGCAGGAAACCCCGAAGCAGGGTTCGAGCTCTGGTCCTTCGACCTCGCAGGCGACCTCTTCAGCGACGGCTTCGAGTCCGGTGACACGTCGGCTTGGTCGCTCACGAAATCCACCACGGCTCGAGGCCGGTGCCGGCGAGAGATCCTTCTCCCCGGGCTCTCCTGGAACGCCCCACAGCTCGACGAGCTCGCGGATCGCGCCAGCGACGCGCCCGAGCTCACGCGATGGCTCTACCCGCGCTTTATGTCGGACGGAGAAAATCTTGACGAGAAATCGCCATAGCTCTGCGGTTGGCGACAAGTCTCGCCCAGCTTGACAGCCGGCCCGCGCGGCGGTACCCTTCATCGGTCGTAGAAGCAGGTAGATGAATGGCCCGAAAGGGGGTTCA
>CBDUYN010000339.1:0-4238 GCA_965371445.1 uncultured bacterium | reverse complement strand
GCCGCCGATGGCAGAATAGACAGAGGGAACTGCTGAGCATGGTGAAACACGATCATCAAGAGGGCCATGAGGCGATGCCCCCCCGCGTCCCGCTTCGCCTGCGTGGCCCGGTGGTGGCTCTCTTCGTCGCCGTCTCGGCGCTTGTGGCGGTGGGGATGGGGCGAGGTCGAGGTCCCGGCAGCGATGCTTCAAGACATTAGAATGATGGGTTCTTTCTCGTTTTTAGACTTCCCGTTGGCGATAATGGCCACCCTGCTCGCCGCAGGTTACGTTCAACCTGCTGCGCCGGACATTGCCATGAGGTCGCACAGGCATGGGCAAAATGAGTGTTGAGCTGGTCACGGTAGCTGCCATCCTCTTGCTCGGGGCCGTGCTGTTGGCCGTCTCCACATGGTCGAAACGCCGTCTGATGATTCGTCTTCTGGCAGTGGTGGAAGATGGCGAAGCGATGACTTCCTGGCTCGCCTCGGCCTCCGAGGTCCGTGGTGTCGTCGATGGGCGGGACGTCCGAATCGAAAACGTCGCGACGACCCGAGGAGTGCTCAAGATCTCGGTGGAACATCGCTCTTCAACTCGCGCCAAGGCCTTTAGACAGACCCGGCTCCGAGCCGCTCTGAGGAAGGCTACTCAGCCGGACGTCGAGCTGTACTGCCGTCAGGGTCGTGAGCTCTATTTCAGGTGGGAGAGCCCAGGCGGGATGGGTGCGATGGAAGAAGCGCGTGACCGGATCGTACGATTCATGTTCGAACATCCGTCTCTGGATCGCCTGGTCGTTGCCGAGCGCTGGGTGGTGGCCTTTCGGATAGGTTACCGAAAGCGCGAGCTCGACCCGGAGGCGATGAGGAGGTTCTTGAACGAGTTGCACGACGTTGCCCGGTCCCTGGAGGAGGTCGCGCAGCCGATTGAGGCGCCTCGTTGACCAGCGAGGGCCGCCCGCGACAACCTCGTCGGCGCTGCGACGATCTTGACACCGAGCCCGTGGACGACGCGACGACGACCGAGGTCTTCATCATTCCGAAGGCTTCGATCGACGACGTCACGGTCGGCGAAGGCGACGGCCCGGCCGTCTTCACGGTCAGCCTCTCGGAGCCGGGCAACCGTCCGGTGACGGTGAGCTTCGCCACCGCGGACGCCACCGCCGCTGCCGGCGCCGACTACCAGGCCACGACCGACCAGGTCACCTTCGCGCCGGGCGAGACCTCGGCGTCCGTGACCGTGACGGTCCTCTCGGATCTGCTCGACGAGCCCGACGAGACCTTTACCGTCGAGCTCACCGCCGCCGACGGCGCGGTGCTCGCGAACGCGAGCGGCGCCGGCACCATCCTCGACGACGACGAGCCTCCGTTGGTCTCGATCACGGACGCGACGGTGCCAGAAGGCGACCCGGCCGGGACAGGCGCCGGTACCACCGACGCCCTCTTCGCGGTCACCCTGTCGGATCCGAGCGGCTTCGACGTCACCGTGAGCTACCAGAGCGCCGACGTGACCGCTCTCGCCGGAGCCGACTACCAGGCGACGGCCGGCGCGGTCATGATCCCGGCCGGTAGCACCTCGGCGGCGGTCACGGTGCCGGTCCTGGGCGACGTGATCGACGAACCCGACGAGACCTTTGCCGTCGTGCTCTCGAACCCGGTGAACGTCACCATCGGCGACGGCGAGGGCCTGGGCACGATCGTTGACGACGATCCGCCGCCGGTGCTCTCGGTCGCTGACGTCACCGTCACGGAGGGTCCGTCGCTCGAAGCGGTTTTCACCGTCGCGCTGTCGGCCGAGAGCGGCTTTGACGTCACGGTGGGCTACGCCACCGCCGATGTCAGTGCCCTGGCGGGCCTCGACTACACGGCGACGAGCGGCAGCCTCACGTTCCCCGCCGGGGTGACCGAGGCGACGCTCAGCGTGCCGATCGCGGACGACACGCTCGACGAGGACGACGAGACCTTCACCCTGACGCTCTGGAACGTCGAGCACGCCGTCCTGCCGGCCGCGCCGACGGTCGGCACGATCGTCGGCGACGACGATCCGCCCGACGTCTCGATCGACGATGTGACCGTCGTCGAAGGCGACAGCGGTACAATCGACGCTTTGTTCACCTTGACGCTCACTACCGCTAGCGGCTTCAACGTCGCCGTGGGTTACGCCAGCGCCGACGTGACGGCGATTGCCGGCAGCGACTACTTCGCCACTTCCGGCACGGCGACGATCCCGGCCGGCTCGCTCACCGCAACGGTGAGGGTGCCGGTCAGGGGTGACCTGATCGACGAGCTTGACGAGAGCTTCACCGTCGAGCTTTCGAGCCCGGAGCACGTCGTGATCGCCGACGGCAGCGGTGAGGGGACGATCGACGACGACGACGAAGCCTTGATCTCGATCGACGACGTTACGGTCGAGGAGGGCGACTCGGGTGCCACCGACGCCGTCTTCACCGTGACGCTTTCGACGCAGGCGGACCGCGAGATCCGTGTGGATTACGCGACGCTGGCCGGCACGGCAAGCGAGAGCGAGGACTATCTCGCCACGTCCGGCACTCTGGTCTTCCCGGCATTCACGACCGAGCAGAGCCTCACGGTGCCGGTTGTGGGCGATCTGATCCTCGAGGAGCTGGAGGAGACCTTCACCGTCGAGCTCACGAACGCTGTCGAGGCGAGGATCGCAGACGGCACTGGCCTGGGCACGATCCTCGACGACGAGCTCTGCGAAGGTCCGAACCTGCTGGTGAACCCGAGTGCCGAGCGGCGTGGCACAGAGGTCGAGATCCCGGGCTGGACCCACGCGGACAGCAGCGACTGGCAGCGGCGCTTCTCGCCGCCCGCTCCCATCGACGGCCGGGTCACGTTCTTCGCCGGGGCGAGCGGCCTCTCGGAGCTATACCAGGACGTCGACGTACGCGCCTACGGGTCAAGCGTCGCGCCGGAGGCGCGCCCGACCATGACTGGCGGCACGCTCGGGCAGGTCTTCGCCTTCGAAGGCTTCGTCCGCACCTTCGACGAGGTCCCGCCCGACGTGGTGCGGATCCGGGTCGAGTACCGCGACACCAACAACCTCGTAGTGCTCGACGCCTTCGACTCGGGCGAGATCACGAGCCCCTTCGACTGGACTCGCCTCTCGGACGTCCGGGCGGCACCGGCCGGCACCGGTTGGATCCGGGTGAGCTTGATCGCGACGCGTTTCACGGGTAGCGACGCGGACGCCTTCGTCGATGCCTTGAGCCTGCGCTCGCACCGGGCGCCGACCTTGACGATCAACGACGTCCAGGTCTACGAGGGCGACTCCGGATGGACCGACGCGGTCTTCACGGTCGGCCTTTCCTGTGCCTGGGAGCACCAGGTCGACGTCGACTATCTGAGCGCCGACGGCACCGCCTTCGCGGTCGAGGACTACCTGACGGCGAGCGGCCACCTCACCTTCCCGGTGGGGACCACGGCGCAGACGCTCGCCGTCCCGGTGGTGGGCGACCAGGTCGACGAGCCGAACGAGACCTTCGTGGTGGATCTCTTCAACGCGGAAAGCGCTGGCGGTCTGGTCGTCCTGGATCCGCAGGGCGTGGGGACGATCCTAAACGACGACTTCTGCCCGCGCTCCCACGGTTACTGGAAGACCCACACGGACGTGTGGCCGGTCTACTGGCTCGAGCTGGGCGGCATCGAGTACGAATTCGAGGACCTGATGGCCTTCCTCGAGTACAAGGGTCCTGACGCGTCGTACCACGTCGCCCTGCAGTTGGTGGCGACGAAGCTTGACCTGGCCCGCGGCTCGACAGTGTTTGCCCCCCTCGACTCCCCCCAGGGGGACGGAATCTCCATCCTGCCGATCGTCGCGGAGGCCGACGCTTTCCTCGCGGCCTATCCGCCGGGCAGTGACCCGCGGGGCGAAGACCGCGAGTACGGTCACTGGATCAAGGACCAGCTCGACGCCTACGTCAACATCCCGTGTCCCGAGGACGACGGTGGTGGTGACGGTGGCAACGGCAATGGGAACGGGAACGGCAACGGTGGCGGCTGAGCCGCACAAGCGGTAGGATCAAGGAGGAAAGAACGTCATGAAGTGGTTTCGGCACACTCTGCAGAAGAACCGGGTCTTCATTCTGACCTTGCTGGCCGTCGAGCTCTTCTACATGGCCGACGGACGGCAGTTCGTCTACGCCCACCAAGTTTACGAGCAGAAGGAGGCCCGCCTCAAGGAGATTTCCGAATTCCTCGACATCCCGGTCGAGAAGCTGCGGCCCGACCACGAGTCGCTCT
>CBDUYN010000338.1:0-4261 GCA_965371445.1 uncultured bacterium | reverse complement strand
CATGGACTCCTTTCTCCCTAAGGATTAGGTGTCCACCAAACCGGGTCAACTTCACCTCACCGACGATCCGGCGACCTTTGCCCTCACCTACGTGGTGCCGGCAGGGCACGAGGTCGTCTCGACGGGGCGGCACCGTACGAGCTCGGAGGACGGTGGCCGGACGGTCTCGTCGTGGCAGGCGGAGCTGCCCCTGCGCTCCGCCGGCTTCAGCTACGGAACGTACAAGAGCTGGGTCGATAACGAGGAAACGAAGAGCTTCACCGTCCGTGCCGTCACTCACCGGAAGGCAGGCGAGGTGGTCAAGAAGATCAGCCGCGCGATCCGTGGCAACGGCTCGGACCCGGCGGGCGATTTCGGCGGCCTCGACGCCGTGGCGTATGAACGCGGCATGACTCGACTCGGGAGACGAGCGAGGTGGCCGCCGGTGACCTTGACAGGCCGATTTCGGCAAGACGACCCTCGGCGAAGGCCTCAACGCAACGCGCCTCGGTAGCCTTTACTTCGGTCCTTTGGAGCACGGCGCCCTGAGCGTCGTCCAGCAGTCGCAGTGGGTGAGCGGGGCGTCGTGGCCGGGTCTCGTCCTCTTGCCCTACAGCTCCTATGCCGATGCCGAGGAGCGCCGCCGCCTGGAGCTTTCCGGCGCCGACGACGTGGGCGAGCTCGCCTACCACCGCCTGGCGCATCAGTGGTGGGGGCACCTGGTGGGCGCCGCCAGCTACCGCGACGAGTGGTTGATCGAGGGGCTGGCGGAGCTGACTTCGGCGCTCCTCGTCGAGCACGAGAGAGGCCTGCCGGCCTACCACCGGCACTGGCAGCAGACGTCGGCGCGCGTTGCTATGGCCGAAGCGGGCGCCATGACCCAGGGCCGCCGCCTGAAAACGGCGGCGGGCGAGGCGACCTACCGCGCCATGGTCGTCCACAAGGCGGGCTTTGTGCTCCACATGCTGCGGATGACGATGCGCCAGTCGTCAGGCGATCCCGACGCCGTCTTCAAGGAAATGATGCACGAATTCACCGCCACCTATGCCGGCAAGGAGGCGTCGACCGACGGTTTCAAGGCGATCGTCGAGCGTCACATGACGCCGCCGATGAACGCCACCGGCAACGGCAAGATGGACTGGTTTTTTGATCAGTGGGTCCATGGCACCGCGATTCCCAGCTATCGCCACGACTTCAGGATCGAGAAGGCCGGTGGCAAGAAATACCGCATCACCGGCACCGTCGCGCAGGAGGGCGTCGGAGACGACTTCCGTGTCCTCTTGCCCCTCTACGTGGAGCTGAAGAAAGGCGAGTACGCCCAATTCGGCGCCGTGCCGATGATCGGCACCTCGGAGCGGCCGATCGACGTCACCCTGGAACTGCCGAGAAAGCCGCGATCGGCCCTGGTCAACGTCTACTCGGACCTTCTGGCACGGCACTGACGACGCAACTTCGACGATCACCCCATCGAGCTCGGACGCCGCGCGATCGAGGTGGCCAGGTGAGCTGCTGCTACTCTCCCGCCGCAATCGGAAGCGGCTGCAGCGACGTAATTGGAATGCTCTCAAGTATCGTCGGTGTGTACGTAGAGACAGAGAGGACTTCGTTGACGGGCGGCCTCTGAAGGACTCCGAGTACCATTTCCCGCAACTCGCTCGAGAGCTCTGCCAGCCCATCCAAGGGAAAGCTACGAGGTCCGGCTGCCGTTCTCTGTGCTAGTAGAGAGTAGCCGAAAATCGTGATGCCGATCGCTGCCTGGTTCTTCTTGTCGATGCGAAGTAGGATGTGTTCGTTCAGCTCGATGCCGGTAGCTTTTCTGCCGGGTGCGAACGAGATATAGAGGGTGTCGCCGGGTTCGTCGTAGTTGAAAGTGAGTTGCGCCATCGTCATCACCCTATCGCTTTCAGGTAAGCTGTCACCACGTAGTTGTTAGCTACGATCAAGCCGTCGCCAGTCTCCCTGAACTTGAAGAGAACTATGGCAACGACATGAGTGTTGTCTTCAGCGAGCCCGTTGAAGGCCTTTGAGTATCTGAACTGTTGAAGGTTGAGGGTATCTTGCTTGCGCGCACCGCCGCGGAGGGTCTTCTTGAGCTCTTCCTCATGATCTGCCATCTCAGGATGGTTCGTCGCCTCGACGACGTGCTGCCATCGTTCCTCGGTGAGGTAGATCGGATGGCCTCGGCCGTCGTGGACAGCCCAGCGGACGCCGGAGATCGGAATTGCGGGGTCATGATCCATGTCGATCCTGTCTCGGAGCGGCCCCATCGAGGTTCCTGGGCCGCTCACCACAGTCTAGCCTAGAAGCGCCCAGGCAGCAAACTCGCGCGCCATACTCCCCCCGACGCCGACCGATTCCGGTAGAGTCCGCTCATGACGCACGAGCAGATCCGACGGCTCAAGACGCTCTGGGAGCCGAGGTCGACGAGGCCGGGGAGGCCGCGTCCTGGCAGGCGTTGCTCGACGCTCTCGATCTGGACGAGCCCATCGTCGAGGCCCCCGACGACCGCGTGCGTCTCCACGTCTACCTGTGGAACCGAGGCGTCCGCAATCCCCGCGATCTCCTCGAACGGTGCCTGGGACGTCTGCTCGCCGCTTTCGATCAGCCGGAAACCGTGGACCAGGTCGGCTACGATCTCGCCGACTTCTACGCTGGCGCCGAACGCCGCCGTGAGTGGCGTCCGGTCGGACGGGTCCTGTCGCCGACGGACGTCGAGCCAATCGAGGCGTCCGACAAGGGCCCCGCCGTCCTGATCGGTGCCCGACCGCGTCTCGAAGATCTCCGGCGGGGACGCTTCCGCGACCGCCCGCTCTTCGCGGATCTCTGGCAGGACTTCCACGATGCGTCCTCGATCAGGACGCCGACCTCGATGTTGCGCGTCTGGCCGCGGTCCGTGAAGTTCGCCGACGTCACCAGGGCGGCGAGCAGGTGCTCTCGGACCTCGGTGAGTGGGTGCGGCATCGTCCTTCGTCCCTCCGGTGAAGCGGCAGTCTACACCAGCCGGACGCTTCGTATCCGAGGCTGGTCAGGCGTGGATCGCCCCACGGGATCTTGAATCCGGCCGGAGCTCGGATTCGACGCTGGAGATTTCCCCGAAAACCGGCCCGAGCTCGGATTTGCAGCCGGAGACCTCCCTGAGATCCGGCCCGAGCTCGGATTTGCAGCTGTACACCTCCCTGAGATCCGGCCCGAGCTCGGATTTGCAGCTGTACACCTCCCTGAAATCCGCCCCGAGCTTGGGTTCGCGGGTGACAAAACGCCGTCGCGGCGGGAAACGGCGGCACGTGCAGGCTGCACGAGGCGCCACGACGCGGGAACAGACCTCGGTCACGACCGGAGCGCCGCGCATGTACGCAGTAACCACGGTCTGCGCACCCCCGAACGCCGCGGCAGTACGCCGTAACGGTCGCGTGTGCAGGCTGCACGTGGCGTCGTTACGCGGTAACCGGCGCCTCTCGCGAGCGTTCGAGGCGGCGATCGGGGGAAACGGTGGCTCCTGGCGTCGGCGCGTGGCGTCGATCGCCGGTCCGGAGGGCCGGAGCGGCCTGAAAGCGGCGGATTCCGGGCCACGTCGCCCCCACTTGACCTTCCCCCTTACGTTTCCTACAATTTCGTAAGGAGGACATCATGCCCCAATCGCTGATCACCGCCAAGTACCAGACGACCGTCCCCAAAGAGGTCCGACAGAAGCTCGACCTGCGCTCCGGCGACGTGCTGCGGTGGGAGGTCGTGGGACGCGACATCCGGATCGTCCCCCCCCGGCGCGGCTTTCTCGACCGACGGGGCAGCCTCCGCGTGGGGCCGGGCTCCGTGGTCGACGACGTCCGGCAGGCGCGCGCCCAGCGACCGCTGCGGACTTCCCCGGAGGCTGTCATGTCGGAAGCAAAGCGGGTCGGGGCCATCTTGGAGACAAGCAAGGTGCGCCGGCACGCCAACACGAGGAGGTGCGGGATGCCGATGATCCAGAACGGAGCGCAGTTAACACCTGGGCAGTTGTTGAAGGCGGTCGAGCAGATGCCACCGGAGGACCTGGATCGCTTTGTCGAGCAGGTCGTCGTGCTTCGCGCCAGCCAGCGAGCCCCCAGGCTGTCACAGGCTGAATCGGAGCTTCTGGAGAAGATCAATCAGGGGCTCCCTGCATCGGACCAACGTCAATATGACGAGCTCGTGGCCAGGCGTGAGATCGCGGATCTGCCGCAGGATGAGAATGCCGAGTTCTTGCGCTTGACGTGTCCTTTCGGCAAGCGTGCATGACTGCCGCTGAGGCCGCCGCTATCGTTGG
>CBDUYN010000337.1:0-4270 GCA_965371445.1 uncultured bacterium | reverse complement strand
GTAACGAAGGCGCCAGAGCACGTCCTGCTCGCGGCGCATCAGCTCCGGGCTCAGGAGCCGCTCCGGAACCTTCTCCAGGGTGTCGAAGTCGAGCCGCTCGACCCAGTCGCCGCCCAGGAAGAGACGGATCACGTCCTTGATCAGCCGCGGGAAGTCGAAGAGAAGGCGGTGGGTCTTGTCGTGTTCTTCGGCCATCGGGGAAGGGCTCCGGCTTTACGAGGTGCGTGAAGCATTGTCGAGACTCACCCGTTCGGCGTCAAGAGCCGGCAGGGACACGATCCCTCAAAACCGACGCAAAGCTCCAACGCCACCCCCCACCCTTTCCGAGCTGCGGGACGGTGGCCGCAGTCGTCTGAGCGGCCCGGCTCTCAAAACACGGCGGACAAGTTCTCTATGGCAATTCGCCTCAGCTTGAGGTAGCGGTTGGGGTCGACGACATTCTCCGCGGCGGCAGCCAGGTGATCCCGGTATCTCGCCCCAACGGGTCCCAGGATCTCCGCGAATCGTCGCGGCCAGTGGTGATAGCCACCTTGGAGCCAGGCCAGCAATAGCTCCAACCGGCGCGGCGACAGCGTGTCCGGGTGCTCATCCAGGTTCGCGACCGCGGCCCGCAGCCGCTCACCGTCGAGCGGTCCTTGTGGCCGGGGCCGCGCAGCGCCGTCAGGTAAGCCGGCGTCCTTGAGGATTTCCCAGGGATCGTCCATATGGCTTATCCTAACACCCATGCTGGACCGAGACCGGCTCGAAGAGTTGCTCCAAGCCATGGCCGAGCACCTCGAGGGCGACTGGCTGCTGGTGGGCGGGGCCCTCGTCGCGCCGTGGCTCCCCGCCAGCCTCAAACATGCCGTCGGAGGTGCTCGAGGACCTCGAAAGGATCGCGGCCGATGCCGACCAAGACCGAACCATGAACCTCCAGGAGACGACAACGATGAGACTCGCAAAGACGCGCGGCCCCTACCTCCTCCTCGCTTCGGCCTTCTTCGTCATGACGGCGCTGCCCGCCGCCGAGCTCCGGGCGGACGACGGCGCCCCGGCCCTCCCCGAAGGGCCGACCTTCAAGGACGTCCTCTCCCTGCCGTCGATCGGCTCGGCCCGGATGGCGCCCGCCGGCCACGCCGTCGTCTACACCCTGCGCCGCGCCGACTGGGACGAGAACACCTACGACTCCGAGGTCTACCTCGCGCGGCGCGGCGAGGAGCCCTTCCAGCTCACGCGCACCCAGGACGGCTCCTCGACGAGCCCGGAGTGGTCGGCTGACAGCCGCTGGATCGGCTTCCTCGCCGACCGCGGCGACGAGAACCAGATCCACCTGATCCGCGCCAGCGGCGGCGAGGCCCGAGCGCTGACCCAGATCGAAGGCGGGGTGGCGAGCTTCCGCTTCTCTCCCGACGGCCGCTGGATCGCGCTGAACACGACCGGGCCCGAACCGAAGGACCAAGAAAAGCGCGAAGAGCTCTACGGCCGCTTTGCCGTCGAGGACGCCGAGTTCCGCTACCGTCACCTCTGGCTGCTCGACCTCGAACGGGCCCTCGCTGAAGAGGATCCCGTCGAGCTGCCGGCGGAGGATAAGGACGACGAGGAGGGCGAAGACGAAGAAGACGAAGATGGGGAAGAAGAGGACGAAGACGAAGAACAGGAAGATGAAGAACCGATCCTGCGGCGGCTCACGGAAGGCGAGGACTTTACCGTCGATGCCTTTGACTTCTCTCCCGACGGACGCCGGATCGCCTTCTCCCGCCGCCCGGATCCGGCGATCACCTCGTTCGAGAAGACCGACCTCTCGATTCTCGACGTCGAGACCGGCGAAGCCCGCCTTCTGGTCGAGCGGCCAGGCTACGACGGCAACCCGATCTTCTCGCCCGACGGCGAATGGGTGCTCTTCGTCACCGACAACCGCGATCCGACGTACTACAAGAACAGCGAGCTCGCCAAGGTACCGGCGGCGGGCGGCGAGCCGGTCGTCCTGACGGCCGCTTTCGACGAGCAGCCGAGACCCGTCGCCTGGCTCGCCGACGGCATCCGTTTCATCGCCTACCAGAAGACACGGCGCCATCTCTACCGTCTCGATCCGGAGACGCTCGCGATCGAGCAGCTGAGCGTCAAGCCGCGCCTAATCTGGGGAGCACATTACTCAGCGGACGGCAGCGAGGTCGTCCTCGACGCCGCCGAAGACGGACAAGTCGACGAGCTCTACCGCACCTCGGCCGAGCCCTTCGAGCCTGCCCGAGTCACCGACCTGAACGCCGAGGTCGCCGAATACCCGCTCGGCACCCGCGAAGTCGTCGAATGGGAGAGCCGGGACGGTACGACCATCGAGGGCGTCCTCTGGAAGGGCGAGGGCTTCGTCCGTCGCTACTCCATCCGCTGCTGGTGATCATCCACGGCGGCCCGGCCGGCATCTCGCTGCCGACGATGGTCTCGAGCTACGTCTACCCGGTCCAGCAATGGCTCGCCAAGGGAGCGGTGGTGCTGATGCCCAACTACCGCGGCTCGGCGGGCTACGGCGAGGCTTTTCGCGCCAAGAACGTCCGCAACCTCGGCGTCGGCGACGCCTGGGACGTCCTCTCGGGGGTCGACCACCTGATCGCCCAGGGCTTTGTGGACCCGGAGCGCGTCGGCGCCATGGGCTGGAGCCAGGGCGGCTACATCTCGGCGTTCCTGACCACGACGAGCGATCGATTCCAGGCCATCTCGGTCGGTGCCGGCATCTCCAACTGGATGACCTATTACGTCAACACCGACATCCACCCCTTCACCCGCTACTACCTCGAGGCCAATCCCTGGGAGGATCCCGAGATCTACGCCAAGACCTCGCCCATGACCTACATCCTCCAGGCGAAGACACCGACCTTGATCCAGCACGGCGAGAACGACCGGCGGGTGCCGATCCCCAACGCCTACGAGCTCTACCAGGGCCTGGAGGACATGGGGGTCGAGGCACGGCTCATCGTCTACAAGGATTTCGGCCACGGCATCACAAAACCCAAGGAACGGCTCGCCGCCGTCTGGCACAACTGGCAGTGGTTCGCGCGGTATGTCTGGGGCGAGGAGTTTGAGCTGCCGTTGGAGGACTGAGACCACGTCGGTGACGGGACCGACGTCCGGCGGTCCCACGCCCATTCGCTCGTCTATACTGGACCCCGACGATAACGCCGGGAGGACCCAGAATATGACCGCGCCGACCTTCGAGCTCGACCTCGCACCCTCGACGACGCCGTCGAGCTGACCCTGCGCTGGGACGGCGACGCCCGGACCCACCGGGTCCGCCTGGCGGATCACCGTCCGGCCCTGTGGGAGGGTGTCTTCGACACCCATGCCTTCGTCGGACGCTACGCCGGCAGCACGATCTTCAGCGAAGGTCCGGCCACGCCGGAGGAGCTTCTCCGCGAGCTCGGCCTCTTCGTCGGACGCGACGTCCTCGGACGCGAGATCACCGGCGTCCTCGCCGACGGCACCCACCAGCGGACGCTCCTCGTCCGCCTGCCGCCCACCGCCGAGGACGACCTCGCCGTCCTCTTCGCCCGCCTCCCCTGGGAGATCGCGCGAACGTCCGCGGACGCCGCGCCCCTCATGGGACGCAACGTCAACGTCCGCACGGTCATGGCCGAGGTGCCGGCGGAGCCCGTCCCGTGGACGGCCTTGGTCCCCGGCGAGTCCGTACGCGTCCTGCTGGTCTTCGCCGACGAGCACAACCTGGCGATGCGCCGCGAGCGCGAAGCGTTGCGGCAGGTCTTCCACGAGCTCATGCCCCGGCGCCTGGTGGAGGTCGATGTCCTTTGCCACGGTGTCGGCGAGCCGGCGTTGCGCGACGCGGTCCGGCGCCGCGGCGGCTACCACGTCGTCCACTGGAGCGGCCACGGCCACCGGGACGTCCTCGCCCTGAGCGACGACGAGCTCTTGACGGGCGACGCCTTCGCCCACCTCTTCGACGAAGCGGGCGGCTTCATCCCACAGCTCGTCTTCCTGAGCGCCTGCCTGTCGGGGACCCTGATCCGCAACCGCGAGGACTTCGCCGCCGCCGTCAAGGGCGAAGCACTTCTGGCCCCCTCTCCCCGCCTAAGAGCTGACCCCTCTGGCACGGAGGTGGAGCGGGGAGAGGGTTGGGGTGAGGGGCAAACGTCAAAGTCCGCCAGAGACGCTGGCTTCACCAGCACGGCCCTCGCCCTGCGCCGCGCCGGCGTCTCCCACGTCGTGGCGATGCGTTACCAGGTCGGAGACGTCTACGCCCGCGACCTGGCCGTCCTCTTCTACCGGCGCCTCTTCGCCGACG
>CBDUYN010000336.1:0-4304 GCA_965371445.1 uncultured bacterium | reverse complement strand
GCTCTTCCACGAGCTCCACGGGCTCGAAGTAAAGGGCCCTCTCCGTCGCCGGCTCGGCGATGATCTCGCGCCACTCCTCCGTCTTCAGCTGTGCTGGCAGCTTGTAACGACCTCCAGCCACGAGCTCCGCGAAAGCCTCGAATTCCGCGAGCCGCGGCTCGAAGTCCGAGCGCAGGGCGAGAAGCACCCGCAGCGAATCGTCGCCGGTCACAAGCTCCCGCAGGCGCTTCAGAAATTCGCCGCGCAGGGTCTCGTCGTCGCATTCGGTGAAGAGCTTCTCCAACGGATCGATGACCAGCAGCTTCCGACCCCGCCGCGGCGACTTGAGCTGGCGTTCGGCTTGCTCAAGCACTTTCAGGGGATCGTCGCGGAGGGGACGGGCCCTGACGATCTTCCAGGCGCGTTCCTTTCGGAGAGCTTGGAGCCTGGGCAGGACCCCGGCCCTCAAGACGCTCGACTTGCCGGAACCCGAAGCGCCGACGACGGTGACGATCGACGGGCGCGGGGCTTCGAGCCGCGCGAAAAGCTCCTCCACCACACGATCGCGGCCGAAGAAGAGGGCGGCGTCTTTCTCGGTGTAGGCGACACGGCGCGGCCACGGATTGTGGGCGTCGTCGAGCGGCGGATCGTCTTCTGTCTTGACCGGTATTTTGGGGTTCAGGAAGATGAACTCACCCTTGTTCTCTCGCCGCAGGGGCCAAAGGCCCGGGCTCTGCCGCCATTGCCCCTCGGGCGGCTGGAGAACCTCCTTGGCGTACTGATACAGCTCGGTGGCGGTGATGACGCCGTCTTTCTTGTAGCGTCCCCGCAGGGAGTCGGCGTCGCCGGCCAGACCTTCGAGCAGCGCGTAGGCGAAGGGCGAGTGCTGCTCGCCCTCTTCGTCGCGGTTGTTCGCGAAATCGGCGGCCTTCTCGTTGTACGCCGCCGAGGTCAGGACCTGCCAGGCGGTCCCCTGGAGATAACGCTTGAGCTCGCTGGCAAAGAGCGGCCGGCCTTCCACCGACAGGCCGCGGGTCGACGTCCAGCGAAAGCTCCCGGCATAGCAGCAGTCGAGCACGACCAGGAGGTGATGGCACGGGAGCTTCGCCAGAGCGACACGCAGATCGGCCATGGCGAGCCAGGTGCTCTGGTCGTCGGCCCGGGCATTTTGCGGAATGAGAAATCCCTGCGGTCCCTCTTCGCCTTCTCCGTCTGCGGCGATCCCGTGACCGGCGTAGTAGAAGACCAGGCCGCTTTTCGCGTCGAGGCGCTTCTGCAAGTCCTCCAGCGAGCTCAGGATCGCCGCCTTGGTGGCCTCGGCGTCGACGAGCAGGCGGAGGGACTCGAAAGCGGAATCGGATTCGAAGACTTCGGCGATCGCGCGGGCGTCGGCTACCGCGGTGCGCAGGGGATCGATGGACCCGGCGTAGTCGTCGATGCCGATGACGAGGGCGTGGCGTGGGGGCAGTTGGGTCATGGCAGGTTCCTTCAGGTGTTCCTGCGTTGTGGCCGCCGTTTGTGCCGGTTTTTGCATTTCTCGTACTTCTTACGCGCCGTTGCAGGCGATTCCCCGAGGTAGAGGGTCCGGAACTCGGGATCGACGCAAGCCGAAGTCGCGGCCCGGATCGCGGCTTTCAGCCGATCGGGGTCGATCAGCCACATCTTCACGGTGCCGTCCAGTGAGACTGTGCCGACCTGGGTGCCGTCGGGGCTGAAGGCAGCGCTAAACAGATCCGACCCGAGGATCAACGGCTCGCCGAGGCCGTTCGCGTTCCACAGCCGTGCGGTCCAGTCGTAGGAGGTGGTGAGGACCTTGGTGCCGTCGGCGCTGAAGACGGCGCTTAACAGATGTTCCTCATGCCCTTTGAGAACCACCTCGCCGGAGCCGTCGGTGTTTCGCACGTGCGCGGTACGCCCACCAGAAAAGACGATCTGGGAGCCGTCGGCGTTGAAAACGAAAAGGGTATGACCAAGAAAAGGAGTTGGGGCATATGCCTTTGCCCGGATAACGACCGGCTCGCCCGAGCCGTCCGCGTTCCACACCCATGCGGCCCTCTCGCCGGAGATGAGGATCCGGGTGCCGGCGGCGCTGAAAACGGCGATGGGCCACTCCGAGTTAACCGGTAACTCGGCCAGTAGAGTGCCGTCCACGTTCCAAACCCGCACACCGTGCTTAACGGTAGTGACGATCTGGGTTCCGTCGTCATTGAAAACGGCCCCCAATACCGAGGAGTCGTGCGACAGCACTACCGGCTTACCGGAGTTGTCCACGTTGTAGACCGTCGCGGTGCCGTCCAAGTCAGCGGTGACGACCTTAGTGCCATCGGCGTTGAAGTCAGCGCGGAACAAGCTGTCATGCTGGAAGTCATGCTGGATGACGATCGATTTGCCGGAACCGTCTGCGTTCAGCACCTGCGTCGTGGCATCAGTGCAAGCCATGAGGATCTGGGTGCCGATGAAGACCATGCTTACAGCCCGAACATCTTCTCCTAAGTCAAAATCATCTGTTTCCAAGACGACCTTCTCGCCGGAACCGTCTGCGTTGCACACCACCATAGCGGTACTGGAGACGAGGATCTTGCTGCCGTCGGCGCTAAAGAGGATTCCGGCCCCATCTTCGTTGGCGTTGGCTAGGACCACCGGCACGGCGAAGGCCCGGCCTTCCGGGCCGGCGATGTCCCACAACCGCGCAGTCCCATCGCCTGAGGCGGTGACGACCTGGGTGCCGTCGGCGCTGAAGGCGGCGCTCAAGGTACCTGCTCGATGTCCGCGGAGGACGACGACCGGCGGGCCCGGCGCGTTCGCGTCCCAGATCCGCGCGATCCCGTCCCTCGAGGCGGTGAGGATCCGGGTGCCGTCGGCGCTGAAGGCGGCGCTCAGCACCCGATGGTCATGCCGGAGGATGAGCGGTTCGCGAGCGGTCGAGCCGTTCTCGCGATTCATGCTCCACACTCGCACGGCGTCATAGCAGACGGCAACCACCTGAGTGCCATCGGCGTTGAAAGCGGCTTCGCTCACGTCCCAACCCTCTTGATCGTCTCTCAGAACGACCGGCTTGCCGGAGCCATCCGCGTTCCACAGGTACAGGGCGTCCCCGGAGTCGGTGAGAACCTTGCTACCCTCGGCGTTGAAGACGGCGTGGTTCACCGTGTCTTCATGTTCTAGAACGACCGGCTTGCCGGAGCCATCGGTGTTCCACACCCACGCCGTCTTGTCAGAGGCGATGACGATCTGGGTGCCGGCGGCGTTGAAAGCAAAGGCCCGAACCCAAGACTCAGGGTCCTCTAAAACTAGGCCGACCGGCTCACAGGAGCCGTCCGCGCTGAACAGCACTACGCGTATGCCCGTGGCCCAGGTCTTATCCTGGGTGGTCCACCGGGTGGTGGTCCGGGCGAACACCTGGGTGCCGTCGGGGCTGAAGGTCGCGTTCACCGCGCCCTCGAGCACGACATCCCGGCCGGAGCCGTCCGCGTTCCACAGCCACGTGGTCTCCCTTCCCTTGGTGAGGATCTTGGAACCGTCGGCGTTGAAAACGGCGCTTCGTACTGTGGCTTGGTGCCTACTTTGGACCAACGGCTCACCTGGGGTACGGCTCTCCGGGCCGTCGGCAGGCCCCACGCTCCAAACCCGCGCGGTTCCGTCCCGGGACGCGGTCACGACCTGTGTACCGTCAGCATTGAAGGCGGCGCCCACTACCACGTCTTCATGTCCACGAAGGATCGAATGAGCCAATGGTTGAGACAGGACGTCGAACATCCCGGAGACGGCGCCGGGCGTCTCGTCGGGATTCTCGACCTCCAGGAGCACCTGGGCCGCAAAGGTCGGATCGATCGCATTCCACATACCGGCCACCGCAACGCAACGGGCGTCCTCCGCCTTCCGCGCTTCCTGCTCTTCCCTGAGCTTGCGCCTCTCGCTGGCCCTGACGAACTCATCCTCCAGCCGATTGAGCTCGCGGCGCATCTTCCGCTTCCGCACCTCCGGCAGCCGCGGATCGTCGTCCCACAGCAGCCCGGCGGCGCGCCCTCTGTCCTCCCATTCCAGGGCGGCCCGCCAGACGTCGCGCAGCAGCGACTGAGGCTCGCGACTCTCGTCCATCCAGTCCGCCATCGGCTCCCAGCTCCGCAGCAGGGCGTCGTGGGCGAGCTCCAGGGTTCCCCGGTCGGCCACGACGAGGCGGAGCTCGATCAGCCAGCCAAGAACGTCTTCGACCCTCTTTCGCTCCTTCGCGTCGGCGAATTGAAGCTCCCGGCCGACGATGCGCCGTCGTGACGCCTTCCAGCCCTCGAACGCCACCATGCGCAGCATCACACGTCGCACGGTGG
>CBDUYN010000335.1:0-4316 GCA_965371445.1 uncultured bacterium | reverse complement strand
CGGTGCGGACGGCGAGGAAGACCTCGGGCGGAGGTGTGGGTTAGCCGGCCCTCCGAGGGCTGGCCTCGGCACCGCGCCGTCGGCCGACGCCAGCATCTGACGCGCCGAGCCCCCCTCGTCCAAGATCAGCACCACCTCGCCCGCCCCTGCGTCGACGTTGTCGACGGCGATCGTGTACTTGCCCGTCGGCTTCCCGTCGACGTCGAGGTAGTCACACAGCAAAAGCGGTCGTCCGTCAAAGAACGGGTTGTGGATCGTCGACACCACCGTTTTGACGACACGGGCGATCTTCATGCGTCCTCCACCGCGTCGACGATGCCGACGATCGCGTGGTCCACCTAATTCGGCAGCAGAGGGGACTTCGTCCCTACGGCAGGCGGGACGCCTGCGGTCCCAGCGGGGGAGTTCCCTGCGGGACGCCTGGCGTTTTCAGGACGCTCCAAGCCTCCGGAGGCCCGATCGACGCCTCCCGCCGACGACAGAAGCCACCGTTTCGCCCGATCGCCGCCTCGTACGCTCCCCGACGGACGCCGGTTACCGCGTAACGACGCCACGTGCAGCCTGCACGCGTCGTCCTTACGGCGTTCTGCCGCGGCGTTCGGAGGTGCGGAGACGGTGTCTACCGCGTTCGTACGCGGCGTGCCGGCCGTCATGGAGCGCCCTTCGCGCGTCGTGGCGCCTCGTGCGGTCGACACGCGCCGCCGTTTCTCGCGGCGACGGCGTTGGGCCACGGCCGAATCCAAGCTCCTGCCGGATTTCAGAGCTTTTCACGGCGTCGAATCCGAGTTCCCGCCGCCGTCCTCGACGTCGGTCGCGACGAGCTCCGAGCTTCCGCCGTCGTCCTCGACGTCGGACGCGACGAAGAGGGCGCGGGCGAGGCGCGAGGCGTCTGGAGGGATAGGCCGTAGCGGGCACTCGGGTGACGGGATCTGGTGGTATCCTGCCTGAGGTGAGTCGAATCAACCTACGAGGAAGCCAACCGATGAAGTTCCAGGTGCCTCCTCCTGGTTCCACCCACTTCGGCAACGTCGCCAGCAGGATCAGCCCACGGACTCGACCACCCTCAACGCCGCCTGAGGTTGCGGGGACGAAGCCCGGGCGTCCATCGGTTCGTTTCCCAGGGGACGCTTCCAACCGTAGAAGCCGTTCATGGTCGTCGCCATCATGAGCGGCCCGGAGCGCAGGTAGCGAGCGCCGCGAACCGTGCACTTCACCGCGTGCGCGGGAGAGAACGTCCGCCGCCACAGGGCACGGTGAGAGGCCCGGAGCTCCTCGCCGCTCATTTGCCGGGGGCGAAAGGCCACGTTACAGCCGTTGTAGAGCTCGGATCGGCGATAGGGAGAATCGTCAAAGGCCACGTCGCGAAGCACCTCTTCCACAGGTCGGACCCGGAAGCCGGGATCGCCTTCGCGGGGTTCGTCCTGAACGCCTCGGATGTGGCTAAACCGTCAAAAACAGGCAAGTTCGGAGGTGCATGGCACCTTAAGAGGGCGGCACCTTGGGAGGGCGAGGTGTCGCGGCTGCCGATGCTCCGGAGAGCCCGATCGTGGCAAGAGAGAAGAAGAAGATCCCGCCGTCGCCCTTGGTCATTGACGACGCGGAGGTTCTCGCGGGGAACTGGACTTGGCGGACCGACGAGAACGGAAAGCTGTCGTTCGAGCCTCGCCAGGGATGATCCTCCTCAACACCCAACGCGATCCTTTGGATCCTGACCGACGATTCGCGCGCCCAGCCGTTGCTCGATTTCGGAAGAGCCTCCTCCAACTCGGCGGGGTTGAGGTGTAGACTACCTGGGCGAAACAACCCGAAACCCGGCCCGAGGCCGGCAAGGAGGATCCCCTCATGGCGAAATGGTGGACGACGACCATCGTGCTGGTCTTGCTGCTTCTGGCAGCGGCCTTTTTCCTCCTCTGGACGCCCCTCGGGGAAGCCCGGGCCGAGGCGTCCGCGAACGCCGCCGAGGCGAAGCTCAGCCACGAGGAGAGCGAGAAGCTGAAGACCCAGGTGGCCGACCTCGAGAGCCTGCTCGCCGAGGTGCGCCAGGTCAGCGCCACCCTCAAGACCTCCCAGGCCGAGCTGGCGGCCCGACAGGCCGATCTCGAGACCCAGCTCAAGGCCAAGAAGGAGGAGCTCGTCGCCCTCAACGCCACCCACGAGGAGCTGGTCGGCGAGCTGACCCAAGAGATCGAGAAGGGGCAGATCCGGATCCAGCGCATCCAGGACAAGCTCCAGGTCGACCTCGTCGACAAGATCCTCTTCGCTTCGGGCCAGGCCGAGGTCTCCGAGCAGGGCCGCGAGGTGCTGCGCCGGGTGGGCGGCGTCCTGAAGAACGTCACTGGCCGCACGATCGAGATCCAGGGTTATACCGACAACGTCGCGATCACCGGCGCCCTGGCGCAACGGCACGCCACCAACTGGGAGCTCTCGGCGGCGCGCGCCGTCAACGTGGCGCGATTCCTCCAGGACGAGGCCGGCGTCGACCCCACGAAGCTCTCGGCGGTGGCGTTCTCGGAGTACCGGCCCAAGGCGTCGAACGACAGCGAGGAGGGCAAGGCCGAGAACCGGCGCATCGAGATCCTGCTGAGCCCAATCCTCAAGGCCGGCGGCTAGGGTCAAAGCCAGGAGGAGCGAAGTGAGAGCTCAAGAATCGATCGTTGACGTAGAATCAGGCTGGCTTTATGTGAGGCACTCAGAGCTCAGCCCGGCAAAACGCACCATTCTCTTCCTCCATGGCCTTGGAGAATCCAGCTTGTCTTTCGCCGAGGCCTTCGTCTCGCCACACCTATGTGACTTCAATCTCGTCGCCCCGGATCTCCTGGGCTTTGGCCGGAGCTCGGCCGCGGAAGGCTGGTACCGGATTCCCGGTCCCCCTGGTGGTCCAGGTCGGGAGCTGACTCCGCCGTCGCTACCGGCGTAGCCCCGCGATTCCAGCCGCTGGGGCTCAGCCCAGGATCGCTTCGACAGCGAGCTCGAAGCCCAGGAACGCCGCCGGCGTCAGTTGCTCGCCGCGGCGATGCTTCCGCGTCTCGGTGTAGGTACCGCCGCGAGGTGCGCGATGGACCTCGACGAGATCCTCCACGAGATTCACCACCCAGACCTCGGGGACGGCGTTCACGGCGTAGAGGGGAAGCTTGACGTCACGGTCGAACGTCAGGGAGGAGTCGCTGACTTCCACTAGCAGCAGCACGTCGGACGCTCCGGGGTGCGCCGAGGCGTAGAAATCGTCGCGTGGACGGAGCACGGCGACGTCGGGCTCAGGCTCGGAGAGATCGTTGAGCCGCACGGGGTCTTGAGCCCCCAACACCGCCCGCTCTTCGAGACCTGCTGAAAGGTAGCGGAGCAGGCGTTTCACGCACGCGGCATGACGGCTTCCGACCGGTGACATCTCGATGACCTCCCCGTCGATCAGCTCGACGCGGTCGCTTCGAGCCAGAATGCCGGTCTCGGCCATCTTGTAGTAGTCCTCAACGGTGAACAAGCGGCGTTGGGGCTGAGCGGACATCTCGATTTCCTCACTCCGAGCAGTGTAGCACAGCAGCCAGGCGGGGCAGCCAGGCGGGCGCACAGCAGCCAGGCGGGGCAGCCAGGCGGGCGGTATCACCCACTTCGGCAGAGTGGGCGGCGATCCAGGCGATGCAACCGGAGGATGCTTTGGCCGATCTCACCACGCGATAACATCGCGGTTCCTGGCCTCAGATGTGGACAGCCCACGCGATAGGAGCTCCTTATAATACGGCATGCCCTCAAATCACGACGTCGCAGCCCTCTTCTCCGAGATGGCGGAGCTCTTGGCGCTGCGCGGCGGCGACCGGCACCGGGTACGGGCCTTCCAGCACGCCGCCCGGGTGATCTCCGACCTCCCGGAGCCCGTCGAACGGATGCTGCGCTACGGGACGCTCGCCTCAACGCCCGGCGTCGGCGACGGCACCCTCTCTCGCGTCAAGGAGATCCTGCGCCGCGGCACCTGCGCCGATCTGGAGCAGCTGCGCGCGGCGCTGCCGCCGGGGCTCCGCGAGCTCGTGAAGCTGAAGGGGCTCGGCCCTTCGACGGTACGCCTGCTCCACAAGCGTTACCGCATCTCGACGGTCGAGGAGCTTGAGCACGCAGGGCATTCGGGGCTGCTGGCGCGGCTGCCGCGCTTCGGCGTCGACCGGATCCACAACGTCCTGCGGGAGATCGAAGCCTACAAGCGGCGCCGCGGCAAGGTGCCCCTCGTCGAGGCCCGGACGATCGCCGGACGCCTGGCCGAGGAGCTCCGCGACGCCGGGGCCCTCGCGGTGACGGTCGGCGGCGTCGAGCGGCGTGGGGGGGCGATG
>CBDUYN010000334.1:0-4338 GCA_965371445.1 uncultured bacterium | reverse complement strand
CGGGTTGGTCCGCGGGACGTGGGAGGGGGCGGGCGGCCAAACGGGGGTGGCCGGGGGGGGGGGGGGCGCGGGGCCCACCGGGGGGGGGGCGGTGGGGGGGGGCTCCAGCTTGGGCATCGTGTCCTGGAGCCCGCCTGGTGCTCACCACCCGCCTTCAACAAGTTTGCCAGGATCAAAGGTCGCTTCGACGGAGATAGTGAGGCGCGGGAGCTAATTCGAGAGAGGTTACGGGAACGGCTCCGAGCGCTACCGCGGGGCCTGCAGGATTCGAGCTCGTCCTTCGATTCGGTCTCCCGATGCGAGTCCGGGAGTGGCGTCGAGCTGACCCTGAAAGACGACTGAGGTCCAGAACGGAAAGGGCTAGCACCTTCCCAAGTCGCCGCTGCGCAGGAAGGTGAAGAGGAGGGCGTCGGCGGCGGAGCGCGAAGCCCAGCGAGAGGCGCGGGCCGACTGCCCCCTCAGTTGTACATCGTTCTCTCTCCTCGGGCCGGATTACCTGACCTGAGGTCGCCGTAGAGCTTCTCGACGCCGTTGAAAAGCTCGGGACGGGTCCGGCCTCGGTGAAAGAGGGTGAGGCGATGCCCGCGCTCCCTGGCAACGGCAGCCAGATGACGGCCGAGGAAGACGGTGCCGCCAAGGATCAGGAGCTTCATGGAGACCTCAGAGGTTCCGGCGGTACTCCCCGCCGACGGCGTAGAGCGCCGCCGTGATCTGGCCCAACGAGCAGCAGCCGACGGCCTTCATAAGCTCGGCGAAGACGTTCTCGCCGTCAAGAGCCACCTGCTGGAGGCGCCGAAGCGCCACCTCTGCCTCGTCGCGGTGACGCATCTGAAAACGCTCGAGGCGTGCGATGCACTCCTCTTTCTCTTCCGGCGTCGCCCGCGTCAGCTCGACCTCGCGCGGGATCTGCGCCTCTTCCGGATCGCGCGGCAGAAATGTGTTCACACCGATGATCGGTAACTCGCCCGAGTGCTTCAACCGCTCGTATTTCAACGAATCGGCCTGGATCTCGCCACGCTGGTACTGGAGCTCCATCGCTCCCAGGACGCCGCCGCGCTCGGTCAGCGCGTCGAACTGTTGCAACACCGCCTCCTCCACGAGGTCGGTCAGCTCTTCGACGATAAAGCTCCCCTGGGTGGCGTTTTCGCAGAAGGTGAGGCCGAACTCCTTGTTGACGATCAGCTGGATCGCCACGGCGCGGCGCACCGACTCCTCGGTGGGGGTGGTGATCGCCTCGTCGTAGGCGTTGGTGTGGAGGCTCTGGGCGTTGTCGTAGGTGGCGAGAAGCGCCTGGAGCGTCGTGCGGATGTCGTTGAACTGGATCTCCTGGGCGTGAAGGCTGCGGCCGCTCGTCTGGATGTGGTACTTGAGCATCTGGCTGCGCGCCGCGGCACCGAATCGTTCCTTCAAGGCCACCGACCAGACGCGCCGCGCCACGCGGCCGATCACGCTGTATTCCGAATCCATGCCGTTGGAGAAGAAAAACGACAAGTTGAGCGCGAAGTCGTCAACCGCCATGCCGCGGCAGAGGTAATACTCGACGTAGGTCAAACCGTTGGCAAGCGTAAAGGCGAGTTGATGGATCGGATTGGCCCCCGCCTCGGCGATGTGGTAGCCCGAGATCGAGACGCTGTAGAAGTTGCGTACGGCGTGGTCGATGAAGTACTGCTGCACGTCGCCCATCATCCTGAGCGCGAACTCGGTCGAGAAGATGCAGGTGTTCTGCCCCTGGTCCTCCTTCAGGATGTCGGCCTGGACCGTACCGCGAACCCGCGAGATCGCCTCGGCCGCCAAGCGCTCGTACTCTTCGTCGGAAAGGAGCCCCCGGAGCTCGGACCCATCGGCACCGCGTAACCGGTCAGGCTGAAGCTCCTCGGCCTCGCTGATCTGTAATCGTCCTTCCTGGCGCAAAAAGCGGCGGCAACGCTGGCGAATCGCCGTGTTGAAGAAAAACGCCAGCATCGTCGGCGCCGGACCGTTGATCGTCATCGACACCGAGGTCATCGGATCGCAGAGGTCGAAACCGGCGTAGAGCTGCTCGGCCTCCTCGACGGTGAAAATCGACACCCCGCTCTCGCCGATCTTGCCGTAGACGTCGGGACGCCGGCCCGGGTCCTCGCCGTACAGGGTGAGCGAGTCAAAAGCGGTCGACAGGCGTTTCGCGGGCTGGCCGTCGGCCAGGAGGTGGAAGCGGCGGTTGGTGCGCTCCGAGGGTCCCTCGCCAGCGAACATCCGCGTCGGGTCCTCGGCCTGGCGCTTGAACGGAAAAACGCCCGACGTATAGGGAAACTCGCCCGGGACGTTCTCCAGCAACCGCCAGTGGAGCCGGTCGCGGGCTCCCAGGTAGCGCGGCCGTGCCACCTTGCGGACGTGGGTGCCGGAAAGGGTCTCGCGGAAGTTCTCGACCTCGACGTCCTTGCCGCGCACCTGGTAGACGAAGCGGTCGCTGTCATAGCGCTCGGCCCACTCGTCCCAGGTGCCGAGGATCTCGCGGCAGCGCGGATCGAGCTTTTCGACGAGCTGGTTGTGCTCTTCGACGAGGAGACGAAGCGCTGAGGCCCGCTCGTCCTCGCCGCCGGGTGCCCCAAGCGCCTCCCTGCCGCCGGAGGCGGCGAGCGTCTCCCAGCTCTCGCCGAGCTCGAGGCCGAGGATGGTGAGCGAACGGCGCAGCGCCTCGACCTCGCCCGCCAGCTCCGTCTGCTCGTCGGCCCACCGGCTGTAGGAACGGCAGGCGTCGGCGATCTCCGAGAGGTAGCGCTCGCGTCCCGGCGGGATGATCGAGGCGGCGCCGGTCGTCACCCGTTCCGCTCCGGCCGGATAGCGGCTCTCCCAGCCGACGCCACAGCGCTCGTTGAGCCGGGCGACGAGGTGGGCGTAGAGAGCGTTGACGCCCGAGTCGTTGAAGTGCGCGGCGCTGGTGCCGAAAATCGGCAGCTCCTCGACCGGCGTCTCAAACAGCTCGTGGTTCCTCTGGTACTGCTTGCGCACGTCGCGCAACGCGTCCTCGCTCCCGCGCCGGGTGAACTTGTTGATGGCAACGAGATCCGCGTAGTCGAGCATGTCGATTTTCTCGAGCTGACTCGCGGCGCCGTATTCCGAGGTCATCACGTAGAGCGAGACGTCGGCGATCTCCGAGACGGCGCTGTCGCCCTGGCCGATGCCCGCGGTCTCGACGATCACGAGGTCGAATTCCTCGCGCGCCGCGGCGAGGACGTCGCGGATCGACTCGGTGAGCTCGCCGCGGGCGCCGCGCGTGGCGAGCGAGCGCAGGAAGATGCGCGGGTTCTTCAACACGTTGAAGCGGATCCGGTCGCCCAGAAGCGCCCCGCCGGTGCGGCGCCGGGTCGGGTCGGCCGAGAGGACAGCGACTTTTTTCGTCTCGAAGTCGTCGAAGAAGCGGCGCACGAGCTCGTCGGTGAGGCTCGACTTGCCGGCACCGCCCGTGCCGGTGATGCCGACGACGGGAGCCAGCTTCGCATCCTCGACCGCGTTCGGCTCGCCCAGTGTCTCCCCCCCTTGATCCCCCGAGGGGGACAGTAGGCCGAGCTCGGCCAGGGTGATGCGCCGGGCGAGCGGCTGAAACGAGCCGTTGTTGCTCGCCTGCAAAGCGGCGACGTCGAAGTCGCAGCCCTTGACGACCTCGTTGATCATCCCCTGGAGGCCCAGCTCGCGGCCGTCGTCGGGGGAGAAGATCCGCTCGACGCCGCGGCGGTGGAGCTCCTCGATCTCCGCCGGGACGATCGTCCCGCCGCCACCGCCGTAGATCTTGACGTGCCGGAGGCCGAGCTCGTCGAGGCGCTCGCGCAGGTAGGTGAAGAACTCGATGTGGCCGCCCTGGTAGCTCGTGACGGCGACGCCCTGGGCGTCTTCCTGGAGGGCCGCGATCGCCACCTCCTCGACGCTGCGGTTGTGGCCCAGGTGGATGACCTCGGCGCCGGAGGCCTGGAGGAGCCGGCGCATGATGTTGATCGACGCGTCGTGCCCGTCGTAAAGCGACGTCGCGGTCACGATGCGGACGTGATGCTGCGGGGTGTAGGGCTCGCTCGTGGACATGTCCTGCCTCTGCTGTCTGCGGATCGGATGCGGGCCGTGCTCCGGCCCTTCGTCGGAGCCTCTGATTCTATCCGAACGCGCGCTTTTCGTAGGTCAGGCTGTGCCTGACACTCCGACGGGCTGCCCTAGGAGCCTGTAGGGCATAGGCTCGACCGCTGTCCCGGCGGACTTCGTCCGCCGGGGAAATCCCCCTAACCCCCTTTCCTAAAGGGGGGACAAGACCCGGATTCTTCTCTGAACCCCCCTTTAGGAAAGGGGGGCAGGGGGGATTCCCCCCGGCAGGCG
>CBDUYN010000333.1:0-4402 GCA_965371445.1 uncultured bacterium | reverse complement strand
TCGCCCGTGGCACGGATCTCGCGCCCCAGAAAACGGTTCAAGTCCGCGGTCAACGCGGCGACGTGCGCCCGCTCTTCCGGGCTCCCCCCCTCGGCCCGCTCGGCGAGCCGCCCACGCAGCAACCCCAGGCTCCATTCGAGCTCGGCCCTGAGCGTCGGCTTGAGGGTAGCCACCGCGGCCGTCGCGGCCATGCGGTCGACCACCACCCGCTGCACCTCGCGGCGCAACGCCGCGTGGCGCGCCAGCTCCCCCGCCGGAGCCACCGCGAAGGCCTCGACGAGAAGCGCCTCCAGGACCTCCCCGACTCCCGGAAGCTCGGCGTCGCGGCGGTTCTGGTCCTGGAGCCGCGCCAGGCGCTCCGGCTGGAGGATCGCGGCTACCACCGCATCGGCGGCGGTCGCCGCGGCACCCAGTGCGTCGAAGCCCGGCGACGACCCCGAGGCGAAAAGCTCGCGGTTCGCCGGCACGCCGTAGGCCCGCGGCGCGACCGCTTCGAGCACCGTCTCGGGCAAGTCGAGAACCTCCGGCTCGAGGACAGAGAGCAGCGCCGCCAAAGCGTCCCGCTGGCGATCGGCGCTCAAGATCCGCGTCGGACGCTGGCCGTCACCGCGCACGGCGTACTGGATCTCTAGGCCGCCAAGGGCTTTGGCCGCCGCGTCGAGCTGGTAGCGGTGATGGAAATAAAGCGGCGCCAGGACCTCCTCGAGCTCCGCCAACGGACGCCCTTCGCGGACGTTCTCCTGGCCGAAGCGCGCCAGGCCGATCGAGCGCACCTGCAAAGCCTTCCGCAGCTCCGCCACGGCGTCGGTGCCGTTGTCCCACAAGTTGCCCCGCGGATCGGCGGCACCCGGCGGACGGGCGTCCGCGTCGGAGATGAAAAGAAAGCCTCCGTCGAGGACCGAGCGAATGATTTTCTGAAGCTCCGCCTCCTCGTCGGCTCCGGGCGGGAGCTGGGAGTAGGCGTAGCGCACGCACTCGACGTCCCAGGAGCCGATGCCCCGGTCGTAGACCCGCGAGACGTCGAGCTCGCCGGACTCGGTGACGTCGATCAGGGGCGCCGGATAGTCCATCACCGAGGCGCGGCCATCGTAGGTCGAGGCGGCGAAGTTATGGGTAAAGCCGAGTGTGTGGCCGACCTCGTGCGCCGCCAGCTGCCGGATGCGGGCGAGCGCCAGCTCGACCGGATCGTCGTCCTCGCCGCTCCCGGTCTTGCCCGTCCCCAGCAGACCCTCGAAGAGCAGCCGGTCCTGGCGTACCCGGAGCGATCCCAGGATCACGTGTCCCTTGAGGATCTCGCCCGTCCGAGGATCGGTGATTCCGGCACCGTAGGACCAGCCACGGGTCGAACGGTGCACCCACTGGATGACGTTGTAGCGGACGTCGAGCGGATGGGCGCCCTCGGGCAGGAGCTCCACCCGATACCCGTCGACGAATCCGGCCGCCTCAAAAGCCTCGGCCCACCAGGAGGCACCTTCCACGAGCGCGCTCCGGATCGGCTCCGGCGCCCCGGGATCGACGTAGTAGACGATCGGCTCGACGACGGTGGAGCGCGCCGACGACGGATCGGTCTTCTCCAGCCGATGACGCAGCACCCAGCTACGGGCGACGGCCTCCTCAAGCGGTACGGCGTAGTCGGCGAAGCGGAAGGCGATCGATCCGATCCGCGGGTCGCCGCGGCGCGGACGGTAGCCATCCTCGGGCAGACGAACCAGCGACTGGTGGAGCCGCAGCGTCACCGAATGCGCCGCCGGGGCCGTCGAACGGACATGACCGCCGGGATTCTCACCGCCCCAGGTCAAGAGCGCCTCGAGCTCCACGTTGTCGGGGAAGGCCAGGCAAGCGTCGAGCTCGACGGCCGAACGCTGCGGATCCAGCTCGTACTCCCCCTGGCCGGTCTCCTTCAGGGTCTCCGCGATTCCCATGGCGTCGCGCAGCAGGAACGAGGTGAGGTCGACAAGGGCGCGTCCGTCGTCGTCGAGGGCCCCGATCAGGTGGCCCCAGAGGACCGAGGTGCCAAAGGAATCGCGCACCGCGCGGCGTTCGGCGGGATCCTCGGAGAGCGCCCGGTAGCGAACGCTCGTGGCCTCAAACAGCACCTTGGGGCCGATGCGGCGCACGTCGATCAGGCGCACGCCCCGGATCAGGCCGCGATCAAGGCCGACGGCGTTCGAGCCGAGTCCCTGGACGAGGCCGCTGTAGTAGATCGCCTGCGCCGCAAGACCGCGCTCGGGCCCGGGTGGCGGCACCTCGAGCCACACCTTGCCGTGGAGCTCGTCGACATAGAAGGTCAAAAAACCCTCGCGCTTCTCCAGGCCGTCGGTCTTCTCCGCGATCGACGGCAACGGCCCCTCCGGCATCTCCTCCTCTTCGACAGCCCCGCCTCGGCCCCGGCGGTTTCCCGGCTGGGCGGCGGCGGCGGCGGCCAGGACGAGGCTCAAGACGAGGGCGTAGGTCCAGGAGAGATGGAAGGCTCGTTGTCTTCGGTACATGCGTTCCTCCGCGTCGGTTCGCGGCGGAGCATACCACCGCGGCCTTTTTGACTCCTACCGGGACCCGTGATAGCTACACGGCGGAAGAACCTAAGGAGCCATTCCCTGTGAGATCCCACGCTGCTGTTTTTTCGTCCGTCGCCCTGGCCTGTGCCCTGGCCTTTCTCGCCGCACCGCTCCTCGCCCAGGAAGAGCCTGCCGAGGGCGCCCCGGCCGAGGGCGCCGCGAGCCCCAGCATCATCTCGGTGCCTCCGGAGTACCGCTCGGCCCGAGCCACCATGCGAACCTTTCTCCAGGCCTTCGACCCCCAGTACCAGAGGCCCGGCACCGACCCTCTCGCCGCCGCCGCCGCCTGCCTGGACCTCTCCGAGATCCCCGAAGACGTGCGCGGGGTCCGCGGACCCGAGCTCGCGCTCGACCTGAAGGACATCCTGGACCGGACGGTCCTGATTGACTTCGCGACGATTTCCGACGAGGCCGAAGGGCTCGCCTACCACCTCCAGGCCCATCCGCCGAAGCTCGGGAAACCCGGCGTCGTGATGATCGCACCCGACAAGAACGGAATCTGGCTCTTTGAGAGCGCCACCGTGGCCGCGATCCCGGGCATGTTGCGCGACGTGGCAAGCCGCGAAAAGGTCGAGGGCGTGATCACCGAGGGACCGAGGACGGTGTCGCGCTGGTTGCGCGATGCCGTGCCCGCGCCGCTGCGCGAGGTCGGCTTCCTGCTCGAGCACTGGCAGTGGCTGGCGCTTCTCATCCTGATCCTCGTCGGCATGATCGCCGACCGCATGGTGACGGCGTCGGTCCAGGCCTCGGTGAGCCGTCACCTGGCGCGCTGGTTGAAAGACGTCAAGGTCGACGAGCTTCGTACGGCGCTTCGGCCGATAGGCCTCTTGGTGGCGTCGTTCCTCTGGTGGCTCGGCCTGACCTGGCTGGGGCTGCCCACCGAGACGCTGGCGGTGCTGCTCGGCGCGGTCCGCTTCATCGCCGCGACGGCGATCGTCTGGGCCGCCTACCGCGTCGTCGACATCGTCTCCAGGGTCCTGGAGGCGCGCGCCGCCGAGACCCAGAGCAAGCTCGACGACCTCCTGGTACCGCTGGTACGCAAGTCCTTGAAGGTCTTCATCGTCACCTTCGGCCTGATCTTCATCGCCGACGCCTTGAAGCTGCCGATCACGAGCCTCCTGACCGGCATCGGCATCGGCGGCCTGGCCGTGGCCCTCGCCGCCCAGGACACGGTCAAGAACGTCTTTGGCTCGTTCATGGTGATCCTCGACCAGCCGTTCCACGTCGGCGACTGGATCGTGGTGGGTGGCACCGAAGGCGTCGTCGCCGAGGTCGGCTTCCGCTCGACGCGGATTCGGACCTTTTACAACTCGATCGTCACGGTGCCCAACGCCAACCTGATCAGCGCCTCGGTCGACAACTACGGGGCGCGGGAGTTCCGCCGCTGGTCGACCCGGCTCGGCGTCGCCTACGACACGCCGCCCGAGCGCCTCGAGGCTTTCTGCGAGGGGATCCGCGAGCTCATCCGCCGGCATCCCTACACGCGGAAGGATTTCTTCGAGGTGCAGCTCAACGAGTTCGGGGCCTCGTCGCTGGAGATCATGCTCTATATGTTCTTCACGACACCCGACTGGTCGACGGAGCTTCGCGAGCGTCATCGCCTGGGGGTCGACATTCTCCGCCTCGCCAAGGCCCTCGGCGTCGAGTTCGCCTTCCCCACCCAGACGCTCCACCTGCACCGAGGCACCGCGACCGAGGCGGTGCCCGCCGTCGACGGCTACGACGGACGCGTCGAGGACGTCCGCGACGACGCCCGCCGGCACCCCCGGCGGGTGGGCGACGACGCCGTGGGCGGGGGGGTCCCGCCGCCCGGCGAGAGCGGAAGAGCCGACGCCTGTCCGCGAGTC
>CBDUYN010000332.1:0-4470 GCA_965371445.1 uncultured bacterium | reverse complement strand
CCCGCCGCCGAGGCGCGGAAGACGGTGAAGGGACGAGGACGCCGAAGAGCTCTGAAAGCCTCTCGTCTTTTGCTTGAAGAACGATTCGCTTCAGCGCCGCAGATTCCGCGGCGAATGGAGCCCGGATCCGTCGCATCCAGGCGGCGAGGGATCGCGGAGCGTTGCGGGTCAGCCATCCCAGGCTCTCGTCCACGAGGTCCGGTCGCGTGGAGTCCGTCCACCAGGGACTCGTGCCGGTGCGGGCGAAGAGCTCCAGGAGCTCCAGCCGGGAGGACGTCCCGTGATCTGCGCCGCGGGCAACGGTCTCGCTTACCTCTTCGCGGAGGCCTTCGGCCAGCGCCTGCCGCAACCGAGGACCTAGCTGGTCGACCAGGTCCCGCTCCAGGTTCCCGGGATCGACGACCCCGAGGTCGACCACAAGCGACTCGATCCGGTGGAGTCGATCCGGCCGGCTCGCCTCCGTCAGGCAACGATCGATGAGCGGCACGAGCCGATGACGGTGGACGCGGCCGAGCTGAGGTTGCACCTGGCGGTCGCGTCCGAGGGATCGTCCTTGGCTGTCCGCAGGCCCCGAGAGCCTCCTGACGGGATCTGAGGGCCTGCCACCACGTTGACACGGCCGATTTTCTGGTCGACAATAGCCCCATGACGACGCGGCTGCACACCCAGATCGTTCCTGTCGGGGACTCTCAGGGCATTGAGCTTCCCAATGTCGCGCTCCCGCCCCAGATTGCCGAGGAGGGCCGCGAGGCTTTGGGATGACGGTCGAGTCGATATAGAATGGAGCTCGGCAATGGAGCCGAACCTGTCGAGCCGGAAAATGCAAGCCTACCGCACAGCCACCAAGGTCGATGCCGACCACGACCTTCACATCCCCCAGGTCCCCTTCCAGCCGGGAGCCGAAGTCGAGGTCATCGTCCTCGGCATCTCCTCCCCGGCCAACCCGGTAGCCACTGCGAGGCCCTCGGACGATTCCCGGCGGGGCGCGGCGCGTCTTGTGGAGGAGCAGTACCGCCTTGCTCGGCAGCATCCCGGTGAATACGTCGTCCTGGTTGGAGAGCAGATTGTGTCCCATTCTCCGGATCGCCAAGAGGCCTTTCGGGCCTACGATCAGGCCTTCCTCGATTTCCCCGGTCGTGATCCGGTGATCGCCGAGCCCGACGGCGGCCCAAAGAGGCCGCCCGTCGTGCGTGGACGCTCGTTGACAAGGTCTCTGCGCGGCCGCCGATGATCCTTCTCCACAAGCACAGCTTCGGAGTCGCCGAATATTATCGGCGAATGGTTCCACATCAGGCGGAAGAGAGAGTCACGCAAGGTCTCGTCATTTCCGTTGAGCTCATTTTTGAAGAGTGGCTCGACGGCAAGCCGCGGCACGCAGAAGCCTTCCTCGATCCAGGCGCCGACACGTCATTGCTCAGCCTCCGCTGGGCGCATGATAAGGCTGCGGAGGTAGGCTCGCCATTCCTCAAACCGAAATCTACGGCCACCGGAGAGGTTCTCGAGGCCATTGAGATCCAAATTGGAGGTGCTCGCCTGGTCTTGGGAGATGCCGCTCATCCGCTCTCCCTTGCCGACCAGGATGAGCGGATGCTTTCACTGCCCGTGATGCCTGGCTATGAGGATTTGCTCTTGGGAAGGGACTTCATCACCCAGCACGAGCTCCTGGTAGTGATCGATGGCCGAGAACAGAGTCTTTCTCTTCTGGCTCCTATCGATGTGGAGAACCAGCGTACACGGGAGCGGATTCTGGGGACGCTTGAAGGACAGCAATCTTAGGCGCAGTGCCTGGCCCGCGTCACGGCGCGGCGCGGCGTCAGAACCCACTGGAGGTGAGCTCTACAAACGGCCCTCTCAGGCGGCCTTGGCCGTCTTCGGACTCATAGCCCGGGCCTTGAGGCCCGGGTGGAGGCGGGGCCTGCCTCCACATGTCCGCCGTGGCAAAGGAAGAACGGAAACCTCGATTCTTGAAGAGCCGGAGCCTTGGAAGGACGGTTGCCGAACGCCGCACGTCCACTTCGCAGATCGACACCTCAAAGGAGGACCACGGAAGATGAGTAGCCTCACGTTCTCAAGAAAAGTTCCATCGATAGGCGACCGATTCAGGCTGCGTTGCGTCAAGCTTGCTCATGGGATCGGCTGGTTGTCTTTTGTTGACCAGAAACTCGTGATTGCGTGCATCGCGAACATGGAAGCGCGCATCAAATTGGCAGAGCTTAGAAGGGAGATGGACTCCGAAATACGTTCGCCCTTTCTTGAACAAATGAAAGAGGCTTTGGAGGGACAAGTCAAGTTAAGTCTGTCACTACGGTTGAACGATTCCTTGAAGAGAGGAGCCTGAGATCCCTACCACTCCACCCGCAGCGGCGCTTCCATCCAGGGCAGCTTCACCCAGCTCCAAAGCCAGGGAAAACGGTCGAGCACCACGTCGTAGGCTTGCCGCTCGACGCGCAGCAGCCAGGCTCCGTCGCGGGTGCCGAGCACTCCCTTCCGGAGCAGGAAGGTCCCCCGAAAGCCCGGGATCGACGTCTTCTTCAGGATCGCAGCGTGCTCGATGGCCGCGCTGAGCAGATTCGTGCACTCCTCGGCTTCCACGTCCGAGACCGGAGGGCCGAAGTCGAAGACCTCGCTCAACTCCATGCCGCAGAGCACTTTGCACAGCGTCACCTGGTACTCCGGCGGCGTTGGGTCTTCGGTGGCGACGTATTGCAGGAGTCCCACCGCCCGGTGGAGAGCGGGCTCGTCCCGGAACCGCTTGTCCACCATGAGCTCCAGGCGCTCGAAGAGCTTGCCGAGGAAGGGCCAGAGGAGCACCAGGCCGGAGCTCTCGACGTACACCGCGTCGCCCTCGCCGGGGAAGTCCTGAGCCCTCTCTCCGCGAGGACGGACCCGGCCTCGGCGAAGCGCTTCAGCGCGGGGTGGAGCCGGAACCGCCTTCGCCTGCGGAGTCTCCTTTTGTTCCTGCGTGTCTTCTTGACCCTTGTCTTCTTGCGGGTCGCCGCTCTCTATCGACGCCTCGTAGGGAGCAGCCGGCAGGGCCGTCCCTCCCGATAGAGGGTCTCGACCACCGCACCGAACGCTCCCGGCCGGTGGTCTCGCTTCGCCGCGAAGCTCCGGTCAAGCTCCGACACCAGAGAGGCATGGGTCACGCCCAGCTGCACGGCGGCCTCGGTCAGGATCTTCCTCCAGAAGCTCACGGTCTCTGCACTCCGGCCTTCCCCGCGGCAGACCGTCCGGAGCACGGCCTGCCACACGGCGCTCCTCCAACCCGCGTTCCCGAGACGGACCGGCGGCGGGGTCCCGAGCACCACCGGGCGGGCTCGCAGCAGGGCCTCCAGCTCCCTCCGTCAGGCTACGATCGATGAGCGGCACGAGCCGATGACGGTGGACGCGGCCGAGCTGAAGTTGCAGCTGGCGCGCGGCGTCCTCGTCCGGGACGTTCAGCTCCAGAATCTGGCGCCGGACCCGCTGTTCGATCATAGTGCGTCGCTTCATGCTAAGATGCGCGGAGCCGTCCACAAGATCGGCGTCAAGAACTGGAGACTCCCATGCAACTCACCGTCACCCTCCCCGACGAGATCGCGCGCCGCGTCCGACGGCTTCCCGACCGTGACCGCAACCGCTTCGTCGCCGAAGCCCTCAGCCGAGCGCTCGACGACCGGCCGACAGAGCCCGAGTCGAGCGAACCCACGCCAATGTTCGGCAGTGCCAAGGGCTTGATCGAGATGGCCGACGACTTCGACCGGCCGTTGGAGTCCGAGTCGCCGCGCATGCGCTTTCTTTCCAAAGAGGAACACCGCCGCTGGGCCACCGAGATGCGGGCCACGTTCAAGCTTGAGGGGGAGCCTCTTCCCATCGAAGAGATCCAGAAAATGAGCCGCGAATCGAGCCTCGAAGAGAATGAGCTGAGCCGCGCGATCATCGAGGCGCGCGAAGAATGAACCGTTGGATCGCCTACTTCGATGCCAGTGCGCGATGCGGCAAAAAGAGATCGAAACCTGCGATCCGGAGATAGACTCTCTGGCAGATCTCCAGCAGATTCTTGAAACGGAGGGGTAGAAAACGAGGAAGAGAGGAAAGAGCGCAGGTAATCGAGCAACGTCGTCTTGCCCAGGATCACCAGCCGCCGGTTGATCTGCGCCTACCAATCCACCCGCAGCGGCGCTTCCATCCAGGGCAGCTTCACCCAGCTCCAACCCCAGGGAAAACGGTCGAGCACCACGTCGTAGGCTTGCCGCTCGACGCGCAGCAGCCAGGCCCCGTCGCGGGTGCCGAGCACTCCCTTCCGGAGCAGGAAGCTCCCCCGAAAGCCCGGGATCGACATCTCCTTCAGGATCGGAGCGTGCTCGATCGCCGCGCTGAGCAGAACCGCACACTCCTCGGCTTCCACGTCCGAGACGGGAGGGCCGAAGTCGAAGACCTCGCTCACCTCCATACCGCACAGCACCTTGCAGAGCGTCACCTGGTACTCCG
>CBDUYN010000331.1:0-4633 GCA_965371445.1 uncultured bacterium | reverse complement strand
TCCTCGGAGCGGCACCGGGGTCGAGTCCTAAGGTAGCCCAGTGAGCCGCCTAAGAAGCGGATCCCAATGCTCTCAGGTATACTCCCCGCCGGAGGCCGTTCATGGCGGAGTTGGAGCTGGAGATCACCCAGGACCTGAGACCCAAGCACGAGGAGCTGCTCCGGCTCCTCGCCAGGCCGCTCGTCGATCTCATCCTCGCCCAGGGCGCCGCCTCCGGCCTCGAGAAGGTCTTCGCCACCATCGCCGAGCACTTCTGTGACCAGGGCTTCAACGTCGAGACGCTCTGGACGAAATGCAGCGTCACCAACCGGGTCGCCCTGCGGCAGACGTTCCACGGCGTCGTCTACGAAGACCCCCACGAGTACATCAGCCGGCACCGGGGCGCCATGGCCGCGGTCCTGCTGTGGCGCGGCCTCAAGGTCGGCGCGGCGTCCGCGGCCGTCGGCTATACCGCCTTCGGCGGCGACGCCTTCCGGGAAAAGCTCAAGAAGCTCTACGGCGTCACGCCAGGGCGCGCCAAACGCCACCTCGGCACCTGGGAGCCCGAAGGCGGCTTCCTCTTCCCCGACGCCACCGGCGACGACGAGGCCCTGCGCTTCCTCCTTCGCCCCGCCGACGCCCACGACTCGCCGACCTACGACGAGGACCTGCGCCGGCTCCTCGGACGCCACGCCACCGCCGACGAGGCGTCCACCACCGAGCCCGTCGTCCTCGCCCCGGACGGACGCCCGGCGCGAAGCTCCCGCCGCTGCGCCAGCGCGACGCTCCACCTCGGACACGGACACGTCGTCGCTCACCAGGACGCCGCCGACCTCTTCGCCGCGGCGCTCTGCGACGACTGCCGGCCGGTGTTTCTCGGCCGCCTCGGATGGGAGCTGCGACGTCACCTGCGTCAGGCCCTCTGCCTCGTCCCCCCGGAGCTCGACGCCTTCCCGCGTCTCTGCGACGAGTGCTACCGCCTCGTCTGGGACGCGATCGCCCTCGCCCGGCTCGGCCTCCTCGACGACGCCTACCACGCCTGGGCGATCTCGACGGCCGACGACCCCGTCGGCCTCGGGCTCTTCATCCATTTGCTCTTCGAGTCCGACAAGCTCGCCTACCGCGAGCCGCTCCGCCGCGTCGACCTCTGCCACGACGCCGGCGACGTCGCCTGCGAGATCGGCAACGAGGACTGCGTCCAGATGGCGCGGATCTACGAGGGCAACGCGCTGCGGGCGGTCTCCGACTTCCACGAGGCCCGCGGGCTCTTCGCCGAGGTGGAGACGCGGTCGCGTCTCTGGCTGCGGGCGTGCTACCTGCGGGACCTGGGAGTTCTGGAGAACAACGACCTGAGGAATGAGGAAGCCGTCGAGCTGCTTCGACCTGCCATGTTGCTGCTCCGGCAGCTCGACCCGCATGAGGCGGGCCTGGTAGGGCTCAACCTCGCCGACTCCGTCAAGTGGCAAGGAAACTTCATCGACGCTCTGAAGACCTTCGAGAGCTCCGCAAGCCTCATAGACCTGCGGCGGTGGCCGGACGCGCGGGATATCATCACCATCTGTCGCGGCCTTCATCAGACGGCTGTCGGAGCTTACCCGAACGCCCGGCAGACGCTCTCCAGACCACCGCGCAACACCGCTTTTCTCCCGTTCCATCAGGGTGCTTGCGGAAAGCTTGAGCTGGCAGAGAGCAGGTATTCAGCTGCCGTACCTCTTCTCTCGGCCGCCCTTGACGGCTTGCTCGAGATCGAAAAGTACGACAATGCAGCTCTCGAATCCCTGAGTCTTGGCGAAGCGCAGGCGAGGGATGACGACCTGCCGGGGGCGATCGCCACGACCAGGACAGCTCTCACCTACTCCGTTTCCGCCGCGCGCACGAAGAACACGCTCAAGGCGCTCGCCCAGCTCATCGACGTCGCCGGCCCGGCAAGCGCTTTCGCGGAAGCCCTCGGAGAGCTGGCCTGGAAGAGCGGGGGAGCGTTGCCACCCCCCCGATTGCGGAAATGTAGAGCATAGGCCGCGCCCGCCCAGGGCTCATGGACTTCATGGACTTGATGGACTTGATGGACGTTTCTGTCCATGTCGTCCATGAAGTCCATGTCGTCCATGAAGTCCATGTCGTCCATGAGCCCTGGGAATGCCTGGGCGGCCTGCGGTCAGGGCTAACCGCGGGGGTCGACATTAAAGCCTGCGCCGGCCTTGACACCTGACTGCGTCTTCATCGTCGTCCTCCTTTCCTTGCGTGTCGGACCAGCGCCCCCGTCCGTGGTCTCACCATAGCCCGACCAAAACCCGGGATCAAAACCCGGGTTTTTGCCGCCGGCGCCGTCCGACGCCGCCGGAGCGGACCAAAACCCGGGATCGAAACCCGGGTTTTGGCGGGAAACCGGTCCAAATCCCGGCTTCGAAACGCCAGCTCCGATCGCCGGGACCCTCTGTCATCCTTTGGGACGCCGGCCGGGAGGGTGTCCCGTCCGGCGTCATCCGGAACGACCCCGACGGAGAGGAAGACATGGGGAAAGCGAGAAGGAAGAAGAGGTCGACGGCCGCGGCGCAGCGCGAGATCGCCGGGCTGTCGGCGGACGCGGAGCGTCTGCGCCGGCGCGTCCGGGACCTGGGCGAGGAGCTCGACGAGCCGCTGAGCCCGGCCCAGGCCCAGGGCCTGGAGCCGGAGTCGCTCAGGACCTACGTCGCGGCCTGGCTGCTGACCACCGACGACTCGACGCTGTGCGACGTCCCGGAGCGGCTGGCGCGTCTGGCGCGGCTCCGGCAAAAGGACGTCGAGCACAGCTGGAAGGCGCGCTTGCCGGTCACCCTGGCCGAGGAGGCGAACAGCCGGCTGAGCGGTCTGCGCGACGCCGCCAGATCAGTGCTCGACGCCGCCACCGACGGCGGCCGGCACGAGCTCACGGCGACGCTGGAGAGCCTGTGCCACGAGATGGAAGCCGGCGGACCCGAAATCGGCGACCTGGCGGCGCGGTGCCGCCGCTACCTCGCGGGCAAAACCGATGAAGAAGCCGGAGGGCGGCGTACGCCGTCCGGCGAGTGAAACGACGAAGAGGACCGGCGTCCGACGACGGTCCCACCCACATCCCTGAAAGGAGCTCAAAATGGCTTACCGAGTCACGTTGGCTCTGCGAGCGGCGATCCGCTCGCTGACCTCTTCCGTGCAACAGTTCACCCCGAACGTCGTCGAGGGGCTGCCGCGCGCGCTGTCGCCGTTCTTGCCGGAGGGCGTCACCCTGCCGGACATCGCGCTGGTGCTCCAGATCCTCACGAGCATACTCACCAAGGCGAGCGAGAAGTTGACCGACGTCAGCTGGCAGCGCCGCGACGAGGGCATGGTCGACAAGGAGGCCCGCAGCCAGCGGGACGCGGCGGCGCAGACGCTCCGTCCCAAGGTCCGGCACGTCAGCGACTGTCTGTTCAACGCCTTCGGCGAGGAAGCCCCCGCCAGCTTCGGCGTCGAGACCATCGAGACGGTGCCCATGGCTCTGCACGACCAGGTGGTACACCTCGACAGGCACCTGCGGAAACCGGAAGCGCTCGAGCGCAAGCCCCAGGTCGGGATCACCATCGATCTGGTGGCCCTGGCCGACAGCCTCGAGCCGGAGAAGACCGTCCTGGGCGATTCGCTCGACACCTTGACGGCGGAGGAACGCGCCACCGAGGCCGCCCTCATCGAGAAGGACCGGTTGGTGGACGACATCCGCCGTCTCTACGTCGCGGCGGCCAAGGTCATCGAGGGGTTCTACCGCCTCGCGGGCCTCGACGAGGAGGCCGAGCGCCTGCGCCTGACCGTCCGCCGCCGGAGCGCCGGCGAGGCTCCGGACGGCGAGCCGGACGAAGAGCCGGTCCCGGAGACGGCGGCGGAAGAGACCCCGGAGACGGCGACTGAGGGCTGATCCTCACGGTCTCCGCATCGTCCGACGCCCCTCTCCCCATCGGGAGAGGGGCTCTTTTGTAATGAGGTGGATCATGGCGCAACGGATGTACAGACCGAAGACGTCGAAGCCGCGAAAGCGTCCGATTCCGCAGACGGTGCCGGAGATCGTCAAGCCCCTCCTGGCCTTCGCCAACACGGCCGGTCCCGAAGGCGGGAGGCGGGAGCTTGCAAGCCCGGCGGCCTTGAGCGCTTTCCTGGCGGGTCAGGGCCTGCTCCCCCGCGGGACGGAGCTCATGGCGGCGGACCTGGAGCGGGCGCGTGAGGCCTGCGCCGGCCTGCGGGCGCTGATGGCGGCCACCACGGGTCCCCTGCCGAGAGACGACGCGCTTCAGGGTCTCAACCGCGTGGCGTCGACGGTGACGGTGCGGGTATGCTTCACCGGCGACGGCTCGCCGGTTCTCGAGCGCGCCTCGCCGGATCTCGACGGCGTCTTCGGCCTTTTCTTCGCCACCGTCCTCTGGGTGCGTGCCTCGGGTTGCTGGACGCGGGTGCGTCTCTGCGACGAGGTGACGTGCCGCAAGGCTTTCTACGACAGATCCGGCAATCTCTGCCGAAGATGGTGCTCCCCTCGGTGCGGCAACAAGTTTTCTGCAAGAGATTACCGACGACGACGGAAGATCCGCAGGCAGAGATCGGCCCCGTTTTCGTCAGGAGCCGGAAGCTCCGGCTCGTGACGAACGGTTGCATCGTCACGACCCGGAAGCTCCGG
>CBDUYN010000330.1:0-4819 GCA_965371445.1 uncultured bacterium | reverse complement strand
CCGCACCGGGGTCGAGTCCTAAGGTAGCCCAGTGAGCCGCCTCAGAAGAACATGCTCGTCGGTCTGAGGTACGAGCCTCGCTAGGGATGGGCAGCTCACAGCTGGCGCAGCGCCTCGGCTGCCGGAAAGAGGTCGTGGGCCCGGCGCAGAAGGCCGTGGGCCGAACGCTCGTCGCCGAGGATGCGAAGGGTCTTGACCGCTTCGGCGTAGGCCAGGGCCGAGGGATTGGCCTCGACCAGGGCGCGCAGGGTCGAACCGACAAGCTGCGGCCTGCGGGTCAAGGCGTAGAAGAGTGCCAAGTTGCTGTAGGCCTGGAGCGCGTCGGGATGGAGCTCGATCTCGCGGCGGAAGGCGCGCTCGGCCGGCTCCGCCTGGCCGAGGTCGGCGTGGACCTTGCCGCGCAGGAGGTAAAGGCCCCGGATGAGGCTCGTGTCCTGGTGCTTGCGCGCCGCGAACTCCTCTTCCGCGCGCCGCGTCAGCTCGAGGGCGTCCTCGTAGGCGCCCCGGGCGTGGAGCACCTCGGCGAGCGTGATCATCGGGCCCAGGCGCGTCTGCTTGGCCTCCATGGCGCGGCGGGCGTGATCCTCCGCTTCGTCGAGCTCGCCCAACCCCAGGGCCACCTGGGCCAGGAGCCCGTGGGCCAGGGGAGGATTGGCCTCAAGGGCGAGGCGGGCGTGAGCGCCGGCTTCGACGAAGCGGTCCAGCTGAAGAAAGAGCGCCGCGGCGGTGAGCGCCAGCTGTGAGGACGCACCACCCGAGAGCTCCAGGGCTTCGGTGAACGCCTCCAGAGCCTCTTCAAAACGGCCCAGCTCCTGCAGCGAACGCCCCAGGTACTCCCAGGCGTCGAGCATGCCGGGGTTTTGCGCGATCGCCCTGCGGAAGGCCGGAACCGCCTCCTCGTACTCCTCGCGGGTGAAGTGGGAGAACCCCGCTTTGAGGTCGACCAGGGTGTGGAGCTGTGTCTTCGGATCGGCCAACGGACCGCGGTCGGTGGACGCCGCCGTGCCGACGTAACCCAGCGCCAGGAGCGCCTGGCGCGTCTCCTCGTCGGCTTCCGCCGGCGATGTCAGGGTCCGGTCGTATCCGGCCAGCGAGTCGCGCAGGCCGGCGCTGATCCGACGCTCCTGGCGTAGGACGTTGTGCTCCTGCGACGGATCGGCCACCAGGTCGTAGAGCTCGGGATCGGGACCGTCGACGTATTGGTGACGTCCGGCGATCAGCGAAGCGAGGTCGCTCCAGCCGAAGTGGATGCGGGGATAGAAGGTCTCGGAGTAGATCTGCCGTGGCTCGGGCGCGTCGCCGTCGAGCTCGAGGAGGTTTTCTCCGGGGAGCTCGCGTTCGACCTCCAGACCGAGCAGGTCGCGCAGGGTCGGGAAGACGTCGGCGAGCTGCACCGGGAGCGGCTCGCCGGAGCCGCCAAGCTGCGCCTGCGGCAGCTTGACCAGCAGCGGGACCTGCAAGGTCGAGGTATAGAGCAGGACGCCGTGCTCGGGCTCGCCGTGCTCCCCGAGCCCCTCCCCGTGGTCGGAGAGGAGCACGATCAAGGCCCGGTCGTAGACCCCAAGCCGCCGCAGCTCGGCGACGAGATCGCCAACTACCTTGTCCGCCGCCGCGATCTCGGCGTCGTAGGCGTCGTCGTAGCGGGAAGCGAAGGGCTCCGGCGCCTGGTAGGGCGTGTGGGGCTCGTAGAGGTGAAGGAAGAAGAAGAAAGGACCCTCGGCCACCGAGCGCAGCCACGGCAGCGCCATCTCCAGGGTCTCGGCACCGGGGCGTTGCAGGCCGCCGAGGCCGCTGCGGTTCCTGAACTCGATCGAGTCCTCGTAGAAGTCGAAACCGGCGCTCATGCCGGTGCCGCCACGCAGCACGAAGGACGAGACCGCGGCGCCGGTGGCATAGCCCGCCCGCTTCAAGACGGCGGGCAGGAAGGGCGTCTTTTCCGCGTCGATGGTGTAGCCGACGTTGTCGCGCACACCGTGCTCCGGCGGCCGGAGGCCGGTCAAAAGCGAGGTGTGCGAAGGCAGGGTCAGGGGAACGTGGCTGTAGGCGCGTTCGAAGAGGATCGAATCGCGGCGTAGCTCGTCGATGGCGGGCGTCGCGACGCCGCGGTAGCCGTACGCCGGCAGCCGGTCGGCGCGCAGGGTATCGATCGAGACCAGGACGACCGGGGTGCCTTCGGGCACCGCCGAGCGCCGAGCTCCCTCGGGGCCGCAGCCGGCCGCGAGAAGTGTCAGGGCGGCGAGGGCCAGCTTTCTCATTCAACCCCCAGCTGCTGCAAGAGCGCTGCCGCCTTCTTGAGCTCGGCGGCGTATCTCTCGCGCGGCGCCGTCGCCACGAAGCGCTTCAGGGCCTGGCGCGAGCGCTCGACCTGGCGCTGCTCAAAAGCGGTGACCGCGAGGTTGTAGAGGACGTCGTAGTCCTGGGGATCCACCTTCAGCGCCTGGTCCCAGGCGTCGAGGGCGAGCTCCGGCTGCCCCTGGTTGTAGACCGCCACGCCGAGGTTGTTCCAGGCGCGTCCCCGCCGGCCGTCGATCTCGACCGCACGGCGGGAATGCTCGGCGGCCTCGCGAAAGCGGCCGGAGCGCAGCGCCGCAAGACCCAGGTGCTCGTAGGCGACGGCGTTGTCGGGCTCGACGGCGAGGAGGCGCCGCAGCACCTCGTAGGCGCCCGACTGATCGCCGCTTTCCGAGAGCGCCAGCCCCAGGGCGTTCATGGCCTGCACCTCGCCGTCCGCGGCCAGGGGACGCAGCACGGCGAGCGCCTCGCCAGCGCGGCCGGCCTCGGCGAGAGCCAGGCCCAGCCGGCGCTTCAGGTCCCTGGCTTCCTCGCCGCGGCGCTCGCCATAGGCGACGAGCTCGCGGACGTCGTCGAGCTCGCCGAGCCGCAGGTGAGCCGCCGCCGTCTTGAGAGCCAGCCGAGGCTCGCCCCCGGAGAGGTCGAAGGCCTGGCGCAAGGCCTGAAGCGCCTCGGCCGGACGCCCCAGGTGGAGCAACGACTCGGCGAGGTACTCGCGCGCGTCGATCATGCCGGGGTTCTCGGCCAGGACCTCCTGGAAGGCGGTGACGGCGGCCTCGTGCTCCGCCCTGCGGTAATGGCCGTAGGCGCTCGCCAGAAGCTCCAGCGTCGGGAACTTGCGCTTCGGGTCGGGGAGCGCTCCCCGCACCGGGCCGGCGCTCCCCAGGTAGCCGAGGGCCGCCAGCTTGGCACGCTCCTCGGGATCGGCGGCGGCGGGAGCTTCGAGCTCGCGCTCGTAGCTCGAAAGCTCCCGGCGCAGCGCCGCGTAGACGCGGCGCTCCCGCGCCAGGACGTTGTTGTGTTCGCCGGGATCGGCGACGAGGTCGAAAAGCTCGGGCTCGGGGGCCTCGATGTAATGGTGGCGTCCGTCGATCAGCGAAGCGAGCTCGCTCCAGCCGTAGTGGAGACGCGGGAAGAAGGTCTCGGCGTAGATCCGCCGCCGCGACGGCGCGCCGGAAAGCTCGAGCAGCGAGCGTCCGGGAAGCTCCTCAGGCACCCGGACGCCGGCGAGCGCCAGCAGGGTCGGCACCAGGTCGACGAGCTGCGCGGGCTCGGCGACCGTCGTGCCGGCGCGCTCGCCCCGCGGCAGCTTGAGGAGCAGCGGAACCTGGAGCGCTTCGCGGTACAGGAAGACCCCGTGCTCCTGCTCGCCGTGGTCGCCCAGGCCCTCGCCGTGGTCGGAGAAGAGCACGACGACGGCCGGCTCGTAGAGGCCGAGGCGCTTGAGCTCGTCCAGGAGCCCGCCCACCACCTGGTCGGCGGCGGCGATCTCGCCGTCGTAGGGATCCGCGTAGCGCGAGGCGAAGGGCTCGGGCGGGTTGTAGGGCATGTGCGGCTCGAAGACGTGGAAGAAGAGGAAGGGGGGTCCCTCGGGGCGCGAGCGCAGCCAGGCGACGGCGCGCTCCAGGGTCTCGCCGCCGGGCCGAGCGACGCCACCGAGCGCCTGGCCGGCGGCCGGCGAGATTTCGGCGTCGTAGAAGTCGAAGCCCTCGGCCAGGCCGCTCGCCGGGCCCAGCAGGAACGCCGAGACCACTCCCCCGGTGGCGTAGCCGATCTCGCGGAGCCGGCGCGGCAGGTAGAGAGCGCCGCCGGCGTCGAAGCGATAGCCCTGGTTGTCGCGGATCCCGTGTTCGGGGGGGAGGAGACCGGTAAGCACCGAGACGTGCGACGGCAAGGTCAGCGGCGTGTGGCAGTAGGCGCGCTCGAAGAGGATCGCGTCGCGCCGCAGGGCGTCGAGGGCCGGGGTCGCGACGGCGGTGTAGCCGTAGGCCGGCAGGCGGTCGGAGCGCAGGGTGTCGATTGAGATCAGGACGATCGGCGGCCGGGCACCGGAGCCCTCGAAGCCGCTGTCGTCGTCCGTCCGGCCCTGGCAGCCGAGGAGCGCCACGGCGATCAGCAGCAGAAGCCGGACGTCTGGCGCTCGGGAGCGCACGGCGGCGGGGAAAGTGAGACTTCGCTGCATGGACGAACACCAGGGTCGAGGTTGCGGGGGGCTCCGTTCTCCTTAGAGGTCTGGAGAACGCACCCGTCGCCGATTCTTACGGACCTTGGCACCGCGGGGTTTGGCTGCGACAAGCGTTCGGATCCGTCCGGCGAGCTTGTGGGCCCGCGAGACGAGCTCGACGGCGCGCCCAGCGAGCTCGTGGACGCCGCCACGGGACGCAGCGGAGCCATCGTCACGTCTTGGGGCGTTTCCACCTGGCTCGGAAATCCGCCGAGGACGGCTTTTGTACGGCCCCACAAGCGAGCAAAGTGGACCTGCCCCGGTTCGGTGGACGGTGAGTGATTTGAGTCTACCTCATTCTTC
>CBDUYN010000329.1:0-4975 GCA_965371445.1 uncultured bacterium | reverse complement strand
CCTGCCGGGGAAATCCCCCTAACCCCCTTTCCTAAAGGGGGGACCAGATTCCGGAGTCTTCTCTGAACCCCCCTTTAGGAAAGGGGGGCAGGGGGGATTTCCCGGCGGACGCAGTCCGCCGGGATCTTCAACGCAGACGGATTGGACTCTTGCCACGGGCTCTTAGTCCCCCCCTGCGACCAGCTCCCACAGCCGCCCGGCGTGCGCGATCATCTCCGGCAGGTCCTCGGCCAGCAGGTAGCGGCCCTCCACCAGCTCCAGGGCCGCGGCGGTGTAGCGTCCGACGTACTCCTCGCGGCTACGGTAGCGCTCCTCGAGCGACGGCCGCGGATCGCCGCTCGCCTGCCGCTCGTCGCGCGTCGCGGCGAAGGGCAGGAAGGACCCGCGGAAGTCCGCCAGCTCGCCCGGCGCCCCGATCTCCTCCGCCCGGTAGCTCCACGGCGTGTAGGTCGCGAGGGGTACCGCGACCTCCGGCAGACGCAGGCCTCCGACCTCGTTGCCGTCGGCGTCGACCTGGGGAACGAGGACGGGAAAGGCCTTCCCCACCTCCGGCGGCTCGACGTCGACGGGCTTGATGACGTAGAGGTCGGCCGAGAAACGGACACCTCCGTCCTCGCCGCGCGGCGCCTTGTCGAGGTCGACGATCCGGGCGTTCGCGGGGTCGTCGGGGTCGAGGGAGAAGTGGGCCTTGCCGAGAAGCCTCTCGTAGGCCCCGGCAAGGCCGAAGCTGCGTCCGCCGGCCACCGATTTGCGGTCGGTCACCTCGATCGACTCGACCTCGGCCGCGGCTCACGATCCATCGCCCGAGCCGACCCCAACCCCCGTCGTCGGCCGGCCCGGTGTCGCCGACGCGTCCCGCGTCGCTCTCCACTCGGGCCTTGCCTCCTCCTACTCGACTCGGGCTCCGCCCTCAGCCTGCTTCTCCCTGACCTCGGGCAAGGCGGAAGCCGAGAAAGTCGTAGCGGGAGCCAGGAGCGTCCCGGTTGCGGTAAGCGGCACGCACAAACCGCGCCTGGTAGAGCGAGGAGCCGCCACGGAACACGCGCCTCGAGCCCTCCGAAGGTCCCCGCGGATCCTGGACGGGCTTTGCGCCGTACGGACCGTACCCGTCTGAGCACCCTTCCCAGACGTTGCCCAGCATGTCGTACAGGCCCCAGGCGTTCAAGGGGATGCGGAAGCCGGACGGTCACGTGGCGCCCCCGAAAGGATGGAGCGCCGGCGAGCGTTCGAGCCGGCTTCTGCCGTCCCTACCAGCACGCCGACGCCCGCGTGGTTTTCGCCTCCCGGCAAGCCGGGAGGAGCGGACGTCGGTCGGGTCAGGGGCGGATCCTCCGAGGCCACCCAGGATGCGCCGCGGGCTTATCCTGGGCTTTAGGGTTGGGAGGGTCGGTCGGGGTAGCTCCGCGAAACCCCATAGCCACCAGGCGATCTTATCGAGATCCGGAGCGTAGGTGCTCGTCTCGGTGCCCGCCCGGCAGGCGTACTCCCACTCCGCCTCCGTCGGTAGCCGCGCCTCCAGGCCAGGCACCCGGCCGTTCACCTTCTCGAGGAAGCCCTGGCAGTCGTCCCAACTCATCTGGTCCACCGGCCGATCGGACGACTGGAACCGGCTCGGGTTCTCCCCCACCACGGCCTCCCAGAGCGCCTGGGTACAGGACGTCTCCGCGAGCCAGAAGCCGCGGGTGAGGGTAACCTCGTGGCGGGGTCCTTCGTCTTTCCAGCGACCGGCTTCGTCGTCGGGGGAGCCCATCCGGAAGCGGCCGGGTGGGATCCAGCGGAAGCGGACGGGGACGTCTTCGACCTCGACCTTGGCCCAGAGGACCGTGGCCTCGGCCGTGGCGACGGATCCGTCACCGCGTTCGAGCTCGACGCGGACGTCGGCGGCTCCGTCGACGACATGGAAAGCAGTCAGGACCCGGTCCCGGCTCAGCCGGTAGCCCGTGCCGCAAAGCTGGTCGCCGTCGAAAATCCTGACGAAGCTAGAGAGCTCCACGGCTTGTCTCCTCGGTCATGTCCCTCCTTCGGGCCGTGTCCGACTGCAGCGGCGCCCGCCGCCCGCGCTTTTCACCGAAGAGACCTAGCGGCAAAGCTTGAGCGGGACCGCCGGGAGCCTCTTGAGAGTCTTGTTGGCCGGATCCACCAGGATACCGACCGATTCAAGCGCCGTCACACCGAGGATTGGCTCCACGTCGGCGGGTCCGAAGATGACCCGTCCCGCGGTGACGTCCCCCATGAACTCGATGACGACGTGCCCGAACCGGTATTCCCGCACTGTAGCACACCTGCCGTCCTGCGTCTCCGCGTCACCGCGACCATCCTCGACTTCATCGAGTAGGTGGGGCTTGCTTTTTGAGCCCAGATCCGTACAATACGCAGTCCGCGGCGCGGCCACCCCACAAGGCCGCGCCAACCACACCCACCTCTCTGCCCCGTCCAACGGTAGAGCCGGGGCCAGAAGGCCATAGGGAGGTACCCGATGAGTCGAACCTACGAGTTAGGGCTCGTTTTCGAGCCACGCCAGTCTGACGAAGACGTCCAGGCCCTGGCGACCAAGTACAAAGAGATGGTCGAAGCCGGCGGCGGCTCGGTGACCGAAGAGGATCACTGGGGCAAGCGCCGTCTCGCCTACCCGATCAGGAAGTACAACGAAGGCAAGTACGTCTTCCTCTTCGTCTCCTCGGAGGGCACCGTCGACTGGACGCCCATCGAGCGCAACCTGATGCAGAACGAGAAGGTCCTCCGGCACCTCGTGGTGCGCACCGACCTCGACCTGAAACGCGCCGCCACCAAGGCCAAGAAGCACAAGCCGCGCCGGCCGGAAGACGCCAAAGAAGGCGGACGAGAAGGCGGACGGGACTTCGGACGAGCCGGTGGACGAGACTTCGGACGAGACGGCGGACGAGACTTCGGACGAGACTTCGGACGAGACGGTCGACGAGACGGTCGACGAGGCAGCATCCGAGAGCGCGACGAGTCCTAGGGAGGAGACGACATGGCACGCAAGAAAGTTTTCTACCGCCGCCGCAAGGTCTGCAAGTTCACCGTCGAGCACATCGAGTACATCGACTACAAGGACGTGAAGCTCCTGCAGCAGTACATCCTGGAACGCGCCAAGATCCTGCCGCGGCGCATCTCCGGCACCTCGTCGCGCCACCAGCGGATGCTCGCCAAGGCCATCAAACGGGCCCGGCAACTGGCGCTCATTCCCTACACCGCGGACTAGGAAGCGCAAGCGATGGAAATCATCCTCCTCCAAGACATGCGCCGGCTCGGCCGCCGCGGCGAAGTCGTGAAGGTCAAGCCGGGCTACGCGCGCAACTACCTCCTGCCCCAGGGCTTCGCCCTCGAGAACACCCGCGGCAACCTCGCCTACTTCGCGCACCAGAGAAAGCGGATCGACGCCGTCCACCTCAAGAAGCGCGAGGCCGCGCTGGAGGTCGCCGCCGACATCGCCGTCGCCAACGTCAGGATCAAGAAGCGGGTCGGCGAGACCGAGACGCTCTACGGCTCGGTCACCGCGGCGGAGATCGCCGAGGCGCTCCAACGCAAGGGCGTCACCGTCGACAAGCGGCGCATCGACCTGGGCGTCACCCGCAGCATCAAGACCCTGGGCGAGCACACCGTCGCGATCGACCTCCATCCCGAGGTCGTCGCCGAGCTCAAAGTCATCGTGGAGCCGGCGGAAGAGTAGGGGTGGACGACGAAGGCGATCGGCCCCAAGGGCCGTCGGACGAGCCCGGGATCGAAGAATTCCTGGGCGAGCCGACCCGCGACCTGGAACGCTGGTCGTGGCTGTGGACGGAGGATCGAACCTTCCCCGTCCGGAGCCACCGCGGCCTCCTCGGTCGCGGGTTGGTGTTTTTGAAACGGCTGCTGCGTCCCGTGGCCCGCGCCGTCCTGGCCGACCTGTGGGACCGGCAGCGCGTCTTCAACCTGATCCTGCTGGATACGATCGTCAACGAACGCCACCAGCGCCGTCACCTCTCGCAGCGCGCCGAGGACTTCCAGGGCGCCATCGAGACCCACGCGGAGCTGCTCGCGCAGCTCGACCGGCGCACGGCCGAGGCCATGACCGAGGTCCTGCGCCACAACGACGCGCTTTTCTCCCGCGTCGACCAGAAGCTCGACCGCTACCGCCGTGAGGCCAAGGACCTCTGGCACCGCCTCGGAGCCCTCGTCGCCGCCTCCGAGAAGGGCGATTCGGCTCCCGTGGAGCTGCGGCGGACCCAGGAAGAGCAGGGCTACCTGGAGCTTGAGCGCCGATACCGCGGCTCGGAAGAAGAGATCGCCGAACGCGTCGCCGCCTACCTGCCGGTCCTTGAGAAAGCTCCCGGTACCGTCCTTGACCTGGGCTGCGGACGGGGCGAGGCCCTGGAGGTCTTTCGCGGCAAGGGCATTGAGGTAAGAGGTGTCGACACGAACGCCGAGATGGTCGCCCGCTGCCAGGCCAAGGGCCTGGACGCCGAGGAGGGGGATCTTTTCGCGCACCTTTCCGGCCTGGAGGAAGCTTCGCTAGGGGCGATCGCCTCCTTTCACGTCATCGAGCACCTGCCCGCCGAGGCCGTGGCGCGGCTCGTCCGTCTTGCCTGGCGGGCCTTGAAGCCGGGCGGCGTCCTGATCCTGGAGACGCCGAGCCCGCTTTCCCTCGTCATGTCGGCGCGCGACTTCTGGATCGATCCCACGCATCGGCGTCCCGTCCACCCGGCGAGCCTGGAGGTGGCCTTCCGCGAAGCCGGCTTCGAGCCCGTGAGCCGCGTCGACCTGCACCCCTTCCCCACCACCGAGCACCTGCCGGAGATCGACCTCGCGGAGCTTCCCGCGGAGCAGCGCGAGCTCGGCGATCACGTCAACCGGCTGCGGGACTTGCTGGACGACCTGCTTTTTGGCCACCGTGACTTCGCGATGGTCGGCAAGAAGGGGTAGGAGCCTGTAGGGCATAGCCTCGACCGCTGTCCCGGCGGACTTCGTCCGCCGG
>CBDUYN010000328.1:0-5099 GCA_965371445.1 uncultured bacterium | reverse complement strand
CCTGCCGGTGTCACGACGCCATGATCGCGCGCCCTGCCCGTCCTGTCCCACGGCCTCAGCGCTCGCTAGAATTGACCCACTTGTGCTCTCCAGAATTGAGCCACGCCTGGATCAACCCCTCCGCCCCTGCTCAGGGTGAATGACGTCGGTCCAGCACCGGTAGACGACTCCCGGTACGACTCTACCCGGCTCCGGGCGACGACGCGGAGGTCGGAGTCGACCGCGGTGCGGTCAGCTGTTGGACAGGCGTTGGGCTCTTGTCCCGGCCAAATGGTCAGATCAGGTGTCGCTCGAGCTCCGCCAATTCGTAGTCACCGAGATCATCGGGGTCGAGACCTTCCGGCAGATCGACGACAACCGCGTCGGGGAGCCGCCCGTGGATCACCTGGGCAGCCCTCCTGCCCGCCTCGTCGCCGTCCATCAGCAGGATGACCCTCGGCACCTCGCGCAGCAGGTCCTGCTGCCGGGGGGACATGTGAGTGCCGAGCAGGGCGACTGCCGGAATTCTCAGCTGGTGTAGCCGGAGGGCTCCCCATGGACATTCGACAAGGAAGACACCGCGATGCAGATGCCCAGCCGCTCGGTGGTAGGCATAGAGCAAGGCGTTGCGCGGCAAGCCGCTGGGGAGCTTCCACTTCCCGGTGATCGTCCGTTCGGGATCGAGGTGCCGTCCCGCGTAGCCGAGAGGTTGACCCCGGGGATCGAAGAGGCGCACAGCGATACAGCCGGCGAGCATGCCACGTCCGTGGAAAGCTCCGACGTCGAAGCTTCTGGCGGTCTGCGGCCAAATCCCCTTCCGGCTGAGGAAGGGTACGCCCGGATCCAGTCGGAGCCGTCTTGTGAAGGGTCGAAAGGGCCGCGTCCGGGGCATGGGATGCCCCAGGCTCGGCCCCGGATCCATCGGAGCGCCGACGAGGGAAGCGAGATACACGGCGGCCGCGCGGTAGCTGCCGCCTTGGAGACGCCGCGCCAGCTCGACAACGTCCCCACCCGCATCGCAGCCGGTAAAGCAGCGCCAGAGATTCTTGTCCCGATGGACGACGAAGGCGCTGGGGTTGTCGCCACCGTGGAGAAGACAGGGGCCCACCAAGCTCGCTCCTCGCGTCCTCATTCGATCCAGCCAGCCCCTGTCGGCGAGGACATGGACGATGGACACCGTCCGCTTGAGCTGCCGGAAATCGAGTCGCGAGGGAATCACCCGGTGCCCCTGATTCTTCTCTAGCCAGTCTTCTACAGGCTCAGCCTTGCGCCTCGCGCAGGGACGGTCCGTCGATACGCACGGTGTGGCAGCGATGGCGCAGGCGACTGAGGAGAGCCTCGACCATCGAGCGATTGCCGAGGAATTCGTGCCATTCGTCGTATTCGAGATTTGTGGTGATGATGGTGGATCGCCGATTGTAGCGCTCTTCCATGAGCCGGAAGAAGATGTTGGTCTGCTCGGGTCTGAGATTGAGATAGCCCATCTCGTCGATGACGAGTAAATCGAATCGGGCGAAGGCGTTGAGAAGTTTCCTCGACGAGCGATCCGCCAGGGAAGCGTACATCTCGTCGAAGAGATCCTGAGCCCGGATGAAGCGGCCACGGTAGCCGTTGTGCAGGGCTCGCAGAAGCAGGGCGCTGGCGAGCCCGGTCTTGCCCACGCCCGTCGCCCCGATGAAGACGAGGTTCTCGGCCTTGGGGATGAAGTCGAGCTCGGCGAGGGTCTTGATCTGACGGCGGTTGACGCCGGTCTGGATCTTGAACGGGAAGGTCTCGAGAGCCCAGCGTTCCGGCATTCGGGCGTTCTTGATTCGCCACTCCATGGCCTTCTCCTGCTTGGCGTGCCATTGAGGTCGCACGAGGTTGAGAAGAAAATCTTCGTAGGAGGGCTGCTCCTGGCCGGCAAGCCGGAGCTTTTCGTCGAGGGTGTCGGCGATCTCGCCAAGACGCAGGTTCTTGAGCAGTTGCTCGAGCTCTTCAGTCATCGTGGTCTCCAAAGTTGTCGAGTGGGAAGAAATCTCGGTCGATCCTTTGCAAGACCATGGTCTCGAGCCGGTCGACGTCGTAGAGGCCGTAGCGCTCGGCGTCGCGAACCGCGTCGAGCAAGGGCTTTCGGGGATAGTCCGCGAGCATGCGCAGAATTTTGCGTAGGGCAAATCCGAAGGATCTCTTGGCACGCTTTCCAAGCGCCTTGGCGTAGCTTTCCAGCTCGGGCGCACGGCGCAGCAAGACGGCGAGCTCTTGGGGCGGCTCGCTCCCCTTCTTGCGACGCCTTTCCGGGCGATGCTCGGGCAAAGTGATCCATTTCCCCTCGGGCTCGGGATGGCGCACGTGGGTGACGCTCTCCCGGCCGCGGGTGATGACGATCTCACGGTGGGTTTCCCGAACCTGGACGCCCCGGCCGATCCAATCCGCGGGGACGGAGTAGCGGTTGGTGTCGACGGTGACGTAACCGTGGACGTCGACGGTGCGCTGGTGCAGCAGGTAGGGCTCGGGGATCCAGACGGGAAGGGGGCGCAGCTGAGCCCGCTCGAGGTTGTAGAGCTCGATCGGAGCGGCCTTGAGGTGGCGCTTCAGAGCCCGGTTCTTCCTGTCGCACCAGGCGCGGGCCTGGGCGTTGAGATCGTCCCAGTCGACAAAGGTGCGGCCGGCCAGGAAGTTGTTCTCGATTTCGTGGAAGCGGCGCTCGACGTGGGCCGAGCGGTTGGCGTCGCCGCACGCATGGGCGCGAAAGACCATGCCGAAGTGCTCGGCGAAGGCCTCCATCTCCGCTGCCGGAATCATGTCCTCGCCCGTACCTCGCAGCCGGATGACGCTGGTGTTGTCGACCATCGTATCTCGGGGAGATCCTTGGACGTAGCGCAAGGCTTCGGTGAGGAAGATCTTGCACTCAAACCGCCGGAAGCGGGGGTAACACTGGAAGAAGGTCATGCGCGAGTAACACAAGACAGCCGACGCAGTCTCGAAGCGGCGTTTCTTGCCACCGATCTCAGCCTCGTGGGGAGAGGTGTCGTGTTGCATCTCCTGGCCCGGCTCGAAGCTGTACCTGCCCACCGGCTGCTTGGGCTGGAGCCCGATCCCGTGACGACGACAGAACGCCGTCAGAGCCTGATAGGAGAGCTGTGCGCCCTGAGCCGTCAGCTCTTCGTGGACCCTCACGAGATTGCCCCGACAGCTCGTGTGCAGCTCCAGGATCTCGTCGCGATAGGGCTCGGCCTTCTCCGGCCGGAGGATCGCCGGCAGCTTGCTGCTCTGCGAGGCGATCACCTTCTTGACACTGTTGCGGGAGATCTTCAGCAGCTTGGCAATGCGGCGAATCGTGATCTTCTTCTCGGCGAGGGTCAGGATGGTGCTGCGGGTCTTCTCCTCCAGCATGGTGGATTTCCTCCTCGAAGGCGTCCAGTTGCGAGCGGACCTCGGCCGTGGCCCGGCGCAACTCGGCGAGTTGTGCCGGGCTCGGCTCGGCGTCGCCGAGGCGCACGCGGAGACGACGGGCGACTCTTGCGATCTTGTCCAGCTCGCACAGCATCTCCAGCTGCGCGGGCTGGGCCGGGGGTTGCTTCTTGTGGGCACGGGCACGAAGGAACAGCCGAGGGTCAGCCAGGAGCCGCTCGCGCACCGCCGCCGAGCTTTGCTGAAAGGCCGAGCACAGCGTGCCCACCTCGCGGCTGCTCAGCCGAGCTGTGGCGGCCGCCTCGGCCAAACGTAGGCAGTCCTCACGGCTGCGGCGGGCGATCGGCAGCAGGTGACGCATCGCCGCATGGGCGGGGATCGCGCCGAGGCGCACGTGCTCCTGGACCTCTGCCGGGAGATCACTGACCAGGCCCAGGTGTTGCGAGACCCACCCCACGCTCTTGTCCATCCGCTGGGCCAACTCCTCCTGGCTCAGTCCCTCGCTGCGCAGCGTGGCCAGCAGCCAGCCTTGCTCGATCGGAGAGGGTCTCGCCGAGCTCCGCTGGCTGCGGTCCAGCAGCAGGGCATCGTCGTGTTCGAGATCCTAGAGCGTCGCCCGGACGGTGTCGGCACCCAGACGCTGAAGACAGCGAAGGCGTTGGAAGCCGTCGATGACCCGGTAAGAGCCCTGGGCTTTCACCACGACGATCGGCACCTGCTGGCCCTGCTCGCAGAGCGAGGCTAGCAGGCGGCGCTCGCGCTCGGGGCGACGCAGGCGCAGGTCCTCGTAGCGACGATCGAGTTGGTGAAATTCCAGGTCCATGGGAGCTCCTCCTTTGCGCCGTGGGCAGGTTGCCGTGGCAGGGACAGTTTGAAGGAAAACCGGGTCTCGTCTTTTCACTGAGGGCGTGCCAGTTGCTCTGTAAGTACCGATGAAATAAGGCGTTTCGGCCTCTCACTGGTCTTTTCACGGATCTCGGCCACTTGGCGCGTAAGTCCCCTTGGGCAAAGGCGTTTCAGCGAATCTCTCGTCTTTCACCTCGTTGACCAGACGGACCATCAGGACCGCGAGAAGCGTCAGGATTTCGGCCCCCGTAAAGCCGAACGTGACCTGGGCGAGGTCCCAGGGGAATGTCGTCAGCTCTGGCGGCAGCCGCAGGAGAGGTGGGGGGCGTGTCTCGCCACGCTCAGCGGTCTCGGCGCAGGCTGCTCGCCTCTGGGTGCGGTAGGACTTCTGGTAGGACGGGTTGCGGGAGCGCCACTTCGCTTGGCTCTGGGCGCGACGCCGGCGCTGGCAAGACGTGCCACCACAGGCGCGCTGGCGCTCGCCGACTCGGGGGTCCGGCCGGAAAATTTTCCGGCAAATGCAGCATCTCTTCTTTGGGAGCATGTCCGGAGGCTACGGTGGAGCCACGAGGAGACGAAGTCGCAGGCAGCTACCGGACGACCACCCGGCCATCAGATGAGGCTGGGGGGGGTGGCTCACTTTTGGCGAGCATAGGCGGGTCAATTTTGGCGAGCGGTGAAGCCCACGGCCGAGCTCGACCCGATCCTGTGCTCCTGGGGAGCGCCTCTCCTCTTCGTCCAGCGGACGGTTCGATCTCGAAGCCGCGGGTGGCACAGGGAACTGTGACGAATTTCACAGCAGACCGATGTCAGAGCCGAGCGCCGCTTTCCGTCTTTATAGGGGTGAATGCGAGCTTGACGCGGCGCGGCCCGCCCAGGGC
>CBDUYN010000327.1:0-5107 GCA_965371445.1 uncultured bacterium | reverse complement strand
AACCAACGATAGCGGCGGCCTCAGAGGCAGTCATGCACGCTTGCCGAAAGGACACAGAAGGCCCTGGGCCCCGACCATCCTCAGGTTGCCTACGCGGTTCTCGGTTTGGCCGACCTCCGCCAGGCGCAAAACCGCCCCAAGGACGCCGAACCCCTCTTCCTCCGTGCCCTCGCCCTCCGGGAGGACGCGCTCGGCCCGGAGCATCCGGCCAGCGTCGCAGCCCGCGAAGCTCTTGAGGCGTTCTTGGCGAACCGCTAGCCGCAGCAGGGCACTCTCCTCTTCTTCAGAGCCCGAGGCTCTGGAGCCCCCGGAGCTCCGAGGGCCCCGCGTTCTCTCGAAGCCACTCGATCGCGTCCACCAGTTGCACGAAGCCACCCCGGGACGCTTCTTGTGTCCTCGCCAGATAGAGGGATCCTGGCGCCCTCCAGATCCCGATGGCCGGATCGTCCTCGCGGGCCTTCCAGGTTTCGCTCACCGCGTAGATGACACGCCAGTCCTCGAGGGCGACTCGTCGCAGCTGCCACTGCTCGCGAATCGCGCTGGGAGTTGCTTCCGGTAGCTGAAGCTCGCGGCTTCTGGGGGGCTGCGGATTTCTTGCCAGATCGTCGATGAGATCCCGAATTCGATGCCGGACGTTGGCAGGCAGCCGGCGTCGGGACTTGTGGACCGCGCCACGCAGCCAGATCTCGTATTCAGGCGGGCTCGTCGAGGCTTTCCTCGTCATCCCAGGCCTCGCGAACCTCGCTCCAGCGCAGCCAGCCTGCCTTCTCCGGCCGGCCGCCGGCCGCCGCGAGCTCACGTAACGCCCGGACGGCGAGTTGGGTGTCCGTCGCGTCTTCGATCCAGGCCAGCAGCGCTTCCCAAGAGTCCATGTCGAGAAAGACGCCGGTGCGCCGACCTTCGCCGTCGGTCAGGTATTGGACGGGCTTCGAAGCTTGGATTTTGCGCATCTGACGACTCCGATCCTCGCCAGCGTACCACAGGGCTATCGATACGCAGAGGACGCGCCGTACGGATGGACGGACTCCGTCCGTCCCCCAGGATGCGCCGCGGGCTTATCCTGGGCTTTGGGGTTTGTGTCCCTCCGCCGATTCGCGTCTGTCCTACAATGTCTCCAACCATGGCCGACTACGACGTCCCTGGAAGTCTCCGCCAAAAGGCCCTCGAGGACGCGGCTGAACCTCGGCCACCCCGCGCCGCACGTGGACCGTGAACGCCTCGCCGGAGTCGGGAAAGCGAAAGGCGACCCGGCGGTCGACCTGGGCGCTCGCCTCGGGGTCGAGCCGCACCGCCATGGAGCGAAAGATCGCCGCCATCGGCATCTCGCGGACCATCTCCGGCGGCACGGGGACCTCACGGCCCGATTCGAAACCGTCGCGTAACTCCACCGCCTGCGTCAGCGAGGGCGAAGACGGGAAGGTGGTGTCGTCTCATGGGAATCGTCGTGGGCCTCTCTCTGGCGGATTCGCGTCGACGGGGTAAACTAGCCGACCTTGAACCACCCCGGAGGAGACGCACCATGACCGACGAGCCGCACCACGACGGCGAGACCGCCCCCGACGAGCCGCCCCCTCTGGGAACCTGGCCCCGTATGTACGCCCTGGTCCTTGGCAGCCTGGCGCTCTGGATCGTCCTCTTCTACCTCTTCACCCGGGCCTTCTCATGAGGACGCTCGACTGGATCATCCTCGTCACGGCGCTCTTGGGGATCGTCGCCTACGGCGTCTGGAAGGGACGCGGCTCCAAAGACCTGAAGGGGTACCTGCTCGCCGACCGCAGCATGAAGTGGTACACGATCGCGTTCTCGATCATGGCCACGCAGGCCTCGGCGATCACCTTCCTCTCGACGCCGGGCCAGGGCTTCGTCGACGGGATGCGCTTCGTCCAGTTCTACTTCGGCCTGCCGCTCGCCGCCGTGATCCTCTCGGTGACCGCCATCCCGCTCTATCACCGGCTCAAGGTCTTCACCGCCTACCAGTTCCTCGAGGGCCGCTTCGACATGAAGACGCGGGCGCTCGCGGCGCTGCTCTTTCTCGTCCAGCGGGGCCTGGCGGCGGGGCTCACGATCTTCGCGCCGGCGCTCATCCTCTCGGTCATCCTCGGCTGGAACCTCCACTACACGAACTTCGGCGTCGGCATCCTGGTGATCATCTACACCGCCTCGGGCGGCACTCGCGCCGTCAACTGGACGCAATTCCACCAGATGGTCGTCATCCTCTCGGGCATGGTGCTGGCGTTTTTCCTGATCATCTACCGCCTGCCCGCGGACGTCAGCTTCATGGACGCCACGCATCTCGCCGGCAGCCTCGGACGGTTGAACGCCATCGACTTCACCTTCGACCTGAAGAACCGGTACAACATCTGGTCGGGCTTGATCGCCGGCGGTTTCCTCGCCCTCTCCTACTTCGGCACCGACCAGTCGCAGGTGGCCCGCTACCTGACAGGGAAAAGCATCACGCACAGCCGCATGGGCCTCCTTTTCAACGGCATCGTCAAAGTGCCGATGCAGTTTTTCATCCTCTTCCTGGGCGTCATGGTCCTCGTCTTCTATCAATTCGAAGCGCCGCCGGTCTTCTTCAACCAGGTCGAGGTCCGCGCGATCCGCGAGGCGCCGCAGGCCGAACAATTCGCCGAGCTCGAGACGAGCTACCGCGATGCGTTCGACGAGAAGCGCGATCACATCATGAGCTGGGTCGACGCGCGCCGCGGCGGCGACCCCGCGGCGCTTGCAGCCGCCAAGGAGAGATTTCTCGCGGCCGACGAGAAGATGACTTCGGTCCGGTCCGACGCGGTCGGTCTCCTGGAGGAGAACAACCCCGGCATGGCGAGCGACACGAACTACGTCTTTCTGACTTTCGTCGTCAACTACCTGCCGGCCGGTGTCGTGGGCCTCTTGATTGCCGCGATCATGTTCGCGTCGATGTCGTCGACGTCGTCGGAGCTCAACGCCTTGGCGTCGACGACGGTCATCGACATCTACGGGCGGCTCATCAAGAAGCAAGCGAGCGACTCGCACTACCTCGCGGCGTCGAAAGCGGCGACGGTGATGTGGGGCGTCATCGCCATCGCCTTCGCCGAGTCGTTTCGCGGCAGCGAAACCCTGGTGGAAGCGGTCAACATCATCGGCTCGCTCTTCTACGGCACGATCCTGGGGATCTTCCTGGCCGCTTTTTACCTCAAGGCGCTGCGGGCGACCTCGGTCTTCATCGGCGCCTGGGTGGCGCTCGCGGCGGTCTTTACCTGTCACATCCTGACAGAGATGGGCAAGATCGACATCGGCTACCTCTGGTACAACGTGATCGGTTGCGTGCTGGTGATCTTGGTGGCGTTCGCGGTGCAGCCGTTCGTCAAGAAGGCTGTAAGATAGGCCCAACAATTCCGACGGATCGGGCTCATGAACAAAACGATTCCCTGCCCTTATTGCCACAACAACTTCGCGATGACGCTCGCAAGCTGCCCGCACTGCGGGCGGGAGGTCTTCCCAAACGTCGTCATGGCCGAGGACGCGAAGGAGCGCCAGGCTCTCGACCGACGCTACGACAAGGCTCTCCGCGATGCCGCGAAGCGCGGTGCCGAGGCGAAGGTCCGCGACTTCGAGGCCGCGGTCGCCTCGTCGATGGCGGTCATTGCCCGCCCCTTCAAGCAGACCCTGCGGCTCGCCGAGAGCGATCGCGAGGGCTACCCTACCTATTACCAGCTCATCACAGCAGGGCCCCGATTTCCCATGGGCGAGAAGTGGGACACCCTTCGGGACGTGGCCGACGCAGCGCTATTCGGACCTTACCGGGAGCAGATCCGGTTCGCCGCTCTGTCGCTCGACGGCAGAGCCCTCGCCAACTACGGCGAGATGTCCTGGGTCTTGCGGGAGGACATGATCGCGCATCGAGCCTCGGTCTTCGAGGAGAACTCGGTGCTCTTCATGAAGCACCACAAGATTCGAAGGGACCGAGCTCACAAGCTGCCGCGCGGCCGGCGGGCGAGTTGGCCGGAGCGGTCGAAGCTCTGCGTCGCCAAGCTGGCGGGGAAGATCGACGCCACGACCGCGGCGAGCGATTTCCCCGGGATCCTGCTCCGGGCGGGCAAGACGACGGCCGACCACGACTTCGTCGAGGTCCACGTCGGCGGATCGATGACCATCCAAACCCTGAGACGTGTTATCCTCATGGAGGGCAGCCGGCGGCGGCGCAAGACGATCGTCAAGGCGCTCGAGGCCAAGCTGGGAAACTTCGGAGTGAAGCTGGAGAGTTGACGTGGAAGCCCTGATCTCAGGAAGCGCGGGAATCGCGCTGGTCATGGACGGTGACCAGTTTGCCTCGATCCACGTCGATGAGCCTGAGCGCACGGTGCCGCGCGACCCGGCGGAGTACCACTACCTCATCGGCGAGGGCAAGGACTTCATCACCGTCGAGGACGTGACCCGCGACGAGGTCGTCCGCCAGCTGAACCTCGCCTACGACAGCGACGACGCTTTGATGCTCGTCCTGATCCTCCAGGATCCGGAGCTCCCCGAAGACATCCGGCGTGACGCCGTAACGGATCTGGAAGAGCTCCTCGAGCAAGGGGAGCTCGGCGTTTTCCTCGAAGGCGTCCTCTATGCGCATCCTCTGCCCACCGTGCTCGACCTCCAAGGCGCCATGCGTTTTGCCCGCGAAGCGGGTACCCGCGAGCTCCTGACGCTTCTCGAGCTTTTCTGGACCCACCAGGACACGATCCGCGAGGTCCGCGCGGCCTGGGAAGCGATCCCTCGCGAGCAGTTCTCTGGTGAGTACGACCACTGGCAGGCGACTCTCGTCCGCGAGGGCGTCTTCCGCGACCTGGTGCGGCAGCGGGCAAGTGGCAAGAAGGTCAACGACCTATTCGTCGAGATCAGCTCGCTTCCCGCCGTCCACGCCTTGCCCAACCATCGGACGATTCTTTGGCAGTGGATCGGTTCGTCGCTTCAGAACGTCGGCGATTCGGAGATTCAGGGTTTCTGAGGCCGTTGAAGTCCGAGAGCCGGAGACGGCTTATGGAGCCGCCGACGGCCAGCCGACTTCTTTCGAAGTCTCTGAACTCCGGCCGGAGCTTGGAGTTGCGGGTGGCACAACGCCGTCGGGGCGGGAAAGGAC
>CBDUYN010000326.1:0-5130 GCA_965371445.1 uncultured bacterium | reverse complement strand
GCGCGGCGAGATCCCGACGGTTCACGTCCCCCGCCGCCCGGTCACAGGGCCCTCCGAGGAGACGATGGCCTCCGATCACGCCTTCCCAATTCAGGAGGCCCGGCTCGCCCGTGGCGATCCGGCGCGCGACCCTCCGTGAGGAAGAACTGACCTCCACCGCTGTGTCGGCGGGCTGATGAGCGACTCTCCGGTCTCAGCCAGGGAGAGCTGTGTCTCGGCCCTTGCTGTTTCACCATTTCCTCTTCCGGAGAGCCTGTCGAGCGCCGTCTGAGGGGATCTCAGGGTCAAATCTCGCCCGAAATGAGCGCCTTGGCCGCTCGCCACCCTCGTGAGGCCCGATTTCGCCGCCAGAAAGGCGCCCCTCAGTGGGTGGGATCTGGCGTAAGTCGTTGAAAACAAGGGGGTTGTGATTCGGATGGCACCTCAAGTGGGGGCTCCTGCTGGCCTGATCTACGGCCTCGAGGCCTTCGACCTGGTGATCTACGGCGGTGTAGAGCCCGAAGATCAGGCCCGCAGCGCTACTCCGAACCGCCCGGGAAAGCGGAGCAGTCCGTCACTTGACGGCCTACAAAACCGAAGTTGAGGACGACGCGCTCGTCTTCGTCACTCGCCACAGCCACGATGACTCCCCCGATCGAGCTTTCCGGTTCTCCTCTCCTTTCGGTAAATCCCCGGAAGTGAAACTCGACCAGCGTACCGTCGTCATCGACGGTCTGGACGATGGCTTTGAACCCCGGCCGCTTGTCCCCTTGCACCGGCAGGAAGATCCATGGCGCACACACTTCAAGGCTGGAGAGGCACACCTCGTCCTCCGTGAACGTGAGACACTCCTGGTTGGTTTCCTCGTCGTTGCCGTCAAAAGGCGGTAAGACCACAGTGATCTCGTACGAACGATTCTCGGGTGGCGGTTGCGCGCTCGCCGGTGACACCACTCCGAGCGCGGCGACCACGACTAGCAGGAGCGTAGGTACGGAATACGTCGTCCACAGGTCTCTGGTACTTCTCATCGCAGACTCCTTGGTTGTTGGACCGCCGAAGTGCTCGGCGGCCTTGGTGCAGCTCAGTCTTGCCGGATGCCGACCCGACGCCGGCCCCGAACGACGGCAAGCTTACACCACGGGGTGCGAGGGTGTCCTGAAGAAAAGCTGAGGAAAAGCTCAGGAAAAGATCGGGGAGGAAAAGTACCGCCGCTCGCCGGGTCGGCCATGGCGCCTCGTGAAAGACCTCGATCCACCGGCGCCGGAAGACCTGCTACACTGCCGCTGGCCGTACCGAGGTGAGGTGGACGTGGCACACATTTTCCAGAACGACCCCGAGCAGTTGCTCTCCCTCCTGTGCGCGTGCAACACGGACCTCGTCCGGCTGCACGAGGCCGAGAACGTGCTTTTGTTCGATCGGCTCGCGGCGACCTTCGCTGCCGATGGCCGGATGGCGGTCGCCGACACCAAGTACGCCTTCAGCTACGGCCCGGACGACCTTCGAGCCGAGATCGCCGCGTTCCTCAGCCGCGGCTTCGCACTCGGTTCCGCGAGCCTCACCGCGGAGGAGGTCTCGTGCTTCGCCGGTACCCGCTGTGCGCTCGAGGTCTCCGGGCGCGTGCTGTTCGCCGACCGGCCCGAGCGAGGGGTCTTGATCCCCGCACCCTACTGGCAGGGATTCAACTGGATCTACCACGACCGCCTGGGATGTCAGTTGGTCACGGTGCAGCTCACCTCCGACGACGACTTCGCGCTGTCGATGGCGAAGATCCGCCAGGCCTATGCGCGGTGCCAGCCGCGTCCGGCCGCGCTGGTCCTCACCAATCCGCACAACCCACTCGGGGTCAACTACGATCCGGAGCTCCTGGCCGAGATCTACGACTGGGTCCTGGAGCGGACCGAGATGCACATCTTCTCGGACGAGATCTATGCCCACTGCCAGATGGAGGGAATCGGACGCTCGACGTTCCGGAGCGCCCTGTCGCTACCGATCGCGCACCGCCACCCGATGCGGGTCCACGTCGCGTGGGGCTTCGCCAAGGACTTCGGGCTGTCCGGTTTCCGGGTCGGCGTTTTTGCGTCGCGCAACGCCGAATTCCACGCCGCGACGCGCCAGGCGGCAGGTGCCGGCTTTTCCCCGCTGACCTCCTCGAACAGCTTCTTCCTGCGCAAGCTGTTCGCGCCGACGGGCGATGGCGCTACGCCGGCCGACGACATGATGCGGGAGCTCGCACCACGGCTTCGCCAGAGCTTCGTCGCCGTGACCGAGGCGCTCGATCGCCGTGGCGTCCCCCGCTTCGAGGGGACCCACGCGGCGCAGTTCATCTTTCTCGACCTGCGGCGCTACCTCGATCGGGTGCCGGGCGATCCCTGTGCGGATTCCAAGCTCGCCAACGTACACCTGCTCGATTCGCTCCGCTGTGACCAGCGAGAGAAGAAGTTGCACGCCCACCTGCTCCACGAGGCGAAGGTGTCGCTGCTTCCTGGACAGACGCTGTCGACCGCGGAGCCTGGGTTCTTCCGGCTGTGCTTCACCGCGGAAAACGAGGACCGGGTGGTCGCGGCGGTCGAGAAGATCGCGGATGCCCTGCCCGCCGTGGACGAGTGACCGCCGGGCGGTTCGGGGGTGCCGCGACAAAGCGGCACGGCGTTCTGGGTGGCAAGCGGATCGCCGCCCGGGCCCAGGACCCGAGATCCTCGACCGGAGTCTCGGATGGTGGATGGCTGGTCTCGGAGCGTCGCTGTGGCAATCCTTGGCCTTGTCTTCGCGGCGGCACAACCGCGTCTTGCGCCGGTTTCGGCATAGCGGCCCTTTGCCGAAGTGGGTGGGACCTTAAAGAAAAGGGACAGCGCCGAGGCCTCCCGTTCAGCAGGACAGATCAAGATCCAGAAAATGGACACCACCCAGCCCGTCCCCGGCGACGACCCCGCAACCGTCCGCGCTGACGGCGACGGACGAGAGCGGAGCATCGAGGGCAAAGACGGCCATCGTCTCGCCGGACTCGACGTCCCACACGCGAAGGGTATGGTCGTCAGACGCCGAGACCACGCGCCGCTCGTCCAGCACCGCCACCGCGTTGACCCCGTCGGTGTGGCCTTCGAGCGTGCGGATCGTCTCGCCGGACTCGACGTCCCACACGCGAAGGGTATGGTCTTGAGACGCCGAGACCACGCGCCTCTCGTCCAGCACCGCCACCGCTCGGACGCCGGAGGTGTGGCCTTCGAGCGTGCGGATCGTCTCGCCGGACTCGACATCCTCGAAAACCTGCGCACGGTCTTCCCGGGGCGTACGGTCTTCCAGGTCTCGCACCGGATCTCGGCAGTGCGCGACGCCGATTTGATCGTCGTGCTGGACCGCGGCAGGGTCTGCGAGCGCGGCACCCACGCCGAGCTCCTCGCCCACGACGGAATCTACGCCGAGCTCCACCGGCGGCAGACGCTCGAAGAAGAGCTGGCCGCGGTCTGAGAGACCCGGCGACGTGCGCTACGGCGGCGCGGCGTCGGCGAGGAGCGCCCGATGCTCAGCGGCCTCGATCGGCCGGTCCCAGGCGTCGTAGAGCGCGACGAGGCGGCAGTGCCGACGAGATCATGCTCGGCATCCTCGCCAAGATCGAAGGACGTTGCGGCGCCGGCCTGCGGCGCCGGCGGTAGCCGTTTGACCAGCCGATCCGCGACGCACACGACAGGTTCGGCCGTTTGACCAGCCGTATTCGCGACGCACACGACGGGATCCGCCGTTTGACGAGCCGATCCGCGACGCACACGGGCACCTCGCCATTTGACGAGCCGAATTCTTTCGTTCGCCACGGTCTCGTCCGCCGGACGAGAGGTTTTGCGTCGTTCGTCAGGGCCTCGTCCCCTCGACGAGCGGTTCTTCGGCGCTCACCGTGGCCTCGTCATTTTACCAGCGGTTCGTCGCCGCTCGCCGTCGCCTCGTCATTTCGACGAGTGGTTCTTCGCCGTTCGCCGTGGCCTCGTCATTTTGACCAGCGGATCTCGTCGGTCGCCGCGGCCTCGTCATCTTGACCAGCGGTTCTTCGCCGTTCGCCGCGGTCTCGTCGTTTTGACCAGCGGTTCTTCGTCGTTTGCCGTGGCCTCGTCATTTTGACCAGCGGATCTCGTCGTTCGCCGCGGCCTCGTCGTTTTGACCAGCGGTTCTTCGTCCTTCGCCGTGGCCTTGTGATTCTGACGAGCGGTTCTACGCCGTTCGCCGTGGCCTCGTCATTTGACGAGTGGATCCTCGTCGTCTGCCGCGGCCTCGTCATTTTGACGACTGGTTCTTGATCGTTCGCCGTGGCCTCGTCGTTTTGACCAGCGCTTCTGCGACGGTGACGACGGCCCGGGAACGTGGATTCGGGATCTCCGGAGGCCCTTTGGGGGCGACTCGTCCCCAAAAGCTTGACATCTCAAGCCTCGCCGTGTTAGCTCTTCCGACGCCACCTCGACGGCCAGCCAGATCTCTCCCTGCTCCTTCTCCAGCTCCATGCTCCGGCGCCGCCTGTCGCGGTCCTTCACGCCACCCATCACGCAGACGTCGGGAGCCGGGCCTTTGACCCTCACCGGATCGCCCTCGCCGGCTTCTTTGTCGTTCTTAGTCTTAGCAGCCCCTGGTAAAAGTGCTCCGCGTCTTATCTTCGCTGGGAGCGCGGGCGGCCCGCCCGCCCGTGGTGACGAAGTCACCACGTTCGTCCTCCGATGACGGTGGAACGCGCCCTAGAGCCTTCAAGATCAGGGGACTTCGTCCGCTCCCGGCCGGCCCCTGGGCGGGCCGCCCCTCCGGAACCCCGTTGGGGTTTGTTGCTCCTTCGTCGCCTCCGATCCTCTTGTTTTGAACTGCCTCTGACAACATGACTTCCTTCCGAAGGACTCAGTTGACGATCCTCTCGGTTATCGCGTCGACATTCTTTGCCGACTTATTGTAGTTGCCGATAACAACATCAAAGGAGACGTTGGCCATAGCCACGAAGCAAGTGACGATCCACATCTTTTCGGGTTCGTCCAGGATTATATTTGGACAAGGGCTCTCAAGGGAGACAGCCTTTTCCATCTCCCAGCCAACATCTCCGCCTCGGATGCCGCAAGGTGAGGTCCCACCCACTTTGGCAGAGCTGGCAGAGCCGGCCCTGGTGTTCGGGCCCCTCTTGGCGCGCCC
>CBDUYN010000325.1:0-5190 GCA_965371445.1 uncultured bacterium | reverse complement strand
CCGGGAGTTTCTCGACTCGCTGGCCGGCAAACAGGCTCAGAAGGTCGCCTGGGTAGTGACCCTGATCGAGGATCTGGACATCGGCCCAACCAGCTACTTCAAGAAGCTTCCGGGAACGGACGAGATCTGGGAAGTCCGCGTCGACTTCGGCGGCGATGCCTTTCGGTTGCTCGCCTTTTTGGACACGGATCGAGTTGTGATCCTCGTTCATGGCTTCCGGAAGAAGACACAGAAGACTCCGAAAGAGCTTCTCTCCTTGGCAGAGGAGCGAAAGAGAGACTACCGTCAGAGGATGAAGGCATGAGCGATCTTCAGAGATACGTCACCCAGCGGAAGAACGAGGACACCGAGTTTGCCGACGGTTACGAAGTCGGCTACGAGCACTTCAAGTTGGGCGTCCTCCTGCGCCAGGCTCGCGAAGAGGCCGGCTTGACGCAGGAGGAGGTGGCTCGACGGATGGAGACCAGGAAGTCGGCGATCTCTCGCATCGAGAACCACGCCGCGGACATCAAGCTCAGCACGCTCGAGCGGTTCGCAAAAGCCATTGGCAAGAGACTCAAGCTGCAAGTGGCGTAACGCCCGTCACGCGCCGGAAGCCGATCTTCGAGCCGCTTGGATCTGCTCTTCCAAGGGCTTGCTGGAGCTCCGGCGTCTATCCGGCGTCGGCCTCGGGTGGCGCCTCGCCGCCCAGGAGCCGGCCGGCTTGCTCCGCTTCGTCGACCGCCTTTTCCAGGGCCAGCCTACGGGAGAGCGCCCGGACTTCCAGAAACTCCACGCGAACGGACGCCTCGAGCCCGTCCACGACGGCCGCATCGGTCAGCTCCAGAAGCGCCAGGGCCTCCTCGGCCTCGGCGAACTTGCCCGCGGCATTCGCCGTCCGGGCCCGCCGGGCGAGCGCCAGGACCTTGCGCTCCCGGAGCCCCGGCAGCTGGCGCCGCCGACAGGCTTCGAGACCGTGCAACGCGAGCCGGCTGAGCTCCGCGCTGCGCTCCGCATCCTCCCCCTCCAGACGCGCGCTCTCCGCGAGCAGCCTCTGCCGAAGTGGGTGGCACTGTCGACGAGCAGATTCGCGAGAGGCATCCGGAGCTCTTGGACGACGTCTTCCAAGACGCCGATTAACCGCTCAACGTCGAGGCTGCGACCTCTCCACCTCGTCGCCCATGGACCCGGCCGAGCTCGAGACCGAGGCGACGGCACCCGAGCAGGACGAGACCCCGGCCGAGGACGGTGACGTAGCCCACCCGCCGGGCGATCCGGCGCCTCCTCTGCCGAAGTGGGTGGCACTGTCGAAGCAGAGCAGCACGGGCACGTCATCATCGTCGAAGGCTGCTTCGACGTCGCCAAGCTCTGGGCGACCGGTATCAGGAACGTCGTGGCCACGTTCGGGGCGCGGCTCTGTGAACCGATGTTCGACATCGAACATCGCATCTAAACATCTGGAAACAAATAGCTTACAGTATTAGTCTCCTATAGCATTCGTCTGTGGCGACGTCCTGCGTGACAAGTCCGGACCAGCGTGCTCACACCTCCACGGGAATCGCCACCCCCGCCTCAACCCGAGGCTTGATCGCGGCGTTACGCCAGGCCCAAAGACCGAGACGACCAGCGAGAAGCTCATCTCCTGGCTCTTGAGACCTCGACGCTGATCCCACCAGCCGAGCACCGGAACGACGGCGGGCAGGAAGCGGCCCTCCTGGCGCGCCTGAAGACCGGTGCCGAGGTCCGAGCCAGCGCCTGAAGGCCGATCGAGTGCGTTCGTGGTATCCTGATCGAGCGGCGGTGCCACGCGGGTCCCGTCGGCTTTTACGTAAGGAGGATCTCATGGCCACCTCGATGATCGGCGTGCTCCAAGGAAACGTCCTCACCCTGGACGAGTTGGTCCCACGTCTCGACGGCCAGCGAGTTCGAGTCTCGCTGGAGCCACTCGACGAAGTCGCGGATGCAGACGAGAGCCTTCTGGCCTCGATGGCCGCCGATCCGGAGATCATGGCCGAGAATCGGGCCATCGCCCAGGAGTTCGCTGTGGCAGAGACCGATGGCCTGGGTTGAGCCGTCCCATGGTTCATCGTGGCGAGATTTATTTCGTTGAGCTTGATCCTACAAAGGGTCGAGAACAGGCCGGTCGTCGGCCCGTCCTTGTCTTGTCGATCGATGCCATCAACAAGTTGCCCCTGGTCGTGACGGTCGTCGTGGGGACGAAGGGGGCCAACCTGTCTCGGGATTATCCGACCAACGTCCGGTTATCACCGAAGGAAACCGGTTTGTCCATCGAGACGGTCTTCTTGGGCTTCCAGATCCGCTCCCTGGATCCGCGCAGGTTCCCGGACGGTCCCGCAGGACGGGTGGAGGCTGCTGTCCTCAAGCGGATCGAAAAGACGGTCCGATACTGCCTGGGTCTGTGATCGTACAGCCCGCTCGAAGATGCCTTCTCCGGCCATCTTGGCCGCCTTGCGGACGCCAGCGCCTTAGCGCGGCGCCAGCTCTCCCACCTCTACGGGATCGCCATCTCCGATAGGACGCTTTGGCGACTCCGCCGGATGCCTGAGGCTGATGCCGCCCTCCGGATTACTGAATCCGGCTCGTCACGCGCCGGAAGCCGATCCTCGAGCCGTGGCCGACGCCTGCCTCCGGAGCCTCTCCCACGGGTGTCAAGCCACGTCAGCATAGACGACCGATGTTCGACATCGAACATCGCATCTAAACATCTGAAAACAAAGAGCTTACAGCATTAGTCTCCTATAGCATTCGGCTGTGGGCGACGCCCTGCGTGACAGGCTCCGGACCAGCGTGCTCACACCTCCACGGGAATCGCCACCCCCGCCTCAACCCGAGGCTTGATCGCGGCGTATACGCCAGGCCCAAAGACCGAGACGACCAGCGAGAAGCTCATCTCCGGAACGACGCCGATGAGTTTGTCCCCGTCGATCGCGGAAATCTTGCCGCGCCGCCGGTCGCTCTGGACCGTACCGCGACTTCGAGCCTGGATGCCGGCAGCGACGTGGCTCGCTACCAGGAAGTCGACGGTTCTCGAATCGAGAAGTGCTATAAGCTCGCACAGGAGGAGAAGACGTGAGATGGCAACGGCAAGCCAATTGAAGGCGCTTCTGAAGAGCTACGGCGAGGACGACGAGGATCGGTTCTACACCGTCGCCTTGCAGTTGGCTGCTCATGAAGCGCGTCAGGGGCATGGCAAGCTGGCCCAAGACCTCCGAAAGCTCGTCGACAGTGCACGGGCCAAGCGTTCAGCTGTCGTGCGGTCGGGCCGGCGCCGGTGCCGTTGGCCACGCCTCGCGGCGAGCTTGCCGGCCTCATGGCCGTGGCGTACCCGACTGCACGTCTCGTCGACATGATCCTGCCCGAAGAGATCGGTCGCCGCCTGTCTCGCGCACTGCGTGAGCAGCACCAGCGAGCCAAGTTGCAGTCCCACGGTCTGGCCCCGCGCAGCAAGCTCCTGCTCGTCGGCGCCCCGGGCTCCGGCAAGACGATGACGGGCGGAGTTCTTGCCGGCGAGCTCAAACTGCCACTCTTCACCATTCTCCTGGACGGTCTGATCACCAAGTTCATGGGAGAGACCGCCGCCAAGCTGCGGCTCGTCTTTGACGCGATCCAATCGACGCGCGGCGTCTATACTCTTTGATGAGCCGTCGTCCTTGATCGTGGCAGCGATGAACCTTCGTCCCCTTCTGGGACGGAGCGAGGTAAGGCCGGTTGATGGCCTACCCAAAGGAAGTCAGGGTCTGGGACTTCTGAGGATATCCATCCTGGAAGCCAGGGCAAGGCGAAATCTCGTCCTGATAGACTTCGGCGGCTTCTTCGGCGCAAGCCTCTGCCCGTCCTTATAGGATCGGATTTCAGAATGAGCGTAGTTATCTTCCAGCGGATCGTGCTCGATGGAGAATCGATATTCGATGTTTTCTACGGAACGAAATGATTCGGGGATATCCACAACCGTGAAGGAGGCGATTCCGCAGCTCGGATGCGGCAAGATGACGTCTTCAGGTTCGCAGTACTTACTTCTGTTGACCGAGAAGTCCGGAGATTCCAATGAGGTGGGTTCGATTCGACCATCCGGGTCGATGTCCAAAGCCCGCAGGCGTCGATAGAGATACTCCTCCGGATCGAAGACGGGATCGACCGGTCGGCCTTTTGACAGAAGCCGTTCCGGTAGCTCAGGCATTCAAGAAAGCGTTGATTCGATGGATCGAGTCTTCTACGGCACCGAGGTCCACCCCCCAAGCATCGTGGTAGTCCGACCGGTTTGAGATTCCTGCTGCGACCTCCCCGTCATTGAAGCATTCGACATTTGCGTAGAGTGAGCCTCTGTTGAAGACCAGAGCTACTCCGCCGTCTGCCAGAGGCAGGATCTTGTCGGGGAGGAAACCCACCAAATGAAGGCTCCTCAAGACCCACAGCGCGGTCGTCAAGGCCACGGTGCTGGGAGGCTCCGCATCGTAGGTATTCCACCCCGGCCTCAGCTGCCTGAGATCGCTCAGGCAGGCGACGAGCCGCAGGAACGATGCCGATGCGCTCGTGTGCTCCGCGGCGAGGTGGTCCGCACCCTCGACGTCGACCTGCTCGAGCTCTTGCGCGACAGCGCGGATCATCTCTTCGGTATCTTCCTCCGCCAGGATGCCGACGCACTCAGCGAGGGAGGGGATGGACTGCGCAGGGGCTCTGATGATGACCCTGACCTCGCTGTGCTCTGCGATACCGCTGAGTGGATCGAGCGGTCGCAGGATTCCGTCTTCGTAGATCGCTCTGACGGATCGTGGCGTGGTCAGGGTAGTCCTCATCGGCGTCATGATGTCACAGAAGCCGCGGGGAGCGGTACCCTAAGTGTCCATCAGATTGAGCCACCGCCAGAAAGCCGGGAGCCTCCCGGAGGAGGAGAAGTGGACTCGGCGAGACGATCCTCGAGCCGTGGCAGACGCCTGCCTCCGGAGCCTCTCCCGCGGGCGTCAAGCCACGTCAGCATAGACGACCGATGTTCGACATCGAACATCGCATCTAAACATCTGAAAACAAAGAGCTTACAGCATTAGTCTCCTATAGCATTCGGCTGTGGGCGACGCCCTGCGTGACAGGCTCCGGACCAGCGTGCTCACACCTCCACGGGAATCGCCACCCCCGCCTCAACCCGAGGCTTGATCGCGGCGTATACGCCAGGCCCAAAGACCGAGACGACCAGCG
>CBDUYN010000324.1:0-5245 GCA_965371445.1 uncultured bacterium | reverse complement strand
CCTCAGACGGGGTGTCAGGAATTTTTCCGGTGGAACTGCTTGACAAGGACAGCTAGAGTCCCGCGACGAGGACGATGGAGACCATGCCCCGCGACGAAGAGCTGAGAGACCAACTTGCCGAGCCGACGCTCCGGCGCATCCGCGCCGACCGGCAAGGCGTCAGCCGACGCCTCCGTCCGCTCCTCGACACGATCGCCCGGCGTCTGTTCGAGGAGCGCTTCAACGTCGACGCTCTCTGGGAGGAGCACGGCCTCCGCAAGTCCGCGTACGTCTGGTTCATCGAGCTTCGAACCACCCCCAGCAACTACATCGCCGACGCCAGCTACGAGGTCGCCCGGCGCCTTCTCTCCGAGACCGGGATTCCCATCTGGCGAATCGCCTACTTGCTTGGCGTCAGCGAGCGAGCCTTCGGGAGGGCCTTCAAGAAGCGCGGCGGATGCATGCCGAAGGCTTATCGAATGAGAGGCGGGCCGCGAAGGACCTTCGCCCTCGACGCCAAGCTCGGCGAGGCCCTCGTCGGAGGCCTCTCCGAAGACGAAAGCGCGGAGCTCCTCGAGAGCCTCCGAGACGCCACCACCCGGGTCCGGACCCTCTACTCCCCGGGCGGGACGGCGGACGCCGCCAAGCACAGCGAGCTCGCCTACGTGGAGGCGACGATCTGGCCGCGCCTTGCCGGCCTGCCGTTCGAGGAGCAGCGCGATCTCGTCCGCCAATGCCGGCCCTTCTCGACATCGGCTTTTTACGACTTCCTGCACCAGAAGTCCCGCGAGGAGGGACGCCGGGACCGCCGGCGAGGGATCGACCTCGCCCGACTCGCCGTCGACACCCTCGACGCCAACAAGCACTTCCTCGGCGACCTCTTCCCCACTCTACGCCCCCAGGCCCACGCCTGGGTCGGCAACACCCGTCGGCTCGACCTCGACTTCCTCGGCGCCGACCGCGAGATCCGGACCGCCCTCCGGAAGCTGCGGCAGACCTCGGATCCCTTCGCCGCCGGGATCGTCTACCTGTGCGAGGGGACGCTCAGGATGTTCCAACGGCGGCACGACGAGGCGATCGAAGCGTTCGACGTGGCTATGCCGGCTTTTGAGGAGGCGGAGGAAACCTCTTGGATGATCTCGACGCTGACCGGCCGTGCGTCGGCTCTGTTTTACACAGATCAGCTCAAGATCTCAATCGAGACACTCCAAAAGGCAAGACAGCTCCTACGTGAGTCGAATTTCCACGCTCTTGAGATCGAATACGATCTGACCATTGCGTTAGTGGCAAGCGAGCGATTCGACGAAGCCATGAAGACCGTGGTCAAACTGGAGGCTGCTGCTGATCGAGATAAGAGGCCGCTATCTCGGCATCTGGTTCATTGGGTGATGGCAAATATTCATGAGGGGCTCGGAGAATACGAGACTGCAGAAAGGCTGTATCTTGCGACATCGCAAGAATTGGAGTCCTTGGGCGAACCGATTTATTTGGGTCTACTTCTGCTGGACCTTGCAGTAATGTATGCTACAGTCGGCAAGAGTCATCAAGTTTCTGCGCTAACTCAAAGCATCTATCCGACATTTGCTGCCGCTCGCCTTTATGACGAGACTCTGGCAAGCATCGAGATGCTCAGCTGTACCACCATCTCGGCTGCTGATTTACATACTGTGCGCTCTTGTTTACGGCACGACCCTTTGGTCGCGCTCTGGAGCAAGGGGAGGTAGAGCCTCCCCTTGGCTAGGTTCAACTCAGTGGATCCATCATCGGCGCAATACCAGTTTTGACGCCACATTTCGTCTTCACGTCGTCCTCCTTGGTTTCGTTCGATCAAGTCGCCAGGTGCGCTAGAGGGCGGGCTGGGCCACTAGAGGCCCGAACGTCGGTACAGATGAGTCAAGTCTGCGCCACCGGTCCTTCCGGGAGCCAGCTTTAGCCGGCTCAGAAGAAGCTCAGAAGAACATTCTCGGCGGTCTGAGGCGGAGCTCGCCAGACTCAACCTGGCTACCCTGGATGGATGCCCGGAGGGGGCGGCGCCCTGGCTCTCCTCTTCACGCTGACTTTTCCTACGTCCTGGCACCTCCGGCCCGCTCTCCGGCCCGCATTCCACGCCCCAGCCTACAGGAAACCGTCGTTTGGGACCGTCGTTTTGCCTGGCAAGGCGACCCTGCAAAGCGACGTTTCACCTGCCCGGCGCCGTGCAAGGCTCACTTCAGACCCAAACCGGACCTGCCGCCGCGTCGAACGGCGGCACTCCACTACCGAAGAGGAGAAGGGTGAATGAGCATCAAGGAAGAAGCCGTAGAAGCCGCCGAGCTCTTGCGTGGCCACCTTCGGACGTTCGTCGAAGCGTCGGGGATGGACCTCAAGGTCCTGGCTCGCCGCGCCGAGCTGACCGGTCCCCGCCTGTCGGCCTTGTTGAAGGAGGGCGGTCCGGCCCCGGGGTTCGGCGAGGTGTTCGCCGTGCTCAACGGGCTCGACGTTCCCCACTACCGGTTCTTCGGCGACTTCTACGGCTCTCCGACCACGGAGATCGAAACGAGGCTCATGGCCTTGACGGAAGAGCTCCTGGAATCGGGGACGGTGAAGCGAGAGCGGCTGGAGGCCGCGATCGAGAGATGCCGCTTCCGCGGCGAGTAGTGACGACTTCAGACGGAGGGCATGGTGCCCTCCGAACCTGTAAACCGTCCCGGTCCTGGCGGCGTTGAGGCGTCCGAGGGTCCGGGGCACGAACGGAGGACCTCAGGACATGGCAAACCTGACTCCCAGGCCCCATCTGTATGGCGACGAGCAGACGCGGGACATCACGACGATCATCGACGCCCAGCGCGACGAGGTGGCCGCGGCGGCCACGGCGCTCCTGACCCCGGTCTGGCCCGACGGCCAGCCGATACCCGACTACGCCGCGGTCCAGGACGGCAACAAGCTCCTGTTGCTGGAGGCCAACGGTGACGTCTTCGCGAAGCAGCAGGATCTGCAGACCGCGAAGGCGGAACGCAAAAACGTGAGCACCTTCTGCACGACGGCGACCTCCTCTTTGAACTCGGTGCTCCGGCGGCAAGGCCGTCTCGTCCGGGATCACCACGGCGAGGAGGCGGTGCGGACCCTGGGGCTCGACAAGAAGACGGAGACCCGGCGGACCGCGGCGTCGAGCCACGGCAACCAGATCCTCTCCCGGATGCGGCCCTACGCGAAGAAGGGGTTCGAGACTCTCGAGGGCACGACCGCTCTCGACATGGGGACCGAGATCGAGACGCTGGAGAAGTCCGTGTCGGCCCTCGACGGCGGCCTGACGAGGCTCGACGAGGCGAAGACCGAGGTCAAAGTCAAGCGGGCGGACTACAAGCAGGCGTTGAAGCGGTTCCGCAAGGTCCGCAAGAGCGTCGTCGACTTCCAGGAGGCGCTGTTCAACCTGGTGGGCCGCGAAGACCTGGCGGAGAGCCTGCGGCCCGCGCTGCGTCCGATGTCTCGCCGGCCCGGCGAGGAGGAGTCGGAGACCGAGGGCGAGGGCGAGGCTCCGCAGGAGTCTCTCGTCGTCGTCGAGCCGGTGAGCCCCTAGGCGTCGGCTGACTCTTCGTCCGGGTTGCCGGGCCGGGATCAACGGCTGGCGCCCGGCGTCGCTCCGTCCCCTGCGGGGGGCGGGGCTTTTCTTTGTGCTCCCGGCAGGGGACTCACGCCGGAGTGGACGCGTCGTCCGGAATCGGGGACCTTCGCGGCGCCGACAAAACGCCAGTCCAGCGAATCGGGAGCTTTCGCGGCGCCGACAAAACGCCAGTCCAGCGAATCGGGAGCTTTCGCGGCGCCGACAAAACCTCAGTCAAGGTGAACGAGAGCTCTCGCGGCGCCGACAAATCCTCAGTCAAGGTGAACGAGAGCTCTCGCGCCGCCGACAAAACCTCAGTCAAGGTGAACGAGAGCTTTCGCGGCGCCGACAAGACCTCAGTCAAGAAAATGAGAACTTTTTCGGCGCGGGAAAAACCTCAGTCAAGCGAATTGGGACCTTGTCGGGCCTGTTCGAGGTCCCAATCGTCCCGTTTTCGACCTTTTCGGCGCCGCGCAAGTTGCCAATCCGGCCGTTTTCGACCTTTTCGCGGCCCGCGAAGGTCCCAATTCGGCTGATTTGGAACTTTCCCGCGCCGAAAAAGTCGTCATTTTCTTGACTGAGGTTTTATCCGCGCCGAAAAAGTTGTCATTTTGGCCGCTTTCGGACCTGTTTGGGCGCCGCTGGGAGCGCAGGCGTCCCGCCTGCTCTTCGTCCCGAAGGGACGGAACGATGGGAGCGCAGGCGTCCCGCCTGCTCTTCGTCCCGAAGGGACGGAACGCTGGGAGCGCAGGCGTCCCGCCTGCCCGCGGGCGAAGCCCGCGTCCGCCTGGACGCTGGGTCAAGGGTGGCCGGAAGCCGCCTCGAGCGCCTGGACCAGCCGCTTCAGACCGTCCGCGCGCCTGGACGACGGAAAGAGGTCCACGCGCTGGAGGCCGTCGAGCATCGTGGTCGCGTCGATCTCCAGGTCCGGGACGCCGCACTCGTCAAGGCGGACCGGAATGAGGAAGATGCTGCCGGGCGTACACCTCCGGTACTCGGCGATCGCGTCGCGCAGCTCGGGAAACACACCGGACCTGTCCCGGTTCCCGATGGCCTGCGACAGACACACGACGACGGCATAGGCGTCCTTCATCGCCCGCCGGATGGCCGCCTTCCAATTCTGTCCCGGCAGGATGTCCTGGTCCCACCAGACGGCCTCGCCGTGTCCGACCAGGTCGTCGTGAAGCTGCCGGACGACGTCCGCGTCGTCGTGGCAGTACGAGAGGAAAACGTGTTTCTTGCTCACGGTCTTCTCCTGGGGTTCTTCGGCACCCTTGCCGACGTCCGGCTCGTCTTCGGGCGCGGACGCCACCGGCACCGCCGCCTCCGGCATCTCGCGGACGATCGCGTCGAGCTCCAGGACGTCCTCGTCGCGACGGTGGTATCCCGTCTCCCCGACGAGCCGACGCGCCCGTCCGAGGCTTTGCCGCGCCTCGTCCGGGCGTCCCAGGACGACATCGAGCCTGGCCCGTTCCAGGTGGACGTCACACTCAAAAAGACGCATCCGTCCGCGCAGGGCGATCTCCTCCGCCTCGTCGAGATCGGCGAGGGCGCCTTCGGCGTCCGACTGGACGCGCCGTAAGGCGGCGCGGGCGAGGAGACCGGAAGGTCGGACGTCTTCGTTGCCGGATTGACGCAGCAACTCGACGGCCCGATCCAGATACCCCGCGGCCCGTCCCATCTCCT
>CBDUYN010000323.1:0-5349 GCA_965371445.1 uncultured bacterium | reverse complement strand
GCCGCCGGAGCCCTCCGACTGCTCGGCGACGACACCGCCGTCGTCGTCTCCGAGGTCGAGCTCCGGCGAGACCTCGAGCACGTTGGTCGGATTGTCAAAGGCCCTGAACTCGTCGCCGATGTCGTACTCCCAGTCAGAGAGTGTGAGGTTGGCGCGCAGCATCCAGCGATTCGACAACCGCTTGGTCGCGTGGATGGTGGCGCCCAGGTACTCCTGCCCGCGGTCGCCGGTGACCAGGCGGGTGCCGCCGGTCCAGTCGAGGCCGCTACGCAAGTCGAAGAACGGCTCGCTGTAGCTCACTCCGTTCGGCAGCGTGCCGTCGACGGTGCCGGCTTGCACGTAGTCCGCGGCGGTGGCCTCGCGCAGCGCTCCGCTCTCGTCGGTAATCAGTAGGCGTCGTTCGGGCAGGTCGCTGATGTCGCGGTAGGTGAGGGCGACCCCGGCCACGAGCTCCGGCCTGAAGGCGTGCTCGACGCCGACGCGCAGCTCGTCGATCAACGACGGGTCGAACCCGGGGTCGATCTGGTTGGGCGAGCTCGCGACGGGGTTCGACGGGTCAAAGCCGTAATAGGAAAAGACGTCGATCGATCCGATCTCGCTCTCGTCGAGCAGGAGGTTGCCGTTGGTGTCGTTGAAGTAGGCGGAGGCATAGGCGTAACTCGCCGGGTTGATGCGGGTGATGCGGCCGGTCCCCAGCTGCTCGGCGAAGCGCGAGTAGCTCCCCCGGATCAGGGTCTTGCCCGCCTCGCCGAGGGCGTAGGTCACGCCGACCCGAGGCGAGACGGTCTCCCAGGCGAAGACGCTCGTGTCACCGCTGAAGTCGACCGCGGGAAAGAACTGGTGGCCGGCGAACGTCAAGGCCGGGACCTGGCCTGCGCCGTTGTTGCCTTTCTGCTCGTCGTAGCGCACACCCGCGTTGATCGTGAAATTGCCAAGGGTCAAGGTGTCCTGCGCCCACACCGAGGTGTACTCAGAGGTCACCGACAAGGAGAGGGGACGCCACACGTTGGTCCCGGTCAGAGCGGGGTTGGCGGCAAACTCGTCCTCGTCGCAGCCGAATTGCGAGCAATGGTAGATCACCGGGCCCTGCCCCCAGGTCGTAAACGACGAGGTCTCGGCCTCGCGGAAGCCGCCGCCGAACTTCAGCTCGTGGCTGGTGTTGCCGGTGTCGAAAAAAACCGAGGCTTCGAGGCGCCACTGGTCGACGTCGCGATCGGAGCCGAAGTCGAGCATGGTGTTGCGGTAGATGCCGTTCTGGTCGACGGCGATCTGGGTGTCCTGGCCACCGTTGCCGAGCAGCTGGAAGCCGCCGTCGACAAAGGAGTAGAGGCCCGTCAGGTAGAAGGAGGAGTTGAAGACGTGGGTGTCCTCGACCTTCCAGACCTCGGTCGGACCGGACTGGTTCCAGGTGGTCTCGGGCGGCCGGGTGGGTCCGGCGTTGCGCCCGTTCTTGATCTTGTCGCCGCGGCTAAAAGAGCCCACCGCCGAGTTCGACAACGTGACCTGGGCGTTGAGCTTGGCGTTGGAGTTCTCTAGCAAAGTGCGGTCGAAGGCTCCGCCGGCCACCACGTTGTTGATGTCGTTCTCGCCGTAGGCGCCCCAGATCCACAGCTTGTCTTTGACGAGGAAACCGCCGACCTCGAGGCCCATGTCCTCGACCTCGTCGATCCGGTTGGCGCTGAAGGTGCTCAAGTCCTGGACCTGCGAAGCCCCGCCGGCGCCGTTGAAGTTCACTCCGGCGTCGCTTTGCGAGACGTCGGGATCCGACTGGTTGGAGCCGTCGGTCAGGAAGAAGCGCCCCGAGCCGCGCCAGTCGTTGGTGCCGCGCTTGGTCACCAGGTTGACGGTGACGCCGCCGGTGGCGAGCGAGATGTCGGTGCCGCCGGTGGAGATGGCGATCTCTTCAAAGGCGTCGAAGTCATAGTAGGTGGGTGAGGCGCCAAGCGCCGACATGTCGGAGATCACCACACCGTCGACCGCGAAAGCGTTGTCGCGGCTGTTCGATCCCGTGCCGACGAAATTCGACTGCTGGCCGCTCTCGTTGCCACCGACGTTGATGCGGTCGGTGATGACGCCCGGCGTTTGGCTCAGGATCCCCCAGGGATCGCGGGAGGTCGGGATCTTCTCCAGCTCGACCGAGGTGACCGTGGTGCCGACGGCGGCCCGGCGCGCGTCGAGCAGCGGGCTCTCGGAGGTGACCGTGATGACCTCCTCGACCGCCGACGTGAGCTCGACCTCGAGCGTCGTGCTGCGGCCGACGCGGATGTTGACTTCCGGATACTCGAGGGTGGCGAAGCTGTCCAGCGTCGCCGTCAGCTGGTAGCTCCCGGGCGAGAGGCCCAAGAAGCGGAACTGACCGCTGGCGTCGGTCTGCTGCACCTGCGGGGCGCCGATCCCGGAGAGCGTGACGCTCACTCCCGGCAGCGGCTCGTCGTCGGAGTTGATCACCTGGCCGTAGAGGTTTCCGGTCTGCAACTGGGCAAGAGCCGAGCCGGCACTCGCCAGGAGCAGGGTCATTGCGACGGCGGCGATGAGCCGCCACGTTCTGTTTTCTTTCCTACACATTGCTGTTCGTTCTCCCGGTTGTGGTTGTAGACGCTGAGTTACAGGGCACCTCACAGTTGCTGGTACGCGACGCGTTGGGTTGGGTGATCTCCTTGTGATGGTTGAGCGATCTAACCTCTGCACGTCTGAGTACGGCCTGATCGAGCCCGTGCAACTCGAACATGCCGAATCGATTAGCAAACCCGATGCCAACTTGAAAAGGCAGCGGTGAGAGCCGGCAAATTCAGGAAATTTGGTGCTTGAGGGAGTGAAATCCCGGAATCTGGATAGACCCGTGGCAGGTAGCGGTTGCTACTATAGGTCTATACGTCGGAGGGCCTCCTAGGGTTTCAAAAGCAGGCAACTTTTGGCATCTGACCAAGAATTTGAACAATCCTCCAAGTAATTGAATCGGATCGGCGGCTGAGCTCGTCCTCACGAGGCCGGTCATGATACAGTGCCGGTCATGGACGACCGCTCCTCAGCTCGAACCGTCCTCGCAGTCTGCGGAGGTTTCATCCTCTGGCTCCTCATGGCCACGGCAGCGCAGGCGATCCCCCAGGCCGGGGTTGGCACAGCGCGAAACGTCCTGCTGATCACCGTCGACACCCTGCGCGCGGACGTTCTCGGCTTTGCCGGCAACACCGTGGTAGAGACCCCTGCTCTCGACGCCCTGGCGGCCGCCGGGCGGGTGTTCACCGACGCTCACGCCCACAACGTCATGACCCTGCCGTCGCACGCCAACATCCTGACCGGGCTCTACCCGTACCAGCACGGTGTGCGGCACAACGCGGGTTTCGCGCTGCCGGAGGAGGTTGCCACGCTCGCCACCGTGCTTCAGGAGGCCGGCTTCGCCACCGCCGCCTACGTCGCCGCCTTTCCTCTCGACTCGCGCTTCGGCCTCGCTCGTGGGTTCGACGTCTATGACGACGACTTCGGCGCCGAGGCGCACGAGCAGCTGTTCTCCTACTCCGAGCGGCGCGGCTCGGAGGTGGTGACCCGCGCCGCCGGGTGGTGGCGCCAACACGACGGCGAACGACGGTTCCTGTGGGTTCACCTCTTCGATCCGCACGCACCGTACGCGCCGCCCGAGCCGTTTAGGAGCCGGTTCGCCCGGCGGCCGTACCTGGGCGAGGTGTCGGCGGTCGATTCCTTCCTCGCACCGCTTCTGGACGGCTTTCTCGCCGGCCGCGAAGCGCCGACGTTGATCGTCCTGACGTCGGATCACGGCGAGGGGCTGGGTGAGCATGGCGAGCTCACCCACGGTCTCTTCGCCTATGAGCCGACGCTCAAGGTGCCGCTGGTGCTGTGGGGACCCGGCGTGGAGCGCGGCCGCGACTCGCGGCCCGCGGGGCACGTCGACCTTGTTCCGACGATCCTCGGCGCCGCCGGTGTCGAGCCGCCCCCGCGGCTGCCGGGCCACTCTTTGCTCGCCGCCTCAGAGGCTCCCCCCGAGGCCTACTACTTCGAGGCGCTGGCGTCGAATCTCGATCTCGACTGGGCACCGCTGCGGGGCGTGCTGATGAACGGCAAGAAGCTGATCGTCTTGCCGCTGCCGGAGCTCTACGACCTGCGTCAGGATCCGGACGAGAGCGAGAACCTGCTGCGCGCCGAGCGCTCTACCGCTGCCGCGATGGCCCGGCGTCTGCCCGCGGAGTCGCGCTGGCCACCCGCGCCGGGCGAGGTTTCGGCCGAAGAGGTGGCGCGTCTGCGCAGCCTCGGTTACCTGAGCGGGGGAGCTGCCAGGAAGGACCGGACCTACACGGCCGCCGACGATCCCAAGAACCTCGTCGCCCTCGACCGCAAGATCAACCGCATGATGGAGCTCTCGTCGCTGGGACGCCATCGCGCCGCCATCGTCCTCGGACGGGAGGTCCTCGCCGAAGAAAGCTCGGCCCTGGTCTACACCTTGCTCGCGACCGCGATGCTCAAAGCCGGTGATTCCGGCGACGCCATCGCGCTCATGCGCCGCGCCGAAGAGGCGGAGGCGGCCAACCGCGAGCTGCTGCGTCTGCTCGGCCTGACGCTGGTCTGGGCCGGTCAGGCGGAAAAAGCGCTTCTCCTCCTCGAACCGCTGGCCGCCGAGGAGACGGATCTCGAGGCCCGTAACCACCTGGCCGTCGCGTTGACGGCGCTGGGACGCTACCGCGAAGCGACGGCGATCCTCGAGCGGATCGTCGCCCGAGATCCGACCAACGCGCGCGCCTGGGAGAACCTCTCGTTTGCCGCCGTGGAAAGCGCCAGCTACGACAAGGCGCTCGATTACGCGCGCCGCGCAATCGATCTCGATTCCGGCCTCGCGAGCTCGTGGAACAACCTCGGGGTGGCGCTCTACAACCTCGGCCGGGCGCGGCAGGCGATCGACGCCTGGAAGCGCGCGGCGGAGCTCGCGCCGAACGAGTACGAAACCCTCTTCAACCTCGGTGTGGTGGAGGCCGAGACCGGCGATCTCGCCGCCGCCCGCATGACCCTGCGCCGGTTCCTCGAATCCGCGCCGAGCCCGCTTTACGACAGGCAGCGGCAAAGAGCCCGCGAGTTGCTCGGACGCTTTGGCTCCTGACTAGGTGCGCTAGATTCCCCAACACCTGCACAGATGAGTCAAGTACACTATCGGCTCCTTTCGGGAGGCGGCTTTAGCCGTCTTTTCATCTATAGCACGGGCCTTTAGGCCCGTTGCGGAGGTCGCCGAGCCTCGAACCGTTGTACCTCGCGCCGCCCCCGCAACGGGCCTCAAGACCCGTGCTATAGATGAGCAAGACGGCTAAAGACACCCTGTGTCAACCCCTTGGTCCAAAATTGTCAGAT
>CBDUYN010000322.1:0-5369 GCA_965371445.1 uncultured bacterium | reverse complement strand
CGCCTTCTTCGCCTTCTTCGCCTTCTTCGCCTTCTTCGCCTTCTTCGCCTTCTTCACCACCGCCGTCGCCACCCTGGCTCCAGGGCGGAGCGATGTCGTTCGAGCGGGCGTAGGCGATGAGCTGGCCGAGGTGCTCGTGCGCGTGGCCGGCGATGATCAGGAAGACCTGGCGGGCCGGCATCTTCTGGCCGAACATCTCGATCATCTCGTCGAGGTCGGCACCGGCCTTGCCGTGGGCCGCCTTGTAGACGTGGTCGAGCGATTGTTTGAAGAGCTTGATCACGTCTTCCTTGGCGGTGACCGTCTTCTCGGCCTCCATCATGTTGACGCCCTCGGGCATGGGGACGCCGGCCGCCTGGGAAAGGAAGTAGTTGGCGGCGGCGACATGGACGATGGCCTGGCCGACGTTGCGCACGCCCTCGGCCGGTGCCCAGCCGTACTTGTCGGCCGGGATGGCCTCGGCGAGCTGCAGGATCTTGTCGGCGGCGCGCTCGTAGTCGGCCTTGAACGAGCCGAGGTAGCCCGTCAGCTCGCCGCCCTCTTCCTCGGCCAGGGCCGGAACGGCGAGTCCCAGGACAAGGACGCCTAGTACAGCGTAGATCGACACTTTCCTCATGACTTTCGTGCTCCCTCTGTCTTTGGGATCGAGCGTGGTGGCCCGAGGCCTTGCCACGCGGTGGAGATGCCGGTAGGCCGGCGGCTTCGGCGGGTCCCGGGGACGTGGCAAGCCGGTGAGCGCGCGCGAGATCGCAGCGGCCGTGGACCGGTGTCCCTGGAATCCTTGGCGGTGATCATACAGCAATTGTCTTGGGCATGGCAGGGCGAGGCGAAGACTGCTATCCTTTGGCGCCGTGAGCGAGCGAGAGAGCCCATCCCACGTCACCCACGCCGGGGACCTTCCCGGTCCACCGCACGGTTTCGTCGGCCGTGCCGAAGAGCTCGGCCGTGCGCAGCGAATCCTTGCCTCGTCGCCCTACCTGGTGGTCCGGGGGGAGCATGGCGAAGGCAAGACGACTTTTGGGGTCGAAGTCGCCCGGCGGCTTCTGGAGGAGGGCGGCATCGGCAGGGTGGTCCTCGTCAGCCTTGAGGTCCACCACGACGCCTACGCCGTCCGCTTCGAGATCGGCCAGCAGCTTGTGCCTCAGTACCGGCTGGCCGCCTCGCAGGACCCGCGCCTGGCGAGCCAGCTCCTCGAGCGAGTGCTGCGCGAGCCGCCGACGCTCGTCGTCCTCGACCACCTGGAAGCCGTGCTGCCGCCCGACCGCGACGATCCGGCCTTCGACGCGGCGGTCCTGGAGCAGCTCCTGGCGTTTTCCGCGGAGCTTGGGAAAATCGGTGAGACTCGCCTGATCCTGACCAGCCGAGAGCCTCTGCCGGAGCCCTTTGCCGGGCCGACGATCGAGCTGGCTCCGATGGTGGAGGAGGACGCCCTGGAGCTCATCCGAGCGGCGATGAAGGCACGCCTGGCGGAGCCGCCCTCCGACGAGGAGCTTGCCGAGCTGGCGGTGGCCGTCGACGGGCACGCCGGGAGCCTCCTGTGCCTGGCCGGCGAGGTGGCTTCTTCCGGGGTCGAGGGTGCCCGCGTCCATCTGCAAGAGCTTTCGGGCGCCGTCGAACGCCTGGCCGGAGCCAAGGGACGCGGGCGAGCGCTTCTCGCCGGCGTCGAGCTTTCCCTGCGGCGTCTGGGCGATCCGCTGCGCCAGAAGATCCGGCCGCTTGCCGTCTTCCAGGGCGGCGGTCACCTGACCGCCATGGCCGCGGTCCTCGGCCTCGACGTCGAGAGCGACGAGGAGGTCCGGGTCGCCGAACGGCTGATCGAGGTCGGGTTGGCCGAGATTTTTCCCAACAACTACGTGCGCCTCCATCCGGCGCTCGGTACCGCCTTGATAGACGAGCTCACCGCGGAAGACCTGGCCGAGGCCCGCGTCGCCTGGGCCGAGGCCACGACCCAACTCGTCGGCTTCCTCTACCAGGAGCAGATCAAGAACCCACAGCTGAGCTCGGGGCTCGCCTTGCTGGAGATCGAGAACCTGGTCGCTTGCCTGGAGTACCTGGGCCAGAACGCTCCGGCCGACGAGGTCGTCGTGCTCGCGACCGCGGTCGAGACCCTTGTCGGGCCGCTGCGCCGGCCGAAGGCCTTGGAGAGGGTCGAAAAGATCCGCGACGACGCCAACCGGCGCCTGACGGGCTGGAGCCACGAGGAGTTCCTCGAAGAGCTGACCACGATGGAGACGTTGATGGACGGCGGCCGGCATGCCGAGGCGGTGGCGGCGGCCCGCAAGACGCTCCACCGAGCCGAGACCCTGGGAGAGGACGCCTACGAGGGAGCCGGCTACGACCTGGCGACGCTGCATCAGACCCTTGGGTTGGCGTTTCTTCTAGGTGGGGAGGCCGAATCGGCCCTTCAGTCGCTGGAACAAGCGCGCGAGTGGTTCGGCGAGCTCGCCGGGGAGGGACACGAGGAGGCGGGCCGGATGGAAACCCTGGCCTGCGCGCAGACCGGGGACTGTCTGCGCGCGCTGGGCCGTCCTGAATCGGCGGCCCAGGCTTACGCCAAGGCGGCCGAAGCCGCCCAGCGTCTGGAAGATCGTCGCCAAGAAGCCGAGGTCCGCACTCAGCTCGGCGCCCTCCTCCTTGCCCAGGGCCGGACCCGTGCCGCTTTAGCCACCTTTCACGAGGCGCGCGAGATCTTCGAGGATCTCGGCGTGGCGGGAGTGGTAGCCGAGATCTGGCAGCAGATCGGAGTCGTCCACGGCAGCACCCGGCTCTACGCAGCCGCTGAAGAGGCCTTTCAGAACGCTTTGAAGCTTCAGGTCGATGCCGGCGATCGCGAGGCCGCCGGCATCACCCACGCCGAGCTCGGCGCCCTCTACGACACCATGGGCCGCTCCGAGGACTCGGTCGACGCCTATCGCCGAGCTGCCGAGCTTTTCACCGAGATCGACGACCCGGGGCGGGAAGGGATCGCCCGCAGCCAGATGGCCGACAAGCTGATGCGTCTCGGCCGCTACGACGAGGCGCGCCGGGAGCTCGAACGCACGGTCGAGTGCGACGAGCCCTTTGGCCACGACGCCGAGCCCTGGCGCACTTTCTCCATGCTGAGCCGGCTGGAGGAGCTGGCGGGCCGCGAAAGGGCGCAGCGGGTGGCCCGCGAGAACGCAGTGCGGGCCTATCTGCTCTACCGCCGCGACGGTGGAGAGAACAAGACCGGGCACGGCCAGATCTTCGCGGAGGTTGCCCAGACGATCGCCGATGGCAACACGTCGGAGGTCACGGCGAGCCTCGCGGCCATGGAGCGGCGTCACGACGCTCCCGCGCATCTGAAAGCCCTGATCCCGGTGCTTGGCGAGGTGCTCCGGGGTTCCCGCGATCCCGCCCTGGCGCAGGATCCGAACCTCTACTACCGCGACGCGGCCGAGCTTCTCTACCAGCTCGAGACCCTCGACCGCGCCGAGCCGCGACCCTTCTGAATCGCGATTCTTGAGGAGCCCACATGGACCGGGAGCAGGCCTGGCAGCTACTCGTCGAAAACGTCAAGGACCCGGGGCTCCGGCGCCATATGCTGGCGGTGGAAGCCGCGATGCGCTTCTACGCCCGCCGGTTGGACGCCGATCCGGAGCCCTGGGGCCTCGCGGGCCTCTTGCACGATTGGGATTGGGAGATTCATCCGAGCCTGGAGCAGCATCCGAAAGAGGGCATTCCGACCCTGCGTGAGAAGGGTTGCCCGGAGGAGGCCCTGCAGGCGATCCTGTCGCACAACCAGGCGGGTACCAGCGTCGAGCGCCGGCACCCCATGGACTTTGCGCTCCTCGCTTGCGACGAGATCACGGGGCTCGTCATCGCCGCGACGCTGGTGCGGCCCGCAAAGGACATCCGTCAAATCAAGGTCAAGTCGGTCAAGCGCAACTGGAAGGACAAGCTCTTCACCCGCCAGATCGACCGCGGCGAGATCGAGGCGGCGACCGCGGATTTCAGCCGCCAGTGCTTCGACGGCAAGCTAGAGACCTGGGCCCACGTGGGCAACGTCCTGGAGGCCATGCAGGGCATTGCCGCCGAGCTTGACCTCGACGGCCGCTTGGCGTCGTAGGGCAGGCCGACACGATGCGCGGGGCGCTGCTCAACGGCCGCCGTCTGCTCGAAGGTTGCACGAAGGAGTCGGTGGGCTTCTTCAAGCTCCGGGGCCGCATCTCGCAGTGCTGGCACACGGCCTACCTCCAGGCCGATGCCTTCCTGATCAACCTCCGGACCCCGCACTTCCGTCCGGTGGCCCTGCCGGGCTTGCTCGACTATCCCCAGGCCGACGTCGACAAGTCGCTGGCCGACAGCATGAACGAGGTCCACCGGACGTCGCTGGCGGTGGAGGACGCGGAGTCGGAGGTGAAGGCCGCCCGGATCCAGGTGAAGCGCGAGCAGAAAGAAGCGTCGCGGGTTTACCGTTGGTCGATCGAGCTCGTCGACACGCTGGGCCACCTGGTGGACGAACCGGAGTTGGTGGCGCCGCTGCCGGAGTCGTTGCGCAAGGTGGCGAGCCGGCGTTGTAGCTACGGCCACAGGAAGAAGAAGGAGAAGCCGAAGGACTTGTCGGCCGGCCAACGGCCGGAGACGAGCATCGCTGTCTCCTCGGCCGTCGGCGCGAGCTCGGATTCGCCGCCGGAGGAGTCCCTGAGATCCGACCCGAGCTTGGATTTGACGCCGGAGGAGCCCCTGAGATCCGGCCCGAGCTTGGATTCGCCGCCGGAGGAGTCTCTGAAATCCGGCCGGAGCTTGGAGTTGCGGGTGGCCCAACGCCGTCGGGGCGGGAAAGGGCGGCGTTTCTCGTCGGTTCGAGGCACGAGGACGGCGGAACGGCCGTCGATGCAGACCGACACGCCGCGCACGTACGCGGAAGTGAGGGTCAGTGCGCCCCCGAACGCCGCGGAGATACGCGGTAAGGACGACGTGTGCAGCCTGCACGAGGCGTCCTTACGCGGTAATCGGCGTCCGTTGGCGAGCGTACGAGGTGGCGATCGCGCGAAACGGCGGCTTCTGTCGTCGTCGCGTGGCGTCGATCGCGACTTCGGAGGCCCGGAGCGGCCTGCAAACGGCGGATTTGGGGCCCTGGGGCCCTGGAGGGAGAGGATCCTGGGCATTTTCGCCCCGCGCTCTTCCGCGGCGGCAGGTAGGTAGGCTGGGAGCGCCGGCATCCTGCCGGCTCTTCCTGTCGCGCGATGGGTCCACAGAGCGCGCCGGACGGCCCGAGGCGCTTGTGTCGCCCATTCCTTTGCGACACACCCGCTTGAGGACGGCTACGATCGGCTCTGAGGGTTGCTTGGGGCCGCCGAGAGCTTTGCCTCCGAGCCTGGAATGAAGTACCCTTGGTAGGCGATGAG
>CBDUYN010000321.1:0-5414 GCA_965371445.1 uncultured bacterium | reverse complement strand
GTGACGGGGGCGGCAGGGTCCTTTCATGACCCGAGGAGATCATGGGAGGGTGGCGGGGGCTCGGAGGAATCTCGGCGGTTCGGGGGGAGAATGTAGCGAGAAGAAGGCAGGGGTCCGATCCGCTGACTGGCATCGACCCCGTCCCGTCACAAGGGCAGGTAGAAAACTTGGCCCTCGCACTCTTCCGGTCGACTCGCCACCGCCAGGATCAGAATCTCCTCGATGGCCTGACCGATCGGGAAATCCGGCCGAATTTCCACAAGTCCGGGCATAGGCAGCGCTGCCCGGACTCGGTCCAGCGCAAAAGCGGTCATCGTCGCAACGTCGTGGGTCAGTACGATACGGCCTTGCTCAGCCGCCCACGCGAGGATCTCCGGATCCCCCGCGCCTGCAAGCTCGGTGTCTTGAATCCGGACGACGTCCAGCTCCGGCATTTTGCGGCGCAGGCCGCGTAGGACTCGTCCGTTGAAGTTCTCGTCCGTAAGCAGACGGAGCATTGTCTATGTTGAAGTGCCTTGAAGGCGACCGAGCAGACGTTCTCGGAGACCACGGTGGTTGAAGCGCATCTCGTTTTCCCTGCGAACTACGGCGGCGAACGTACGCCGCTCCTCGAGGTAGCCGCGGACTTCGTCCTGATGCCGCAGGTAGTAGGTGACGACCGCGTAGACGTCGTCGAGCCGGAGCGGGTAGTCCTCGGCAATCTCCTCGGCGCTGGCTCCTGACTCGAAGGCAGCGACGACCGTGTCGAGCGTCACCCGAGTGTCGGCGACTCGAATGACCCCCTGGGCGTCCCGGCGCAGGGGAACAGGCTCTACGGCTGGCAGACTCGACATCTCTTTTAGCGCTCCAAAGGAGATCCTTGTGGCCTCTCCCATCCTAGGGTAACAGATCTGCTCTCGTCTTCGTAGGGCAGGCTTCGCCTGCCGTCTGCTATGCTTGAACGGATCCTCGACCTGTGGACAAACCCATGGCAACCTACCTGGACGGCTACCAGCACGACGTCTTCGTAAGCTTCGCCGCCTTCGACGACAGGGCCCCCGGCGACGCCGAAGGCTGGGCCAGGCGCTTCAAGGGCCGCCTCGCCGGCGTCCTCTGGCAACAGCTCGGACGCCGCGCCGACGTCGCCGGACGCGGCGCGGACGACGCGGTGGCCGTCGGCCGATCCGCCGTCCTCGACGAGATCGCCACCGCCGAGCGCGACGCGGCGAGCCTGGAGCTCGTCCGCACCGGACGTCATCGTTTCGCCGAGGAAGTCCTTGCCAAGAAAACCGTCCTCGAGGAGACGCGGCGGCGGACGGTGGTGGCGGACGGTCCGCGGACCGCCTTCGTCGACCTGCACCAGAGCGACCTGCCCCAGGCGGCGGAGCTGCTCGCCTGCCTGGCGAGAAACGCCGTCGCGCCGATCGCCGTCCCGGTGCTCGGGCTCTCGCCGTCGGAGGGGCTGGAGCGCTTCGAGGAGAACCTCGAGCGGACGCAGCTCTTCGTCCTGGTCTTCGGGGCCGTCGCCCGCGGCTGGGTGGAGGAGCGCCTGGAGGCCGCGATCAAGCTCGTGGCGAGCCGCCACCTCTCGACGCGGATGGCGGTCTGCGTGCCGTCGAAGGAGCGCCGCTCCGAGGTACCGTTCCGCAACTTCGTCGACGTCATGGTGGCGACGGACCCGGCGTCGATCGAACGCATCCTCAAGAAGCTCGACGAGGACGACGAATGACGGCGCCGGAAAACCCCTATGTGGGCCTGCGACCCTTCGAGACCCGCCACAGCCGGCTCTTCTTCGGACGCCGCGCCCAGACGGCGGAGCTTCTGGACGCGCTGCGCCGCGAACGCTTCCTCGCCGTCGTCGGCACGAGCGGCTGCGGCAAGTCGTCGCTGGTGCGGGCCGGACGTCTTCTTGGGTCTGCCCGAGGCCATGAACCGCGGGCGCTACCTCGTGCCTCGGCTCGGACGCCGAGAGCTGCGGGAGGCGATCGAGGGGCCGGCACGCCTGCGCGGCGCGGAGGTCGCGCCCCGGCTCGTCGACCGGCTTCTGAATGAGCTCGGCGACCGCCTGGACCGACTGCCCGTCCTTCAGCACGTGCTGCTACGTACCTGGGAACGATGGGCCGAAGGAGAAGGCGGACCGGTCGATCTCGTTCATTACGAAGCCGTGGGGACACTGCGCGACGCACTGGCCGAGCACGCCGAGGAAGCGCTCGCCGCCGTTGATCGCGACCTGACGGCGAAGGTCTTTCAGCGGCTGGCGGACACCGATCACCACGGACGGCGGGTGCGTCGGGCGGCGAGCTTCGGCGATCTCGTCGAGGTCTGCGACGCGGAAGCCGAGGACATCGAAGCGGTGAGGTGCCACCCACTTCGAAAGTCCTGGATCTTCGGGGTCCGCGGCCTGACCCACTTCGTGCGCGAGACCCTCACCGGACCTTGGCTGGTCCCAGAGCAGGTCCGCTCCCGCCTCGCTCAAAGCGTCCAGCTGCGTCTCACCTGAGCTCCTGGAGAGCTCCAGCGGGCCCGAGGTAACCGAGGAGGCAGAGGTGTGCCTCCATCGCCGCTTCCCCCGCCTTGGAGTCGCCGGAGACCAGCTTCCCTCCGCCACAGAGCCGCCAGAGCCACGGATCCGCCGTCAGCGGAGGCCGAAAGTCCAGGAGTTGGCTGGACCGGAACTCCTCCTCGTGGGGCGCTTGGCCCCGGGACGGGGGTGCGTCAGGACTGGATTTTGGTGCGGAGACTTGACCGGCAGCGCTTCTTCTGATAGGGTGGAGCACCCTCGAGGAGGAATCGGTATGGGAAGCTTGAGGCAAGATGTTCGATACACCCTGCGAAACCTGCGTGCTACCCCCTTTCTTGCTCTGGTCGCGATCGTCACGCTGAGCCTCGGGATCGGCGCCAACGTGGCGATCTTCAGCGTCGTTGACACCTCGATGGCCATCCTTTCACCGTCGTCGGCGTTCTGGCCGCGGATTTCAGGTTGCAATTGTCTTCCGACGCGGGAATTTCTACCAACATTGACGTCTGGAAGCCGCCCGATTCGGTCCCGAATCCGCAACGCTGGGTGGTCCAGGAGCTCGAGCTCGCCACCCTGCGGCTGCTCGGTCGTTTGAAGCCTGGCGCCACTGTGGCCCAGTTGAGGACATCGTAGATTTCGAGGATTCTGAAACGGGAACAGACCGTTGACTCTAGAGCTAGGAAGGTACTTGAGCATGCGCTACGAGACGGTCGACCTCACACCCTACATGAACAGCGCTCTGGCTACCTACGACACGAATCGGAAGCAGGGTCAACTGAATGCCTGGGGCAATTCGCTCCCCGCCGAGGAGCTCCCTTTCGGGACCGAGCTGACTGTGGATTCAGTGCCCTTTCGAATTCCTGACAAGCTCGCGGAGGGAGACCATGACAATGTGGAGCCTCTGGAACAGGAGATTGAACTGAAGGTCGTTCGCTGCATCCGCGGCATCGCGTTGCTGTGCTGTGGTGAAATGGGCGACCAGTATCTTACAATTCAGGTATCGAGCCCGGGGCGCGAGCCGAGCGAGTTTGTGGCCCTCGCCAAGGGGTTCTCGGTTCTACCGCGCGACCCCCACGAGGAGGATGGCTTTCACTGCTCCCACCTCCATTACCCCGGCGATTATGATCTCGACCTTCTGACCGGCACCGTGTGGTGCTTCCAACACCGATGGGAAGAGCCAGTTACTGTCTCTCGACTCAAACTTGGTTTGAACCCGCTGTTTCACCTGATGGCGATATCTCTCGTTTGCGACGGAGGAGAAACGGATGGCTGAGATCTCGCCTTCGCCGGCCCGAACCACGGCGACTCTTTTTTCTTACGCAGAGCGGCTCGCCGCCGAGACGGCTCCGCGGTCGGCTGCGTTGTTGCTGGGGCTTCGCTGGTCCTTCGGTCTACCGGGCGCCGGCCTTGAAAAGTTGACGGAATACAGTCTACCCCTCAACCCCACCCCGATCCTCGAAGCCCTTGAGCGCCGGGGAGGTGTACGCCTCACCCAGCACCTTGGCGACGCGGAGTTGTCTCTTTATGATCACCTCGCCGAAGACAAGCCAGCGATTGTCGCAGTCGACTCTTACTACCTCCCCTTCGGCCCCGACTACCGACGGATTCGCAGCAGCCGAACGGTACTTGCGCGACGCGGTGAAAAAACCGACGAGATCTATATACAGGATTTGTGGCGCCCGGCCGGCGAGGGTGTGCTGAGTCGCACCGACCTCGACAACGCGCGGAATTCCGACGTGCCCCTCGATTTGGAGCGCGATCCGCTGTTTAGTGGTAGACCCGTGGATGGTGAGTGGTTCAGCGTTGAGGTGACACCCCCTACCATAGATGACCCAGCGAGGTGGGCGGCATCGTTGCTCGGGATTCTGTACGCTGAGATGGTGCAACCGGCGGTCGATGGGAGAGGAGAGTACGGCCACGCCGCCTTCCAGCGATTCCTTGGTTTGCTGGAGGAGAAGCTTGAACAGCGCTCAAGCAGTGATAAAAATTTCATGTTTCGCAGAGCGGCGTGCCTGCTCCTGCGCTCCGAGTTGACTTCACGCCTATACTTCTGCGCTTTCTTGCGAGGTGCGGCACACTGGCTGGCGGAGCAGCAGCTCAGCTCCGAAGCGGAGTCCTATCTCCGCTCCCTTGGCCATATTCAGGGGGTTATGGATGTCTTGGCCAAAACGCTCAAGAGGCGACGTCCCGAGTATGGTGATTTCATTCGCCGGCATCTCCGGCAGGCAATTGAGGCAGAGGAACACCTGGCGAAAGTTATCTCATCGTATGCGGAGAAGACAGGATCTGCCGCGGACCACGCTCCCTGATCGAACCTTTCAAACTCGACTCTGCCCAGGAGGTGAGATTCATGATGGCCGGATACGTCGACCTCAAACCCCATCTCAACGCCCGGGTAGCGACCTACGACAACCACCGGCCGGCCGGCGAGCTCAATGCGTGGGGACCCAAAGGTCCGAAGTATGGAAGTGCAGTGGAGCTGACGCTGGAGGCGGGACAGATCTTTGCGGTCGAGCCGTCGGTGATGGAGCGTCACGAGGCGCGCCGCCAAAGGCGGCGCGCACGCCGAGGCCCACCGAGCCCGCCGCCGTGACGCGGAAGCCGAAGAAACGCGTCTCCCCCGCCGCCAGCTGGACCTCGGGACCCAACCCCTCGCCGATCTCGACGACCGGGCTTGTCTGAAGCTCCAGCGTCGCGTCGAGCCGGCCGCCGCCCACACCGCGCAGGTCGAGCCGCGCCGCACCCGCCGGCAGGTAGAGGTCGAGCGACGTCGATCCTGGATGGACCCACACCCGTGGCTCGCCCTCGGCCGTCTCGAGGCGCGTGACAAGCGGCGCCGAGCTACGCAGGTGAAGCACCCGTGGCGCCTCGCCCGCAAGCTCGAAGGCCGCAAGCTCGTCGTCGAGCGTCTCAACCG
>CBDUYN010000320.1:0-5440 GCA_965371445.1 uncultured bacterium | reverse complement strand
ATGGGAGGGCCGAGGTGAGCTACTCTGCATAATCAGGGACTCGGCATAAAGGCTCTTATGCCGAGCACGGCATAAGAGCCTGCCCTACAAAGGAGGCAAGAAGACGGCTCCGAAGCGCTTCCAGACCTCGCGGCGGACGTCCGGGTCCTCGTTGGCCGCCGCCTCAAGAATGACGTCCCAGCCGAGGGCGGGGTCGAGGCGCCGGGCGGCCGCGAGCCGCACCCGCGGGTCGGCGTCGGCCAGAGCGCGGCGGTAGAGGTCCGGACCGAGCGCCGCGACGAAACGGCCGGCGGCGTTCTCGCGTAGGAGCGACGGATAGCCGTCGTCAAAAACCAGCTCCAGGCAGCGGGAACAGTGGATATTGGCCAGGAAGGAGAAGAAGTCCTTCTGGCGAAAGGTCGAGAGGTTGCGCATCGAGACGCCGAAGAAATCCTCGAGCTGGGACCAGCCCTCGTCGGAGTAGAGCCAGGCCCGAAGCTCGATGCGGTCGATCTCGGCAAAGGCGATCGTCCCCAGCCGGTGGACGAGCTCCTCGCGAAGCTCGCGGCGCTGCTCCGGCTGGAGGTTTCCCAGGTCGACCCACAGGAGGCGCAGGAAGAGGCGGGCAAAAGGCGACTCGTCGACCGGATCGGGCCATACCGGCGCCGTCCCCGGCTCGTAGGACGAGCACGACCAGCGGGTGTTCGCATAGTACGACGCCTCCTCGAAAAGCGCCTCCCGGCGGATCACGTCGTCCTCCGAGAGCCGCTCGCCTTTGCCGTGGATGCGCCCGCGCTCGCGCCGCAGATAGGAGGCCAGCGTTCGGGCCAGGGGTCCGTAGTAGCCCTCGTCGACCTCGCAGAGGTTGCACGGCCAGCCCCGCGGACACTCGGCGAGCACCCGGCGGCCGAGCTCCTGGTAGGACGCGTCCGTGAAGCGTCCCGGGCCGCCGCCGCGCCCGGCCATGGTCTTCATGAAGCTCGTGACCTGGCGGTAGATCTCGAGTATTCCGCCCGGCGTCTGGGTGCCGCGGTAGCCCAGGAGGCAGGCGTTGGGGAAGAGGTCGCGGTAGGCCTGCTGCACGCCGCCGATCTGCTGCACCGCCGCGAGGAGCCGTTCGAGCTGGTCCTCGCGCACCGTCGTCTCCTCGATGACGTGCAGGACGTACTCCTCGGGATCGCCGTCGAACTTCGACTTGACGTCGGTCCGGCAGCCGTGGAAGAGCACCGTCGACGGCGCGGTGAAGAAGCGCTCGGCCCGGGCGCTCCCGAAGAGGTTCGTGGCCAGCCTTTCGGTGTCGAAGCGTCCGCGGCCGAAGTCGCCCGAGAAGCCCGAGGCGTGGTGGCCGGAGAAGGAGACGAGGTCGATCCGGCGGTCCTTGTAGACATCGACGACGAAGCGGGCGCTGCGTCCGAGGTAGCGCGGACGGTAGATGACGAAGTCCTCGCTCCAGTAGTCGACGCCGTCTTTCAAGAGCTCTTCGGGGCAGCCGGCGTCGGCCGTACAACGCTCAACGCAGAGGTGGCTTAGGAGCACGTCGTGCTCGCTCGGAGCGTTGTAGTCGAGCAGCAAGGCACGCACCGGCTCGGCGGCGCGTACCGCCGCCGCCGTGGCCAGCAGCCCTGCGGCGGCGAGGACGGCCCGTCTCACGCTCCGCGCCCTCATGGAGCGCTCCTCGTCGCTTCGCGGCGGCGCCTCTCGCTGCGGACGAACGCGGCGCGAGCCCGGTCGAGGCGGCCGCGCCGCGCGAGGTTGCGGCCGTTCGTGTCGTCCTCGTCCGCCTTCTCGCCCGGCACGTGGGCCAGGACGCCTTCGGGCGCCAGGCGCTGCTCGGCGATGGCCGAGTCGAGGCGCTTCGCCGAGGAGTCGGCCAGGAGGTCCTGCAAGAGTCTCGCACCCTGCGATCCCCGCGACAGCTCGATGGCCAGCGAGAAAGCTTCGCGCGCTCCTTGGCGGTCCCCCTTCTGATGAAGCGCCAGACCCAGGTTGCGGTGGCCCACCGCGAGGTTGGGATCGAGGTCCACGGCGCGGCGAAAGGCGGCGACCGCCTCGGTCAGCTTGTCCTGTCCGAAAAGCGAGACCCCGGGCTGGAAGTGGCTGAGATAAAGAGCGATGCCGAGGTTGTTGTGCGACGCCGCGTCGTACGGGGCGAGGTCGAGGGTCTTCCAGCAGGCCGAGAGCGCTTCCTCCAGACGGTCGCGGTCGCTCCAGCAGAGGGTCCCGAGGCCGTAGAACGCGTGGGCCAGCTTGGGCGCGATCTCGACGGCACGGCCGTAAGCTTGCGCGGCCTCGCCGATCTCGCCGAGGGCCGCGAGGGCGTCGCCGAGGTGAGAGCAGGCGTGGGCGTCCTGAGCGCTCGCCAAGTCGCCGAGCGCCCTGCCCAGGCTCTCGGCGGCGCGCTCGAGGAGCTCCTTGCGCGAGCGGTGGCCGGTGGGCAGCACGAGGGCCAGGCGACAATCGGCCGCCGCCTCGACGAGGCGCGACTCGCCGGCCAGCGCCCGGCGGCGCCGTTCCTCCTGAAGAAGCGCCTCGCGGACCAGCGCCGAGAGCACCTCCGGCGCCTCGGTGGCCTGCCCGAAGAGCGCCAAGAGATCCGCCACCGCCGGCTCCTCGGCGGCTTCGAAAGCGGCGTCGAAGCTCGTCCACAGCTCGCGCATCAGCCGTTCGCCGAGCTCCTCGTGGCGGATCAGGGCAGCCGCCGACTCGCCGCGCTCCGCCGAGCGCACATCGTCGAGCAACGCTCCAAGCTCTTCGATCAGCTCGCCGAAATCGTCGAAGCGTTCGTCGGGGTCGGTCGCGAGGCACCGCGAGACGATCTCCCGTAGCTCCGGCGGATATCCCTTCCACAGCGCCGCTTCGAGCGCCGGGGTGACCTCGGGGAGCTGTCCCGTCAGGAGCTCGTGCACCAGGACGCCGTAGGAGTAAACGTCGGAGCGGGCGTCGAGCGTCCCACCCCGGATCTGCTCGGGCGACATGTAGGCGACGGTCCCGACGACCGCTCCGACGTCGGTGATGGCCACCGAGCGGTCGACAATCTTGGCGATGCCGAAGTCGATGACCTTGGGGATGGCTCGCCCGTCGACCTCCATGACGAGGATGTTCGAGGGCTTGATGTCGCGGTGGATGATCTCTTTCTTGTGGGCGTGGAGGATCGCCTGGCCAACGGTGATGAAGAGCCGCAGGAGCTCGCCGAGGTCAGGCTCTTGGCTCTCGCAATGCCGAGAGATGGGCAGCCCCGGAATGTATTCCATGGCGATGAAGGGTTGGCCGTCCTCGGTCATGCCGGCGTCGAAGACGTGCGCGATGTAAGGGTGGTGCATGCGCACCATGGCCTGGCGCTCGGCCTCGAAGCGCCGTGCCGCATCCCGGTCGACGAGCGCCGAGCGGATGAGCTTGACCGCCACCTTGCGCCCGTCGAGGTCGGTCTGCTCTGCAAGGTAGACGGTGCCCATCCCGCCCTCGCCCAGCACCTTCAGCACGCGGTAGCTGCCGATCACGCGAGGCTCTCCCGTGGCGGGGTCAGTACGTACCCGCGTCACCGGGTCGGCGCTCTGAGACACCTCTCCCGGCGGGGTCCGGGACCGGCCGCTCTTTCGGCTCCGCCGCACCCGGCGGGGCTCACGGGACTCCTTTCGTGGGCTCAATCGCCTCGCAGGGAGGGGTGGGCGACCACACGGTTGCGGCCGCTTCCCTTGGCCTCGTAGAGAGCCTCGTCGGCGAGCTTGATGAAGGCGAGCGACTCGATCTCGCCCACCATGGTCGCAATCCCCATGCTGAGCGTCGTCTTGATCTCCTCGCCGTCGAAGAGGAACGTCTCCTCTTCCACCAAAGCCCGGATTTCCTCACCCAGGTGCGTCGCCCGATCGAGGCTGGTTTCCGGCAGCACCAGGGTGAATTCTTCCCCCCCGTAGCGCGCGAAAAGCTCTTCGCGGCGCACGCGCTTGTTCACCAGTTGCGCCAACTTGTGCAGCACGTGGTCCCCGGCCAGATGGCCGTAGGTGTCGTTGAGAGACTTGAAGTGGTCGATGTCGAAAAGTGCCAGCGCCAGGTCGCTGCCGTAGCGCGCGCAGCGCGCCATCTCGCGTTCGAGGAAGTCCAGGAAGTAGCGCTTGTTGTGGATCTGCGTCAGACCGTCGATGATGGTCATCCGATAGATCTCTTCGTGGTAGAGCCCCTCGACGTTGCCGCCGCTGATGAACTTGAAGATGGCGCCGCCGACCTTGATCAGGTCGCCGTTGCGCAGCTGCTGGCGGCTCTGGATGTCCTGGTCGTTGATGAAGGTGCCGTTGGTCGAGCCCAGGTCCTCGACGTAGCCGATCTCGTCCTCGGTAAAGAAACGCGCGTGGCGCCGCGAGACGTTGTCCATGTCGAGGACGATGCTGTTGGTGGCGTCGCGGCCCACCGTCAGCGCGCCGGTGATGGTGTAGCGTTTGCCGAGCTCGCCGCCGTAGATCTGGACGACACAGGCGTCCTCGGGGCCGAGCTTCTGCATCCTGGCAGGGATTGAGATTCGGGTTTTGTGTTCTTCGTCCATCGACCGCCTCCAACGGACGTGAAAGCGTCCAGATGTTACCCGAGGGGGAGCGAAACGGCAATCGCCTTCGGCCGATTCAGGCCGGGACGGTCGGCTCGTCGCGCTCGACGCGGCCGTCGCGCAGGTGGACCTGGCGCTCGCAACCCGAGGCGACGCTCGGGTCGTGGGTGACGAGCACCAGCGTCGTCCCGGCCTCGCGCAGCCCGGCGAGAAGCTCCAGGACGCCCGCCCCCGTCGCCGAGTCGAGGTTGCCGGTCGGCTCGTCGGCCAAGAGGATCGGCGGACGGCTGGCGAGAGCGCGTGCCAGGGCGACGCGTTGCTGCTCGCCGCCGGAGAGTTGCGTCGGGTAGTGGTGGCCACGCTCGGCGAGGCCCACCTGGGCGAGGAGCTCCTCGGCGCGCTTGCCGGGCGCCGGATGGCCGGTAAGCTCCAGGGGCAGGAGGACGTTTTCCAGCGCCGAGAGGTTGCCGAGCAGCTGAAAGCTCTGGAAGACGAAACCGACCTTGCGGCGCCTCAAGAGCGCCAGCTCGTCTTCCGAGAGGTCGTGGATCGGCTCGGCGTCGAGCAGCACCTCCCCGGAGGTCGGACGGTCGAGCCCGGCCATCAGCGCCAGGAGCGTCGACTTGCCGCTCCCCGACGGACCCAGAACCGCTACGCTCTCGCCAGCGGCGACTTGGAGGTTGACGTCGTCCAAGATCGTCAGCAGGCGTCCTCCGGAAGGGAGGCGTTTGGTGAGGCGGCGCACTTCGATGCGGGGTGGTGTCGTCATGAGGGTCGATACGCTACAGGAGCGGTGTGGGTTTTCGGAAGCCCCTGCCGCACGGATGGACGGACTCCGTCCGTCCCCCCAGGATGCGCCGCGGGCTTATCCTGGGCTATGGGGTTGGGGAGACGAGCCTCATGAAACCCCAAAGCCCAGGATAAGCC
>CBDUYN010000319.1:0-5520 GCA_965371445.1 uncultured bacterium | reverse complement strand
GCGGCCCATCCAGGCTAGCGGAAAACGAGGTATCGAGTCGGCAGCAGGAGGGGCCACCCAACGGGTTGATGAACAGGGTTGCGGTGCCCGACACCGTATTGCCGCTGAATGATCCGGTCAACCCGCTCCTGACCCCGGTTCCACACGTTGGATTGAGGCAGACGAAGCTGTTGTTGGTGATCGAGCACCCGGGAGTGATGGTCACGGTCGTCGTGCCTGTGGTCCCCCCACACTGGAAGCCCACGCTGAAGGACGGGATTCGGCCGTTGGAAACCACGAGGGAAAAGGACCGATTCTGCCCGGTGGTACCCTCGTAGGTGCCGTTGGACTGGGCCAGAACGTACGGGCCGAGCCCAACCAGCAAAAGCAAGAAGAACGCAGTGCTGCGGCGAATCATGGTTGCCTCCTTTTCCGCGGCGTGCAGCACCATCGAATCCTCAGCCCTGACGGAATGCCGCTCACCGCTGAGCCTGTATCGGCATGGTCCCAGGATCTATACCACGAGATGCGGCTTTTTGCAAGCGCTCTCGAAGCTCGATCTCACACAGCTCCAGCCGGTAGGCGCTCTGATACGCTCGACGCCCCCCGCCAGGACCGACGCCATGCGAAACCTCTTCCAGCGAGCCCCGGCCCAGAACGTCTGGAAGATGTACGCCGTCCGGTTTTTCTTCTGGACGCACTTCGTCAGCTCGGTCCTGATCCCCTTTTTCCAGGACTGGGGAGGGCTCGACTTCAGCCAGATCCTGCTTTTAAACGCCTGGTTTTGGGCCTGGAACTTCCTGCTCGAAGTCCCCACGGGCACGGTAGCGGACTTCTGGGGACGCCGCGCCTCGGTGGCGCTGTCGTTCGTGGTCGCGACGGCCGGCGTCCTGATCTACGTCAGCCGTCCGAGCTTCGCCGTATTCCTCGTCGCCGAGGTGTTTTTGGCCTGCTCCATGACGCTTCTCTCCGGCGCCGACGAGGCCCTGGTCTACGACTCCCTGAAGGAGCTCGAAAAAGATCCCGAGCGCCTCGCCGAGCGCGCCGGGCCGACGATCGCGCGCCTGGAGTCCTTCAAGCTGGGCGGCATCTTGCTCGGGGCGCTTCTGGGAAGCGTCATCGCCGCTCGCTTCGGGCTCACCATGCCCCTGAAATCGCAGCTCGTACCGCTGGCCCTGGGATTTCTCGTCGCCCTGACGCTCCACGAGCCGCCGCGCAAGGAGGACGAGGAGGGCTCGGAGCCCTATCTGCGGATCCTGACCTCGGGCGTCCGCTACTTCGTGGGGCATCCGGTGCTGCGCGTCCTGACGTTCGACATGGTGCTCCTGGGAGCGCTCGCCTTCATGGTCATCTGGCTCTACCAGCCGTTCCTGGCGCGGGCGGGAATGCCGATGGCCTGGTACGGGACGGTCCACGCGGCGATGGTCGTCGCACAGATCCTGCTGCTGTCGAACGCCGCCTGGCTGGAGCGTCTGCTGGGATCGCAGAAGCGGCTCCTGTGGGTGGGGCCGGTGGTGGCGGGAATGGCCTTTATCGTCCTCGGGGCGACGCGTTTCTTGCCGGTCGTGGTGGTCGCGATCGTCGTCGCGGCGGGCTTCGGGCTGTCGCGTCCGGCGCTTTTCGGGGCCTATCTGAACCAGCACATCCCCTCGGAGAAACGGGCGACGGTGCTCTCGACGGTGTCGATGGTGCGGACCATCGGGATCGCCGTGTTGAACCCGATCGTCGGCTTTTTTGCCGATCGGTCGCTGACGGCGACGATGATCGGGCTTGGGGTGGCGATGCTCGTCCTGACGCTGGTCTCGGGCGTCGAGGAGGAGCACCTGCTGGCGCGGGAGATTGGCTCCTAGCCGACGAGCTCGCGGGCGGTGAGTCCAAGCTCAAATCGAGCTTGACCCGTCAAGTCGCCGGGATCAGCCCAGCTAACCCTGCCCCTCCGCAGTCGACCTCGCGCACCGGGCTTCCTCCCGGATCGCCCCTCCCTCGCGACGAAACCATCGACGAGGATCTCGCTTCTTCGGGGTGGTAGGAGCCCGAGGCCCTGGAAGGCCCTCACCCCCGGCCGCCTGAACGGCTTCCGAATGCCGCCATCCAGGGGTGGACTGCTCATGACTACCCCGCGAACGGCAAAGGCCTCGAAACGGAGCCAGACGACCGGAGGCGAGGGCCTCCTCCGGGAGTCGGGAACTTTTAGCCTAACCCGAATCGGCCGTCAAAGCGTAGAAGGATCTGTGAATTTTTCCGTCCTTCTCTTCCCGGAGGAGCCCGCGCACGGCGTAGCCGGCGGCGAAAGCGGCCTCGAAGGCGCGCCGCGTCGAGGCCCGCCAGGCCTTGGCGGCGTCGAGGTCGGCGGTCTTGACCGCCTGGAGGTTGCTGGGCGTCTCGATGCGCAGGGCCGGCGACGGCGGCAGCTCGAAGGGGTCGGTTCGGGGCCGTCCGTCCGCGTCGACGTTCGGGATCGGGGCCTCGCCGAGCGACGGTGCGAGCTCGGCGGGGCGACCGGCGATCGCCGCCTCGACGGCGGGCGAGGTGAGCTCCCAGCGCACCACCAGGCGGTCGGTGCCGATGCCGGTGTGGAGGGCGCTCGTCGAGCCGTCGCCGTAGACGTCGCGGAGGTACTCGACCGGCAGGGCGCCGAGGCGGTTCAGGTTGAGGTGGGCGTTGCGCGACTCGAGCGGGTCGTAGGTCCACTCGGCGAGCTCGACACCGATCTTGAGGAGCAGCCGGCGCTGGAAGAGCTTCAGGTGCCGTCCGAGGCCGCCGCTGCGCAGCCCCTCGCGCACCGCGGCCATGTGCGACCAGTGGCAGAGGCGGCCGTCGCGCACTCCCGTCATCCCCAGGACGAAGCCCACCAGGACGCCGTCCTCGTCGAAGGCCCCGGCCACGACGCCGCCGATCTTCTGGGTGATCATCATCATCGACCCCGGGTAGATCTCGGCGAAGCTGTCTCCCCAGGTGGTGCGCTGGAGCTCCTCGCACTGGTCGTAGTCGTCGGGACCGAGCGAGCGCAGCTCCAGGCGGAGCGGCTCTCCCGCCGCCGTCCGGACGGCGATCTCTTCCGTCGTCTTCGTCTTGGCTCGCGGGTCCACGCGATCCTCCTCCGGAGCTTCCCTAATCTACCGCGATCGATTGGCGCCGGGCAGTGTTTTCCCCCCTGGATCCCCCCAAGGGGCCAGCGACGCGCTATCTTTGAGGCCGCCGATTCGCCGACCCAAGGAGGTGTCATGAAACCGATCGCCCGCCTGCTCGCTGTCTCCGCCCTTTGGCTCTCGACGCTGCCGCTTGCCGCCGCGGCACCGCCGGAGCTCCAGATCGCTGTTTCCTTCAGCGAGGAGCTCTCCGCCGAGCCCCTCGACGGACGCGTCCTGCTCCTGGTCTCGACCGACGACGCCCGGGAGCCGCGCTTCCAGGTCTCCGGCAGCCTCGGCTCGATGCAGGTCTTCGGCGTCGACGTCGACGGCCTCGCTCCCGGCGCCGAGGCGCTTTTCGACGCATCGGTCTTCGGCCATCCCGTACGCAGCCTCGCCGATCTCAAGGCGGGCGAGTACTTCGTCCAGGCGTTGCTCCACAAGTACGAGACGCTCGTCCCGGCGCACGGCCACACCGTCAAGCTCCCCATGGACCGCGGCGAAGGGCAGCACTGGAACCGCGCTCCGGGGAACCTCTACAGCAGCCCCCAGAAGATCCGTCTCGACCCGGCGGCGCCGCGTCGCGTCGAGATCCGCCTCGACCAGGTGATCCCGCCGATCGAGCCGCCCGCGGACACCAGGTACGTCAAGCACGTCAAGATGCGCTCGAAGCTCCTGACCGAGTTCTGGGGACGCCCCATGTTCCTCGGCGCCCACGTCCTGGTGCCCGCGGGCTTCGACGAGCACCCCGAGGCGCGCTATCCGCTCGTCATCTTCCACGGCCACTTCCCGGCGGACTTCGGCGGCTTCCGCGAGGAGCCGCCCGATCCGGACCTGGAGCCCGAGTACAGCGTGCGCTTCGACGTCCACGGCTACAACCGGATCCGTCAGCAGGAGGCCCACGATTTCTTCAAGTTGTGGACGGGGCCCGACTTCCCGCGCGTCCTGATCGTCGAGATCCAGCACGCCAACCCCTATTACGACGACTCCTACGCCGTCAACTCGGCGAACCTCGGCCCCTACGGCGACGCCATCACCTACGAGCTCGTTCCCTTTCTCGAGGAGAAGTTCCGCGGCATCGGCGAGGGATGGGCGCGTTTCCTCTACGGCGGCTCGACGGGTGGTTGGGAAGCGCTTGCCGTCCAGGTCTTCTATCCCGACGAGTACAACGGGTGCTTCGCCGCCTGTCCCGATCCGATCGACTTCCGCGCCTACTGCCTGGTCAACGTCTACGCGGACAAGAACGCCTACTACGACGACGGACCCTTCCTGCGGATCAAGCGTCCGGGGCACCGTAGCTACCTGGGCGAGGTCAACGCGACGCTCGAAAGCTACAACCACGCGGAGCTCGCCACAGGCACGAACAGCCGTTCGGGTGAGCAGTTCGACATCTGGCAAGCCGTCTACTCGCCCGTCGGCGAGGACGGCTACCCCAAGCCCATCTGGGACAAGCTCAGCGGAGAGATCGATCCCGAGGTCGCCGAGCATTGGCGCGAGAGCTACGACCTGCGCCACATCCTGGAACGCGACTGGAAGACGCTGGGACCGAAGCTCGAAGGCAAGATCCATATCTACTGCGGCGACATGGACAACTATTACTTGAACAACGCCGTCCACCTGATGGAAGAATTCCTCGAATCGACGAAGGACCCCTACTACGGCGGCGAGGTCGACTACGGCGACCGCGCCGAGCACTGCTGGAACGGCGACCACGAGAACGGCAACCACATCTCGCGTCTGCGTTACAATTGGATGTTCCTGCCGAAGATCCTGAAGCGCATCGAGGAGTCGGCGCCGGAAGGCGCGGATCTTGAGAGCTGGCGTTATTAAGGACACGAGGATGAGAGAGGATCACATCCCGCGCCGAGTGGCGGAGATCGACTGGGAGAGCTGGGACCCGAAAGACCTGGCGACACTTCTTTTCGTCGTCCGCGACGGCGAGATTCTTTTGATCCGCAAGAAGCGGGGTTTGGGGGCCGGCAAGATCAACGGGCCCGGCGGACGCCTGGAAGACGGCGAGGCACCCGCCGCCGCCGCCGTCCGCGAGGTCGAAGAGGAGCTACGGGTCACGCCGACCGGCGTGGTGGAGCACGGCGAGCTCCTCTTCCAGTTCGTCGACGGCTACTCGCTTCGGGTCTGGATCTTCCGGGCCGAGGGCTGCATCGGCACGCCGGAAGAGACTGAGGAGGCCGTCCCGCATTGGTTTCGGTTCGACGAGATCCCCTACGGCGAGATGTGGGCCGACGACCGGATCTGGCTGCCGCGGCTGCTCGAGGGACGGCGTATCTACGGCCGGTTCATCTTCGACGGCGACGCGATGCTCGACCAGGTCGTAGATATCAGCTCGTGAATGCCGGATGGGTGGCAAGCCACTCCACTCCGCCGCCGGAGGTACAAGGCCCCAAGGAACACC
>CBDUYN010000318.1:0-5845 GCA_965371445.1 uncultured bacterium | reverse complement strand
CTTTCCGGGGCGGAGAAGATCTACCGCGAGACGGTGGCCCGCTGGCCCAACGACGGTGCCGCGAGGCACGGCCTCGCCAACCTCCTGCGTCGGTGCCGAAAGTTCGACGAGGCACTGGCTCTCCTGACGGACCCACAAGAACCGGTCAGCAAGCGAGATCACTACGACCTTCACCTGCGCGGCATGATCTGGCTGGAATCGGGCCAGCTCGCGCAAGCCGTCGAAGCCTTCGAACGTGGCTTGGCGACAGCGAAGTCTGCCAACCGGAGCGTCATCAAAACAGCCTTGGTCGTAGCCCGGTTGAAGCAACGCCGCTACGACGAAGCCCTGCGAGATCTGAAGCAAGCTGAGCTCAAGACGCCGGAGGTCCGCGTTCTCGAGCTACATGCCATGGCCGGAAAATTGGCGGAACGGGAGGCGCGGGAAGCACATACGGAGATGACCGCCAAGGTCCTGACCTTCCGCATGCCCGTCCGTACGGTCATCCGCCGTATCGACGACGCCTGGGGTTTGAGCGACGAAGGCCCGCTGCGTCAGCCCGGCGACGACGAGGTCGACGCCGTCGTCGAAGCCGAGGTCGAGATGCTGCTGGCGGCTTGAGCCGTTCCGCGCTCCCAGCATTTACGCTCGAAGACGGACGCTCCTCGCGTCATCGCTCAAAAGATCTCACCAGTCACGTGACCTCCTTGCGTGATCGTTCAAAAGTTTTCACAGGTCACGTGACCTCCTCGCGTGATCGCTGGCCCGCGGAGCCGGCCCTATCGCGATGAATCGCGACGCGGCAGCCGCAAAAGGAAGTGCTCGACCCGGACGTTCATCCCGTCGTCCGTCGCCGAGGCACAGGTCCAGCGCGCCCGGACCGGCGAGCCCTCCACCGAACGCTCCTCAACGGTGGCGTCCGATTCCAGGCATTCTCGGCGATAACGCTCGCCCCAGTCGGGAAGCTTCGCGTCCGTCAGTTGGACGACGGCACCGGCGGCGACCTCGGCCGTCCAATAGCTGAGCACCTGCTGATGCGCGTCTCGATAGTCGTTCCGTCCCCAGATCTTCACCTCGACGATCATCACCTCGGCCGAGCCGTTGCGGCGCAGGACGAGGTCCGTTCGGCCCGCGCCCCGCTGCGCTTCGAGCTCCGTCCGCCAGCCGAGGAGCTCGAAGCCCAGCGCCAGGTGGGCCGAGAAGACCGACTCGGGAACCAGGCGCTTGCCGTCGGCCGTCGGCCGCTCCCGGCCGGGCCGAAAGAAGTCGGCGCTTGAACGATGGAGCTTGCCGAGCAACGTGGTGAGGTCGTCGAGGAAGTGCGCCCGCGCGTCGGGTCGGGGGGGCGACGTCGTGGGCAGGTTCAGAAGGCCAGCGATCGGGTGCGCGGTGATCGGGTCGTCGAGTACCGACGAGCTCAGGAGACGGACAACGCCCACGGCCTCGAGCAGGTGGAGCGTATCGGAGACCTCCAAGCTCAGGGTCCCGGCGGCCGGAGCGATGGCTTGCTCGAGATCGCTTTGCGAGAGGCGTCCCCCACCCTCCTGGATCCGTTCCCAGACGCGGCGCGGCGCGTCCGAGAAGCGCGGATCCGTCAGGGCTTTCCGGAGATCACGCAGGTACTCGAGGTGCTCTTCCTTGAAGACCTTGTAGATCGCCGTGACGGCGTCCGGCGTGGACTCGCCGTCGAGCTTCCAGAGCTCCTGCAAGCCGTAGGTCAGAAGCGCCGGGACACCGCCGCTCGCCAGGAGAAGGGCGTCGAGGACGTCGCTTGAAAGCATTGCACCACGATCTGCGAAGGGACGCCCCAGAGCCTCCACGTCCAGACGTTCCAACGGGCGAAGGCGTAGGTGCAGCGCTCGCGCCAGGAAGCTCGAGCCCAGCACGTCCCGGACGATGAAGATGCCGATCGAGCCGGTGGCCAGGATACCGATCTGCGGCATGGAGCGCCGGGCAGCTTCCAGGTCGTTGAAGAAACCCCGTCCCGGCGGCTGTGCCGACGGCTTCCCTCTCTCCGCATATCTGTCGAATTCGTCGAAAAGCAGGACCAGACGCTGCGACGCGTCGGCACGGGCGAAATAGGCCTCGAAGAGCTCGCGGGAGTCGCATGCCTCGTCGAAAGGCACCGTGAGCTTGCGTGCCAACTGCCTCAGACAGACCTCGACAGTGAGCGCTGGCGGCGGCGCGTCGCTGAGCACCACCCGGGTCTGCGTATCCCTCTCGAGCTCCGCTTTCACCTGCCCCAGGAAGACACTCTTGCCCATGCCCCGTCCACCCATCATCACGACGCTGCCGTTGTCGCGGAGGAGCTCGGCCACTCGACCGACGTCGGAGCGCGGAATCTGAACCTTGGGGGTGTGGCTCTGCCAGTTGTAGGGGGATGTCATGGCGATCTCTCCCGGTGAGGCTCAACCCCCGATGCGGAACATCTCGACTTTCTCCGCCGGCTGAAAGCTCCCGGCATGAAGCGCCGCCGTCCGCTCCTCGGAGTAGCGGTCGGTACGCCCGCCCCAGATCGCACGGATCCGCTCGGCGACCTCCTCGTCGCTCGCGCCGGAGCGCAGCACCGACTTCAAGTCCTGCCCCTCGGCGGCAAAGAGGCAGGTGTAGAGCCGTCCCTCGGCCGAGAGGCGGACCCGCGAGCAGGTACCGCAGAAAGGCTCCGTGACCGAGCTGATCACCCCGACCTCGCCGCCGCCGTCGACGTAGCGGTAGCGGTCGGCGACCTCGCCGGGATGGTCTTTGGAGACCGGCTCCAGCGGGAAGACCCGGTCGATCCTCTCGACGATTTGCCGCGCCGAGAGGACGTGCTCGCCGTCCCAGGCGTTGACGGTGCCGACGTCCATGTACTCGATGAAGCGGACGACGGCGCCGTGGTCGCGCGCGAAACGGGCAAGGTCGACGATTTCGTGGTCGTTCGTGTCCTCGATCGCGACGACGTTCAACTTCACCGGCGTCAAGCCGGCGGCGATCGCCGCGCGGATGCCCGCGAGGACCCTCTCCAACTCGTGGCCCAGGCCGTTCAACCGCTGGAAGGTCTCCGGATCGAGGGAGTGAAGGCTCACCGTCACCCGCTGCAGGCCCGCGGCCTTCAACGCCTCGGCCTTCTGCTCCAGGAGGTAGGCGTTCGTGGTCATCGCCAAGTCCTCGAGGCCGTCGATCCCCGCCAGATCGGCGACCAGGTGCTCGATCGACGAGCGTAGGAGCGGCTCGCCCCCGGTGAGACGGACTTTGCGCACTCCTAGGCTGATGAAGATCCCGGCAACGCGTACGATCTCCTCGAACGAGAGGATCTCAGGACGCGGCACGAAGGTGTACGTCCGGTCGGCCGGCATGCAGAACGAGCACCGGAAGTTGCAGCGGTCGGTGACCGAGATCCGCAGATCGGTCATGGGCCGTTCGTAGACGTCGCGCGGCATGGCTTCAGACATGGCACAAGCTTATCCTGCGGCTCCGCTTTTGCAAACTCCGGCCCCTACGGGTAGACTCGCCCCCAAATCCGGCCCGCGGGACGGCCGGAGCCGAATCCTCAGGAACCGAGAAGCACCTTTTGCGGCCATCGAGCGTCCAACGCCTCCTCATGTGGGGACCGCCCGTCGCCATCGCGGCAGCGGTCGCCGTGGCGCTCGGCTGCGTCGAAGAAGAGGCGCAGCTTCTCGAGGCACGCTCTCTTCTCGCCGCCGGCGAAGCCGTCGCGGCCGAGGAGCTGCTGAGAGACCTCGCCGGCTCGCCGATCTCCGGCCCCGAGGCCCGGACGGGCCTGGTGATCGCCGCGGCGTTGCGTGGCCAGCCGGCCGCCCCCGGCTCCGAAGCCGCCGTCGACGCCTCGCCCTTCGCCTTGACCGCCCTCGCCCACGGAGCCTTCGAGCGCGGCGAGCTCTCCGCCGTGCTGGCCTTGAGCGAGCTCGGCGGCGTGGAGCTTCTTACCCTGCGCGCCGCGGCGTTGATCGAGCAAGGCCGCGCCGACGAGATCCGGGCGGTGCCCACCGGCGTGCGCGGCGAGGTCGCGGCACGCGTCGCGCGCTACATGGCGAGCATCAAAGAGCACGCGCACGGGACCTTCGTCCGCGACCGCCGCGGACGCCTCGTCGGCTACCTCGACGCCGATGGCGAGCTCGAGCTGGCCGACGGCGTCGCCCCGGCGATGGTGCCGCGTGCGCTGACTGAGATCCTGCGGCCCTACCGCGGGACGGGCTCGGTCCGCTTGAGCCTCGACCTGGAGCTGTCGGCCCTCGCCTACGAGAGCTTCGGCTACTACCGCGGCTCGATCGTCCTCGTCGCCCCTGAGACCGGGGAGATTCTGGCCGCGGTCTCCGACCGGCGTACCTTCGCCAGGTCCGAGGGCACGCCGGCTTTTGACCAGCAGCGCGAGCCGGCCTCGATCATGAAGCTGATCACCACGACGGCCTACCGCCGCGCCGGACACGACCCCGACGCCAGGATCGCCCGCATGACCTGCAACGGCCACGGACGCTACAACGGCGAGCTCCTCTACTGTACCTACATCGCCGGTCCGCTGCGCAGCCTCGACCGGGCGATGGCGCTCTCGTGCAACATGGCCTTCGCCGACCTGGGGGTCGCCGTCGGACGCCCGGCGATGCTCGACGAGCTCCGCCGCTACGGCTTCGACGCTCCTTCAGGTCCCTATCCCGCCGGCCGGGTGGTAGAGCGCTGGGGCAACGACCGCCAGCTCGCGGACCTCTCGATCGGCCTCGAGGCGACCGAGATCACGCCTCTCCACTCGGCGCTCCTCGCCGCGGTCATGGCCAACGACGGCGTCTTGCCGGAGCCGACGCTGCTTCATGCCACCGACGGCCGCCTGGGGCTCCATCCGCGCCGTTTTCCAACCGCGGCGGGCCGGCGGGTGATCGATTCCGAGTGGGTTCCCGAGCTGGTCGAGGCGATGGTGGCGGTGAGCGAGCGCGGCACCGGCCGGGCGACGGCACCGTCGAGCTTCCCTGTCGCCATGAAGACCGGCACGGCGAGCCACCCGCGCTACGGTTTCCACACCAACTACATCGGCATCGGCCCGATGCCCGAGCCTCGCCTCGCCTTCGCGGTGCGGATCACCAACCAGGGCACCTCGCGCAACGTCCGCTACGCCAGTCGCCGGGTGACCCGGCGTCTGCTGAACCGCCTCGGCGAGGTCGCCGAGCGCCGCGGCTGGAACGTCGGTGAGAAGGGCTACGGCGGGCGGGGCCGTAATCCGGCGGTCGCGGTCAGCGTCGCGCGCTAGTGGCTTGGTGCGTAAGCCCGTACCCATCCGCCCTATCTGGTTCCCGATCTCTTAGGGTGCGACGTCCGCCTGAGCACGAAGGACGCTGCTCCCGGAACCCTCGAAATCCCCGTGGTCGCGGCGAAGCCTTCTCGCCGACAGACTGCACTGCAGAAAGGCGAGGAGAACCCTTCGCCGCGACTTCTGAGGTCCGAAAATCCGCGGTGAGCCCTTCGCCGCGCAGGGAGCCGGCTGCGAAGAGCGGCACGAACGCTTCGCCGCGGCTTGCCCCACGAAAAAAAGCGTGGCGAACCCTTCGCCGCGACCTCGTGGACCCGCCAAATTCGCGGCGAAGCCTTCTCGCCGACATGCTGCACTGAAGAAAAGCGCGGAGAAGGCTTCGCCGCGACTCATGAGGTCCCCAAATCCGCGACGAAGGCTTCGCCGCGGAGGGAGCCGGCTGCGAAGAGCGGCACGAACGCTTCGCCGCGACTTGCCCCACGAAAAAAAGCGCCGAGAACGCTTCGCCGCGACCTGGGGGACCCTCCAAATCCGCGGCGAAGCGTTCGCCGGGCGACGGGGGGATCCCCAATTGGGCGGAGAAGCGTTCTCGGCGCTTTTTGAAATCCCCAATTTCGCGGAGAAGCGTTC
>CBDUYN010000317.1:0-5855 GCA_965371445.1 uncultured bacterium | reverse complement strand
CCACTCCGAGGCCGGGCGCCAGGTCGCCCACGGGGAGCTCTCGTTTCGGCTCATCTTGGAGTAGAGTGAAACCGACAAGAGTAATTGACGTCGCAAAGGCCTTCCCCGACGCCAGGACCGTCAACGTCCTGCGTGGCTACGCGAGGAACCCGGCGGGACGCTTCCAGAGGACGTCAAGACTCACACGTCTACGGGTTCCTGGATTCGCGAGAGTTTCGTCGACCGCACGGGGCGGCACTACAGACCAAAAAGCGGCATCCCGAGCTCCAGCGCGGCGTCCCTCATCCGGACGTCGTAGGTCGCCAGTCGGATCTCGCAACCCAGCCCATGGATGTAATCCAGTGATGCGAGATGGAGAGCGTCCAGCGTGCGGACATGGACGGGAAAGGGCTCAAGGGCACGCGCGAGCACCGGTTGAAACAACTCGACAAAGTAGATCCGGTTGAGCAGCAAACGAGTCGGCTCGGATTCGCCCCTTCAGGGCTTCTTCGTTCGTCGGGAGCCCTGGGTTGCTATCATTGAAGACGAGGATGGACGAACCCAGACGACGCCAGCAGATCGGACCCTACCGCCTCGACGTCCTCCTCGGACGCGGCGGCATGGGTGAGGTCTACAAAGCCTGGGACGAACGACTCGAACGCTGGGTCGCCGTCAAGCACCTGCACAAGGACGGCGACGCGGACGCCCGCAAGCGCTTCCGCCGCGAGGCCAAGACCGCCGCCGGCCTCGGACACCCCGCCATCCTCCAGGTCTTCGACATCCTCGAGGACGACGGCGACGACTGGATCGTCATGGAGCTCGTCGACGGCCCCGACCTTGCCGAGCTGCTGCGCGCCGGACCCCTCGGCGTCGGCCTCGTCCTCGACTACGGACGCCAGATCGCCTCGGGCCTCGCTGCCGCCCACGGCGCCGGCGTGGTCCACCGGGACCTCAAGACCGAGACGTCATGGTCCATCCGTCAGGACACATAAAGGTTCTCGACTTCGGGTTGGCCAAAGGGACGCCGAGCGGCGACGGCGACGACGCCACGCTGTCGGCGCCGGGCCGCATCGCCGGCACGCCGCGAGCCATGTCGCCCGAGCAGGCACGGGGGTACAGCCTTGACGCGCGCTCCGACCTTTTCTCCCTAGGTGTCTTGCTCTACGAGCTCTTGACCGCCCGTTCACTCTTCAGCGCCCGGTCGTTCCACGAAACCCTGGTCCGGGTCCTGACCCATCTACAACCGCCCGCCCACAGCTTCGATTCGCGGATCCCGCCGGAGCTTTCCAAGCTCGTCGACCACCTGCTCGAAAAGGACCGCAACCATCGGCCCGGGAGTGCCGGCGAGGTGGCGGAGGCTCTGGAACGGATCGCGGCGAGAAGCCGCGCCACTCAGAGGGCGCCGGACAGCCTGCTTGACGCCGAGACCCTGGTTCGGTCGACATCGGAGGGCGAAGCCGTCATCCGGACACTTCTGGTCAGCGACTTCGTCGGGTCGACAGAGCTGGTGGAGAAACTCGGCGACCGGGACGCCGCGGCGCAGTGAAGGCCACATCATCTCCAGTGCTTCGGCCAGCACGGTCTCAAGGGCACGATGGGTCACCTGGCCATAGCGGGCCGCGTTTTCGACCAGAGGTTCAGGGAGTTTCAGGCTCGATGTTCGAAGTCCTCACCGTCGGACGCATCCGCTCTATCTTCAGGCTATCACACGCTTCTTCAATCCAAGTAGAATGAAAGTAGAATGAAAGTAGAATGACGGTGGCATGATGACCACCTACGATGTCTTCCTCAGCCACGCCAGCGACGACAAGCCCGAGGTCGAAGCCCTGGCCCGACGCCTGCGCGAGGACGGCCTCGAGCCCTTCCTCGACAAATGGCACCTGATCCCCGGCGAGCCCTGGCAGGAGGCCCTCGAGGACGCTCTCGAAGCGAGCCGGACGTGCGCCGTCTTCGTGGGCGCCAAGCTCGGACCGTGGCAGAACGAGGAGATGCGCGCCGCTCTCGACGAACGCGTCCACGATGAGGAATTCCGCGTCATTCCGGTCCTCCTGCCCGGAGCTCAAGCCGGGCAAGAAGGAGTTGCCGCGCTTCCTGCGGCGCCTGACCTGGGTCGAGTTCCGAACGGTCGAAGACAATGACGCCTATCACCGGCTCGTCTGCGGCATCCGCGGCGTGCCACCGGACGTCGGACCCGCCCCGTCGTCCGACCCGGAACCCTATCGCTCGATGGCCCGGCCCGCCGATCAGTTCGTGCATCGCCGCGAGCTCGACGCCGTCCGCGAGCTCCTGGTGGACAGCGGCAGCTGGACGAGTCCGGCGTGACCGCCTTCGACGTGGGCGACGGCAAGGAACGCGGGAAGGCCGTGGAAGGCACGCTCGGCGTGAGCCTGAAATGTCTCACGGATGAGGAGCCGCAACGTTTCCGTGAGCTCGCCGTCTTTCCCGAGGACATCGACGTGCCGCTCGGCGTTCTCGAGCGGTTCTGGGGGCTACGGACGCGGGAGGTGCGCAAGCTCTGCAAGCGGTTTCACGACCTCTCGCTTCTGCTGCGCTTCGAGCGTGCGGCGAAGACGATCCGGCTACACGACGTGGTGCGCCAGTACCTGATCGACGAGCACCGCGATCTGCCGGCGCTTCATCGGCAGCTGCTCGAGCGGTGCCGTCCGCAGAGCGGACGCTGGACTGATCTCGAGGACGGCGAGAGCTATCTGTGGCGTCATCTGGCGGGCCACCTGACCGAGGCCGGCGATCGGACGGAGCTCCGGCGTCTGCTCTTCGATCTCGACTATCTCGAGGGCAAGCTGCGGACGGTGGGAGTCAATGCGCTGCTGGCGGACTACGACGTACTGGGGGAGACGGGCGAGGCGCGGAAGGTGCAGGAGGCGCTGCGGCTCTCGGCCCACGTGCTGTCGCGGGATTGGGACGAGTTTCTGGGGCAGGTGCTCGCGGGTCAGCTGTTGGGCCGATTGGGGCAGGTTGGCGAGGAGGGGCGGCGCCTGTTGCAGGGAGCGGCGGATCGCACGCCACTGCGTCCGCGCCGGGTGAGGATGAGCCGGACCGGAGGACCTTTGATCCGCACGCTCGAAGGACACACCCACGGGGTCCACGCGGTGGCGATGCTGGACGAGAAGCGCGTGGTCTCGGCGTCTCGTGACCACACCCTTCGCGTCTGGGACCTCGATTCCGGCGAGACGATCCGCACGCTCGAAGGCCACACCTCCGGGGTCCAAGCGGTGGCGGTGCTGGACGACCAGCGCGTGGTCTCGGCGTCTTCCGACCAAACCCTGCGCGTCTGGGATGTCGAGTCCGGCCGTAGGGCGTTCCCTGCTCGACCACCGGCGTGTACTGGTAGGCGCCGGAGGCGGCGTCGACGTGGCGGTGGCCAGCGGCGTAGCTCAACTTCGTCCACCTCGGCGCCCACCGACACCTCCCGCTGTGCCGCGAGGAGCTCATCGCGCACCAGGACGCGGAAGCCATCGGTGTCGTCCGCCTCGAAGAGGACGGCCAGACGTCCGAGCTCACCGCGGAAGTCCCGCATTACGGAACGCCCTTTGGCGTCGTCCTCGCGCAGCTCCGGACGCCACGCCTCGGAGGCCATCAGGACCTTGACGGGCAAGCCGCGGTCGAAAGCGGCGCGGGTCTTCCACCAGGTCCAGGGATGGAAGCCGTCGCCTCCGAGCTCAGGGGCCGGGGTGCGTCCGCGGCGGTGACCGACGAGGGCGAGCACGACGTCCGCCGCCGCCACCTGACGGACGCAGGCGGGGACCGCCTTCAAGCGGCGGACGCCCGCGGGGTCGCGGAGCACGGGTTCGAGACCGAGCTCGCGGGCCACGTCGACGGCCGCGGCCTGGTGTGGCTCGAGCTCTTCGGGGGTGGAAGTGATGAAGACGCGCACCGCCAAACGCCTACAACAGCTTGGATACGTCCCGGTAGGCGCTGAGGACCCGAACAACCTCGATCGGCTGCGGCTCAGACCTGTAGATGATCAAGTACCTCCCGACCGGCCAGAAGAGCACGGGTTTGGAGGTCAGATCCGTGCGGGTATGGCCGATCTTCGGCATGTCAGCCAGCAGGCGGATGGCTTTCTCCAACTTGGCCAGCCACCGGTCGGCAGCGTCTACACTGTCAGCGGCGATGTACTCCCAGATTTCCTCGAGGTCCCGATGGGCCGCGGGAGACAGGATGAAATCGCTCATGAAGCCTCACGCCACCTCCGGCTCTTGTCCCACAGGGCCTGGAAGGCCTCTTCGCCCGGAACACCCTCTCCACGGTCGAGCTGGGCGAGGCCCTCCTCGATCTGCTCGTCCAATTGCGCTCGTCGCCGCTTCTCCAGGATGGCCTGTTCATGGAGAAGGCGCAGGCCCTCGCGAACGACCTCCTGAGCGGAGTTGTAGCGTCCACTTTCTACCTCAGTGCGGACGAACTGTTCGACATCAGCTGAGAGCGTTACGTTCATCTTCGGTTCCTCTCGTTCCGATGGCTCAAGTATAGACCCTTGGCATCTGTCGAGCAAGCTACGGCGGAGGGCGGCAGCTTTGTCGTGAAGTGAGCGATCAGCATCGCCGGACGTGGCCAGGTCGGCGTGACGCCGGGATTCGTCCTCGGGTCCACGATCAAGTCAGGGCGACGGCGAAATCCACCGCAGGGATTCGTCCCCTGGTGTGTTTCATCCCCCAAAGGAGAGCGCGATGAAGACTCAAAAGACCCTGACCGAAACCATGACGCTCAAGACCTTCTTCTCCGTCACCGTCCTGCTGGCAGATCTGGTGGCACCGTCCGTGGCCGTAGGCCAGCAAGAGCCGCCTCAGGGTGGCAGCTTTGTAGAGCGCCTCGACGCCTCGCGCCGCTTCGGATGGTGGCGCCGGCTCCTTACCTCGTCTTGCGATTGCTGCTGCAACTCGCCTTCTTCACCTGGGCCGCCCTGGTGTTCTTCGACGCGCCTCGCCTCACGGGGGTCTTGAAGAGCGTCGTCGCGACCTTCCTCTACTTCCTGGTGGTCGTATCGGTCGTAGGGGCGTTCGTTCTGCCCAGGATCCTGCCGCTCCTGCGGGGTGGTTGATCACCGCAGGCCGAGGCGCTCGTCGAGGGCGCTTTCCAGCGCCTCGATGTCTTCGAGGAGGGTCGAGATCTTGCCCTCCAGGTCAAGCGCTCTCTGCTCCCGCTTCCAGCTCTGGTCCTTGAGGAGCTTGAGGCGAAAGTCGAGCTCTTCCATCTGTTGCTCGAAGGCGTCGGCGTCTTCCGCATTGGGATCGCGCTCGGCCTCGAGATGCTCCCGTACAGCCTCCATCGTCAGCCGCTCTTCCTCGACGCCTTCCAGGCTGTTGCGCAACCGCCCGAGCTCCTCTTCCATGGAGGTGAGCCTGCGGACGGCCAGCTCGACGCGCTGGATCAGGAGATCGAGCTCTTGATGCTCCACCGACCGCTTGAGAAGGGCGACGATCTCCTCCAAGGAGCGGTTGAGCCGAACCAGCTCCCGGCCGTAGGCGTCCTCGGCGGAAGCCGTCGGAGCGTCCTGGGCGGGCACCGGGAGAGTCAGGAAGGCGGCGATCAGGACTCCTGTGCCACAGAGGGCGAAGCGCTTCATCACTTCCTCCTTTAGGGTTCTTGGCATTCTTCACAGAGCAGTATGGCACGCGGTCTCACGGCGAAGCTATTCTCTCGTCGAGGTCGCGGCGCATGGGCCGAGCATGGTCGGCGAGGCCGCCGGTCTGATCTTTGTCGACGGCTTTGATCCGGCGAGCTTCCTGTTGGTGGCGGCGGGCGGCCGCAGCGCCTCCGGCCTCGGATAGGATAGGGGCACCATGAGACGCCGAATCCGACCGGGGCGATGAAGGGTCCCCTACGAATAGCCTTCGCGACGGTGTCTATCGCCGCGG
>CBDUYN010000316.1:0-5933 GCA_965371445.1 uncultured bacterium | reverse complement strand
GCACCGCCGAGAAGCGCATCCACGAGCTCTGCGAGCGTTTCGGCAAGGACACCTACCTGGCCGCCTGCCAGGCCCTGCTCGACCGAACCTACCGGGCGATGCAGCAGCTGATCGTCCAGAACATCCCCGAGGCGCCGCAATCTTTTGAAGACTGGATCGACGACGACGGTCTCGGCAACGGGCCCTACAAGATGAAGCTCACCATCTGGCGCGAGGGCGACCAGGCCTATTTCGACTGGAGCGGCACCGATCCGCAAGCCGTGGGACCGATCAACTTCTACTTGAACGAAGGCATGTTCAAGATGTTCATCGGAATCTACCTGATCATGGTCTTCGATCCACAGATCCTTTTCAACGACGGGTTTTATCCGTTGCTCCACGTCATCATCCCCGACGGCAGCCTTTTACATCCGAAGTTCCCGTCGGCCCTCGGCTGCCGCACTCACGCGCTGACCCGGCTCTTCGACGTCCTGGGCGGGGCGCTGGCGCGCAAGAGCCCGGAGCACACGACGGCCGCCGGCTACGGGACCAGTCCCTACATGCTCTATTCGGGCTGGGACCGCAAGGGAGATTTCTACTACCTGATGGAGATCTCCTACGGCGGGATCCCGGGACGGCCGATCGGCGACGGCATGGACGGCCATTCGTGGTGGCCGCTTTTCGAAAACATTCCCACGGAGTACCTGGAGGCCTACTACCCGGTCCGCATCGACTCCTACACGACGATCACCGACTCCGGCGGCGCGGGTTTCCACCGCGGCGGCAACGGGATCGAGAAACGCTACGTCTACCTCGAGCCGGGGGAGGTGTCGATCCACGACGACCGTTGGCTCACCTATCCCTGGGGCATTCTCGGCGGCACGCCGGGGCGGCGTTCCGAGAAGCTCCTCCTTCGCCGCGACGGCAGCGAGGAGCGCCTGCCGGCGAAATGCGACGAGGTGCGGGTGGAGCCGGGTGACGTCCTGGTCTACCGTACGGCCGGCGGCGGCGGCTGGAAGGATCCCCTGGACCGTCCGGCCGAGCTGGTGGAGGCCGACGTCGCCAAGGGATTGGTGTCGCAGGAGAAGGCCCGCGCCGAGTACGGTGTGGTGATCGGGGACCCGGAGGCGAGCGAGAAGCTGCGCGACGAGCTTCGCGCCCGGCGCGGCGAGGTCAAGGACTTTGACGTCGGACCGGCTCTCGACGAGATCCTCGCCCGTTGCCGCGAGGAGACCGGGCTGGAAGCTCCGACGCCCCAGGAACCTCTGGCCTGGGCGTCGATGGAGTCGGCGGCGGAGGCGATGCGGCGGGTCCGAAAGGGTTGAGCCGATGGGCGGTGAGGCGCCGGAAGACAGGGACGCCCGGGAGGTCCTCGCGGGCTACCGGCAGAAGGGCCTGGCCTCGGAGGTGGGTTTCGGACGCAAGCCCGCCGTCCTGGTGGTCGACCTGATCGTCGGCTTTACCGATCCGGCCTCGCCCCTGGGCTCCGACCTCGACGACGTGGTGGCGTCCACCGTCCGGCTGCTGGAGGCGGCCCGGAAGGTAGACGTTCCGGTCTTTTTCACCACCACGGTCTACGGTCCCGACTGCCGCGACGCGGGCTACTTCCTGCGCAAGGTGCCGTCGTTGAAGATCCTTCAGTACGGCTCGAAGTGGGTGGCGCTCGACCCCCGGCTGGGCCGTCGGGAGGTGGAGACGCTCGTCGAGAAGAAATACGCCAGCGCCTTCTTCGGCACTGCTCTGGCCTCGACTCTCGCCGCCCTGGGCGTCGACACAGTGCTCATCGCGGGGGCCACGACGAGTGGCTGCATCCGCGCGAGCGCCGTCGATGCCATCCAGCATGGCTTTCGTCCGATCGTGCCGCGTCAATGCGTCGGCGACCGGGCTCCGGAGCCCCACCGGGCCAACCTGCTCGACATTCACGGCAAGTATGGGGACGTCGTGGAGGTCGAGGAGGTCCTGGAGTATCTCGCCGGGGTTTGACGACGCCGAGATCGCCCAGGAGGTCAGGGCTCACGCGCCGGAAGCCGATCTTCGAGCCGCCTGGATCCGCTCCTCCAGAGCTTGCCGGAGCTCCGGCGTCCATCCGGCATCAGCCTCGGGTGACGCAGGCTCTCGCTCGTCCAGGATCTTCCAAACTTCCTCGTCAGACGCCGAGCCCAACTCGGCGCGTAGCCGGTCGAACGCGACTTGCTGTTGCTCCACCGTCTTGTCCGCGGGGACGACCGAGTAAACCGGCCTCGACCGCTCTGCAAGAAGGAAGACGAGGAACTGGTTGAGCGAAACGCCTTCCTGGTTTGCCTGGAGGAGCAGACGCTGGTGCAGGGTGTCTGGCAGACGTAGGGAAAGACGGGCCATCTCTCTTCTCCTGTACTTGCTCATTTTCCTTGAGCGTCGGTATGCAAGATCGTCAAGAAGTCGACGGGCGACAGGACCGGCAGGTGAAGCTCGTTTCGGGCCAACTCAAAGTCTCGCAGGTTGGAGGTCACAAGGATCGCACGGGCATTCATGGCACAATCGACGACATGCTCATCGCCAGAATCCGGCGAGCTGGGTCTCCAGGAATAGTAGGCGGTCACCAGCTCTGCCCGCTTCAGCAGCGTGTCGAGAACGAGTCGAATCCGCGCCCAGCGTTCGGGAGCGAGCTTTTCGCCAGGACATCCGCGTACTCGTACGCCAACGCCTGGGAGATGCAGGCCTGGAAGAGCTCTGCGATCCAAGCGCTGACGATGGTACCCGCCGGACCGTCATACTGGGTCAAGCCTTCAAAGACCACGTTGGTGTCGATGACAGCCCGGATCCGCACCATGGTGGCCATTATACCGTGTCCCGCGTCGTCCGCCACCCTCCGAGAGCTCCGCGGGGGACCGTCCCTAGGCCGGATGGGTCTCGTCGTGGTACTTCGCCAGGAGACGGCTGATTTCCTCGCTGAGCTCGTCGACGAAACCCTGGAACGCCGCCGAGGAGCCGAACCGGACTCGCGTAGGGAGGTTCAGAGCCGGGACCGGTCGAGCCCCTCGGGGGAGACGACGCCGAAATCGCCCAGGAGGTCAGGGCTCAGCAGGAAGGTGGGGCCGAGGCCAGCAGGAGGCGCTCCACGAGCAGTTCTACGGCTTCCGGATGGAGGGGACGACCTGCGAGATCGTCAACCTCCGGTCCATCGCCGTGGGCCGCATGCCCGAGCTCGAGATCGCCGAAGCGGAGGAGGCCGCCACGAACGACGCCACGAGCGCCGTCGTCGACGAGCGGCGGGCCCGGGAAGGATCCGGGAAGGGTTGAGCCGATGGGCGGCGCGGCGCCGGAAGACCGGGACGTCCGGGAGGTCCTCGCCGGCTACCGGCAGAAGGGGTCTGGCCTCGGAGGTCGGTTTCGGACGCAAGCCCGCCGTCCTGGTAGTCGACCTGATCGTCGGCTTCACCGATCCGGCCTCGCCCCTGGGCTCCGACCTCGACGACGTGGTGGCGTCCACCGTCCGGCTGCTGGAGGCAGCCCGGAAGATAGACGTCCCGGCCTTTTTCACCACCACGGTCTACGCGCCGGGCACGTCGCATTGCGTGAACAGCACGGCGCCGATCTTGCCATGGCTCACGGAGAGGACGCGCATCCATACCGCGTTGTCCGGGTCCTTCTGGGCGAGACGCCGGGCGGCGCGGAACTCGACGAGGGCGCCGGGCAGGTCGCATTGCGCGAGTAGCACGGCGCCGAGATTGTCCTGGCTCAGGGAGAGGTCGCGCATCCATCCCGCGCTGTCCAGGTCCTCGCTGAGCCGTGCGCCATGTGTCACGAGCGAGACGACGTGCTGTTGACGCGGCCCGGTTAGAGGCTCCCAGTCCGTGGCCCCTCCAGGGGTCAAGATCTTCCAGGAATGCTCAGCCATGTCGCGCGGAAAGAGCGCGTTGACGGCACCCAGCGCCACGCCGCAGAGGCGCCCCGACTCGCCGCTCGGGAGACCCCAGCGGACGTAGTCGGCTACCAGGGCGTGAACTTTGACGTCGGTGGCGCGGTCGGGAATCAGCAGCGAGATGTCGAGCAACCGAGCGACGGCGAGATCGACGTCCTCAGCGGTGACGTCGGCGTCGCTCGCCGACAGGAGCCGGTACAGCAGCCGGCGGTCGACCGCGACGCCAGGCGCCAGCAGCGACACGACTGCGAGCAGTTCCCGGGCCCGGCGGTCGACGGCGTCGTCTGGATCGAGCAGGTCGTGGCTCAGCTTGAAGGTGCCGACGATCGAACGGTCGTGGTCGGTCACCGCGCACCCGACGTGGTCCGCGGTCTCCTCCAACGTCTCCGTCAGGCCGCGCTGACGCAGCTTCTCCAGGTAGTCGGCGAAACCCACGCTCGGTACCCGCTTCAGGTACGCCCCGGCCAGCGACAGGGCCAGAGCATGCCCCCCGAGGACGGTGTCGGCAAGCTCGCGCGCCGCGCTCGCCTCACCCTCGTCGAGCGACGCCGGGTCGCGTCCGGAGCGCCGGTCGAGGAGTCTCAGGGCGCCGTCGACATCAAGGCGTTCCACCGGCCACGGCGACGTCCCCGCGACCTCGGACAACCGGGTGGTCACCAGGACGCTGACCCGCTCCGCCGAGGGCAAGACCGGGACGCGTCGTCCCGCGAGCTCGAAGGTGCCGGCGAAGCGGGCGGCGTCGCCCGCGACATCGTCGAAGATCACCAGGACGCGTCCGCGGGCGCGCCGCAGGTAGGCGTCGAGCGCCGTGGCCGCGGCGGTGTTGTCGGTCAGCTCGCGCTCGTCGGCCTGACGCCCCAGGTCGGCCCAGACCTCGAGCGGGGTCCGTTCGTCGACGACGCCGAAAAAGACGCCACCGGGGTACGCTTCGAGGTGACGCCAGGCGTACTCGACGGCGAGGCGCGTCTTGCCGATGCCGCCGCCGCCGTGAGCCGCCACCCGGCAGGCCGCGGGAGTCAGCGCCACGGCGTGCTGGGGCGTCAGGCTGTCGTGCAGCCGGACCAGCTCGTCGTCGCGGCCGACGAAGACGTCGTCGATCAGGGAGGGCAGGCCGAAGGTTTCCGGGGGCGCGTCGGGGGTGGCCGGTCCGAGACGGGCCTTGATCTTGTCGATCTCTTTCTTGAGTTTGAACTTCGCCGTGGCGTCGGCCTCGACGGCCTCCTCCTCACGGAGGAAGGCCAGCTTCTCCTCCAGGAGAGCCCGGAGCTTGGCGTCGGGCGAGGAAGCCGGCACCGACTACACCTACCCCGCAGGATCGCTCGGGCGAGAGGCCGTCTCGTCGGCCCGGGCGATGGTGTTTTGGACGAACTGGTATCCCGAATCGAATCGCGGTAGGAGCTTGCACTGATGAGCGTCGAGCTCCGCGATGAGACTTGGATTGTCGAAGTCCCTTCTGTCTCTGTTCAGAAAGCAACTCGGCCCGGCGACGCTTTGTTCCAGGTGTGACAGCACCGATGCGAAGACACGCCAGCGCCTTTTTCGGTACGGCTCTCGCCTCGACGCTCGCTTATCTGGGCGTCGACACGCTTCTCGTCGCCGGCGCGACGACGAGCGGGGGCGGGCGGGCGAGTGTCGTCGATGCGCTCCAGCACGGCTTTCGTCCGATCGTGCCGCGCCCATGCGTCGGCGACCGGGCGCCGGAGGCGTACCGCGCGAACCTGCTCGACATCCACGGCAAGTATGGCGACGTCCTGGAGCTCGACGACGTCCTTCAGGTGCTCGCTCGCACCAACGGGTAAGCTCTCCGCCCGGCCATCGGTATGCTATCCTGGCCGTGGAGGCTTTGGATGACCGACGAAGAGCTTAGAGACCTGGTCGCCGAAACCAGCCGTGTGGCGGCTGAAACCAGCCGTGTGGCGGCTGAAAGCAGCCGTGTGGTGGCTGAAAACAGCCGCGCCATCCGCGAGATGCGCGAGGAATCCGAGCAGCGGTGGGGGAAGTCCGAGCAGCGGTGGGAGGAGTCGCAGAGACAGTGGCAGGAGATGCGCGAGGA
>CBDUYN010000315.1:0-6069 GCA_965371445.1 uncultured bacterium | reverse complement strand
TAGGGTAGGCTCTTATGCCGAGCACGGCATAAGAGCCTGCCCTGCGGAACCTATGAACGCATCCCTTAGGAGACCCTCTATGCCTTCAGCCCGTAAGATCCTTCGCCGACTCGCCTACGTCTTCGCCCTCGCCCTCGCCGCCCTCCCGGCGGCGGTGGCGCTCGCCGGTGGCCGGCCCCTCGAGCTCACCGACCTGATGAAGTTTCACACCCTCCACGACGCCGTCCTGTCCAAAGACGGCCACTGGATCGCCTACACCTTGAAAGTCGACCGCGGCGACGGCGAAGCGGTCGCTCGCTCCACCCGCGACGAAACCGAGCACCGCATCGAACGCGGCGCCTCACCCCAGATCTCGGCCGATGGACGGTGGGTGGCCGCCAAGATCGAGCCGACGCTCGAGGAACGCGAGAAAGACGGCCAAGGCAAGGACAAAGACGAGGAGGACAAACCGAAGACCGGCCTCGCCCTGCTCGACCTCCGCGACGGCGCCGAGGTCCGCATCGAAAGAGTCGAGTCTTTCGCCTTCTCCGAGGACGGACGCTTCATCGCCTACAAGCTCTTCGCCGAGGAAGAGGAGAAGGACAAGGACGAGACTGAAGAGGAAACCGAGGCCGACGAGCCGCTGGAGAAGAAAGAGAAGGCCGAGGACGATGACAAGGACAAAGACAAAAAGAAGGACCTCGGCACAAAGCTGGTCTTGCGTGAGCTCGAAAGCGGTGACGAAATCCATCTTGAGCACGTGACGGAGTACGCCTTCGACGAAGCGTCGACCGCTTTCGCCTACGCCGTGTCGGCCCCGCAAGGCGAGGGCAACGGTGCCTATCTGCGCCATCTCGGCCAGGACGGCACGGAGGAAACGCTCGCCCACCTGGAAAAGGGACGCTACACCCACCTCGTCTGGGCAAAAGAGGTGAGCCGTCTCGCTTTCCTCGAAGCCGCCGTAGAGGACGACGAGCCCGGCGACGCCCGGCTCCACACCTGGGACCAGGGTGGAGCCCGGAGCGTCGCAAGCCGTGACGACGCTCCCGAGGGCTGGACGATTCCGTCGAAGAACGACCTCGCCTGGAGCCGCGACGGCGAGCGCCTCTTCTTTGGCTTCAAACCCGTCGAGGATGAGGAAGACCAAGAAGACGAAGACGAAGAACCTTTCGATCCCTACGACGTCGAGGCGATTCTTGAGAAACGCGAAGTCGACGTCTGGCATTGGAACGATCCTTTGATCGTTCCCAACCAGAAGAAGCAATGGAAGCAGGAAAAAGACCGTACCTACCGCGCGGTCTACCACCGCGGATCCGGAGAGGTCACGGCCCTGGCAGACCTTGAGATGCGCCAGATCCTGACCTCCGAGAATTCCCGCTCCGCCCTCGGACTGGCCGACACCCCCTATTTGAAGGAGGTGACCTGGGACGGACGGTACTCGGACCTCTACGTCGTCGACCTCGTGAGCGGCGAGCGCCAGCTCGTCCGGGAGCGGCTGCGACGTGGGCGGGGCGGGAGGTCCCTTTCGCTTTCGCCCGGCGGCCGCTTCGTCGTCTTCTACCAGGCCGGCGACTGGCACCTCTTCGACGCCGACGACGCGACGACGAGGAACCTGACCGGCTCGCTCGGCGTCCCCTTCGCCAACGAGGACCACGACTATCCGCAGCCGGCGCCGGGCTATGGGCTAGCGGAATGGGTCGCCGACGAAAGCGCCGTCGTGATCTACGACAAGTACGACGCCTGGCAGTTTCGCCTCGACGGCTCCGGGCCGCTGCGGCTGACCGCCGGACGCGAGGAGGAGCTCGTCTTTCGCCTGATCGACCTCGATCCCGAGGAGGACGTCCTTAAGCCCGGCGCACGGCTTCTCTTGCGGGGCTACCACGACAAAGAAAAGCACGACGCTTTCTACGCGGCGGAGCTCGGCCGGAGTGGCACCGAAAAGCTCTACGGCGACGGCGGCCACCGCCTCAACTTTCTCGCCAAGGCCGAGGACGCGGAGCGGATCCTCTTCACCCGGGAAAGCTACAACGAATTCCCGGACCTGTGGATCTCGGGCCCCGACGTCAAGGAACCCCGGAAGCTCAGCACGGTCAACCCGCAGATCACGGATTTCGCCTGGGGCTCCCCGGAGCTCGTCGAGTGGTCGAGCGCCGACGGCATCCCCCTCCAGGGGATCCTGATCAAGCCCGGCAACTACGAGCCGGGGAAACGCTACCCGGTGCTCGTCTATTTCTACCGGTTCTTCTCGCAACGCCTCCATCAGTTCAACGAGCCCGTCGTCAACCACCGGCCGAGCTTTCCGCTCTACGCCTCGAACGGCTACGCGGTCTTTTTGCCCGACATCCGTTTCGAGATCGGCCGTCCGGGTTTCTCGGCGACGAAATGCCTCGTCCCCGGGGTGCAGAAGTTGATCGACATCGGGATCGCGGATCCCGACGCCATCGGTCTGCACGGGCACTCCTGGTCGGGTTACCAGACCGCTTTCGTCATCACGCAGACGAACATCTTCAAGGCGGCGATCGCGGGGGCGCCGGTGTCGAACATGACCTCGGCTTACAGCGGCATCCGCTGGGAGACGGGCCTTGCCCGCCAGTTCCAGTACGAACGGTCGCAGAGCCGCCTCGGCGGCAGCCTCTGGGAGGTCCCGGAGCGCTACATCGAGAACTCCCCGGTGTTTTTTGCCGATCGGATCGAAACTCCTCTGCTCACCATGTTCGGCGACGAAGACGGGGCGGTGCCGTGGTACCAGGGAATCGAGCTCTACCTCGCCATGCGCCGCCTCGGCAAGGACGTCATCTTTCTCCAGTACCGCGGCGAGGGGCATCATCCCAAAAAGTACGCCAACAAGCTCGACTACTCAATCAAGATGAAGGAGTATCTCGACCATCACTTGAAGGGCGAGCCGGCTCCGGAATGGATGACGGAGGGGGTGCCGTACCGGGGGGAGTGACGTCCCGGGCTGGCAGAGGTGTTCGTTCATGGAGCGTACGTTTTTCTCTACCCTTCGATCGGGGCCCGTCTTCACCCTTGCGGCCGTCCTGTGGCTCGTGGCGAGCCCCCGGACGCTGGCCGAGGATCCGCCTGGCACGATCTCCCTTGCCGGAGCGTGGCTCGCCCAGGCCGGCACGGATCTCGCCTGGGCGGCGCCGGATCTCGACGACTCTGGCTGGCAGCAGGTGACGCTTCCGGCCACCTGGGAGGATCTGGGTCTCGGAGACGCCAAGACGGTCTGGTTTCGACGACAGGTCGTCCTCGCCGACGGCTGGAGGAACGAGCTGACACCGAGCGGCCCGGCGCTCCTTCTCGGCGCGGCGCGCTATGGACGCTACGACCTCTACGCCGGCGGCCGCTTCGCGGCTACGTCCGAAGATCCCGGCGGCATCGCCATCGCCGGGTCGCGGGTCTTTCGGATCCCCCGCGAGGCGATTCGAGACGAGGGGACGCTGCTCCTCGCCTTGCGCTTCGATCGCCTGGAGGGACTGAGCCAACGCGCCCTCGAAACGGGGCCGACCGGCAAGACGATCACGTTCGGCGACTTCGAGACCCTGGCCGCCCGCGCCGACCGCGAGCACCTGCGCTCGCTGTACGCCAGCGTGCCGGCCTTGGTCCTGTCGTTTTTCTTCGCCCTCGTCGGCCTCTATCACCTCGCGCTCTTCCACCATCGTCGCGAGGACAGCGAGTACCTCTGGTTTGGTCTCCTCACCTTGAGCTTCGCCGCGGTCAATTTCCTGATCTCGCCCTGGGTCTGGGAGCTAACCTCCGAGGGCTCGCTCGTCGAACGCTTGAGCTCGGCCGGAAAGCACCTCGCGATGACCGCCCAGATCCAGTTCCTCTGGGTCCTGCTGCGACGCCAGATACGACGGCCGCTGCGGGTCTACCAGGTCCTTCACCTGGTCCTGGCGGTCGCGGCCCTGGGAATTCCCCTGGAGTGGCTGCTCGCGACCTACAGCGCTCGGGCCGTCTTCTCTCTGGCGTTTTTCCCGATCATGGCGGTAGTCTGCGTCACGGCGATCCGTGGCGGTAAGAGCGAAGAGAAGCTGATCGGAGCGGCCGGCTTGCTCCTGGCCGCCACGGTGCTCGTTTACGTAGGGCTTCAGCTGCTCGGCAGGGAAGTCCCCCCATGGCCGGCCTGGGCCTTCCTGTTTTTCATCCTCGCCATGACGGCGACCCTCTCCCAGCGCTTCGGACTCCTGCACCGCGAGCTCGACGCCTTGAACCGCGAGCTCGAGAAACGGGTCAGGGAACGTACCCGCGAGCTCGAGGAGAAAAGCCGCAACCTGACCCGGAAGAACCGCGAAACCCTGGCGGCGCAGGAGAAGCTCCTGCGTTCGGAGAGGCTCGCCTCGCTGGGACAGCTCGTCGCCGGCGTCGTCCACGAGATCAAGCACCCGGTCCGGGCGGTGAGCGACGCGGTGCCGGAGCTCAGGCGCCGGGTCGCTTCCCTGGCGGATCTCGTGACCGAGGAGAAGCGTGAGGGCTTCGAGGAGGTGAGCGGCAAGATCGACGAGTCGCTGAAGCTCGTCAGCGAAGGGGCAGCACGGACCACCGAAATCGTCCAGGGCCTGCGGACGTTCTCCCGCCCGGAAGAGGTCACGATCTCGAGCATCGACCTCCACGAGGCGCTCGACTCCACCCTGAGCCTCCTACGCGACCGGCTCAAGGACCGGATCCGAGTGGTCAAGCACTACGGCGAGCTCCCGCGGGTCGAGTGCTACGAGAGCCAGATCAAGCAGGTCTTCATGAGCGTGCTCGTCAACGCCGTCCAGGCCATCGACGGCAAGGGCACGATCACCCTGACTACGAGCCGCGAGGCCGGCGGACGCCTCTCGATCTCGATCCGCGACACCGGCCGCGGCATGAGCGAGCTCGTCCGGCGGCGGATCTTCGATCCTTTCTTCACCGCCCGGCCGAAGGGTGGCGGGACGGGCCTCGGCCTCTCCATCAGCCACGGCATCCTGACCGAGCACGGCGGGACCCTCGGCGTCCGGAGCGTCCAGGGGCACGGGACGGAGATCACCATCACCCTGCCGAGCCGCCTCGTCGTCCGGCCCCGGGATTCAGGGTGAGGGGTTGCCTCCGTTGTCCGAAGAGAGCTCCCGCAGACGCTTGAAGTAATCCCGCAGCGGTGTCCCCGGCGGATGGAAGAGGTAGAAGGCTTTGAGCTCGTCGACCGTCGCTTCGACACCGCGTCGGCGCGCCCACTCGATGAATGGAACGAGCAACGGTGCAGCATGTTCCAGCTCGAGCCGAAGCAGCCGTGAGGTGGCCTCTCCGGCCGCGAGGAAGCCCGAAGTCTCGTAGACCTCGAAGATCCGCTCCAGGTCGTAGGACACCTGGCGAAGCTCCACCTCCCAGCCCCACCGGCCCCCACGGTCGAAGACCGCGTACTGGGCCCGCCGGTCGCGGTTGAACGGCAGCCCCACCGCCCCGACGTTGACGGCGAGCCCTCGCGACGTTTCGCGGACCATCGGACGGTGCGTGTGGGCACAGACGAGGACGTCTTCCTCCACCTGCGACTGGAGGGAGAGAAGCTCGTCGTCGGAGGTCCACGAGCCGATCCCGTCGCGGTTGGTGTCCGGCCTCCCGTGGACGAGGCGCAAGCCTTCGCGCCCGAGCGAGAAGGGCAGCGCCTCGACGAAGGCGGCGGCCTCGTCGTCGAGCTCGGCGGCCATCCAGCGCGCCGCGGCCCACTCGCGGCTGGTCCGCCATAGGTCGGGGATCTCTCCCCGCTTGAAGGCCAGCAGATAGTCCTCGTGGTTGCCGCCGATCGACGCCAAGCCGAGCTCACGGATCCGGTGGACGACCGCCGAGCCCTCGGGGCCCCGTCCGACCAGGTCGCCGCCGACGAGGACCTCGTCGACGCCCTGGCCGGCGACGTCGTCGAGCACGGCTTCAAGGGCCGGGACGTTGCCGTGGATGTCGGCGAGGATGGCGAGCTTCCTCATGGCGCGCAGGATTGTAGCGCGGCTGCGTGGCTCAGTTTGAACTTTCTGGCCGCTGATGCGACACATGCATATTCTGAGGTTCTCGCTACGGGGCGGCGTAGGACATGACCGGGGGAGTTGCGCCGGCCTCGACGGTGGCATCCCG
>CBDUYN010000314.1:0-6072 GCA_965371445.1 uncultured bacterium | reverse complement strand
GGTGCCTGGGGTGGTGCCCCCCCCCCCCAACCCCCGTTGCCCCCGCCCGGACCCCCCCGGCCCCCGCCCCCCCCCGGGGTTTCACCCCCGGGGGGCCCCCGCGGCGGAGTGGAGAGGCTGCCTTGGGGCCTTGTATCTCCGGCCCCGGAGTGGGGGAGCTTGCCACCCAGAGGTCGAGCGGGGGGAAACAAACCCCAAAGCCCAGGATAAGCCCGCGGCGCATCCTGGGAACCATCCTGGGAACCATCCTGGGAACCATCCTGGGAACCGGACGGCACATCCTCACTCGGCTTTCGCCAGGTCCTCGATCACCACCGCTGTCCCGTAGGCCAGGAACTCCGCCGCCCCCGGCATCGTCATGGTGGTCGCGAAACGCAGGCCGACGACGGCGTTGGCCCCCACCTCGTAGGCGTCTTCGGTCAGCCGGTCGAGCGCCTGCTCGCGGGCCTCGGCCATCATCTTCGTGTACTCGGTGATCTCGCCGCCCACGGCGTTTCTGAGGTGGGCGATGAGATCGCGGCCGATATGCCGGCCGCGGATCGAGTTGCCGCGCACCAGACCCAGGGTGCGCACGATCCGCTTCTCGGCGATCGTGTCGGTCGAGGTCAGGATCATCGTTTGACTCCGCGGTAGCGATCCGTCTTGAGCTCCCTCAGACGGTCGAGGAGGACCGAGAGGAAGAGCAGCACAAAGCCCCCGGGAAGCCCGAGGACGAGGAATATCTCCAGCGGATCGCCGGTCTCGGCGAAGAAGTGCCACAGGGCGTAGGCCGTGACCACGACGAGCCACAAGACGACGAGGGTCCAGCCCAGAGAACGGCTGAAGAGCCCGAAACGAGTCTTTGGAAGCTCGCCCCAGACCCCGTCGTCCGGCTCCTTGAAGGTGGTGTCGCGGGCGGCCTCACGCACGGTCTTGAGCTCGTTGTAGAGCGCGCGGCAGGTCTCGCAGTCCTCGAGATGGATGCGGATCTTGCGGGCCTCGACCTGCGGCAGGGCACGGTCGAGGTAGCCGGAGAGCAGCTCCTCGTCGAACGAGCGCGTGCAGGACGCCATGGCGGTCACCACCTCCTCTCTCTGCGATGTCGCGGAGCGTCAGCCGGCTCCTACGACGAAGTCCGGGTCGGCGATCAGGATGCGGCGCAGCGCCTTGCGGGCGCTGTGGAGCCGCGACATCACAGTCCCCATCGGGATCGACAAGGTTTCGGCGATCTCGGAATAGGCGAGGTCCTGGTAGTCGCGGAGCACGAGGATCTCGCGCTGCGCGTGGGTCAGCGCGCCGAGCGCTTTCCAGATGCGGGAGCGCAGCTCCGCACGCTGGGCGTCGCGTTCCAGGTCGACGCTCTCGTCGGCCACGTCGTAACGCGGGGTCCCGTCTTGGTACAAGGTGTCGAGCGATTCATGGTTCCGGACCTTGCGCCGGCGGTAGAGGTCGACCACGCGATTGCGCACGATTTGGTAGAGCCAGGGACGCACCGGCCGGCGGCTGTCGAAACGGTTGAGGCTCGTAAAGAGCCGCAGCATGGCGTCCTGAGCGACGTCGAGGGCGTCGTCAGGGTTGCCCAGGAGCTGCAGGGCGAGAAAGTAGGCAGGCCGCCGGTGCTCCTGGGCCAGCTCTTCCCGGGCCGCCGGATCGCCGCCCCGGGCACGTGTCACCAACTCGCTCTCGGCGCTCATCGGAGCCGAGAGTATCGCGGATTTGGGGAGAATCATCGTCGCTTCCACACTATGCTATACGCGCCGCGGCGCGCCGCATTCGACGAGGAGCCAACTTGAATCCCAGATTTTCCGTCGTCATCCCCACCTACGACCGCCTCGACGTCCTACCCGAGGTCCTGGAGGCCCTCGAGGCCCAGGAGGACGCCCCGCCCTTCGAGGTCGTCGTGGTCGACGACGGCTCCACCGACGGCACCGCCGAGCTCCTGGCGCAAAAGGAGCTCCGCGTGGCGTTTCGGGTCCTCACCCAGGCGAACCGGGGGCCGGCAGCGGCGCGCAACCGCGGCGTCGCGGAGGCCACGGGCGAGCGCATCGCCTTTCTGGGCGACGACACCGTGCCGTCGCCGGGGTGGCTCAAGGCCCACGACGAGGCCGCACAAAAGCGGCGCGACACGCCAGCTCTGGCCGTCATCGGCTACACGGCCTGGCACCGGCGGATGCGGCTCAACCCCTTCCTGCGCTACATCAACGAGTACGGCCTCCAGTTCGGCTATGGGCTGATCGAGGACCCGGAAGACGTCTCCTTCAACTTCCTCTACACCTCGAACCTCTCGCTGCCCCGGGAGCTGTTGATCGCGGCGCCTTTTGACCTGCGCTTCCCCTACGCCGCCTGGGAGGACATCGAGCTCGCCTACCGGCTCAAGAAAGGCGGCCTGCGCCTCGTCTACGAACCCGAGGCGCGGGTCGAGCACGATCATCCGACCTCGATCCGCCGCTTTACCGAGCGCCAGGAAAAGGCCGGCTATTCGGCGGTGGTCTTCTACCTCCTGCACCGGGAGCTCGGGGGCTTCCTGGGCCTCGGTCCCGAAGGCCCACCGCCCCTGCCGTCCGCGCGCCGGCAACGCCTGCGCGAAGCCCTGGCACGGGCTTTGGAAGGCTGGAGTGTCCGGATGCCTGAGCTCTGGGAGGAGGTGTTGCGCTACCACTACATCCGGGGGTTGAACCGCGGCTGGCAGGACCGTGAAAAGCTCGTCCCGGGTTAACGGGCGAGGCTTTCGGCGGCCGACGCGGGTCGCTGCTTGGGCTCAGGTGACGATACCGAGGGGCTTTTTGACCTTCCAGAGCCCGCGCGTGAAGTCGGGGAAGTCGACGCTCCTGCTGCGCTGGGCGACGGAGACCTCGCTCAGCGGTGTGACGACGCTCCAGGCCGCCCCGTCGTAGACGTCCATGTCGGTCGGCGTCCCTGCGACGAGGCATTTGATCAAGCGGTAGTCTTCGAGGAAGTCCATGCCGCCGTGACGCGCCCCCTGGGCCGCCTCGCCCTGCTCCGACCATAGCGGGTGCTCCCACTCCGCGCGCCAGGCCTCGGCGTCCTCCCAGCCGTGGCCCTCCGTCATTCCCTCGACGTAGATGCGGTCGGGGTAGCCGCGGAAGGCCCCCTTCGTCCCCTGGAGGAGGTTGATGCGGCTGTAGGGACGTGGTGTGGTCGTGTCGTGCTGGACGACGATCGTGCGCCCGAGCTTCGTCTTGACGAGCGTTGAGCTCATGTCGCCCAGGATGTAGTCGCGAGCCTTGCGCGGGTCGGAGTCGGGAAGGTGCTCGGCGGCGTAGAGGTTGAGCCCCCGGGCCGGGGAGCTCATCGACACGAGGTATTCAAACGCGTCGCCGCGGTGGATGTCCATCGACTGGGCGATGGGACCGAGGCCGTGCGTCGGGTAGAGGTTGCCGTTGCGCTCGGTCGAGTGCACCCAGCGCCACAGGCCCTCGTTCGCGTCGCTGAGCTTGATGGCTCGCAGGTCGTGGATGTAGGCCCCCTCGCCGTGGAGGATCTCGCCGAAAAGCCCGGCGCGCACCATCTTGAGCAGCATCATCTCGGCGCGTCCGTAGCAGCAGTTCTCCATCATCACGCAGTGCCGGAGCGTTTTCTCCGCGGTCTCGACAAGCTCCCAGCAACCGTCGACCGTATAGGCCGCCGGCACCTCGACCGCGGTGTGCTTACCCGTCTTCATCGCCTCGATCGAGACCGGGACGTGCCACCTCCAGGGCGTCGAGTTGAAGACGAGGTCGACGTCGTCGCGCTCGCAGAGGCGCTTCCAGTCGGTCTCGCCGCGGGTGTAGAGATCCGGGGCCTCTCCTCCGGCGTCGATCACCCACTGACGGACCTCCTGAGCCCGGGGCTCGTCGATGTCGCAGATTGCCCGGATGTCGACATTCTCGATACGTAGGAAGCTCTGGACATGAGCGCCGCCCTGGAGGCCGACCCCGACGAAGGCCATGCGGACCGTCTCGAGCGGAGGCGCGGCGAAGCCTTCCCGCGATCGATAGGCCTCGGGCGGTGGATCGCTCGTCATGGCCCGGCCGATCGCGGCCCGGCCGGCGCCCAGCGCGAGGCCCAGCCCGGCGGCCGAGGCCTTCAAGAAGTCTCTGCGATTGGTCTGAGATTCCATGTCCGTTCTCCTTGGGATCCAAGCCGCTCGGCGAGGCGCTCACGCTCCCGAAGGTCTGCAACATGCCACGCCACGTCTCTCCCCAGTCTAGAGGGAGACATCGACGTGGCGCAATCTCGCCGCCACCGCGGCCACGTCTTCCGGGCTCGTCAGGTCGAGGACCGGCGCGGCGGAGGGCACCACCTGGAAGCGCTCTCCCGCCGCCGCCGCGAGCTCGACCGCCGCCGGCAGCTCCAGCTCGCCGCGCGGCGAGAGCGGCACCGAGCGACAGGCCGCGAAGATCCGTGGCGAGAAACGCCAGCAATTGAGGCTCAGGAGGAGCGGCTCGGGAAAGGCCTGAAGCGTCGTCGCGTCGGGCTTCTCGACGATTCGGCGCAGCTCGCCGTCGTCGCCCGCGTCGATCACGGCAAATGCCGAGATCCGCTCGGCCGCGATGTTCGTCTCTCCGCTCTCCAGCATACGGCGCCGGTCGAAGCCGACGAGACCGGGCCCGTCAAGCTCCAGGAGGGCGCCGAGCGCCTCCGGCGGGTAATAGTTGTCGCTGTTCAGGACGAGGAAGGGGTCGTCGCCGGCAAATGCCTCCGCCGCCAGGACGGCGTCGGCCGTGCCCCGCGGTTCGGCCTGGACCGCGAAGACGATCTCGAGACGCGTCGTCGCGAGCTCCGAGTAGTAGGAGCGCAGGGCGTCGTGACCCGGCCCTACGACGAGACAGAGGTGGCGCAGGCCCACTTCGGCGAGGGCGTGGAGCGAGTAGTCGAGGAACGGCCTCGGCGCCGATCCGACAGCAGCTACCGGCATCAGGGCCTTGACGCCGGTGGCCGCCACCGAGGCGAGCTCGGCCGGCAGCTGCGCGGCACCGCAGCGCATCCGCGTACCGAGGCCAGCGGCGAGGAGGACGGCTTTTTCCACCCGACGTCGACCTGGGTGCCGGCTACATGCTATAGTCGACATGCTGAAGAGCCTTGGGGGAGGTCAACGAATAGGAGACTTGCTTTATGACACACACATCTATGTACCGAATGAAGGGCCTCTTGACGCTCGTCACGTTCCTCGCTCAGATAGGACCGGAGATCGCCGAGAGGACGACGGCCTGGCTCCGCGAAGCCCTGGAGCCGGGCGAGACCCTGCCGGACGTGGCGTTCCTGCTGAAGCTCGTCGAGCGCCGGCTGCGCCAGCTGCGCGAGCGCTTGCGGGCAAGAGACGGCCGGCTGAGCCGGGCGCTCACCGCCTTGAACGTGGCCCGTCGCCTGCGCGACCAGGCGGCCGAGAAGATGCGCGGGGTGCTGATCAACGGCCGCGATCTGCTCGGCAGCTGCACCCGGGAGTCGGTGGCCTTGACCACCTTCCGGGGCCGCGTTTCTCAGCGCTGGCACAAGGCCTTCTACCAGGCCGAGGCCTTCCTGATCAACCTCCGGGATTCGTACTTCCGGCCGGTGGCCCTTCCGGGCCGGCTCGACTATCCCAAGGCCGAGATCGAGAAGTCGCTGGTGGCGAGCATGGGCGAGGTCGCCCGGACCTCGCAGGCGGTGGTGAAGGCGGATGCCGAGGTGACTGCCGCACGGTTCCGGCTGAAGGACGAGCAGGACGAGACGGCACGGGCCCACAGGTGGACGCTCCAGCTCGTCGAGGCGCTGGGCTTCCTGGTGGACGCGCCGGAGCTGGTCGAGAGGATGCCGCCGTCGTTGCGCAAGGAGGCGAGCAAGAAGGGTCGTCGCCACGGCGGCAAGAAGAAGGAGCTGGAGGCGTCTCTGAAATCCGGCCCGAGCTTGGACTTGCCGGCGGGGACCTCTCTGGAATCCGGCCCGAGCTTGGATTTGACGGCGGAGACCTCCCTGGAATCCGGCCCGAGCTCGGATTTGACGGCGGAGACCTCCCTGAAATCCGGCCCGCGCTCGGATTTGCAGCCGGAGACCTCCCTGAAATCCGGCCCGCGCTCGGATTTGCAGCCGGAGACCTCCCTGAAATCCGGCCCG
>CBDUYN010000313.1:0-6148 GCA_965371445.1 uncultured bacterium | reverse complement strand
TCGAGGCGATACCCGCGCTCCGCGGCCTCGATCATCCGCGCGGTCCCCACCATGTCCGCGCAGGACTCGATCTCTCCGTGGTAGACTGGAACCGGAGTCTGACTACCCGGAGATCGACGATGAGCCGCAACACCCCGAACCGGATGCTCGCACAAGCGCCTGAGATGAGCGGCGCTTCGTCGACGGTCCGCCCGAGCTCGACCCGCGGCGCCGCGTACGTGCCTCCCGGAGCTCGCCCGGAGACTGCCCTCGCCACGATCCGTTCACTTCTGCGGGAAGGAGAGCACAGGGCGGCACGCCGGGTCGCAGCCGAGGCGGTCACCCGATTTCCCGGTCACGAGGAGATACGCAACGCCGCCAGGGTCCTGGGCGACGGCACGGCGACCGTGCGTCCGGGCCATGAGCCGAGCCGGGAGGAAGAGCTCGCCTGGCTCCGGAATCCGCCCGAGTCCGTCCGTGGCAAGTGGGTCGCCCTGGTCGGCAGTGAGATGGTAGGGGCCGACGAATCCCTGGCGGACCTGATCCAGGTCCTGGACACCAAGAGCTTCCCGAAACGTCCCCTGGTCCATCGCGTTGACTGAGCGTCTCCTGTTCGACTCCGGAGAGCCGTTCGCCACCGGCGCGGCGAAGTTCCTTGACTCCTATCCAGGGAGTCAAGAAGGGCACGCCAGGATCTACGTTCAGTTCTTGCCTGAAGGAGCGGGCTATCCCCTCATGGCTTTGCTCGACACCGGAGGGCATTACTGCATTCTGAGCAAGGACGTGGCCGCTTCGATCCAGGGGCATTTCGGGGAATGCCTTGACGAAGTCGACCTGCGCACTGCCTACGGCCTCATCCGCGGAAAGCTCTATCGCCACCGAATCACGTTGATCGCTGAGGCGGGCGATTCCCTCGACATCGATGCCACCGTCTTCGTTTCTCCGGAGTGGAGGTGGTCGAGCTTTCTCGGCTATACCGGGATTCTGGATCGAATTCGCTTTGCCGCCGACTCTCCGGCCAACGAGTTTTTCTTCGGTCCTCCGGGGTAGGGTGCTCCTGAGGTGCCTCCTGAGGTGCCAGGCGAATCACAAATTCCCTGTTTTCAACGACTTACGCGAAATCATGTCCGTGGAGAGGCGCCTGGCTGGCTGCGGCATCGGGCGTCACGGGCGGTGACGCTCGGTCAAGCCGCTCATCTCTTGCGAATTTCGCCTTGAGAGCACCTCAGACGACCGACCGCAGGTCATTTTATGTCAAATATGAGAAGGTCACAAGGTTCGAGGCGCAGCTCCCCCTGGCCGAGACCGGAGAGGCGCTCAGCCAGACGATCTCCAACTTCTCGCCCACCTGCTCGATGACCAACTCGCGAGTCGGTGGCCGTGGCGGCGGTGGCGGCAGCCCGCCCCCGGGAGAAACGCTCAACCAACTATGGGCTCCCGCCGACTGTCGATGCGCTGGTGTTGCCCGATTCGAACCCGTCCGCGAAGATCGGCGTCTCGACGCCGGTCACGGTGGAAATCCCGGTTGAGCACACAGAATACCGTGCGCCGCCGCCGTCGCCGCCAGATCGCGCAACAGCGCGCGGGCTTCTTCCCCCTCCTCCACGCCCGCCGGCGCCAGGGGATAGCCCTCCGGCCCGAGCCGTGCCAGCCGCCGGGTGGTCTTGCGGTAGCGGTCGACGAAGGAGACGATCACCCGCCGCGTCGCCCCTTCCAGCTGCCGCGCCAGCCGGGCGAAACGCCGCCGGTGCTCGTCGGGGCCGTCGCGCGGACCGAGCAGGATCGGATCGTAGCGCCAGCAGACTCTACGGGGATCGCCGTAGCTCTCCGCCAGCCGGTGCAACCCGGCGACCGCCGCCTCGCGCCCCGGCAGATGGGGGTGGAGGTCGCGTCCATAGTCGACGAGGGTGACCAGCGCCATCGTCCGGCGGTGCCCGCGGCTCTCGATCTCGCCCAGAGGCCGGGCCAGCCGATCGGCCCGACGGGTCCAGAAGACGATCGCCGAGACCTGCTCGGGCACGAGCGAGACGAGCCGCTGCTGGCGGCGGTTGAAGGGGTTGACCACCCGGCACCAGCCCGCTTCCAGCCGACGCAGGAGCCACGGCATGTAGAAGGCGGGGATGTCGGTGCGACGGCTTGCCGAGACGATCATTGCTACAAGCTCGTTGCCGGCCGGAGATTCTCTGACCCTCCCGTTCGACACTGAGGGACTGTATCAGGCTGGCCAGGCTATCGCAGTGGGTCGCCGGTACGGGGGCGGCTGTGCTATCCTCGGTCCAGGCGGCCGTAGAGCTCGACGAGCCGCAGCGAATAGCTTCCAAGAACCGAGGACGAAAGGAACCCGATGAGCCACACCCTGACCCTCGAGCTCGACGACGAGATCTACGCCACGATCCGGCGCCCCGCCGGTACGCCCCGCCGGTACCACCCTCTTCGGCGCCCCGCCGGTACCACCCTCTTCGGCCGCTCCGCCGGTACCGCGCACCCCGAGCCAGGCGCCGCCGGCGCCGCCGGTACCACCCTCTTCGGCTACCCGTACCGCCACCGGTACCACCCTCTTCGGCAGTCGGCCCGCGGAGGTCAAACTCGCCGAGGTGGACCTCCTCCAGAGGGGACCTCCTCCAGAGGGAGAGCCGCGTTCCGGCTGCCCCTCGAGGGCTGAACCTCCATCGCGATCGTCGGCGTCGACCTCGATCCGCGGATCGAGCGGCGGCTTCATCTCAACGGATTCGTCCCGGAGTGTGCTCATGCGCCGGCCAGAGCCTCCTCGACCTGGGCGAGCCGCGCCGTGAGATCGTCGCGTCCGTCCAGGATCTGGCGCACGTCGCCAAGACGCAGCCGTCGGAGCCGTAGCTCACCGGATAGACTAGGCGGCATGACCGCCCACCCCGAGACCGCCGGCCGCTCCGCGGCAGCGCCCGCCCGCCGCCGCATCGACGGCTGGGGCTTTCTCGGCGAGTCGTTCCCACCGCCCGCGGCGCTGCTCGCCTGGCTCGGCGAACGCCTCGGGGACGGCGAGGCCATCCCGTCGTTCGACGCCGCCGGCTTCGCGGCGCCGCCGCCCGCGGCGCTTCCCGAGCTCGGCTGCGCCGTCGGACGCGAGCCCCTGGAGCGGCTGGCCAACGCCCGGGGATGTGGCTTCCCCGACATCGTCCGGCTGCGCTCCGGGACCGTGCGCCACCTGGGCGACGGCGTCGCCCGGCCGGCGGACGAGGACGAGCTCGTCCGCCTCCTCGACACCGCGTCGAAAGAAGGCCTGCGCCTGGTGCCGCGCGGCGGCGGCACGTCGGTGACCGGCGGCGTCAACGCCACGGCCGGCGACGCGCCCCTCGTCGTCATCGATCTCGCCGCCTTCTCGGGCCTCGACGAGCTCGACGCCGAATCGGGCCTGGCGACGCTCGGCGCCGGCACCCCGGGTCCGGCGCTCGAAGCGGCGCTCGGACGACACGGCTTCACCCTCGGACACTTCCCGCAGTCCTGGGAGCTGTCGACCCGGTGCGTCTCGTCGCGTCGGCGCTGCGGATCCTGGCGTAGGGCAGACGCTGCCCTTTAAGGTGCCGGACACTTTTCGGAACAGACGACTGACTTTCGCAATGCCAGGCTCTGGCCCTACTCGCGTCATCGGTCAAAAGATCTCGCCGATGACGTGATCTCCTCGCAGCCCCGCCGCCGCCATCCGCGTCTCGTCCGCACGCTCACGTCAGTCGCGCACGGCGGCGCTGGCCGCCGGCGCGGCGGGTGCCTTGGACTTGATGCGGGCGCTGCGGGATCACGGCGAGGCGAAGGGGCGCCCCCTTAAAAGGGTCGACGCCGACCTCGTAGACGGCGCAGCCGCTGCCGGCGTTCGTCACCGTGCCCCTGTCCCGACCGTGCGGTCCTGGTCTCCCGCCCGAAGAGGTGGCCGCCCGCCGCCCCCTGGGGTGTGGCCAACACCGCCCTGAGCCGTCAGGGTGCTGGATGCCAGGGTGCTGGATGCCCGAGCAACAACCATCGAGGAGCAGCCGGTGAGCGATGCACCGCGGGACCATTCCCGGCCTGCCGACGGCCAGGCTGAGACTCCCCAAGTCGAAGAAATTAAGATTGCCAACGATCCGGTGGTCGACCAGGTCGGTCGGTTCGACTCCTGTAAGGCGTCCCTGATTCACCGCATCTTTCCGGAGCTGCCCACCGCCGAGGTGAAACTCTGGCGGCGTGTCGGCCCCTTCGCCGTCACCCTGCTCACCACCCTGATCCTGCCCACCGTCGTCGCCGTCTGGTTGCTCCCGGAGACGCTGCGCATCTCAACGACCTTGAAGGTGCCTTATTTCAGAGATTGGAACACCCTGTTCATGTATGGCGTCTCCTTGCCGTTGATCGTCACGCTGCTGCGCACCGAGCGCCAGCTCGTGCCGTCGCGGCTGAAACGTCTGTTCACGGCCAAGATCCTGTTCGCCACCGACCACCGGTTGCGCGATGTCCTCAAGGATTGGGTCGGCATCTACGCGCGATGGAACCTGAGGATTCAGCTCCTCGCCGTGGTCGCCGCCGCGGTGGCCGCTTGCGGCAACTGGCTGACGATGTCCGCTCCGGGATTCGCCGGCTGGCAGGTCACATCAGGGCAGCTGAACGTTCCGGGGAAGATCTTCCTGTTCTGGCAGATCCCGATATTTGCCTTCGTCATCACCGTCTATATCGGGCGGGCTGTGCTGACCACGGCCTTCCTGAAGGCCGTGGTCGCGGTGTCGACCATCAAGCTTCGCGCCCTGGACCCTGATAACGCGGCGGGGCTGAGCGCCATCGGTCGCATCGGTCTGCGGAACCAGTTTGTCCTGGCCGTGGTCGGTCTTAACCTGGTGCTGGGGATCGCCGTGGCTGCGGCGTATGGTGATTTTTCGGCCATGGAGTACCTGGTGGCGGCATGCTCGGTGGCCTATGTCATTGGCGGGCCGGTCGTCTTCATGGGTCCGCTGATGCCCTTTCGCCGCGCCATGTTAGATGCCAAGCAGGATCAGCTGCGCAAGGTGGCGGACGCCATCACCAAGAAGTATGAGAGCATCCTGAGCAACCTCGGTGAGGACGAGAGCTCCTTTACCAAGGAGCACGACGAAGAGCTGAAACGTCTGCAAGGTCTGCGAGAGCTGATCGCCAAGACGCCGGTGTGGCCGTTCGATATGGGGACGCTGCGCCGCTTTCTGTCGGCGTACCTGTTGCCGTTCCTTGCCCTCGTCCTGCCGTCGACAGTGGCGGAGATCGTCAAGTTGCTGGCTGGCGCTTTCGGCTAGCTGATGCGATGGATCGTGCCCCGGTGCTTGCCCTTGGACGGCCGCCTGCCTTTGAGGTGCTGCCCTTGAGGTACCAAGCACTTCACAAACCTCCCCTTGAGGTGCCATGCACTTCACAAACCTCCTGTTTTCAATGACTTACGCGAGATCACGCCTGCGGAAAGGGCGTTTCGCCGGCTGCGGAATCGGGCGTCACGAGCGCTGACGCCCGCTCAAGCCGCTCATCTCTGTCGAATTTCGCCTTGAGTCACCTCAGACGGCCGACCGCAGCTCGTTGCAAGTCAAAAATGAGGAGGCAGCAAGGCTCGAGGCGCAGCTCTTCCTGGCTGAGACCGGAGAGCCGCTCAGCCCACCGACGACACAGCGGTGGAGGTCAGTCCTTCCTCACGGAGGGTCGCGCGCCCGATCCCGGTGTGCGCACTGCTTCTCCTCCATCGGGCCGGGGTGGGTGGGAACCGCCGTCTCGTCGGGGAGCCCTGGGTCCGCGCGGCGGGGGACGTGAACCGTCGGGATCTCGCCGCGCCGGACGATCTCCAACTTCTCGCCCACCTGCTCGATCACCAACTCGCGAGTCGGTGGCCGCGGCGGCGGTGGCGCCAGCTTGCCCCCGATAAAAGGCCAGGCTGTGAAATACGCTGCAGTCCGCCGGTCCGGCGTCTCTCCGGCGTTCCCGGCGAAGAGGACGCCAACGACGCCAATCGCCTTGCGCCCGAGCTCGGCAGGAGATACTCTGGGCAGGCAGTGGCCGTCAACTCGACGAGGATCGGATCGATGCCCGGCCTCCAGGGGCAGTCGACGGGGGCCTGGGGGCGGCATCTCTCCTCCGGGGCGCGTAGTCCCCGCCCTCCCGGAGTGCCGCCCTTGTATATTGGATCTCATGAATCTTCATCATGAGATTCTCTCATCGT
>CBDUYN010000312.1:0-6249 GCA_965371445.1 uncultured bacterium | reverse complement strand
AGAAAAGCCCACCGAGCTCGACCATCTTCAAAGGGGGCTCACTGCAGCGGTCGGGGCACGCGAAGCTGAAATGCGCCAGGTCGTCCCGAACCACCTCGGTACCCGTCGCTGTGCCGTCGCTCGTCCACAGTTGAAAGTCCAGCTCGCTGTCTTGCGCGAGGAAGAAGAACCGGCCGTCGTGCTCGAAGGCGCTCTGGGCGTAGACACCGGCGCCCAGAAGCTCGGTCAGCTCGCCGGCCTCCTCCAGGACCCAAAGGCCGCCCGAGAAAGCCCGGGTGTCGAAGAAGAAGGCGCGGCCGACGGCGGAGACTCCTATGAGCTCCCGATCGCCAAAAAGAAACGTGCCACCGGGTGTACCGTCGGTCAGACCCGCTCGCTGAAGCGGCCGAGACGAGAAGAGAAGCTTTCCACCGTGATCGGCGAGCCGCGCCGGGTCGGACGACGGTGGGCTGAAAAGTAGCTCGAGGCGGCCCGTGCTCTCCACGGTCCCACCGCTCATCCCCAGGTCCGCACCGCTCGCACTTTCAGTTATCGGAAAGCGCCAGGGTGCCCGCCGCGGTACCGTCGCTCGACCAGAGCTGGCAGCCCCGCGCGGGGTCACACGCCCGGAAGAAGAGGTGATCGCCCGCCACGATGAGCGTGCCGGGATCTGAGGAGCAGCGCCCGGGACAGATGTCGGCGACGACATACGTCCCTTCCACGGTGGTGTCGGTACGAAAAAGCTCGCGCCCGGTCAAGGGGCTCTCGCCGACGAAATAGACCGCTCCCCGAAAGACCACCAGCTCGCGCGGATCGAGAGGCTCTGGCCTGGGGGAGCCAGGGTCGACGTCCACGGCGAGCCGGACCGCCTCCTGGGCCGAGCCGGCGGCGGGCAACGAAAGAAGGGCGAGGGCGAGCAAAGCTGAGAGACGATTTTGGTTTCGCATCTTTGGATCCTCCGAGAATTCTAGGACAAAAAAGCATGGCGCCGCATCATGCTGACCGCCCGGATCCCATCGCGCAAGCCGCGAGCCAGGCGGTCGATGGCTCGCCAGTTCGCCGGATTACCGCCAGGATCCGCCGCTGAGTGCCAAAAACAGCGGGCGATGACTCACAGGTGTGCCAGAATTCCCGGATGGATACTCAGGCGCCGAGGCACGAGCCCACCTAAACGCGGGGCTGTCCGGGGCTGGCCTCAGCAAGACGTTGAGCTAGCTCGTCGCGGGGTCGCGACTGGCCGCCTACGAACGTAGTCGTCCGGTAGCTCCACGTTCGCGTTACACACGGGGGCAAACTGGCCCGCCCGCCAAGGGAAAGTGTCGCTGAGGGTCAGCCTCGACGGACATAGGGTGCTCCTCTCCGGAACGGACGAACGGCGTCCTCCGATCATGCTGACCGCCCAGATCCCATCACGCAAGACGCGAGCCAGGCGGACGATGCCTCGCCGTTTCGCCGCATTACCGCTCGGATCCGCCGCTGAGTGCCAAAAACGGCGGGCGATGACTCGCATGTGTGCCAGAATCCCCGGATGGATACTCAGGCGCCGAGGCACGAGCCCACCTACGCGGAGGCTGGGCTGGCCTCAGCAAGACGTTGAGCTCGCTCTTCGCGGGTCGCGACTGGCCCCTGGGGTTAGGCGTCTGCCACGGAAAAGGCCGCCCTGCCAGAAGTCAAGCTGGCAGAAAAAACACCAAACCTACCTACCAGATCCAGGAAGGAGACCTCACCATGGTGGTCAAGACCTCGGTCAAAGCCGCTAGCGTACTTCTGGTCGACCCTCTCGGCTAGCTGCTATCGGCAAGATGCCCTACCTCTGAGCAGAGCTACGGTAGGGCATCTGTACCTTCCGCAGGAAAGCGCGGGCCCTGTCGGAAAAGTGCGCCTCAGAGCCCAAGTTTGCCAGAAACGTCTCGGCAGCCAACGCCAACCGGCCCCCGAAGACCTGACTGGTCTTGAGCGCCATTGCCGCCTTGACTCCAAGTTGGTACGCGTGGGCCGGCTGATCATCTTTGGCGGCTTCCATCGTCGCAAGCAAAAGGGCGGTAGTGGCCGGCATCACCTGCGTGGTTACCTCAAACTCCGTACTCGCACGGAGAAAAAGATCGCAAGCGATGCGTGGTCGCGTTTCCATGAGGGCCGTACAAAAAGGGATCCACGCCTTCATCTCAGCAGAGCGGCTGGCGACGGTAACGAACTCCTCAAAGTCAAAGGGCAATTTGGCAGACAAGGAGAGGTAGGATTTTGTAATGACAAGGTTAGCCATAACTGAGAACTGGAGCGCCGGGCTGTCTCCCGATTTTCCCAGGCAGATTTGAAATTGATCATACGCTGCCTCGTCTCCACAGTAAACCGACACCACCGCTTTTGAAACCCTCACCTTCGTCGCATTTATGTGATCTTCAGTCGCCTCGATCAGAAGAAGAGCTTCATCCAGCGAGCGCAGTGCCCCTTGCCAGTCGCCGGTTTCTCCCTGAATGACGCCGGCGATCCAGCGAACCGTACCGGCAATCGCCATGTCGTCGAACGGTCGAGTCAGGGCGATGGTGTCGAGAAGCTCCTTGGCTTCGGTGTAGTGGGTGGCGATCCTGGCCAGGTTGGCTTTCGAAGCGACGGCCCAGCGGTATTCGTCAGGATGAGACCCCTCAGGCAGCAGGCCCTTCTCGAATGCCTCGCCGGCTAGCTCCACGGCCTGCGTTCGCGCAGCGAACTCCATCTCGACGGATCTGTACAGACATTCCCTGACCATGTCTATGGCGATCTTCGACTCGGCCATAAATTGTCGGATCTCGTCGTCGGCGCTCTTCGCGAGCCTATCCGAGCCGGCTCGGAGGAATGTCAGGCCGTCTGGCGCGGCCTGGTCGCTCGGCAGATCCCTGAGCAGCGCGAGACCGAGCACGAGCTCCGTCAAGGCGACGCGCTCCTCTTCCTGCTCGACGTCCCCGGTCAGCGATCTTTCCGGATCGGCTCCGTGCTTCCTCGTCTTTCGCAGCCGAGCCTGCGCCGCCGAGTAGGCAAGCTGCGCCAGGTCCGAAGAGCCGACGTCAAGATCCCTGAGGCTGCCGAGCAGACGAGACCGACAAGAGGTGTCCAGAGCGGCACGCACGCAGCCGTAGATGAGGCGAGGGTCTCGCCACATCCGGTCGATCGCGACGCTGGCGGCGAGAACCGGGTGAGCCCGAACCTCGGATTCCAGCCGAGGCAGGATACCCTCGTCCTCGAGGCCAAACACGTCAGCCTCCGGAGCTATGGTCAGCTCGACGCCGGATCCCTCGGAGCCTTCCATGGCGCTCAGGCAGTCCGTCACGGCCTGCACGGCCCAGGGCACGCCATTCCCGGCCAGCCGCCAGGTGGTTTGGTCCACCAGCTCTTTGGGCACCGGTCCGGAGCGCCGGAGGTCGCCGGGGTTCTCTCCCGTATGTCGCTTGAACCACCGGTAGACCGTCCGCTGGGAGTGTTGCCCCAGGCTCTTCGCGATCTTCCCGATGGGCGAGTCGGACTCTCCGACGGCATACGCGACCGTTTCGACCCATCGTTTCGTGATGTAGCTCTTGACGGTCTCACCCAGGTGGAACCTGAGTTGCTCACCGGCGTTTTCCTTGTCGCGGACCGGGGACTGACGAGCCGCCTCGGTCGCGTTCAGACCATCGAAGAGGTGCTCGGCGATGTAGCCCAGAAGCGGTTTGAGATGGTCGGGCAGAAGGTCCTTGTCCCGCTGAATGCGGTCGACCGTCTCAGCCCGCGCTCGTTCCAGTGGGTCCAGGTCTCCCAGAAGCCGGAATTCAGAAGGCGGGCTCTCGATCCAGGCCAGCAAGGTGAGAAGAGCGCCGCAGTCGCCAGGGCGGCGATTCCCCCGCGCAAATCGGTTCCAGGTGTAGTAATCCAGGCTGGGCTTTAAGAGCCTCGGCCAGAGGAGGATCTCCGGAGGAGTCCCGGTCACTTTGACATGCCATTCGCAGAAGGTGCGGAGTACGGGCAGCCCGACCGCGGCCGCGACCTCCCCGGTCGGAGCTTCGAGGCCGTAATCGCGCCGGAGCACCGGAGGCAGGCGGCGGGCCGTCTCGACTTGCGCCGTCCGGAAGTAGTCCTTCAACGGCACGTCGAAGTGCGCGCCGGCCAAGGTGGCTACGCCCCAGTTGCCGCCGGTGGCCCGTAGCGCGGTCTTGACGGAGAGGCTCGCGTCGAAGAGGTGCTCTTCCAGGTAGGCCAGGACGCCCTCCAGGCTCTGCGGGGCGTTCTCCCGGTCCCGCCGCAGCCGGTCCTTGACAGGCCCGGCGGCGCGATCCCGTGCCTGGACAATGACTCTTCGCGGCATCTTACAGGCCTCGCCGTCTTGCCCCAGCAGCACGGTATCCCCTTGTAGGCCAAGGGGGAGGAGGTCGACGAGCGGGCATCCGCCCCTGTGGTCCGGCCGGCGGCGGAGAGTCCGTCCCTGCTGCTGGGTGGGACGGCCTGCCGTGGCGTCGTCGCCGAGTCCTGGACACCTTCTCGCGGTCCTGGTGGATTCTCTCCTGCGTGGCCACGGACGCCTGGTCTCGAAGCTTCCTCTCGACGCGCTGGTCTCTTCGGCTCATCGGCACCCTCCCGGATTTCTTGAGTGCCGCTAGCCTAGCACATCGGCGACTTCGGGGGGAAGGGCGCTACCGGTGCGGATCGTGGCCGGCTGTCGGCGGTGCGGTGCCACCCACTTCGGCAGGAGCTTGTCGATGAGCTGGCCCAGCGTGTACTTCGTGTAGGCTCGGAGCGCGCCTCCGATCTCGTGGTCCGTGACGCCGACCTCCCGGCAGGCTGAGCGGACGCTCAGGGAGTGGTCGAGGAAATGGTCCTGGACGTGGGCGAGGATCTTCTCCAGCCGAGCGGGGCGCCCATCCGGGTCGCGGCCCGTGCGCAGATCCTTGCGCCTGATCTTCGCGCCCGGATCCGGAGGCGCTCGGCACGCGGTCCTCTCGCTGCCTCCGCGGCAGGCGCGGCAGGCCCGGTAACGGCGTCACGGCCACCCTCCTCCCGCTCGCGGGCGCGTCGTGGCGCCGGCCGTGAGCTCGGGGGCATCGTGGCGGCCGGGGATGGAAAAAGGGGTGACTTAACTACCGGGCTTTTTTTCCACCGGTGACATTTGTTACGGCCTCCTTTCCACCCCCGGGGGTCTTCGGGCGTGGAGCGAGGGGGAAACCGCCGAGGAAGGACGGGGCCGGCGGCGGATTACGGGCTCCGCCGGGGGAAAATCCCGGCTCCCTCGGAAGGGGGGTGGAAAGGAGACCGTAACTTTTGTCACCGGTGGAGAAAAAGCCCGGTACAAAAGTCACCCCCCTCCTCGCGGGCGCTCTTCTAAGGTGTGCGCGCAGCTCGCCGGTACGGCCCGACAGGGGGCCGCTCCGGACGAGCCGCCATCCCACAAGAAAGGAGGTGATACGTATGGCAGCGAAGAAAGTCAATCTGCCGTCGCGGCGGGTCTACGCCCGCATGCGCTTGGCGAAGAAGGTGCTCTCGGCGATCGACAAGCACAGCTCGAGAGTCAGCGCGGAGCTGGACAAACATCCGGTGACGATGCTGGCGACCGATCCGCCGTGGTCCTACGGGACGGTTTTCGCGGACCTTCAGGGGCGTCTTCAGGAGACTCGCGATCAGATGGTCGAGGTCGACCGCCGGCATCGTGACGAGGCGGCCGAGACGGAGATCGCCCGCAACGTCCGCGACGACGCGGCCGCGGCTCTGCGCCATGAGGTGATCGGCATCCGTGACATCGTCGACGACGTCTACGGCGAAGATGTCAGCCGTCAGCTCGGTTTTGCCCGTCAGACGCCCCGGGCCGCGGAGATGCTCGCCGAGCAGGTGGCCCACCTGGTGGTCCGGCTGGGTACGGCGGATTCCGAGATCCTGGAGCCTCGCTTCGGGGCGACGCCGCTCGACTTGTCCCGTCACGTCGCGCGGCTGACGCGGGCTTACAAGCGTTTGCAGCTAATGCTCGCCGAGGTCGAGTCGAAAGAGCGCGACACGGAGCACGCCAAGGTGGACCGTGACGCGATGTTGGAGACGTTCGACCGGACCTGCATCGACGTCTCCCGGATGATCGAGTCGCTCTTCCGGATGGCGGGCTTCGACAAGCTCGCCGACCGGGTCCGTCCTCCGGTCAGCGGCACGGCCGTCGTGCCGGTGAGCGACGACGACGACGAGCCGGCGGAAGAGCCGGACGACGAATCCACCGACCTGTAAAACCCCTCCTGCCCAGCGTCAACTACTTTTGTGCATTGACGACAACTACACTTGTGCATGATC
>CBDUYN010000311.1:0-6337 GCA_965371445.1 uncultured bacterium | reverse complement strand
GGGGGCGTGTGGAGGTCTTCTTCCGTGGCCTTGCCTCCAGAGCATGCCGCGTGGGTATGCGGGAAGGGGGCCTCAACTAGTGTCCATGGCCATGCAGGGGTCGCCGACGCCGTATCAACCGTCTGTAGTGCCGGTAACGTCGTTGCCTTCGTTGAGCGTCCTGAGATGACTGAAGAGGCGCCCCTGATGGCCGTGCCCCGACTTGCGATTCGGCTGGCACCTCACTGGGGGGCCCTTCTGGACCAGTCGGCGGGGCTACCTTGACGCTCTGCCGCGAAGCCGGTGGCCAAAGTACCCAGAATCCAGAAGAGTGCAGAGTCATAGCCAGCGATCGGTCCGGGAGAGCTCTCTTCCAAGACCTGTCTCCTGGCTCCTACACGCTCCGAGCGGACATCACCGGTTTCGCCGACACCACCCTCAGTGCTTTCGGCCTCGGTGGCTTCGAGCCCCCTGCACCGCGAAGAGTGACCGTTCTGCTGAATCCGGTCTGCTACGACAGCTACTAGCCGCCATTCGATCTCCTGGCCGGCCGCCCTGGTCCATCGACCGCACGAAAAAAGCGGCAGGTCGGCGTCGACCGCCTGCACCGTACGGCGCAGCGTCTTGGTGAACGCCGTCGGATCGGTGCGTGTCGGCCTCTACGGGGTGACCTTCGTCAGCGTCATGCAGCGCATCCCGGAGATGGGTGTGCGCATGGCGTTGGGCGCCTGTCCGCAGGACGTCGTCCGGCTGATCCTGAAGCAGGGCTTGACGAAGACGGCGATCGGCCTCGGCGTCGGCCTGGCATTGGGGTGGGGGCTCGGCAAGGCCCTGGAGTCCTTTCTCTTCCAGGTGCGCCCGGAGGATCCGGTGATGTTCTCGGCGATTCCGTTGTTTCTCCTCGCGGTCTCGCTCCTGGCCTATCTGGTACCGGCCCGGCGGGCGTCGCGGGTCGATTCGGTCGAGGCTCTGCGCAGCGAGTGACGCCCAGCACCCTGGGTGGACGGCGTTGCCGTCCACCCGTCCGCCTACCCGGGACCCAGGATGCGTCGCGGCCTCGCCGTCGCGCCGCTGATCCTGGGCTGTGGGAGTGTTGTTGGACCTGCTCGACAAAAAGAGAGTCTGGGTGGCAAGGCCAAGCAGGCGCGGCGATCGGGGCCGGTGCGAAGGCCATGGCGAGAGTGCTCTTCGACTATCTCGCCGCGCATTGACCAGGTGGCCCCTGGACGAAAATGAGACGTCAGGGCTGGCCAGCGCGACGCTCTCCGACGCTCTCCGGTTTGCTACGCGGACCCTGAAGCTGATAAGCTCTCCCGCCTCATGATCCGTGCCCATTCGCGACCGCAGCTACGACGCCTCCCCGAGCGCCGGATTCACCTGGGAACCTGTCAACTCCGCACAGAGGTCGCGCACGCGTCGACCCGGGTCGTCGACTCGACGCCGGCTGAAGCAGGCCAATGAGCGGTTCCCCGGAGCGCGTGCAACGCTGGAATGAAGCGGCGCAGGGTCCGCTGTCCGAACGCGCGCTGAAGACGCACCTTGAGCGTCAGGGCTACAAGGTCCGCCACTGCTCCTACCCGGCGAAGGTCTGGATTCCTGAGCACAGCCATTCACAACCGACCGTCGACGCCGTCCTCTCCGGCTCGATCATCGTTCTGGGCTCGGAGCTTCGGCGCGGCCAATGGTTGGAGCTTGAGCCCGGAGAGCCTCACGAGGTTCTGGCCGAATCCGCGGCCTTTACTCTCCACGGGGTGAAGGAGGGGGACCACGCTCGCGGAGCGCGGGTGGCCATCCTGGTGGCCCTCGTCGCCGCCATCAACATCTGGTGCAGCCTGCATCTCGGTGTTCGTGTGGAAAGCTTGCTGACGATCAACGCGCTTATCGGAGCCGTACCCGCGGTTCTGCATTTCGCGCGCCGGTCGGTTGAAAAGTCCTTTCACCAATTCGCCGCCGAGTGGCTCGACCTCCTCCTCTCGAAGGCAGGCCTCTGTTTGTTGGCGGGTGCCTTTTTCCTCGTCGGATCGTTCACCACCTCCGTAACGATCGAATCTACACTCGACGATCCCGTCGGGATGCGACTGATCTCCAGCCAATCCTCGACCGCCGGAAGCGGTGACAAACGCTGGCTCACGCCCGGTGCCTCCGAGCGCTTTTTTTGCTGGACCCACTTCGGGCCTCGGGTGCAGACGTTACAGGTCGACGGCTTCCGCGGCAAGACCGTCCGCCTGTATCCCTGGTGGCCGCGCCGCTTCACGACTCACGACGAGTACCTCGAACCGAACATCGCGGTCCTGGTGCGACTCGATCTGGGGCTCCCTCGCAACACCGGAAAGACGGTGGTCAAGACCGGAAATAAGGAGATCGAGGTCCAGACCGGCGGCGATTCGGCTTCCTTCGTGCTTGGCGACGGTGATCTCTACATCCCGGACAGCGCCGTCGAAAAGTGGGATTCGAACCATCGGAAGAACTGGCCGCTTTGGCTGAATTTTCGAAAGTTGAAGGATCCACTCGTGCTCGTCCCTCACTCCGAGGTCGAGCTGAGGTTTCTCAATCTGAGAGGAGAATGCAAGGCATGGAGAAAGTTTCGCATCGGTCGCGAGAGGTTCCAGGACCGCTTGCTCGGGAGAGGGCCATGCCCATCATGAGGCGGCTGCTGCTCGGACTCCTCTGGCTGGCCGGCGGCACCGCTGTTGCCGAAACGCCGCTGCTTGAAGTCGACGTGTTCGTCGATGTAACGCTGCTGCCACCCTACTCCGGACAATTCGCAAACAACCAGCAGCAGCGTAAGTATGAATGGCTTCTGGAGAAGGAGCTCGCATCCATGCTGAATTTCACGCAGTTGGTAAGCGCGAGCGCGATGCCGAAGTCCGGTCCCGCCTCCCCGGTGCTGGCAGCCGAAATCGGCTGCATCGACGCCGGCAGAAAAGACAGATGCCCGTGTACGCTGGGCCTCCGCCTGCAAATGTCTATCTCAGGGAAGCGGGCTCTTGCCACAGTCGCGTTTGAGCCGGATCCGGGGGCGAGCAGCCCGGATGAAGATTGCTTGATGAAATATGACAAATACCCCAAAGAGCTGATCAAGGATATCCAGGAGCGGCTCCGGCGGCTCACCGAAAATCTAGGCCCCTTCAATAAGCTGGTAGATGCGCTGTCTGAGATTCAAGTCCAAAAGCAACTAATTGTCGACAACCGAAAAGAAGATGCCTACTACTGGCTGCTTCCGAAGCCCGGACACTGGCTGCTCAGGCATCGCCTGAGCCTCTGGATCGAAGGGGAGCCCAGGACCGACGTCGCTTACCACGTTATCAGATGTGGAGCCGAATATTATGGGAAGGCCGAGAGTGAATCCTACGCCAACTCGGACCTAGTGGGGCGGCCCATCCTGACTCTGCTGAGCGACTTGAGGCTGGGAAAGGCCGTAGAAAAATCGGACCAGAGGGATTGTCGATCGTCGATGCGGTCCTTGGAAGCCTTGGTGTCTCTTCCCGCTGCCGTGAAGTTGAGAAAGTTCGACGAGCTTCCCAATTGGGAAGTCGAGGAGGAGGGATGGTGAGGTCGTCTGTCGTCTTGCGTTATGTCTGCCGAACGGTCTTGGCGTTCGCCCTGGCGTTGCCGCCTGTGGGCACCGCGCAGGAGGCTGAGGCCGGTGCCGAGCCCGCCTTGAACGCAGGATTCCAACGCCTTTTCGATGTCTGCAAGGCGGCCGAAAAAGCGTCTTCCGGTGAGGAGATCGACGCGTTGCCGGCGATCATCGCCGACCTGCGGGAGGCGGCCTATGCCTGCCTGAGCGATGCGGAGAGTGGCCGGGGAGGGCGCGGCGGCTGTCAGTACTTTTTCCACTATTGCATGGGTTTGACCCTCCGGGTTCATGCCGAGGCGATGTTAAATGCCGGCGAGTCCAAAGACGAGTGGCTCGCCTTGACCGAGCGAGCCCTCCATCACGCGTCGCTGTCGTACTTCCGCTTCGAACGCACCTCCCCTGCGGCCCATCTTCTGGCGAGAGTCTTGTTGGACAGACTCTCGTTCTTGGAAAGCATATGGGTGTTCGAAGATTCTGCGCGCAACGGCCATGAGAAGAACTACGAGCTGCTGGTAGGCGCCGGGGACAAGTGGCGCTTCATACCGGGCCTTGCAAGGGTCGTGGCCGATGTTCGTCCGGACCTGAGCGAAAGGCGAAAGCAAAAAATGGTCGAGACGCTGTCGCGATACGCCTCCAAGAGGGCGACAGAGGCCTACCGCGCGGCAACCCGCTACCGGCCGTTGGAGGAGACGGCATGGCAGCGGTACATCGACAGTCCGGAGGTCAAGGCCGGAGACCTGATCGAGGAAGGCCAGATCCTCCTGGCGCGAGGTCAGCCTCTGATGGCCGCCCGGGCACTTGAGAGGGTGATGGCGGAGGTGTCGGGTCGGTCGGCCGAGGAAGCGTTCGTCTACTGGACCCAAGCCAAGGCGGTGATCGACGGGCTCTCGGTGGAGGAACTCGATCGGCTTTTCAAAGGCCTCGGGGCATCGGATACCGGCGGCTATGCCTCGCTCGGGGAGCTGCTCCAGGATCCGGCCGAGGCGCCGCTCGACTGGTGGGAGAAAGCCCGCACGAGAGAGCTCGAGGCAGCCAAAAAGCTCGCCGTCTCCCACGCGCTCCTGACGTTGGGGCGCAGGAAGCTGTCCGAGCGCCGGACGGCCGAGGCCGCGGTGGCGGCTCAGACCGCGGCGGCGGCTCAGGCCGCGACCATCTTCGAAAGGGCTCTCGGGCTGCCCTTTGACGGGCTCGACCTGGAGATTTTGACCGCACGCCTGGAGCTTTGGAGGGCTCTCGCGGAGGCCTATCGGCAGCTCGACACTCCGGCGCCGCCGGAAAGGACGGTGAGCACCGTCGTCGAGGGGCTCGTTGATGAAGGGTGGATCGAGGTACCGGGCTCGGCCCGAGCGCGGTATCTTGAGACCGCGGGACGTCTAGTGCTCGAATCGGCGGCGCTCGCCGAGGATCCGCCGGCCGCGGGCGTCGCCGAAGGCCTCGCGCTGCTGGAAGATTCCGTCGCCGCCGGGGAGTCGATCGAGGGGGGAGAGCCGGGCTTCGGGACCGCCCACCCGTTCCTCCATGAGACGCTGGCCGGTCACTACGAGGCGTTGCCCGAGGCGGATCGGCCGCGAGCCCTCTCCCACTGGCTGCGTGCGGCCACCGGCTTTCTCGACCTCGACGCCCTGCGGCCGGCCCGCGCGGCGCTCCGGAAAGCGTGCGATCTCGGGGGGGATGCGACGACCTTGGCGGCGTTGGAATACGTCGCAGCGCTACGCCGCAACCTCGACCTCGCCGAAACCGTCGACGATGTAGACACCCTCGCTGCGAGAGCCACAGAGTACGTCGTAGAGCAGCCATGCGGTTCCAGCGTCATCGACGACCCTCCGAGCCTGGAAGGCTGCGACCTGCCGATTCCCCCCTCGCCTGCGGAGCAGGAGCCGCTTTTCGCTCGCCTCCGGTTCCGGTTCTACGCCGATCTCGGCGCCAAGCTGGACTCGCTCGGCAGACTCGGCAGAGCCAGTGAGTGCCATCTACGGGCGATCGAGACGCTGCGCGACCTGCAAAACCTCGCGAGCTCCGACGACGTGAAACGCATCGAGCGTACAGCGAGGCAGGTCGCACTGGGGAAGCGCCCGACCATTTTCTTCGAGGAGCCGATCGACTTCCGACGTCATTTTGGACGCATCGCCCGCTTCGAAAAGAAGGTCTTTCACCTGCCGCTGCCGAGCGGTCCCGCCGGGTTGGAGGTGAGGGTCAGCGAGGACGTTTTCCGTGCCGCCGAGATTCGAAAAGCGCTGGTAGACGCCGAGCTGGATCATCCGTACCATCTTGGTATCTCCGGCAGCTCGGCGTGGATCTTCTCGGGCTGCAACGACGCCGAGCGGATCCAGGAGGTGAAAGGCATCCTGAAAAGCCTCGATTACACGGTGGACGTCGTCGACGGTATCGGTTTCCGGCTGAGCATCAGCTCCCTTCACCAGTCCCAGCGCCTCCCTAGCCGCGAGGAGATTTGTGGCGTGAGCCTCGATCCGGAAGGGTAGGCGGCAGCTTTCCTCCTGACCGCGGGGGGGGGTTGTCCAAGCCGGCAGTCGCGGACTTGAGGAAGCGCCTCTTGAGGCCCTTCGTAGTCGCGCTGCCAAGGGGCTTCAGCTCCCCCTGACCTGTGAGGGTCGTCAGTTAGCTCCCGAAAATGCCCAAGATCCTCTTCTTCCAGGGCTGCAAGGCCCGAAATCCGCCGTTTTCAGGCCGGTCCAGCCCTCCGGAGCGGTGATCGACGCCGCGTGACGACGCCAGGAGCCACCGTTTCGCCCGATCGCCGCCTCGAGCGCTGGCCGACGG
>CBDUYN010000310.1:0-6448 GCA_965371445.1 uncultured bacterium | reverse complement strand
TTGCAGGTGGCGCGCCAGCTGGTTGGCCCGCTCGTCGAGCTCGCGGTAGGTCAGCTGCGCGGCCGGACGGCCGTCGTCGCGGCAGCTCAAGACCACGGCGTCCGGGGTCCGGTCCACGTGATCCTCGAAGAGCTGATGCAGGGTGGCCGCGCACAGCTCTCGGGCTCCGGGTCGCCGGCACGCGGAGCCCCACTCTCCGGTGAGCTGCCAGCGCTCGGCCGGGGTGAGAAGCTCCAGGGCCGAGATCTTCCCCTCCGGCTGCTCCAGGATCGATTCCAGGAGCGTCCGGTAGTGGCGCACCAGGCGGACGATCGTGGTGTCGTCAAAAAGCTCGGTGGCGTACTCGAGGGCACCCGCAAGACCCCGCGGCTCTTGGCGCAGCTGCAGCGTCAGGTCGAACTTCGCCGCGCCACTGTCGGTTTCGAGGGGCCTCAGGGTCAGCTCGGCAAGCCCCAGCTCCCCGAGCTCCAGGACCTCGACGGGAGCGTTCTCGTGGGCGAACGCCACCTGGAAGAGCGGGCTGCGGTTGCGGGCGCGCTCCGGCTGGATCTCCTCCACCAGCTTCTCGAAGGGCAGATCCTGGTGGGTGTAGGCCTGAAGCGCCGTCTCCCGCACCCGCGAGAGGAGCGCGAGGAAAGACGGATCCTCTCCCAGCTCGGCGAGGTGGCTGCGGAGCACCAGGGTGTTGACGAAGAAACCGATCAGGCCCTCGATCTCGGGCCGGTTGCGGTTGGCGATCGGCGAGCCCACCAGGAGGTCCGACGCCCCGGTGTAGCGGTGGAGCAGGAGTATGAAAGCGGCAAGCAGCGCCATGAAGGCGGTGCCTCCGTGCCCCTGGGCGAGCGCCTCGACGGCCTCTCCCAGGGATCGCGGACAGAGGAAAAAGCGGGTCGCTCCCAAGGCGCTCTGCCCCGGCGGACGCGGCCGGTCGGTGGGGAGCTCAAGAAAGCTCGGGGCGCCGTCGAGCTGCCGGCGCCAGTACGCGAGGAGCTTCTCCAGTCTCTCCCCCCGGAGCTCCTGGCGCTGCCAGTGAGCGAAATCGGCGTACTGGAGATCGAGCTCGGGAAGCGGGGCCGCGGAGCCAGAGGCGTACGTCTTGTAGAGGGCCGCCAGCTCGCGGACGAAGATGCCCATCGACCAGGCGTCGGAGCAGATGTGATGCAGGGTCACGAGCAGGACGTGCTCCGTTGCCGCGAGCCGGAGCAGGGTGGCCCGCAGCAGGGGACCGTGCCGCAGGTCGAAAGGCCGCTGCGCTTCCTCGGCGGTCAACCGCCGGAGCGCGGCCCGGCGCCGGGACGTCGGCAAAGCGCGGAGGTCGAGGCGCGGCAGTGGCACCGCCCGGGGCACGGCAATGACCTGGAAGGGCCGTCCGCCCTCGCTGGCGAACGTGGTACGCAAGCCCTCGTGGCGGCGCGCGACCCCCTCCAGGCTACGCTCCAGGGCGCCGGCGTCCAGAGGGCCTTCCAGGCTCACGGCGGAAGGCAGGTTGTAGATCGCCGTTCCAGGCTCCAACTGCTCGAGAAGCCACAGCCGCTGCTGTGCGAAGGAGAGCTCGGGCTCGGCGCCTTCCGGGCGTCGCGGGATGCGCGGGGTCGCGGTCTGCGCCGTCGCCTCCTCGACCACCAGGGCCAGCTCGGCGATCACCGGCATCTCGAAGAGGGCTCGCAAGGGCAGCTCGACCTCGAAAACCTCACGGACCCGCGAGGCCACCCGCGTCGCCAGCAGAGAGTGGCCGCCAAGCTCGAAGAAGTTGTCCTCGACGCCCACGTGGGAAGCACCGGTGACCTCCTCGAAGATCTCCACCAACGCCTCCTCGACGGGCGTCGAAGGAGGCCTTCTCACCCTCGTACCGGTTCGAGCCTCCGGCGCCGGCAGCCGTCGGCGATCGACCTTGCCGCTCGAGCTCAAAGGCAAGGTGTCGAGCGCGACGAAGACGGACGGGACCATGTGCTCGGGGACCCTCTCCCTGAGGAAACGGCGGAGCTCGCCGCCGTCCCCCGCGAGCGATTGCGGGCCGCGGGCCACGAAGTAAGCCACCAGGCGCATGCCACCGGGGACGTCGTCGCGTGGAGTGACGACGGCCTCGCCGACGTCCGGGTGCTCGCCCAAAACCGCCTCGACTTCTGCCGGCTCGACGCGGAAGCCGCGGATCTTGACCTGAGCGTCGATCCGGCCGAGGAATTCGACCCTACCGTCCGTCAGGTGGCGAGCCCGATCTCCGCTCTTGTAGAGCCGCTCTCCGGGCACGGGTGCAAAGGGGTCGGGGACGAGCTTCTCGGCGCTCAGACGCGGCCGGCCGAGATAGCAACGTGCCAGACCGGCGCCGCCGATGGTCAGCTCCGCCGCGACACCCACCGGAACGGGCCTCCACGAGGCATCCAACAGATGGACCCTGGCGCCGCGGATCGGACGGCCGATCGGGATCTCTCCCTCGCCTTTCGGTCCGGACAGCTCGCAGCGGGTCGTGACGACGGTCGCCTCGGTCGGCCCATAGGTGTTGACGAGCCGAACGGCGATTCCGACGTGCCGACGCCACGGCCCGTAGCGTTCGGCGAGGGCCTTTTCGCCCCCGATGATCACCAGCCGGACGGAATCCGCGAGCCGCAACCCGCCGGGCTTGAGCGCTGCGGAAATCTCGTGCCAGTAGGCGGTGGGCAGGTTCAGGATGGTGATCCGGTACCGCTGGAGCGCTGCCATGAAACGGGTGAGAGAAACGATCATCGCCCCGTTGCGCAGGACCAGGGTCGCTCCCGTGACCAGGCAGGGATAAATCTCCTCGGCGCTGGCGTCAAAGCTGAGCGAAGCGAATTGCAGAGCTTTGTCCGAGCTCTCCATGACATAGTGGTCGCGGGCGCTGACGGTGTGGCTCACCAACGCGCGATGGCGAGCCAGGACTCCCTTGGGCCGGCCCGTCGAGCCGGAGGTGTAGATCACGTAGGCCGGATTCTCGGGACGGGCCGTACAGAGCGGGTTCTCGCGGCTTCGAAGCGCGATGGCCGACCGGTCCGAATCCAGCTCGACGACGTCGAACGAAGCGCCTCTCAAAGCCGGATGCCGCTCGAAGCAGCGGCGCCGGGTCAGGAGGATCCGCGCACCGGAGTCGACCAGCATGAACGCCAGGCGCTGCGGTGGATCGGCCGGATCCATGGGTAGATAAGCTCCGCCCGCCTTGAGGACGGCAAGCGGTGCGACGATCATCTCCACAGAGCGCTCGAGGAGAAAGGCGACGACCACCTCCGGTCCCACTCCCAGGCGCTGCAGGTGGCGGGCCAGCCGGTTGGCCCGTACGTTGAGCTCCCGGTAGGTGAGCTCCTCCTCCTCGAAGACGACAGCAACGGCGGCGGGGGTCCGCTCGACCTGAGCCTCGAAAAGCTCGTGGACCAGGAGCTCCGGCGGCCGCACGGCCGCGGTGTCGTTCCAGGCCGTGTCGTTCCAGGCCGTCAGGACCTGATGGCGCTCGCCCGCGCCGAGCAGCGGCAGCTGGGTGAGGGGCGTCGCCGGCCGCGTGAGGGCTTCCTCGAGCAGGGTCCGCAGGTGGCCGAGCATCCGCCGGATGGTGGAGGCGTCGAAGAGGTCGACCTTGTAGTCGACGTAGCCGGCGACGGCGTCGTCCTCCTCCCACAGCCACAGGGTCCAGTCGAAGTTGGCCCACGTCGTTCCCTCCAGCTCCAGGCGGCGGATGGCGAGCCCCGGCAGCTCCAGGGGGGGCGCCGGGGTGTTCTGAAAGACCAACATCACCTGGAAGAGCGGCGAGGCGCTCATCTCGCGCTCCACCCGGAGCGCCTCGAGGAGCTTCTCGAAGGGCAGGTCCTGGTGGGCGTAGGCCCCCAGGGCCACCCGCCGCACGCGCTCGGTGAGCTCGCCGAACGCCGGATCGCCCGCCACGTCGGTGCGTAGCACCAGGGTGTTGACGAAAAAGCCGATCAAACCCTCGAGCTCGGCCTCGTTGCGGTTGGCGATGAAGGTCCCCATCGAGAGGTCGGTCTGGCCCGTGTAGCGGTAGAGCAACGCCTTCGCCGCCGCCGTCAGGACGATGTAGGGCGTCAGCCCGGCGCCGGTGCCAAACGCCTTCAGGGTCGCGCTAAGGGCGGCCGGGAAGCGCACCGGCAGCTGGGCGCCGCGCTCGCTGCGCACCGCCGGCCGCGGCCGGTCGGTGGGGAGCCGCAGCACGGGGGGCGCCCCCTCCAGCTGCCGCCGCCAGTAGCCGGCCAGCGACTCCAGGGCGTCGCCCCGGAGCCAGCCCGTCTGCCAGGCGGCGAAGTCGACGTAATGGAAGGCCGGGGCGCCCAGCGAGATCGTCTCGCCGGCGACGCCCGCCGTGTACAGCGCCTGCAGCTCGCTCAGGAAGACTCCCATGGACCAGCGGTCGAAGACGATGTGGTGGACGTTCAGCAGGAAGAGGTGCTCCCGGACGCCGCCCGGACCGTCTCCCAGGTCAAAGAGCACGGCGGCCAGCAGGGGTCCGTGGACGAGGTCGAACGCCCGGCCGGACTCGCGGGAGGCCCCGGCCAGGGCGTGGCCCTGGCGCCGCGCCGCCGGCAAGGCGCGCAGGTCCGCCACCACCAGCGGCAGCGGCAGGCTCCCGGCGATCACCTGCCGCGGGCGTCCCTCCACCACCTCGAAGGACGTCCGCAGAGCCTCGTGACGGTGGATCACCTCCGCCAGGCCACGGCGCAGGAGCCCGACGTCGAGGGGCCCTTCGACGAGCACCGCTTCCGGCAGGTTAAAAGCCGGGGTCCCCGACTCGAACTGCTCCAGGAACCACAGCCGCTGCTGGGAGAACGACAGCGGTAGCTCGCCGCGGCGGCTGATGCGCCGCAGAGGCGGCTTGCCGCCGGCGCTCAGCAGCTCGAGGAGCTTGCCCTTGTTGCGGCGCAGCTCGTCGCGCAGCGCCGCCGTCATGACGCCCGGTGCAGCCTTCAACCGGAGCCGTCCGCCCTCCGCCCAAATCCGGACGTCCTTCTCGCGCAGGCCGTGGAGAAGCTCCAACACGTTCATGACCGTCCTCCCGGGGGTGATGGATCAGAAGAAGAACGTCGTCTTCACGGCGAGCGAACGGTCGACGGGATCCGCGACGGAGCCGGGACGGCCGAACAGGTCGTGGAGCTCGTTGTAGACCAGGTAGAAAGCGGCGCCCGGCCGGTAGGTCCACTTGACCGCCACGTTGGCGCTCAGGTTGTCGTCGCTTTGCCATTCGACGAGCGCCCGGCCGGACAGCCGCGGCGACACGGAGTAGGTGACGTTGACCGACAGCAGGTCGACGGAGAAGTCCCCGGCGCCCAGCTCGACGTCGTTGTGCTCGTAGAAGATCCGCGAGAAGAGCCCGCGGGCCAGGCGCAGCCTCCACCCCGCGACCAGAGTCGTGAAGCTGCCGTCGTAGAAGTCTCCGGTATGGATCCTGCCGAAGAAGAAGACGGGCTTCCCCGGTACCGTCTGGAAGCCGAAGAAGTAATTCGTGAACTCATATCTGCCCGGCGCGATGACGACTCCCGGATGGATCTCGAACGGCTCCTTCAGGACCTCGGTCTCGTCGAAGACCTTGAAGAAAACCCCGACCCAGTTGTTCCACACGACGTCGAAGTAGAGCCGGTGGTGCTCCGTTTCCAGGTTGCCGTCCTGGTCGGTGACGCGGACGTACTCGTCCGAGACCCAGATGCCGCGCAAGCTCCCGAGCTTGGGCCGGAAGACAGGTCCGACGTAACCGCGCAGCTCACGGACTCCGAGGCGTGTGAAAAAGCCCATCTCGGGATTGAAGTCGTCGCCGATGTCGGAGTAGGAGGCCTTGCCGAAGAACCGCTCGCTCTCCCAGACCACGTCGGCGATGCCCGCCCAGTCGTCGCCCCCCGTGCCCGGTGTCGACGTTTTGGTCACGAAACCACCGCTTTTCAGGTGCTGGCCGAACCCGAGGTCCCAGTCGATCCCCACGCCACTGTTGTCGACACCGTTTTCAGCGTCCTTGTTGAGCCACATGAGACCGACGGACGATCTCTTCAAGATGTCTTTTTTGAGACGCGCGACCGTGTAGTTCGTCTGCGGCTCGAAGCGCTCCTCGCCGTCGCGGTCGCGATAGGTGAGCTCGTCAGTCGTGAGGTTCAGGAGACCGACGCTCATACCGCCGATCCGGCCCGAGAGCTTGGCGCCGCCGAGCACCGGAATCGTGTGCAGCCGGTCCTCGGTCAGACCGATCTGACGGCTGAAGAAAAACGACATCTGCGGCGACCTCAGGTCGTCCTGACGGTCGCCGAAGTAGAAGAGGCTGGCGTTCTCCAGGAAGAAATCGCGTTTCTCCGGAAAGAACAGCTTGAAGCGAGTCAGGTTGACCTGCTGGTTGTCGGCCTCCACCTCGGCGAAGTCGAGGTTGTAGGTGAGGTCGAGGGTCAGCTCGGAGGTCAGGCTCTTGCGCACGTCGATGCCCACCTCGAAGCTCTCGTCGTCCTCGCGCGTGTCG
>CBDUYN010000309.1:0-6450 GCA_965371445.1 uncultured bacterium | reverse complement strand
ATCCGGCCTCGACGGACGCAGGGCCTCGCAAGTCGCCTGTCACTGCGGAAAGGCGTCTGCCGCGTCGGCCGTCGTCACCAAGGCGACGAGGAGTTCGACGCGGCAACCGTCAAGCACGCAAAAGGGCAGGCCCGAAGGCCTGCCCTTGGCGCGTTGCGGGGAGTCCGACGTTTCTTAACGGCAGGTGCCGTTGTTCTTGCAGACGCCCGAGCAGCAGTCGCTGCCGGCGGTGCAGGCAGCACCCTTGGGGTCGCAGGCGCAGGCCGGGTCGCCCGTGCAGTCGCCGTCGTCGCAGTCGGTTGCACCGTCGCAGTCGTTGTCGGCTCCGTCGTCGCAGAGCTCGGCACCGGTCGTACAGTCGAGCGCGCAGCTCGAGCAGCTCTCGGCACCCTCGCAGGTCAGATCGCCGCAGCAGTAGGGCGTCGGGGTGCCCGGCGTGTCGGTGCAGCTCCAGCCGCCGGTCGAGCAGGCCGGGTCGCTGCACGGCAGCGGGTTCGTGCCGTCGCCGTCGCCGCAGCAGAAGCGGTTCGAGGGCTTGCCGCCCTGCCGGCCGTTGCAGTCCTGCGCACAGCTGACGCAGTCCTCGCCGTCGCCGGCCTCGCAGATGCCGTTGCCGCAGACCGCGCCCGAGGTCGTGCCGCCGATGCAGTCGGCGCAGCCGTTGCAGTCCTCGCCGAGCTCGCAGACGCCGTCGTTGTCGCAGACCGCGCAGTCGGTGCAACCCGAGGTGTCGTAACCGTCGCAGGTGCCGTTGCAGGCGAGGGTGCCGCCCGAGCAGCCCTGGCTCGAGCAGGTCTCGCCGCCCAGGTCGGCGCCGTCGCAGACCTCGTTGCATTCGACGACGCCGTTGCCGCAGGTCGACGTGCACTGCGCGGTGACGTTGTAGCCGCAGCCCTGATAGATCGACTCCATGGTCGTAACGTCGGCGCCCGAGTAGCCGAGGTTGACGGCCGCGTCGAGGACGGCCTGGGCCGCGTCTTCCTGGTTGGTGTTCGAGCCGGTCATGCCAAGGCCGCTCCAGAAGGCGCGGTCGATCTTGTCGCGGCCGATCGCGTCCCAGACCAACATGTTGCAGGTCGACCAGATCTGGCCGTCGGTGTGGATCGAGCCGGTGAGGCCACCCGGGTAGGAGGCGCCGTAGCCCGTGGTGCGCCCGCCCCAGAACGGGTTGTGACCGTCCCAGTTGAAGACCCACTGGTACTCGGTGTCGGCCGGCGCCCACTGGCCGAAGGAACGGCTGTAGGACTGGGCGATGTAGTCGCCCGAGCCCTCGGAGAGGCCCTCGTTTTGCGACAGCCCGCCGTTCGTGACCCAGTCGTGGAGGCCGTGGCCGAGCTCGTGGATGACGACGTCGGCGTCCTCGGCGTCGTCGACGCCGCCCTCGCCGAAGGCCATTTTGCCGCTCCCGCTCGAGTAGTGCGAGTTGTCGGCGCCGTTTAGGCCGTGCGGGTCGAACTTGACGCCGCCGCTGTACTGGTACGGCATGATGCCGAGCCCCAGGGTCTCGTTCAAATAACGCATCACCGTGTCGACGTGGTAGTAGCAGTTGACCGCCTCGAAACCGGACTGGGTGCGGGTGAAGAGGAACGACGAGCTCGGCTGTGGGAAGAGCCCCAGCTTCGGCGATTCGGTATCGTCGATCGCCGCGTAGGGGCCGTCGAGGTTGTAGTCCGAGCCGTCGAAGGTGAGGCCGAGCAGCGGACGGTTGAAATGCTCGGCGAGCAGCTCCGGTGAGTCGGCGTCGCCGTTGTCGTCGTAGCCGGGGTCGGTGTACTGGGCGTGCGCCGAAGAGAGCGGATCGGGATCGAAGACGTCGCCGTCACCGTCGACGTAGATGGCCTTGTCCTCGGCGCGGAAGATCTGGCCCGAGTGGGCGTCGAGGAGGATCTCCCAGTCGCCGACGAGCTCGTCCTGCGGCGGGATGCGTGCTTCCCAGGCGAGGCGCGAGGCGCCGCGGTTGTGATAGACGACGAGGCGGGTCCGCCCCTCGGCGTTCGCCAGGCCGAGGTAGCCCAGAGCCGCGTCGCTCGCTTCGTCGGCGGAGAGGGTCGGCCGCGTCGTCCCCACCCGGACGCCGGGCTTGTAGCCGTTCATGACGAAGTCGACGTTGGCGTCGCCGTCGACCGTCACGGCGATCTCGGCGCCGTAGACGGGGACGCCGTCGACGTGCTGCTCGTAGCGGACCGTATTGCCCGCGGCGCTGAGGCGCGTGGCGCGGACCCGCAGGTCGAAAAGCTCGGGGGACTCAAGGCCGAGGTCGGCGCCGCGCTCCAGCAGGTACTGGGTGGCCATGACCTCAGGATGTCCCGGGGTGACGCGGTGGTCGACCCGGTAGAGGGCGATGGGCAGGCCGGTCTCGACGCTGCGGCGGGTGTCGCCCTGCCGGAAGCTTGGCTGGGATTCGTCGGGCAGAATCTCCGGCGCGCGGCCGGCTTGGCCGGGTTTGGCCGCCCAGGCCTGGGAGACGACGAGTTGGGCCGCCAGGGCGAGGAGGGCGAACACCGTCCCCTTGGGGGGAACGAGGGGGGACATCACTAGCTTGTAGCTACATCGATGCTGGTTCATGGACACGATCTCCCTACGTTGGTCGTGAGCGCGTACGGCGAGCCTCCGGCCGAACACCGGCCCGGCTTCTAGCGCACGACGCTGTCGTTCTTGTCCCAGTAGGGTGTCGCGGGACGCCGAAAAATATACCTTGATCGGTAGACTGCGGATTATTCCGAAACCTGCCCTACTCTGCCACCAGCTCCAGGAGGGAGCCGAAGCGCACCTTGCCGTCCGCTCCGCGGACGTCGGCGGTGAGCACGACCTCCTCGCCCCGCCGCTCGACGCGGACGTAGCTGAAGTTAAAGAGACCCCCCTCGGCGTAGAGGATCGACGGCGAGAAGGTCGGATCGAGCGTCTTCGGCCTGGCGCGCCCGGCGTTTAAGGGACCGTTTAGAAGCTCGTGAAAGAGGAGGACGTCACCGTCACCGTCGAGGTCGACGGCGTAACGCAGGCTCATCGCGAAGTGGACGTCGGTGACGACGAAGACGAGATTCTTGACGTCGGCCTCGTCGAGCGCGCCCAGAAGCTCTCGCAGCTCCGTCTCGAATCCCGTCCGCTCGCCGTAGCCTTCGCTGCCGTTGGCAAAGCCGTCACGGCCGTAGAGCTCGGGCTGCCAGCCGGTGGGGACCGAAAGCGGGACGTCGGTGCTGACGATCTTCCATGTGGCCTCAGAGCTCGTGAGCGACTCGACGAGCCAGTCGAGCTGTTCCTTGCCGAGCATCGTCTTGGGATTCTCCGGCCGGCTGGAGAGGTCGTTCAAGCTCCGGTAGGAGCGTGCGTCCAGCAAGAAGAGCTCGACGTCGCGGCCCCAGCGAAACGAGCCGTAGATGCGCTCCGGCGCGCCGCGCTCCATCGGGTTCCAGGCCAAAAGCGCCTCTCTTCCGGCGCGCACCAGGTTGGGGTAGCCCTCGCGCCACGGGGTCTTCGACCAGCTCAACCAGGGGCCGCCAAAGTCGTTGATCACCTCATGGTCGTCCCATTGGGCATACATCGGCGTGCGGCGGAAAAACTCCTTGGCGGCCGGGTCGGCACGGTTGTAGCGCCAGTGGGCGTGGTAGATCTCGGCGACGGCGTCGAAGTCGGTCCAGTCGACGCTCGCCGTGTCGACCCCCGGGAAGTCGCCGGGGACGTTTTCCCAGTCGCCGGGTCCGTCGGCCGGGCAGGCGTTGTCGCCGTAGATCATGTCGCCGTTGGCGACGAAGAAGTCGGCCGAAAGCTCCGTCATCGGCCGGAAGATCCGGTAGCCGCCGTCGACGTGGCGGCAGTACCCTTGGCCGCCGACGTCGCCGCCGACGAGGAAGCGCACGGGTGCGGCCGAGTCTCTGGCCGGAGCGGTTCGGAAAGACCCTTCCTCGGCCGCCGAGCGAACGCCCTTGGCCTCGAAGTGGACGCGGAAGCGGTAGCCGCGCCCCGGCTCGAGGCCGTCGATGCCCACCTGGGCCGTGTGGTCGGTGCCGGTTCCCGTGCGGAAGCTGCGCTCGGCGTCGTCCTCGCCGCCGGGCGCGACGGCGACGACCATCTCGGCGGCGGCGCTCGCTCGCGCCCAGACGACGGCCGAGCTCGAGGTGACCTCGCCGCTCGCGACGCCGTGGGTGATGTGAAGGCTGTCGTCGGCCCCAGCGGGTTGGATCGCGAGGCCAAGCAGGGCGGCTGTCAGGAAGTATCGAGGCATGGTCACTTTCCCGTTCGTCGGTGTGTGGATGGAGGTGTCAGGTGCTAGTTTCATGATATCGGAGATTCGATCTGTAGAGAGGAGCCCGAGCTGAGCCTGTGAGGAGGAAAGACCCTCAACCCACCGCCTGAAATCGCGTATTCTCCTGCCGATGCCGAAAAGAGCCTGTCTTCTCCTGTCCGCTTTCTTCACGTTCGCCGCTCTCGCCGCTGCGGCTGCCGGCGGCGACGTCGTCTTGACCCCGGCCATGGTGGCCGACCTGCGCCAGGTGACGAGCGTCGCCCTCGATCCGTCGGGCGAGCAGGCCGCCTACGTCGTCGAGGTGCCCCGCGGCGCTGGCGACGGGATCGGCGGCTCGCTCCGGGAGCTCTGGGTGGCCGACCTCACGAAAGACCGTACGCGGCGCCTGACCGAGGCCGGGAGCGCCGCCTCTCCGGCCTGGACCGCTGACGGCAAGCGCATAACCTTCCTCGCCGAGCGCGGCGAAACCCACGAGCACGTCCAGGTCTACAGCGTCCGTCCCCGGGGTGGCCAGCCGCGCCTCGTGACCCGTCACGAAAGCTCGATCGTCGCGTACCGCCTGGCCGGAGACGGCCGGCACCTCGCCTTCACCGCCCGCGATTCGCGAAGCGCCGCCGAGCTCCGTTCTGTCAAGGCCGGACGCGACCAGCACGTCCACGGCGAGAATCCCAGGTACCGTCGTCTCCACCTCTTCGACCTCAAGAAGAAGAAGAGCCGCCGGCTCTTCGATGACGACGTCGACGTCGTGACCTTCGAGTGGCTCCCCGACGCGAAGGGGCTCGTCTTGCAGGCGGCACCGACGCCGCGCATCGACGACGAGTACCTGCGCCGGCAGCTGTATGGGGTCGGCGTCGAGTCGGGCGAGCCGCAGCGGCTCGTCGAGACGCCGGGCAAGCTCGGCGCGATGGCGGTCTCTCCCGACGGCTCCCGCCTGGCGTTTCTCGGCGCGACGAGCTCGGACGACCCGGCGGCGCAGAGCCTCTTCGTCGTGGCGCTCGACGGCGAGACCGAGGCCCGCAACCTGACGCCGGGCTACCAAGGTGCGGCCGCCCACGTCGCCTTCCTCGACGCGGCGACCCTGCTGCTTGTCGCCGTCGAGGGCGAGCGGCAGGTCTTCTACCGTGTCGACGTCGCAAGCGGCGGCCGGGAGGTCCTGGCGCGGCCATCTTTGATCGTCGACGCCTTGGACCTTCAGGCCGCAAACGACCGCCTGGCGCTTTTGGCGCATGCCGCCTCGCATCCGCGGGAGCTCTACGTCGCCCACGCCGACGCGGGCGGCATGCAGCGGGTCGAGGACTTGAATCCCGTTCTCGCCGGCGTCTCCCTGGCCCGCCAGGAGGCGATCGAGTGGACCGGGGCCGACGGCTGGACGATCGGTGGCGTGCTCACCTACCCTCTGGGCTACGAGGCCGGCCGGCGCTACCCGCTGGTGCTCCAGATCCACGGCGGCCCGGAAGGGGTGAGCCTCGATGGCTGGACGACCTCCGCGGTCTATCCGGTGCAGCTTCTGGCCCGCGACGGCTTCCTGGTCCTCGAGCCCAACTACCGGGGTAGCCGCGGACGTGGCGTCGAGCTCTCCAAAGGCGGCCACGGCGACCTCGGGGGCCGCGAGATGGAGGACATTCTCCTGGGGATCGAAGCGCTCGTGGAACGTGGCCTGGCCGATCCCGAGCGGCTGGGAACCGGCGGCTGGTCCTACGGCGGCTACCTCTCCGCGTGGGCGGCGACGCGCTGGAGCGAGCGCTTCCGGGCCGCGGTGGTGGGGGCCGGGATCACCAACTGGGCGTCGTTTTCCGGTACGACCGACATCCCCGAGGAGATGTCCGCGGTGCACTGGACGTCGTGGTGGCACGAGGAGCCGGAGCTGCACTTCGAGCGCTCGCCCCTCGCTCATCTCAAGACGGCCGCCACACCGACCCTCGTCCTTCACGGCGAGGACGACGAGCGGGTCCATCCGGAGCAGGGACTGGAGCTTTATACGGCGCTGCGGTTGAAGGGCGTGCCGGTGTGCTTCGTCACCTATCCGCGGGAGGGGCACGACCTGGCCGAGCGGGCGCACAGGATCGACGCCATGGAGCGTGTCCTCGACTGGTTCGGGAAGTATCTGGCTTGGCCCTAACGCGCAAGCTTCTCTAGGAGCCTGTAGGGCATAGATCCGGCAGGCTGCGCCTGCCGGGGAAATCCCCCCTGCCCCCCTTTCCTAAAGGGGG
>CBDUYN010000308.1:0-6473 GCA_965371445.1 uncultured bacterium | reverse complement strand
CCTCGGCGACCGGGTTCCAGCTGGCGGCAGCGTCCGTCGTCTTGAAGACCCCGCCAAAGCGCTGACCGAGGTAAAGATTCGACGGGGCCACCGGGTCGATGGTCAGACTGCCAAATCCCAAGCCGCCTACCAAGCCACTGTTGGCGGCGTTCCAGGTGTTGCCGCCGTCGGTGGTCTTGCACACTCTGGAGAGGAAGCTGTATTCGGCGTAGAGGGTCGCCGGGGTCAGGGGGTCGATGGCCAGGGCATTGATGCGGGAGTGGCAGATGCCGGTGTTTGCTTCCGCCCAGTTGACCGCGCTGTTGGTGGTCTTGAAGACTCCGCCGCTGAATGTGCCCGCATAAACCGTCCAAGGTGTCGCAGGATCTATGGCAAGTGTCCGAACGTCCGGATCGGTCAAACCGACATTGGCCGCCGTCCATCCCGTGGCGCCGTCGGTGCTCTTGAAGACGCCGCCGGCGGTGCCGGCGTAGAGAATGGCCGGCGTGATCGGGTTGATCACCAGCGTCCGAACGTCCAGGTCGGTCAAACCGCTACTGGCGGCCGTCCATCCTGTGGCGCCGTCGGTAGTCTCGAAGACGCCGCCAGCGGTGCCCGCGTACAGGGTGGCCGGCGTTGCCGGATCGATCGCCAGCGTCTGAACGTCCAGGTCGGTCAGGCCGCTGTTGGCGGCCGCCCAGGTGGCCGCGCCGTCGGTGCTCTTCCAGATCCCTTCGGAGGTTCCTGCGTAGAGGGTCGCAGGGGTCACCGAATCGATCGCCAGCGCCCGAATCCGGAAGACGGAGAGCCCGGTGCTGGCCGAGCTCCATGTGCTGCCGCCGTCTGTCGACTTAAACACCCCTCCACTCTGCCCACCGGCGTAGACCGTGGAAGGCGTGCCGGGATCAACGGCGAAGACTGCGATCTTTCCACCCGGCGGGCCCTGGGACGTCCACTCGCTGACCCCTGCCTCGTTGTCTCCGAGGGGGATGACGAGGCCAAGCGCGGCCAGTGACAACAATCGGAGTTTCATGCTCATGGATCTCCTCCATTCTGTCGCCCCCTGGCACTTGCCGGCTGTGAGTCCATCCAATGCCCCTACATGATTCTCACAAGAGTCGCGAAACCGCCAACACCCCGCCGGGTAGGGAGGGCCAACCTTTGGGGTGGGGCAGGTACCGCGGCCACGCCACGATCGCCGACTGGCTGAAGCAGAAGGGATTCAGTCCCTGAACCCCGCCGCCACACCCCGCGGGGTGGGTCCTTGGCCGCGGCTACCGGAACCGGGCTCAGAAGACCTTGACTTCGCCGCTTCGAAGCTTGTCGAGGAACTCCTGAACCCCGTAGATCGGACGTCCTTGGAGTCGGGGCTTGTCAGCGAGCCAGGCGTTGGCTTCCTCTTCAGACCTGAAGAGGTTGTTGAAGCCTCACCCGCCGCCGAAGAAGACCCGGGTGTCGGGAGGATCGAGCTCGGTGACCCGGCCGTTTTCGAACGTCAGACGGATCGACTTGCCGCTCTGCTGCGAGTAGTCGGCGACCGTGACTTTCTTCTCTTGCCATTTCGCGTTGACCAACGCGATGAAGTCGATCGCTCAGTAGGTTTCGAAGTCTTTGACTCCGTGGAGATGGACCTGGTGGGCCGTGAAGTCGATCTTGAAAGCGCCCTGCCAGTAGGTATAGCGCTTCTTGGCCATGCGATAGCCGAGCTCGCCGGCTTCGGCGTCGCGCTTGACGAGGTCGAGGCGCTCCATCATTTCGAGCCCGGAGGCCACGGCTTCAGGAGTCGTGCCGGTGATTGCGGCGATCTCCTCGAGACCCGGCGGTGGCAACTCGTCGCGCTCGGCCTTGCTCACCAGAAGACCCGTCACCTTCTCGGTCGGGTCGAGCGCCACCGTGATCCAGCCGAAGCGCCGCAGCACCTGGTGCAGCTCCGGGTGGTCGCGGACATAGGTGGCCAGAGCGTAGCGGTCGTCGTCGGTATAGGTGCCGCCGACGCGCTCCATCGCCTTGGCGATCGAGCTGACGTCGAGATCGACGCCCCAGTTCGCCTGCAGGTTCTCGAGCACCTCCTGCTGTTTCGCGGTGAGCGGCTCGGCGCTCTCGGTTCCGGCGCTCGCCGGGCCGGCCAGAGCCAGCGCCGCCACCAGCCAGGGCGCGGTGAAGATTCTGCTTCTCATCTTGCTTTCTCCTTCCTCTCGATTCACACGGACAAGAGCTTCGCGACGTCGGCCTCGACCTCCGCGAGCTTGCCCTCGGTATTGCCGGTATAGGTCTTGCGAATCGTGCCGTCGCGGTCGACGAGCAGGGTCGTCGGGTAGCCGGTCACGGCAAGCTCGAACTCCAGGTCGTCGTCGCCGACCACCAGGGGGTAGTCGACTCTGACGTCGAATCCGGCGAGGTCTTTCCTGATGTCCTCGGCCCAACCCGACCTCAGGGTGATGCCGAGCACCGTGAAGCCCTGGGCGCCGTAACGTTCCAGGAGCGCGTTCCAGTGGGGGATCTCCTGGACGCAGGGCGCGCACCAGGTGGCCCAGAGGTCGACCAGGGCGACCTTGCCGGCGAGGTCGCCGGAGGTGACGCGGCCGCCGTCGAGCGCCTCGAGATCAAAGCTCGGCAGCGTGGTGGGGGGCTCGGGAGGCGCCGCCGCCGCCGGCAGGGCGGCAGCGAGCACCAGGCCGAGCATGAGGGGAATGACGTTGCGTCGGTGCATGCCTTGTCTCCGTCTCTCTTCCGCCGGCCTGCCTAGCAGCGGTCGCACTTCTTGTGCGACCTCCTTTTCGGCCTCTGTTCCGGCTCGTCCTCCGCCGCCTCGCCGTCGGCAAGCTCGATCGTGAAGCCGTCGAGCTCCGAGTTGAACTCGGCGACGATCTTCTCGGGCGACGTCTGGGACGGGTCGTACTCCACCTGCAGGGTCTTGTCGGATCCCGGCGACCAGACGTCCTCGACGCCGTCGATCTGGACCAGCATCTCCTCGGCCTGGCTGCGGCCGTAGCCGCAGTCGGCGGCGATGGCGACGGCGACCTCGTCGGTCGCGCGGCGGGGTCCGGCGGCGAACGCCGGGATCGTGGCCAGCACCACGAGGAAGATCAGTCCTTGGGTCAACGTCCTTTTCGCTTTCATGGCTTGGTCTCCTGAGCTTGTTTCGTGTCGTTCGGTGGCTTTCACGGCTGTAGCTACGGCCGGCCGGCTCACGCCGCTTTCTCGAAAATTGCTATTCGCGCTCGCTGGTGGCCGAGGAGCAACTTTCGAGAAGCCGCCCGTGCCGTGAGCGCCGCTGAGACACAGGGCTGGGACGCGCGATATCGACGTGTCATCGGCGGCATGGCGTTAGAGGCCGTCATGCACCAGAATGCCGCCGCTCTCCAGGACGCCTGTAGCGAGCTCGACGGCAGGGAACCTTCGAGCTCGCCAACGCCGGCCTGCCGGACCCCTACCTCCTCGGTCCCGAAGGCCGCAGCGAGGTCCTCGAGGTGCCCGGGCCACGCTTGCCCCTCGGCGTGTGGCCCGACCTCCCACCGAATTCCACGCGGTCATCGATCAGCGCCGGGGGATCGACCATGTCCTCCTCGGAAGAGCCTGCGAGGGTCCACTCTTCCACGGTCAGGCCAGGCGGGTGGTCAGCATGGGAGGGATGCAACATCCCCGTCACGCGAATGCGTTTTCCTAGCGCTTCGGCCGACTGTAGCTCCTCGATCTCAGCGCCTGCCGCCAGCACCAGCCTTCCCGGCGGGCCGGACATCTCCAGAACCCAGAAATCCTCGTCCTTGGACGAGGATCCGGCGGCCGTGACCCGGATTTCCCCAGGTGTGAAGCCGGCGTCCTGCACCGCTTTCCGGATCGCAGAGGGATCGAAGCTCTTCTCTTCTGCGCCGAGCACAATGGCCTGTCCGCTCTTCAGATCAACCGTCACGTCGTCGACGCCATCCAGGCGTCGCAGGGCCTTTTCAGCCCCGTAGGCTCAGAGCGGTCAGGTCATGCCATCAATGCGCACTTCGGCACGCTCGACTTGGGCGAGGGTGGGGACGGCCGAGGCCACCCACAGAAAGCCAGCGGCTGCTACGAGCCTGGCGGATCTTGCGACGGTTCGGATCATTTCTTGCTCCTTGCGGTCAGTTCCAATGGTGTTTCGTTGCTGCCCCTCCGGGCTCTCAAAAGAGCCATCGCAACCCCAGAATCAGACTCGAATTGGGTTCCGGCCGGGAGGCCGGGGCCGAGGCGAGGAGAGCTGCGAGGAGCCAGAGGATGGCTTTCAGGAGCCCATTCCTTCGTTGCTTGGCTGGCAGGGCAAGGGGTCGAGCACCGCCAAGCTCCTCCCGGAACGTAGGAGGTCAAGCCCATCAGTTGCGGGTTCGGCCCGCGCCGAACCGGTCCCGGTTGGTCAGGTGGCCGATCGGCGGCCAGCGCCCCTTCGTAGGCCGCGGTATAGACGAACATCGGGTCACCAATCACGTCGCCGGCACCGTAAATACCGTCGATGCTGGTCTTGAGCGTCTCGTCGACCCGCAGGAAGCCGTGTGCGTCGAGCTCGACGCCGGCCTCTTTGAGACCCATGTCTCGGGTGTTGGGGATGCGGCCAGTGGCGGCGAGGATCTGCGTCGCGCGGAATGTCCGGACGGTTCCGCCGACCTCGGCTTCCACCTCGACCTCTCCGCCGTGCCGAGAGACCCGGCCCACCGCGACGCCGGTGACCACTTCGATCCCTTCGTCCGCCAGGAATCCCGTCAACGCCTCGGTCAGGTCGGGTGTCTCGCTCGGCAGGATCCGGGACGAGCGCTGGAGAACGGTCACCCGGGCGCCGAAGCGGGCGAACATCTGAGCGAGCTCCAGAGCCACGTAGCGTCCACCCAGGACGATCAGCGACTTCGGGAGATCGTCGAGCTCAAAAGCGCTTTCGTTGGTCAGGTAGCCGGCCTCCGCCAGCCCCGGAATCGGCGGCACCGAAGGCGCTACGCCGGTCGCGACAAGGATGCGGTCGGCGGCCAGGACCTCGCCGTCGACCTCGACGTGGCGGGAATCGAGAAGGCACCCTCGGCCGGAGATCCGCCGAAAACGGGGCAGATCCGCGACGACGTCGAGGTACTTGGCCTGCCGAAGCTCTTCCACCAGCTGCCGTTTCTGCTCCATGACGGCCGCGAAGTCGGTGATCTCGCTGCTCGAGGCCATTCCCGCGAAGCGGGGATGCGCCGCCCGGTGATGGGCTTCGGCGGCCCGGATGAGGGTCTTCGACGGCACGCAGCCGACGTTCACGCAAGTGCCGCCGATCGGCAGTCCGTCGTTGATCAAGGTCACTTCGGCGCCGAGCTCGCTGGCCTTGATCGCGGCCGCAAAAGCGGCGGATCCGCCGCCGAGAACGACCAGGTGATCGGCTGGGGCTCGTGGCGAGGTCGCACAACAATTCCCGTGGAGCGCGCCTCTGGAGCGACAGTCCATGACGCCTCCTCTCAGGCGCTCGCCGCGAGGCGCTCGCGAGCGCGGTCGGCGGGGTCCAGGCGTTCGAGGAACGCGATGAAGTCATGGTCGTCGAGCGCGTAGAACATCGTCTGCTTCACCCGGGAGCTCGAAACCAGGTCCATGTCCTTGAGCCGCCGCAGGTGCTGCGACACCGCCGAGCTGGTCACGCCCAGGACGTTGGCCAGGTCGCAGACGCACAGGCGCTCGTAGCGGTTCAGAAGATGGATGATGCGGAAGCGGGTGGGGTCCTTGATCGCCTCGAGGCGCCGGAGCGTGGCGTCGAGACGAGGCCCGTCGGCCGCCAACTGGCCGCGGAGGGCCGCGATTTCCTCCTCCGTCCGGATCGAGGCTCGGCAGAGGCCTTGGGAGTCGATGAGCTCTTTCTGCATGCGTGATTACCTCCTCAGTTATTAAGTATACGCTAAAACACTGAATCTGGATTTGCCAGCGGCGACCTTTCTACCCGTTTCCCAGGCTTTCGAGCTCGGACACCGGGTCCGGGCCTACTGCTCGTGAAGCGCCCCGCGGTTTCTCGAAAGTTGCTCTTTTGGTGAGACCGGCCGGCCGGCAGAACCATAGGGCGGCGCGGGTCGTAAACCAGGACATGGGCCGAGAAACGCCTGCGACGACGCCGAAGATCGTGCGCGAGTTCCCGCGGCCGTGCCCGCTGCCGGGCTCGCCCAACGCGGTCCTCGCCGCCACCGGCCGCGATGTCGCCTACGACGAGCACAGCGGACCGCTGTCGATCAAGTGCGTCTTCCGTGGCAGCGAGGTCCACGAGGTGCAAGGGGCGCGCTTCGTCGTCGAGCCGGACTCCTATCTGCTGCTCAACAACGGACGGCGTTACGCCTCTTCGATCCGCTCGGGGACCGAGGTCGAGTGCTTTACGATCTTCTTCCGCCCCGGCTTCGCCGAAGAGGTCTTGAAGAGCCTGGTGACGCCGCAGGACCATCTCCTCGATGACCCCGGCCGCGCGCCGGGGCAGCCTGTGGCCTTCTTCGAAAGGCTCTTCCCGCGCGACGAGGTCGTCCTGCCGATCGTCG
>CBDUYN010000307.1:0-6580 GCA_965371445.1 uncultured bacterium | reverse complement strand
GCGACGACCGTTTTTTCGGCGGCCGCAAGACGTCGGTAAAAACGACGAGCGTTTTTTCGACAGCCGCAAGACGTCGGTCGTTTCGCGAGCGATTCTTCCACCGTGGCAGATCGCTCATTTTTTCGACGCGCCGACCTTCAACCGCCGAAGATCCTTGAAAACGCCCCCGGACGGCTCCGGAGACGTGGAGTCCTGCCATTCGTCCCAGAAAGCTCGACAAGAAACCGGCCGTCGACGGCGCCGCGTCGTTGTCAACCCCCAATTTCGCAGGGTCTTCCACTGTCAACCCCTGATTCGCAGGGTCTTCCACTGGGAGCGCCGTGGCCGGTCAACCCTGGAGCTTCGTGAGGAGAGCGCGCAGCCAGGGACGAAGCGACCCTGTAGCACATCCTGGTGGGCGTCCGTCGTGGGGGCTGAAAGAGCTTCTGAGGCTGCTTTAGCCCGGGGCGCGCAGCCGTCTTCTTCGTCTATAGCACGGGTCTTTACCCGAGCGTTGCATTGGATCCGACATAGGGCCGCTCTAGGAGCCTGTAGGGCATAGGCTCGACCGCTGTCCCGGCGGACTTCGTCCGCCGGGGAAATCGCCGCTCTCGGCCGGCCCTAACCCCCTTTCCTAAAGGGGGGAGCCCAGGCAAGCGACGCCGGGGACCGGTTCGGACGGCCCCGGCGTCCCGGGAGCTTAGCTCCCGGCTACTGAGCACGTCCGGACGTTCGGAGAGGAGCCGGGCTCCCCCCTACCAGAACGGACGGCAAACGCGGCTGGACAGGAAGTCCACCGCCGGGGACGGGCCTGCTCGGTGCCGCGGGGCCCTCGGGCGCGCGGCCGCGGGCTCGGGGCGGCGGGCAAAGGCGGCAAGACGACCCGCAATCCGTCGTTCTCGTGCACGATCTCGATCCAGTCCCTGTTCCGATACGCTGCGCGTGTCCTGTCCGGGTCGTTCCAAGCGCTGCCGCCGCGGTACACAGGATGGCCGCCGGCGGCGGCATGATCTGCCGCTTCATCGACAGAAACCGCCGACGGGTCGACCTTGAAGCCCGAGTCACGGCCTGAATAGCCTTCATCAGTGAACGGGCTCAGCGTCCACTCCCAGACGTTGCCGTGGACGTCGTAAAGGCCCCAGGGGTTGGCCGGCTTCTCGCCGACCGGGTGGGTTTGATTTCCCGAGTTCTTGTCGTACCAGCCGACGCGTGCCAGGTCGGCTTCGGTGTCGCCACGCCAGTACTTCGTCTGGCTACCGGCGCGGCACGCGTACTCCCACTCCTCCTCGGTGGGGAGCCGCGCTCCCCGCGTCTCCGGCAGAGCCTGCGAGAGCCAGCGGCAGAAGGCCGTCGCCGCGAACCAACTCACACCCCTGACCGGGTGGTCCGGGGGCTCGTCCTTCGCAGGATCCGGATCGAAGGCCGCGTACTGCGCGTTAGTGACGGGAACCGCCGCCATCCGGAACGGCTTGGTGATCTCCACAGGGTGCTGAGGCTTCTCGAAGTCGGCACCCTCGGGGCTTCCCATGAGAAAAGACCCCGCCGGGATGTCCCGCCACAAGGCGACGCGGCCGTCGAGCGGCGTGTCGACCCCCTGAAAAAGCTCCGCCGGAGGCATCGGGACGTGATCGAAGAAGCGGTCGCGCAGCCTCGAGGCGAGCCGCTCCGCCTGCGGATCCCGGCGGCCGATCTCGGACGCCGTACGTTCGAGGAAGAAGAGGTCGTTGCCGTTGCGGGTGCTTTGTCGCAACCGGTCGACGAGGGCGAGCGCCCGCTCGGGCTCTCCGACGAGCTCCGGGATTTGCTCGAAGACCTTGCGGCGTTCCTGCCAATCGTCGGTGAGCTCGAGCACCTGGCGTAGCGTCGCGTCGTCGAGGCCGTCGGCCGTGGCGACGGCGCGCAGGCCGAGCGCCCGGTTCTCCCGCGTCAGCGTCAGCACGAGGGTTGCCGGCGATCTCCTCCAGACGCCGGTTCCCCTCCAGCACCGACGCCAACGCCTCGGCTCCCTCGCGATCCTCTCCACCTTCGAGGCGGCCGAGCCAGCGGGCGAGGAAGGCGCTCTGGGCGGCGTCAAGGGCGCAGCGACTCGCAGCAGGCCCGCGAGGCTCCAGCCCTCGACCAGCTCCATCGAGACGAAGTGGCGTCCGTCGGCCTCGCGACGTCGAAGATGCGCAGGACGTTGGGATGGGTGACGTCCTGGGCCGTCCGGACCTCGTGCAGGAGCTGCCCGAGCTTTTCCGGGTCGTCCTCCGCATCCTTGGGCAGGAGCTTGAGGGCCACGGGCTTCTTGAGCTTCTGGTCGTAGGCGCGGAAGACCTCGCCCTGGGCGCCGGCGCCGAGACGGATCTCGATCTGGTAGCGTCCGGCGAGGACGTCACCGGGCTCGAAGCGGACGTCGTCGCGGGCCATGCGGGGAAGCTTCGCAGATCGTCGGGTCCGTGTCACGAGGGTCGTCCGGTGTTCTGACGGCTCGTGGTATAGTCGCTCTTGCAGAGCTCCATCGACCTGAAGGACTGTTTGATGCTCTCCATAACGATCGACCAGGACATCGAGGAACGGCTGGAAGCGCTCGGGGCGACGACGAAAACCAGCAAGGTCGCTCTCGTCCTCGAAAAGCTCCGCCAGGTGCTGGCGGAAGAGCCCGCTCCTCGTCGCGAGGACAGCATCGCCGAGCAATACCGCCGTGCCTATGGCGAGGACGGTGGCCTTGGCGAAGAGTTCGAGGGCTGGGAGCAACAGGGCGTATGGCCACCCGAGTGAACCGGGGCGAAATCTGGCTCTACACTTTCAAGCCACCGGACAAGAGGCGGCCTGTCCTGGTCCTCACCCGTGAGGACGCCATCCCCTTCCTGCATTCGGTCATGGTCGCCCCCATCACGTCGACCCGCCGTGGGGCTCCGAGCGAGGTCCACGTCGGCATCGACGAAGGGCTAAAGGGAGATTCAGCCGTGACCCTCGACCACGTCCAGACGGTGGAGAAACGCCTCCTTCAACGCTACGTCGGAAGCCTCGGTGAGCAAAAGATGAACGCTGTGTGCTGGGCCTTACGCCTCGCCGCCGGCTGTGAATGAGGTCCGGCTTCTTCTCGAAACTCGACAGAGACACCATGCAAAAAGTCCAGAGAACCCTCTCCCTCCTCCTCGCCGTCGCCGGGCTCGCCTCCGCCACGGCTGCCGCATCCCACGTCCACCACCAGATGCAGGTCGACCTCGACCCCACGACCGGGACGCTCACCGTCACCAACACCGTCACCTTCCCCGAGGGCGAGGCCGCCGCGGAGCTCCTCGTCAACGCCGCCTTGACGGTTCGCGCGAGCTCACCGCCGGCAAGCCTCGTCCCCACGGGCGACGTCGGGTCTTTTTTCAGCATCAACGGCATGAGCGGCCTGAACGACGACCTCGAGCTCGCCCGCTACCGCTTCGAGTCGCCTCCCGAGGACGGCCGGGTGACCCTCACCTACAGCGGTCCCATGGACTTTGGCCTCTCCGACGCCAAGGAGGAATACACCCGGGGCTTCCGTGAGACGATCGGCGTCCTCTCCGAGGAGGGCGTCTACCACTCGGGCGGCAGCTTCTGGTATCCGCACTTCTCCGACGACCTCGTGGAGTTCGAGCTCGAGGTCACCGCCCCCGAAGGCTGGCACGTCATCAGCCAGGGCGACGGCTCCTCCCGGGACGACGGCCGCGCCCGTTGGTCCTCCGCCGGCCCGATGGACGAGATCTACCTTGTCGGCGGCCCTTTGCTCGTCTACCGGGACACGGCGGGAGCGGTCGAGACCCTCGTCTACCTCCACGAGGCGGACGACTCCCTGGCCTCGAAGTACTTGACGACGACCGCGCAGTACCTCGAGATGTACCGCGAGCTGATCGGTCCTTATCCCTACGGAAAGTTCGCCCTCGTCGAGAATTTCTGGGAGACGGGCTACGGCATGCCGTCGTTTACGCTCCTGGGACCGCAGGTCCTCCGTTTTCCGTTCATTCTGCACTCCTCCTACCCGCACGAAATCCTTCACAACTGGTGGGGCAACTCGGTTTTTGTCGACTACGCTACGGGCAATTGGTGCGAAGGGCTGACGGCCTACATGGCCGACCACCTGGTGCAGGAGCAGCGCGGCAAGGGCGACGAGTACCGCCGCGGGGTGCTCCGGAAGTACCGCGACTACGTGAAGGAAGGACGAGACTTTCCCTTGCGGGAGTTTCGCTCGCGTCATTCGGCGGCGACCGAGGCGGTGGGCTACGGCAAGACATTGATGGGCTTTCATATGCTGCGCCGGCGCCTCGGCGACGAGGCGTTCGTCCGTGCCCTGCAGCGTTTCAACCGCAAGCACAAAGGTCAGCGGGCCGCTTTCGCCGACTTGCGCGCTGCCTTCGAAGGCGTCGCCGAGGGCGAGGATCTCGGACGCTTCTTCACCGACTGGGTCGAGCGGACGGGCGCGGTCGACCTTAAGGTCACCGTCGACGGTGTCGCCGAGTCGGACGGCGGCTTCACCGTCAGCGGACGCCTCGAGCAGGTCCAGAAGGGCGAGCCCCTCGCCTTCGACGTCCCGCTCGCGGTCGAGACGGCGGACGGAGCGGAGCTTTCCGTCGTGACCCTCGCGGGGAAGGCGACGGCCTTCGAGGTACAGACGTTGAAGCGGCCTCTGCGCCTCCACGTCGACCCCCTCTTCGACTCCTTCCGCCTGCTCGATCCGCGGGAGACGCCGTCCTCGATCGGCCAGATCTTCGGCGAGCCCGAGATCCTGGCGCTTCTGCCGTCGGCGGCGGGCGAGGACGAGCAGCGACGCTACCGCGAGCTGATGGCCGGCTGGCAGAGCGACAGCCACGCGGTCGACGTCCGCCTCGACACCGACGTCGACGCCCTGCCCGCCGATCGCGGCGTCTGGATCCTGGGACGCGGCAACCGCTTCGCCGGCCTTTTCGTGGCGGACCCGAACCGCGGGGTGGAGATGGACGACGAGAAAATCGTCGTCGAGCGCGAGGAAATCCCCTTTGCCGACCATTCCGTCGTCTGGATCCGCCGTCATCCGGAAAACCTTGAGAAAGCGGTGGGCTGGCTCGTCGTGGAGCCGGCGGCGGCGTTCCCGGGCATGGGACGCAAGCTCCCGCACTACGGCAAGTACTCCTACCTTGGCTTCGCGGGCGAGGAGCCGGCGAACACCGTCAAAGGCCAGTGGCCGACGAGCGACTCGCCGATGGTCGTCGACCTGCGCCGCGACGGCGAGCCGGCGCTCGGCGCGGCACGTTTCGAGAAACGTACGGCCTTGGCCGAGCTGCCGCCGGTGTTTTCGCAGCAGACGCTCCGCGCCCACGTCGAGTACCTGGCGTCGCCGGAGCTCGAAGGCCGCGGCGTCGGGAGCGACGGGCTCCGGAAGGCCACGGAGTACGTCGCCCAGCAGCTCGAGGCGGCGGGGCTACGTCCCGGCGGCGACGACGGGACTTGGTTTCAGCGCTTCCAGGTCGAGGGTCCCGATGGCGAGACCGAGGTCGCGAACGTGATCGGTTACCTTCCAGGGAGCCGCGCCGAGTGGAGCACGCAGTCGGCGATCCTCTCGGCCCACCACGACCACCTGGGACGCGGCTGGCCCGACGCCCGCCAGGGCTTTGCGGGGCAGATCCACCCCGGGGCCGACGACAACGCCTCGGGCGTCGCGGTGCTGATCGAGCTCGCGAAGACGATCGCGGCGGCCGAGAAACCGTCGCGCAACCTCGTCTTCGCCGCATTCACCACCGAGGAGGCGGGTCGCCTCGGCTCAAGACACTACGTCGAAAATCCGCTCTTCCCGATCGAGGACGTTTGGGGCATCGTCAACCTCGACACGATCGGACGCCTGGGCGACAAAAAGCTTTCGGTCCTGGGTACCGGGACGGCGAGCGAATGGCAGCACATCTTCCGCGGCGCGTCGTTCGTGACCGGGGTCGAAAGCCGCAACATCCCGGGATCGGCCGAAGGGTCGGACCAGTGGACTTTCATTGAAAAGGGAATCCCCGGGGTACAAATTTTTACCGACGCCCATAGCGACTACCACCGTCCGGGGGACGTGGCGGAAAAGATCGACGTGGCGGGCCTGGTGAAGATCGCGACTTTTGTCAAGGAGGGGATCGTCTACCTCGGCGAGCGCGAAGACCGGATGACCGTAACTATTGCCGGCACTGAAACGGCAGAAAAACCGGCCGCCGTGCCCTCTCAGGGGGGCCGCCGGGTGAGCTTCGGGAGCGTGCCGGACTTCGCGTTCGAGGGTCCGGGGGTGAAGCTCTCCGGGGTCACGCCGGGCTCTCCGGCGGAGAAGGCGGGACTCAAGGAAGGGGACGTCCTGCTGCGCATCGACGACGTCGAGATGACCGACCTGCGGGCCTTCTCCGGGCACTTGCGGACGCTTCAGCCGGGGCAGAGCGTCCGGGCGTTGGTGCGCCGGGGCGAGGAGAAGCTGGTCTTCGAGGTGACGGTCGTCGAGCGCTGAGGCCCGTTGCGGACGCCGGCCGTTCCTCGATCGAGCGCCGTGCCCTGACCCATCGTCGTGCCTCGGGCCGCCCCGCTCGGGGCTAAAGCCCCGTGCTATAGATGAAAAGACGGCTGAAGACACCCTGTGTCAACCCCTTGGTCC
>CBDUYN010000306.1:0-6613 GCA_965371445.1 uncultured bacterium | reverse complement strand
AGCTCACGGAGCTCGCGCGGTTCCCGGCGATCGAGGGCAAGACCTGGAACCAGCCAGCGCTGGTCGGCGACGTACTGCTGGTTCGCAACGGCCAGGAGATGGCCGCGTTCCGGCTGTCCCTCGCGGGCGGCTGACGGGGGCTCGGTGACACTTTCGTGAGCTCGGTTCTGGAACAAGCCTATCAAGAGGCGTGACTTCCGCCGTCAGGACCGGCGTAGCGCCGTGACCGGATCAAGTCGCGTCGTGGCCAGCGCCGGGATGAAGCTCGCCACGAACGACACGACGAACAGCAGTACCGCCACCGTCGCGAACGTCGACGGGTCCCGCGGCTCGACACCGTAGAGCAAGCCGCTGAGGATTCGGCTCAACCCAACCGCTCCCACCAGTCCCAGGACGAGTCCTGTCCCACAGACCGCCATCGACTGGTAGACGACGAGGCGCAGGACGTCCTGGCCGCGAGCGCCGAGCGCCATCCGGACGCCAAGCTCGTGGGTCCGCTGGCCGACGGAGTAGGAGACAACGCCGTAGATCCCCAACGCCGCCAACACCAGCGCCAGGGCGGCGAAAGCAGCCAACAGCGTGGCGAAGAACCGTGGCTGGGCGACATCGTCCGCCACCGCCTGCTCCAGGTAGACGACGTCGGAGATCGGCTGGCCGGGGTTGACCGACCAGATCGCCTGCCGCACCACGTCGGCCAGGCCAGAGGCTCCAAGGCCCTCTGCCGCGGTACGCACGAAGAGGTTCATCGACACCCGAGGGGCGGCGCGCGGTCCGACGTAGATCGCCGAACTCGCTGCTTTCGCCACGCCCTGGTGATGGACGTCGGCGACGACCCCGATGACCTCTCCGGGCCCGAGCCGCTCGCCTACAGGATCGCGTCCCGGCCAGAATCGCTCCGCTAGCGACCGGTTGACCACCATCGCCATCGGCGAGTCGTGCTCGCCCATGACCCGGCCCTTGAGGACCGTGATTCCCAGGGCTTCGAAATATCCCGGCGTCACGATCTGGAGCCCGGAATCGGGGCGGACCTCAATGTCACGTCCCGACGGATCCTGGATCGTCAACGTCACCGGCTCACCGCCGTCGGACAGGGGAGCCGTCTTGCTAGCGCCCACAGCGACCACCCCTGGGATGTCCCGGACCGCCGTCAAGACGTCGTTCTGATAGGCCAGGAGGCTTTCCGTCCAGCCCTCCGCGTCGACGTCGAACTGGTCGGCGGGAATCTTGAGGCTCGCCGTCAGGACCTGTTCGGTGTCGAACCCCGGGTCGACCTGGACGAGCTTCCAGAAGCTCTTGAGCATCAACCCCGAGCCGATCACCAGGAGGACGGCGAGGGCCGTCTCGGCCACCACCATGAGGTTGCGAAGCGCCTGCCGGCGACCGCCGGGCGACGCGGAGCCCTCCTCGCGCAGCACCAGCGCCGGCTGCCATTTGGCGGCGGTCAAGGCCGGAGCCAAGCCGAACGCCACCCCCGTGACCAGCGAGGCCAGGAGCGCGAAGCCCACCAGCCGCGGGTCGGGACCGATCTCGTCGGTCAGCGGCAGGGTGCCGGCGCTCATCGCCACCAGGACGTCGACGCCCCAGATCGCGAGCGCCAGGCCCAGGGCGCCGCCGGCAGAGGCGAGCAGGACGCTCTCGGTCAGGAGCTGACGCACCAGCCGCCAGCGTCCGGCGCCCAGCGACGCCCGGATGGCCATCTCGCGCCGCCGTCCGGTGGCGCGGGCCAGCAACAGGTTCGCCAGATTGGCGCAGGCGACGAGGAGCACCATCGCCGTAGCGCCGAAAAGCACCAGGAGAGCGGGCGCCACGTCGCCGACCATGGACTCCCGCAGCGGGGTCAGAACCGCTCCTGTCCAGCCTTCGTTGGAGTCCGGATGGTCGGCGGCGAGCCGGCCCAAAATCGTCCGGGTCTCGGTCGCCGCCGCCTGGAGCGTCGCGTCAGGCGCCAGACGTCCGAAGACTTGCCTCCAGCGGACGTCGCGGCGGCTGGGAATCATGTCTTCCGTGATGCGGGAAATCGGCACCCACGCCTCGGCCAGGCTCGACGGGTAACGGAACGAGGCCGGCATGACGCCGACGACCACGAGCGGGTCGCCCTCTAAAGTCACCGTCCGTCCGACGATCGACACCTCGCCGGCGAAGCGCCGTTGCCAGAGGCTGTGGCTGAGGACGATCACGTCGTCCTTGCCGGCGACCGCGTCTTCGCCCAGGAGCGTCCGGCCACGCAACGCGCGGCGTCCCAGAGTGTCGAAGAAGTTTCCTGAGACGACCGCCACCTCCAGGCTCTGTGGCGCTCCGGTGTGGACCAGGCTCATCGACGACTGGCCGGGGACGAAGAGGTAGCTGGCCAGTTGGGCGAAGCCGTCGGATCCGACGGCAAGGTCCTCGAAGTCCTGGGGAGAGAATCCGCCACCGTCGTTGAGTCCCGCCTCCTGGTGGGCGTGGGAGACGCGGACGAGGCGGTCCGGTTCCTCGTAAGGGAGCGACTTCAGGAGAACTGCGTCGACGACGCTGAAGATCGCCGTGGTCGCGCCAATGCCGAGCACGACGAGAACGAGCGCCACAGCGGTGAAGGCTGGGTTCTTGCGAAAGGTGCGCAGCGCGTAGCGCACGTCCTGGCGGAGGGTCTCGACCATGGTGTCTTCTCCGAAGTTGTCGGTCCGGGACGAATTCTTCGCCCTGAGTCTCATACGAAGAGGAGAAGCGGTGGTTTCCTCCCGTAGCGCCTTCGGAGGTGGGTGGCACCTCAAAAGGGGGGGTGTTGGCGGCCGTTGCCCTGCTGGGGCTCGCCGCCGCGCTGTGGCGGCGCGGTCGGAGTGGGCCGATCTCCGACACCTCCCGCAAGGGTGGACCCCCTCTCTTTTCACGGGCTGAAAAATCGTACCCGAGCGGACTGAGTCCCAATCTCACGGCCGATTTATATTGACCCGTCTCCGCATCTCTGCCTTTGCATCGCAGACAAGGGCAAGGTGTGGCTCGTCCAACCCTTCGTGCCAAATCCACACGGCCTTGCCTCGTAGCACCGAAAGTGTCCCTTGCCCTTGCCACCCGTCTCCCCTTGCCCTTGCACCCGTCTCCAGAGACGTCTTCCCCGGAAGGTAGCCTCGCATCACTTCGAGGACGCGGAGTGCCGCGGCCGCCCCCCCGAGGAGCCCCTCTTAAGCAAGTTGACAGAGTGTGGTGCCGCTACGCGGCGGCGGGCAGGACTTCGACCTTGACGCGCATGCCTGCTTTAGCCAGCATGGTGATCAAGGTGTCAACGCTGAAGAGGTCGATGTCTCCTTCTACGAGGCTCTTGATCTTCGTCTCCGGCTCGTCGAAGAAGATGGCTGCCTCTGCCTGTGTCCAGTCCCGTCCCTGGATCCATTTCTTCAGATCCAGAATCAGATTCGCGCGAACCGCCAGGCTTGCCGCCTCGTCGGTGGCGAAACCGAGATCTTCAAAAACGTTGTCACTGCCACGTGTGACTTCGGTAGTGCTACCTTCGTCCATCTTGTCACCCCTTCTGCGCTTCTCTGTGGAGAATCATCTCCTTGTAGCGCTGCCGACCCCGATCAAGGTCTTTCTTTGACGCCTTTTGAGTCTTCTTTTGGAAGGCATGGAGTACATACACCACGTCTTCGAACCTGGCGACATAGAAGATCCGATGAGCTTCCTTTGTGTGGATCCGGATCTCTTCAACGCCTTTGCCGACATCGGGCATCGGCTTGAAGTCTCCTGGTTTCTCGCCGCGCTGTACAGCTCTGAGCTCGAACCCAGCTTTGCGGCGGGCCTCCTCTGGGAAACGCCGGACATCTTGCCTGGAGGACCCGACCCAGTAGATCGACTTGTCTTGGCGGTTCTCCATGATGACAACAAGCCTAGCACGACGAGCGGTGGCCGGCAAGTGCTAACCACGTGCCACTCGGTCTCCTGGGCTCGGGCCAGGTAGCGGAATCCTTCGCGGGTGAACGAGACGATCTGGCCCGGCCCGAGCTCGACGCCGCGCTCGCCCCAGCCGGGAACGGCCACGTAGGTGTGCTTCTCGTGGCGTAGATCGTGTCGTAGTGGAGCTTGTGGTCGTTCGGCACGATCGAAGTCGGGTAGTAGCCGGGGCCTGACGTCATCCCGGCGACGTACGGCTTCGTCGTGAAGAAGAAGCCTCCCAGCAGGAAGCGTCGGATGAACATCGGCGCCTCGGAATCCCCCATCTGAAGTCGGCGGAGGCCTTGCACGGCGTGACCCTGAAGCATGCCACCAGCTTCCCGAGCCCTCTGGCGATGGGCAGTACCTGGGATCCGGAGCTCATCGAGAGGATGGGTGTCCTGGTGGCCCGCGAGGCGAGAGCGCTCGGAGTCCACCAGGTCTACTCACCGATGCTCGGTGTGTTGATCGATCCGCGTTGGGGCCGCTCGGAGGAGTGCTACGGCGAGGATCCCTATCTCGTGACGCGGATCGGCGTGGCCTACATCTCCGGCCTGCAGGGTCTCGGCGACGAGCGCTACGGCCCGGATCGCATCATCGCCTCGCCCAAGCACTTCGTCGCCGACGGCCAGCCCCCCGCAGGGTTGAACGCCGGCGACATGGACGTGTCGGAGAGGCGTTTGCGCGAAGTCTTCCTGCCGCCGTTCCGAGCCGCGGTCCAGGAGGCCCGGGTCGGCAGCCTGATGCCGGCGCACCACGCCGTGAACGGCGTGCCGATGCACTCGAACACCTACCTGCTTCAGGAGGTCCTCCGCGGCGAGTGGGGATTTGCGGGCCACGTCATCAGCGACAACAGCGACATCCGGCGCCTGCACGAGCTGAAGCTCGTCGCTCCGACCCGCGCCGACGCGGCGCGGCTCGCTCTCGACGCGGGCGTCGACCAGGAGCTCCAGATCGAGTGGGAGTGGGACCGGCGGCACTACGGGCGGCACCTCATGGAGGGGCTCCAAGCCGGCGTGGTGCCCGAGGAGCTGGTGGACCGGGCGGCCCGCAACGTGCTGCGCTCCAAGCTCGCCCTGGGCCTCTTCGACGACGGCACGCCGATCTACGACTGGCAGGATCACCCGACTTCCCCACCGCCACCCGTGTGGCGCGAAGTGCGGACGTGGTCATCCTGGCGATCGGCGGCAACGAGCTCACGGGCAAGGAGAATCAGGACTCCGACACCATCGACTTGCCGGGCCGTCAGCGGGAGCTCGCCCAGGCGGTGCATGCGACGGGCACCCCGGTGGTGGCGATGCTGCTCCAGAGCCGGCCTCTGGCCATCCCCTGGGTGGCGGAGAACATCCCCGCGATCCTCGCCGGCTGGTTCCTCGGTCAGGAGACCGGTACGGCGGTGGCCGAGGCGATCTTCGGCGACCTCAACCCGGGTGGCAAGCTCACGGTCTCGATCCCGCGCAACACCGGCCAGATTCCGTCGACCTACTACCGGACGCCGATCGGCGAGCGCGAGTACCGGGACAACCCGGTCGGCTCCTCCAGTGAGGTGCCAGCCGAGTCGCAAGTGCCGCCATCCGCACCCTGGAAGCCGGCGACCTGGACCTCTTGGCGCTCGGCGAGAAGGGCGCTCTCTTCTGGCGCAACGACGGCGGCAACCGCAACCACTGGCTGCGTCTGACCCTGCGCGGCAAGAACGACAACAACGCCAAGAACAACACCCAGGGCCTCTACGCCAGGATCGAAGCGCGCGTCGCCGGCTCGTACCAGGCGATCCTCGGCAACGGCGGCGTCAACCACCTCGGCCTCGGCGCCGAGCGCGAAGCGGAGGTGATCCGGGTGGTGTGGACCAACGGCCTGCCGCAGACCTGGCGGCGGGTGGCCGGCGACCGCACCCTGGTCGAGGAGCAGGTGCTCAAAGGCTCCTGTCCCTTCCTCTACACCTGGGACGGCGAGACCTTCGCCTTCCACACCGCCGTGCGTTGAGATCGATCCGCTGGTACGATCCTGAGGGCGGAAGCGGCGATCGACTGCCATGACTCCGGAAGAAGCCATCACTTTTGTTGCGAGCCACGGCGTGGTCCTCGAATCGGCGCGCGGACCGGTCCCCAGCCTCGCCGCGACGGTCGCGGGCGAGGAGCTCCGGGGTAGCTGGTGGGGTCATCCCAAGGGTGAGGAAATCTTCCTTCTGAGACGCGCGGTCCGGGCGTCGGCCGAAGTTCTGGTCTGCCGCCTGGTGAACGGCAAGGTCACGTACGTGCACCGCCGCCTCTGGCCGGCCCTGGCGCGGCTCGCCGTGGAGATCGAGCCACATCGCATCGCGGCGATCCGCGAGGTCCATACCGAGAAAGGCCGACACGAGGTGCGGGAGACGCCGTTTCGGGAGTGGCTGCCGAAGGAAATGGCGGAAGCCGGACGGGCTCTGTCGCGGGAGGCCGCCAGAGATCAGCTCGGAGACGCTCTCCCAGAGGTATAGGAGCGTGTTGCGCTACTCGTGCGCTTCCAGCGAGTCGATCCTCATCGCCCGGCGCGCCGGAACCCAGGTGGCGGCCGCCTGGTGGGGTCGGGTCCGTCTCTCCCTTGCGCAGAATCCTAAGCACCCCGCCCCCTTCCCGGCATTCTCTGCGCCCCTTCCCGGCATTGCGGCGGAAGGACCGGGATGTCGCCAGAATCCTGAGAGTTTCGACATCTCTTGAGCCGCGATGAAACCGGC
>CBDUYN010000305.1:0-6938 GCA_965371445.1 uncultured bacterium | reverse complement strand
GACCCTCTTACTAGTGGTGGCCCTCAACAGCGGGAGCCCCCAAACCCCCTCCCGCCCAAACCCAAGGAGGTCCCTCATGTCCAACGGATTCCAGTTCTACGAAGGCACCAAGAGCGACAGCGCCACCACCCCCAAGATCACGGTCCGCCGCGGCGGCGTGCTCATCCTGACGAAGGCCGCCGTCGACATGCTCGGCGACGACGTCACGCACGTCCAGATCGGCTACAACGACGAGACGAAGGCGATCGGCATCCGCGGCGCCACCGAGGAGGCCAGGGGCGGGTACACCCTCAGGCGCCAGAAGAACAGCCCGTCGCGCCTCGTCGACGGCAAGCGGCTCTTCACGCACCACGGCCTGATCGCCGAGAAGGCCCGGTCCTTCAAGGTCGAGAAGTACGGCGACGGGATCATCGGCTTCACCCTGACCGACGAGACCGAGGCGGCCAAGGCGGAGCCGAAAGCCGACGCCAAGGCCGGGAAGGCCGGCGGGCGCCGCAAGGCGGCCTGAGACCCAGCCACGACCGGATTCGAAGGGCGGCTCTTGACGGGGCCGCCCTTTTGCGTATCCGCGCCAGCGATCAAGACAGGCGTGCGAAATAAGCGAAAGAAGCGAGATAACTCCATCCCGCTGAACCTTCTTTCGCTTCTTTCGCTTCTTTCGCGTCCAGCAGAGGAGGGCCTGCCGTGCCCCCGCCGCTCAGCGGCCTGATCGCCGATGGTCCGACGAGCCGATCACGCGACGACTTGGCGACTGGCGGTGGCGTCTTGGGCAGCGGCTCCCGGCGCGCCCGCCCCGACGGCCAGACCCGCCTCCCCGCCTCTGATGCTCTGAGATCCTCCCAGGGTCCCCACCAGGTCCTCTCCACGACGTTGAGACCCGCCGGGATGTTTCCACCAAGGGGCCGATCTCAGAGGGCCTTGGCGGGCCTCCCAGGGCCTTGGGACGCCCCTCCCCACTACCCTGCGGGACCGCCCCGGATCGGTGTCCAGAGTCCTCCCGAGAGACCGCTGAAATTTCCCGAAAAAAACGCCGTGGGCTGGTTGACCACCCGGCGCGAAACCACTTACTAGTACCCCATGAACAGCCGCAAAGCACTGAAAACAAGGGGCTTAGCCCTCTCCCCGCCGATCCGCCCGAGCCAGATCCGGTGGTGCCCCCGGTGCCGCCGGTTCCGCGGTCCAGACGGCCGCTTCCTCGGGCGTCAGGTCGTCCGGCAGGTCGTATTCACCGAGGCGGAGCGGACCCGCTCCGAGATCCGGATCCGGGCCGCCTTCGGGCCCGGGATCGCGGAGGCCCGCGCCCGTCAGGCCGCCGCCATCCTGTTCGACACGCCGAGGCCCGTCGTCCCACCGCCGCCGACCGGGAGGGCGATTCAGGCCGCCCGGATGTCGGCCCTCTTGTTCGACACCCCGATGCCGATGGCCCGGCCGCCCGCGACCGAGGCGGAGACCCGAGCGGCCCGAATGTCGGCCCTGCTCTTCGACACCCCGATGCCCAAGGGGCCGCGGAAGTTGACCGCGGCAGAAGCCCGAACCGCCCAGACGGCCCAGACCCTTTACGGATGAATCGACAAGGAGACCGATCATGTACGACATCGACGCAGGAGACCTCATCAACTTTGCGACTCGCTGGTCCGCCCTCGGGGATGCTGTCACCGAGCAAGTCGCACGGGTCATCGACAACCCAGAAGAGGCAGACGTCAACCCCGCCGCGATCAGATTGGCCGCAGAGAGGTTGGACGGCCTGAACGAAGACATCGACTGTTCGTTCGCCGTTTTCTTCGAATACCAGGAATCTGAAGAGGAGTGAGACGATCATGAGCAGCTTCACAGGAATCGCACCGGTTGACCGCCTTCTCGCCGACGCCGAGGAGACGCGGAACAAACAAGGGAACCGACGTCGCCAGATCTTCCTCTCGGCGGATCGGTATCTCTTCGACTTCAACATGAACCTCCACAAGTGGGAGCAATTCGACACCACGAGCGACGCGTGGTACTTCGGCGTTTGGGTGAACAAGGCCGAGCGCCGGATGCTGCACTACGTCGAGGGCGACGTCTTTCTGACGCTCTGTGACGATCCCGAGAGTTACGACGCCGAGATCGCCGCGATGTGCGTTTACTACGAGCCAGCCCCGGCTTTCGTGGCCATTGATGTCGAGAAAGGGCAGAGGACGGATTACTACCAGGGCCGGGTTCAGTTCTTCATCGATCCGGCCCGCGCGAACGTCCCCGACATCCCTGAACCCAAAACCGCAACAGAGGAGAAATGACGATGGCCCGCCGCAATCTCTATGAGTTGAACTACAGCCGGTTGGTGGCGGTGCTCGGGTGCCTGCCCGGGGAGATCCTCTCCGACCGGGTCTACCGGTACCGTTCCGATCACTTCATGGATCTGGTCGTCGAGCGGCTTCCGCAGTGCCCGCGCACCGGCGCGGTGGTGTTGTCTCTCGCGCACTACTTCAAGCAACACGGCGACCTCTGCCAGGATCCCGAGATGACGGTGCGGATCTTCCCGCCCGGCTGTGAGCGGTTCTACGAGCTCGTGCCGTCGACCGATCCCCGGCTCGGGCGTGTCGAGGCCCTGACGTTCCAGCAGGCGATTCCGCCGCTCTACCACGAGGTCTATCCCGCTCCCGACCGCTTCCGCCCCCGCCTCAAGCGGGGTCTCAATTCTTTCCTCGCCACTTGGCTCCGCAACCTCAGAGACCAGGGCCACCGGCGGGTCGAAGACGACTGATCAGGAGGAGATCATGGCCCTTCAACGCAACGACGAGAACCCCGCCCGGCTCTACCTCTCGGGTCTCTCCGACGGAAGCCAGTGGGGAATGCGCCATGCCCTGGAGACGATCGCCGCCTTCCTCAGCGACGGCGAGGACAGCGCCGAGGACTTCCCCTGGTGGGAGGTCCGTTACCGCGACACTGCCGCCGTGAGGGCCGACCTCAAGGCGCGCTACAAGCCCTCGACGGTGAACAGGATGCTGTCGGCCTATCGGGGAGTCCTGAAACAGACCTGGCGGCTCGGGTTGATCGACGCCGAGACCTACCAGCGGGCGGTCGACGTCGAGAACCTGAAGGCCGGGACGTTGCTCCGGGGCCGTGCCCTGGACGGCGAGGAATTGACGGCCCTCTTCGGGGCGTGTGCCGACGACCCGGCCCCCGCCGGTCGACGGGATGCCGCCATGTTGGCGGTCTTCTACGGCGCCGGCCTCCGGCGGGCCGAGCTCGCGGGGCTCGACGTCGACGACTTCGACCCGGGGGCCTGTGCCGTGACGGTGCGGAACGGGAAGCAGCGCAAGCAGCGGACCGTCTACCTCACCCGCCAGGGATGCCGCTTGGTGAGTGCCTGGATCGGGGCGCGCAGCGACGAAGCCGGTCCTCTGTTCTGTCCGGTCGGCCAGACCGGGGAAGTGAGGGTCTCCCGCATGCGGGGCGAGTCCATCGCCTACATCCTCAAGCGGCGCCAGCAGCAGGCCGGCGTCGAGCACTTCTCGCCGCATGATCTCCGCCGGTCGTGCATTACGGACCTGCTGGCGGCCGGTGGGGACGTCTTCACAGTTCAGAGACTGGCTGGTCACGCAGACGCCAGCACCACCGCCCGCTATGATCGGCGGGGGGAGACTGCCAAGCGCCGAGCGGCCCAGAACCTGACGATCCCCGACTGAAGCGAATTCATTCACGGAGGGCACCGTCGCTTAAGTGATATTCGGGTAAACGATCTGGTAGCTATACCTGTGGTGGCCAGGAAATGATCGCCGTAGTGATGTCCGCTTCTTGGAGATCGCGAGTGATGGTCTCGATTACTTGGTCGACGATGACGGTAGTGTAGCTTCCGTGTTCACGAAGAGTGGCTTCATAGGACACCGCGACATCCCAGTAGTCGCGTGCGGCATCCTCGAACGCCCGAATGGATCCCAGCTCCCCGAGATCAAGCTTTTCTTTTGCCGCTTCGTAGTTCTCTTTAGCACGCATCATCTGGCCCCTGGGGCTCAGACGCCCAATGATGTCGCGCTCCACCTCCCTTCCCAGAGCATACAGATTCTCCAGAAATTCTCGGTGCTGCGGCTGTGGTTGAGAGTCTGATTTACCGTGGAGTTCCTTGAGAGCGCGAGCAATGTCCTCGTTCGCATTCGCTAAGACGGCGGGAGCAGCAGCCGACCCGACAGCCCGGTAGTCGCGCGCGGCAACCTCGAACGCCCGGATGGATCCCAGGTCGCTGATGTCGGCGTTCGCTAGCGCCGCCTTGAAGTTCTCCTTAACGCGCTTGACCTGTTTCCAGGGGTCGCGTTTCACCTTCCTCTTTATGATTTCACGGTCCAGCTCTGTCTTCAGACGGTAAAGACTCTCCAGAGGTGCTTCTTCCGCTTTTCGCGGCTGAAAGCGCGGTTGCTCGTCTCTTCCTAGCCAGGGCGGAGAAACTGGCCAGACTCCATGTTCATTAGTCTTGCCAGGGACCATGTCCGGCTTCCATCGGTTGACGCGCCGGTCAAACGTCCGCAGCCAGATCTCGCCTTCTCCTTCGGCCAGGTCAAATTGAACGAGGTTGTAGCCGAGATCCGCATCAGGCTCAGCAGAGACGGCACCAGCGGCTATAATCAGGTGTTTGCTCTGTGGCGTCTCTACCCAGGACTGGTGCTCGTGACCGTGAAGGAAGACGTGAAATTCGGACTGAAGCGTCGCCTTGAACGTCGTGTCCGCCGACTCCACCAGCCAGCTAAGGGGATGATGGACGAGTGAAATTCGGAGGTGGGCGTCCAAAAGCTTCGCCGTCAGCTCCTCGAGCTGCCAGGCGCAGAGCCAGATGTTCCCTTTGTCGTCGTCGGTGCCACAGGACCACGCCGAATTGAAGCCCGCAACGCCGACGCGCAGTCCCCGCATCTCACGGACGACACTATAGAGACAGCGTCCTTCGTCGTCCTTCAGATGCGGACAGCGCTCGGCGACGAAGAGTTCGAAGTCAGAGAGTCGTCTCATGTAGTCGCGCCAATCGGCGCCGCCGTCGTGGAGGAGCTGACGGACCTCGCCATGGTCGCAGTCCTTGGCCAGCGTGCGCAGCCAGTGCTGGTCTTTCTTCTTGACCTTGCCGCGGTCGACGTCGTGGTTGCCGGGGACGAGAAAGACGTCACGGGCCTGGAGGTCGTAGAGGGCTAGGACCTTCTCCAGCCACGTCCAGCCTTCCTCGAGCTGCTCGGCGAGGGGTGTCTCGGGGATCTGGCCGAATGCCAGGTCGCCGGTCATGAAGACGAGGTCGGGGCTGAGGCCCTCCCGGTTCCGGAGGTTTTCGAGGTCTTCGAGGAGCCGACGGAGGACGATCTCACTGCCACCGCCGTCGCGGGAGGAGCAACGGTGGATGTCAGAAAGGTGGAGCCAGGTGAGTTTCCTGGAAGACATGCTGGCACTCTACCAAAACCCGCGCGGGTGACAGGATGCCCCCTTCCTAGAATGTGCCTTCTAGGTAGGAGGGCGGAAATGAGGCGGTGGTGGCGGGAATCAGGCGCGACATCGGGCGTGAATGAGGCGGTACTCCCGGAGACCACTACCCAGAAGACCGATTCTAGTAAGGGGCGAGAGAGATCCGCACTCCTCGCGAGCATGCCTGATGGGCCAGTGGCTGAAGCCCGTCGCCCTCCGGGGCGAGGCTTCGTCGGTGTTGAACGCGGCCGGCCGCTCTCCGGCGTGCTGTTGGCACATAATCTTATCTAATGGGCCATCAGGAGTCAAGGACGGTCCTCCGACACTTCCGCCCCGTCCCCGCCCTCTGGGGTCAAGGGCACCCGGACCGGGATCATACGCAATGATACGTTCAGCTCGAAGCGGCACGGCCAGGCGTCCGGCATCTCGATACCCTCCGGGAGCTTCGTCCGCTCGTCGCCACAGGTTTCAGTGAACTGCTCCGGGGTGAGGTTGCGCGCCTCGCTGAGGTCCGCCCCGAGGAGGTTCACGAACTGGAGGCTCGCCCCGGTGAGGTCCGCCTGGCTGAGGTCCGCCCCTTCAAGGTCCGCCCTTTTTAGGTGCACCCCGGTGAGGTCCGCCCCGCGGAGCCTCGCCTCGCTGAGCTTGGCCTCACCGAGGTCCGCGCGGCGGAGGTCTGTCTCGCTGAAATCCGCCCTGATGAAATCCATCCCGTGGAGGTCCGCCCCGCTGAGGTCCGGCGTCAGACCTCGGCGGCGCTCGATTTCGACGAATGCCAGCACGGTCTTTCTCAACCCTGGCGCTCCGGATCGGATTCTGTCCAGGTGCCTATCCGCAGTCTGCTCTAGAAGCTGACTCTGGAAAAGCTCGTTCTGGCCACGGATCAGGAAGCCGTGCCAGATCAGGAGGATCGTAGGAAGCGCCGCCACCGCAAGACCGATCACCCCCACCCGGACCACCCGCCGGACGATGGCGGCGGCGACATCGGCCGTTTGGTCGACCGGGAGCGGATCGCCGGCCGTCTTCGCCTCGAGCCACCGCTTGACGGCCCGGGTGAGCCCACGGCCGGCGGCGACACGAGCGGCGAAGCTCCCACCAGCGAGCGCCAAGCGTCCGGCCTGGCGGCGTTGCTCCCGCAGCTCGGCATTCTCGGCGCGGAGCCGCTCATTCTCGACCCGCAGCTCGTCGATATCGCTGTGCTCGGCCTCATCGGTGGCGGGGTGATCATCCTGGGCTGTGCTCATGAGTTCAAGATACCACGCGGCGGTCGGGGGCGCCATAGCGTGCTCGTCTCGGAGTAGACCGTCGGTTCAGCGTAGAGTCCAGCGGCGGCGGCGGCCAAGTGGCCCGGCTACCCGTCGAGCACCATTCCTGCAAGCGGCATTCGCCGGGGCTATTCGCCACTTAGCCCCAGGCCGGCAAGTTGCCAAACGTAACTACGGGCGTTTCAGATTCATCTGTCTGAACCGCCAGACCGAGTGCTGTGACAAGGTCGTCGTAGCTCCCGACTCGGAAGGCGCCGTAATGGT
>CBDUYN010000304.1:0-6952 GCA_965371445.1 uncultured bacterium | reverse complement strand
GGGCGCGCGGGCCCCCCCCGGCCGCCGCCCCCCCCCCCCACAACCGCGCGGGGGCCCCCGCGCTTCGACTTCTGGAGGGCGAGGATTTTCTCCTCCACCGTGCCGCGGGTCACCAGCCGATAGGCGAAGACCGGACGCGTCTGGCCGATGCGGTGGACGCGGTCCACCGCCTGCGCCTCGACCGCCGGGTTCCACCACGGATCGAGCAGGAAGACGTAGTCGGCGGCGGTCAGGTTCAAGCCGACGCCGCCCGCCTTCAAGCTGATCAGGAACACCTTGCACTCGTCGTCACTCTGGAAACGCGCCACCCGGTCCTCGCGGTCGCGAGTCGACCCGTCCAGGTACTCGTAGGGGACGCCGCGCTTGTCGAGCTCGGCGCGGACGAGGGAGAGGAGACGGACGAACTGCGAAAAGACGAGCGCCTTGTGTCCCTCGGCGAGGACCTCTCCGAGCTGCTCGAAAAGCAGCAGGAGCTTCGGGCTCGCCGCGCCGGCGCGTTCCTCGTCGACGAGGCCCGGATGGCAGGCCGCCTGACGTAGCCGCAGGAGCGCCTCGAGCACCTGGAGCTTCGAGCCGCCGAGGCCGACGTCCGAGATCCGCTCCCGGAGACGGGCACGGTAGTGGTCGCGCAGTTGGACGTAGAGGCTCTCGTCCTCGTCCTCGAGGTCGCAGAAGAGGGTCTGCTCGGTCTTCGGCGGCAGCTCCGCGAGCACCTCCTCCTTGGTGCGACGCAGCAGGAAGGGTCTGAGCGCCCGCACGATCCGCTCCAGGCCCTCCGGGCGGCTGCCGAGGCGGTAAAAGGGGCGCAGGGCGCCGAGCATGCCGGGGTTTAGGAACTCGAAGAGCGACCACAGCTCGCCGAGGTGGTTCTCGACCGGCGTGCCGGTCACCGCCAGCCGGTAGCGGGCCTCGAGCTCGCGGCTCGCCCATGCCGCCCGCGAGCTCGGGTTCTTGATCGCCTGGGCCTCGTCGAGCACCAGATAGGCGAGCTCGACGTGGCGTAGGGCGTAGCTGTCGCGGCGCAGCAGGGCGTAGGTCGTGACCACGACGTCGTGCGCCGCGAAAAGCTCTTTCAGGCGCTCGGTGGTGCGCTGCGACGGCTTCAGGTCGACGTAGCTCAGCACCCGCAGCCCCGGCGTGAAACGCCGCGCCTCGGCCAGCCAGTTGTAGATCACGCTCCGTGGCGCCACGACCATGGACGGCAGCGCGTCTTCGTCGCCGTTCGTGTGGTAGGTGGCCAAAAGCGCCAGCACCTGGACCGTCTTGCCGAGGCCCATGTCGTCGGCCAGGCAGCCGCCCATTCCCACGTCGCGCAGGAAGGTGAGCCAGCCGAGGCCCTCGCGCTGGTAGGGACGCAGCTCGCCGCGAAAGCCCGCCGGCGCGTCGCGGGGCACGGGACGCTCGCCGGCGCGCACCCTTCGGCGCAGCTCGGCGAAACGCTCGTCGACGTCGAGCCGGTCGCCCGCCGCCGCCAGGAGCTCGGCGACGAGGACCGCCTGCGGTCCGCGCAGAGACACCTTGCCGTCTTTCGGCTTGGCGAGCTGGGCGATCGGGTTGTAGCGCTTGAGCCATTTCTCCGGCAGCATCCCCTCGCTGCCGTCGCCGAGGCGCACCAGGTGCTCGCCTTTTTCGACCGCCCGCAAGAGCTCCGGCGCCGCCAGGCCCTGTCCCTCGAAGTCGACCGACACCTGGAGCTCGAACCAGTCGACGTGGGTACGGATCGACCACGCCGCCCGCGACGGCGGACGCACCCGCCGTCCGTCGGCCTCGACGATCCAGCCGTCGCGGAGCAGCTGCGTCACCACGCCGTAGAAGCTCGCCGTGCGCAGCTGGAGCTTGCCCGTCGTCCGGGTCCGCGGCCTCACACCGCTCATCTCGACGAGCTTCGCCAGCGCCGCCTGCTCCGCCAGGACGTCGCGGGCGACGACGCGTCCGGCGCCGTCGACGATCCCGCCAGGTGGAGCCCAGGCGTCAAGCCGGGTCCCGGCGTACTGATAAAAGACCTCGATCAAGAGGACGTCGCGGCGTCCCTTGGTCGGTGCCCGCAGTCGGAGCCCCGGCACCGGCACCACCCTGGCGCGCTCGAAGTCGAGGTCTGCCGGCAGCTCCAGGGCCGGCAACGACGGCAGGCCGCGCAACACGTCGACGAGCTCGGCGAGCTCGCCCGAGGCCAGCAGGAAGTCGCGGCGTCCGTCGCGCAGGCGCTCGAGCCAGGCCGCGCCGTCCCCGACCTCGAGGCGCGAGAAGACGCCGTCGACGAGCACCAGGCCGTTCGACAGGACCAGGTCGGCGTCCTCGAGCGGCCGGCGCTCGGACGCTTCGCCCTCGCCGCGACGGCGCTCCAGGACGCCGCCGACGCGTCCCTGGCCGAGCTCCGGGCGGCGCTCCACCACGAGGACGAAGCGCCAGGGCCTCTCGTCCCAGCGCAGCGTCATTTTTTCCCTCCGCGTGTAGTCTTCGCGGACCCAGGCGAAGCGGCCGGTCGAGCAGAGGAGCGCCAAGGCGCTCGCGTAGGCGAGCGACGGCACCGTGCCGCGGGAAAAACCGCGCTGCTTCTTGCGCTCCGGCGAGTAGCGGCTTGCGGCGTCCTGGGTCGACGCGGTCGCCAGCAGGAGGCCCAGGATCTCGCGGTCGAGAGGGTCGGGGAGCTTCGCGGCCTCGTCCTCGCTGATCTTCAAGGGCTTGGTGGAGCCGAGGCGGCCGTCTTTCAAAACGGCTTTCTGGCAGACGTCGACGTAGAGGCGGCCGTTGCGCTCGCTGAGCTCCGCGTCGAGCCGATAGCGCACCTCCAGGGTGCGCGGCGGCGGTGCCAGCCGGCGGCGCACGGCGCCGACTTCGTGCTTCCAGTCGACGGCCTCTTCGTCGTCCTCGATCTCGCCGGCCCGGCGGGCGTAGTGCTGGGCTTTGAGGCCGCTCGCGTAGTCGGGTCCCCGGGTGGCGTCGGGCCAGGGCAGCTCGGTGGTGGGGTACTCGACGCGCAGCGGATCGCGGCCGGGGATGCGTCCCTCGCGCTCCTCGTAGACGAGCAGAGTCGCCCAGACGTGGCGGCAGAGCCGTCCGCCGCGCGCCGCGGCGCAGCCGCAGGAGGCCTCGACCACGTTCTCCCGCCGGGCCCGAGCCCACGAGAGGCGGACCTCCTGCTGGCGGCCGCTCTCGCCGACGCGGACTCGCGCCACCAGGCGGTCGAGGTCGGCGGCGACGAGACGGACCCGGCGGTATCGGCGCAGCTCGCGGCCGGCGGCTTCGTCTTTCGCCTCGACCTGGTCGCGGCAGCGGTGGAGGATGCCGGGGAAAGGCTTCATGATGCCACCCTAGCACAAGGCGACGGAGCCCTCGAAGACAACGCGCTCCGGCGGCTCAAGCCGGTTTGACGACAGGGTCCTTTCCGGATATATTTCCGGATAACGTCGTACGGAGGAAGCCACCATGCCCCTTGCCCAGAAGAAAGCCATCGACAGCTACCGCAAGCGCCAGCGTCGCCGCGGTTTGCTTCGCCTGGAGGTGCAGGCACCGGAGGCGGACGCCCCCCTTTTGCGCGAGCTCGCGCGGGTGCTGCGGGAGAACTCCCAGGAGGCCTCCGAGGTGCGGCAGGTGCTACGCCGGGCCCTCGCTCCGGAAGCCCAGGAAGGGAGACTCAAGCAGCTCTTGGAGGCCGCTCCACTGGAGGGCGTCGATCTTTCCCGTCCCCGAGAATTCGGCCGCGAGGTCAAGCTTTGAGCTATTTGCTCGACACCAACGTGATCTCCGAGGTCCGCAAACAGGAGCGCTCTGATCGAAACGTCCACCGGTGGTGGAGCGGTGTCCGTGACTCGGAGCTCCACCTGAGTGTTCTCGTCCTCGGCGAGATCCGCAAAGGGATCGAAGGGGTGAGGGGAAAGGATCCGCAGCAGGCCGAAGCCCTGAAAAGTTGGCTCCGGGCCGTGTACAGGGCCTTCGAAGGGCGGATCCTGGGCATCGACTCTACGGTGGCCGAAGAGTGGGGACGCATGAACGCACGCCGCTCCTGGCCGATTTTCGACGGCCTCCTGGCTGCTACTGCGAAGGTGCATGGGTTGACCCTGGTCACCCGCAACGTCGGTGACGTGGCCGACTCTGGGGCTCCTTTGCTCAACCCCTTCGCGGCCGAACCCCGGAAGGCCGGCACGTGACCCGATCGACGCCACCCTTTGTGTCCGGAAACGGCTCTGGCCGGCGAAGCGCCGCCGAGCCGTGTCCCCTCTGGTCGTCGTACGGTCGGCAAGACCCTATGGCATAGAGTCATCCCACGTCAAGCGGAGATCTGGCGAAAGGGCGGGATGGAGCGGGATCGGGGTATAACCTGGCTTCGATCGGTCTTTCGGGGTCGAATCGGGATGATTTTTGAGGTCTGCAAGGATAAGCCCCGAGAAAATCACGTCCTGCTCTTCGCCGGGAGAAGATTTCTGGCGAGAAATCTCGTCGTGACGCAGAGCCGGAGGTGTCGGAGGGTCCCTTGGTGGGGTCCGAGGGTGGGCAGGAGGAGATTTTCTTCCAGAAATCTCGTCCTGACGCAGAGCGGCAGGCCTGGATCGGGGGGGTCGCGGAGGCCTCTCGCCGCCGGCACGAGATTCCTGGCGGAAATCGTGTCCCGGCGCAGGGGTGGAGGCGACGGAGCGCGGTAGAACCTGACAGGCGGCTTCGTCGGTGCGAGATTTTCGGCGGAAAATCTCGTCCGTTCGAGGGTCGTGGGGGTACCGAGGGGAAGGTGGTCGGCTGCGGCTCTTCGTCGGTGCGGGATTTCAGGGCGGAAATCATCGACTTTCCGCAGGCCACGTCCGGCTCTCATCTTCTTGCCTTCTTGCCTTCTTGGCTTCTTGCCTTGCCTTTTGACCCCAAAGGGGTCGTCTTCCGCTGGGACCGCCGGCGTCCCGCCGGCGGTCCCAGTAAAAAACAACACCCCGAGCCGACGCCTCAGCCGTCCTCGCCGAGACGCTCGGCCCGCTCGCGGCACCACGGCCGTCCTGGCGCTTGAAGGCCAGAGCTTCGGGCGGCAGGTGGTCGTCGACGGTCGAGCGCTCGCCAGGACCTCGCAGCCGCGGATGGGTCGCCACCAGGACGTGAGTCTGAAAGAGGTGCACCGCCGTCGGTGTCGCAGGCAGCCACAGCTCCTCGCCGATCAGCCGGTAGGGCGCCGAGTAACGGTTCTTCTCGAAACGTACGTGGCAGTCCGAATGGAGCTTCACCTTCTTCCAGGCCGCCGGCTCCGGTGCGACGTCGGGCAACGGCTGGAGCAGGATCCGCTCACTCTCGGTAAAGCGTGTCAAGGGGCGCTGATGGGTCGTGCCGTGGAGGCGGTTACCGGCCTCGCCGAGCACCCACTCGTAGAGCTGCCGGTTGGCGTCGGCCAGGTCGCGGAAGTCGCGCAGCGGCAGGAAGCCACGCTTGAGGAATCTGACGCCGGCCTCCACCCGGCCCTTCTTCTTCGGGTCCCGCGGCGGACAGGGGTCGATGGTGAAGTCGTAGCCCTCGGCGAGCTCGGCGTAGCCCCGCTGCACCTCCGGATCGCGCGCACAGGCACGAGTGATGGCGCACTTGGCGTTGTCGATGCGCACCCGCCTCGGCACGCCACCGAAGAGCTCGAAGGCGCGGCGGTGACAAGCGAGCCAGGTCTCGACCTTCTGGTCAAGCACCACCTCGGCGCGCCCAGCACTTGGCGCGAGCCGCCCAGCGGATCTATGGCGTGCCCGAATTCCGCCTCTACGCCCTGGCAGACGGCATTAAACAGGTCCTCTTTAGCTCGCGCCGCGGCATCGGGCCGCCGCTGCGGCCTCCAGAACGCGGAATCCTGCTGCTGCCGCTGGAGGCGTGAAGAATTGGGGAAAGTCCTGCCGGAGATCCCATTGACGGCCTAGCTGTGGCTTGATACCCTAGCCCAAGCACATCCGGCAGGGCATGATGCCGGGGAAAGGAAGCTACACATGAGCCCTCAGCTCCTGAAAATTGAAGAGCAAGCGATGCTCTTGCCCGCTGAAGACCGCGAAGCCCTCGTCGAACGGCTTCTCCGAAGCCTGCGCCGGGAGGGGCTGCCGGAGGTCGACCCCGCCTGGATCGATGAGGCCGAGAGACGCTATCGCGAGTACCGAGATGGATATGTTGAGGGGATCCCGGCCGAACAAGCTTTTGAGGAGATTCGCCAGGAGCTTGGATGGTCAAGCTGATCCTCCACCCGGAAGCCAAGCGCGAGCTTCGGGAGGCCGCAGCATATTACCAGGAAAGGCGGGAAGGGCTTGGTGAAGAACTCTTGGGGGAGATTCGTCAACTGGCAAACAAGATTCGCCAGAACCCTCGCCGTTGCGGCTTCGTCAGCCCGGAGTACCGCTGCTGTCGAGTCAAGCGATTCCCTTACGGAATCATTTACCGTATTGACGGTGAGGAGGTTTTTGTCGCCGCGGTGATGCATTTCAAGAGAAAACCGGGCTATTGGGAGAAGCGAACGCGGGAGTCAAGCCAGGGACGTCGGCCTGGCCCGTAATCAGCGGGGTGCCCGCTTTCGGCCGCATATCGGACAAAGATCAGGGGCGCCCATTCAACCACCTCTTGGCGTCGTTCGAAATCACCCATCGTACAATCACCACCGACGGAAGACACGGCTGTGGCGTCCCCTGCATCGGTTGTTCTGCGACCTTTCTCCGAGTCTTCGATCTGTCTATTCTCCTCTCTTCGGCCCGAAGGGCGGCACTCCGGAAGGCAGAGGCAAGGGCGTTCTGGTGCGGAGATATCGCCTCTGGCTATTCGTACGCGCGTCTCCTTGTCGTCGTCATCCGATTCCGGTCTGGCAGGGGAGATGATGGCTTCTGATTGTTCTGCGACACCAAGTACTCTTCTCGTCACCTCCCTTTAAGGTCCCACCCACTTTGGCAGAGCCAGCCGCGCCGCTCCGGTCCCCTCTTGGCGCGCCCTCGCCTTTCCGGCCCCCTACAGGGACTGTGACGGA
>CBDUYN010000303.1:0-7161 GCA_965371445.1 uncultured bacterium | reverse complement strand
ACCACCACCACCGCCACCGAGCCGCTGACTGGTCATGAACAAGATCGGCGACGAGTCACTGGACGCACTACCTCATCCTGATGCGGGTCGAGAGCCCGCAAGGCCGAGGCGTTGGATCTTGGCCAGGAGCTCTTGGACGTTCGCCTCTGCTGCCGCGCGGGCCTCGGCCTCCTGCTCGACGCGCTTCTCGGCTTTCTGCCGCGCCTCGGTCTCCTGCTCGACGCGCTTCTCGGCTTTCTGCCGCGCCTCGGTCTCCTGACGCCGCGCCTCGACCTCCTGCTCGACACAGGCCTCGGCCGCCCGCCGCGCCGCCTCCTCTTCCACCGACGTCAGCAACCGCTCACCGGTCCGCACGTCTTCGACGAGCAGCCGAACACCATCCTCGGCCAGCTTGATCCGCAAACCCACCGAGACCAAGAGGATCCAGCCCTCCGGTCCCGGACGGTTCGTCCGGTAGCGGCCCGAAGCGTCGAGCCGCTTCACGTCGAGGCGAATCCGCTTGCGCTTCCCCGGACGCCGCGGGTAGACCAGCACGAGGTCCTCCACGCCCATCCTCTCGAAGAGCGGCGGATTCTTCTCCTCGTCCTTCGCTTTGACGTCCCGCGTGCTCTCGGACACCACCTCGAAGACCAGGCAGGGATCGGTCCCCTCCGCCACCGGGTCGAAGCTCTCGTCGATCGCCTCGCGGTCGCGCACCCCCTTGACCACGCAGACGTCGGGCGACACGTTGCGCTCCCCGAGCTGCTTCCAGAGGATCATCATGTCGCTCAGGACCGCGACGCCGTCTTGTCGTTCCAAGAAACGGTCCAGGGTGTCGGCCAGGGGACCCAACTGCTTGGCATGGGGCCGAGTCTGGGACATCTGGTCTTCTACCCGGGGATCGAGGAGCACGTCGAGGGTCAGCGGGAACTCTTCGACGACGAGCTCGCCGTCGCCCTTGCGAACCGGCCGAAAGACGGCCTCGTGCGGCTCCTCGGGGACTTCCCGGGGGAATCGGGCGGGGGAGTCCATCTTGGGTGCGGGGAGAGCCATACGGCGAGTATAGCAACTTCGCGGGCTGGGATGAAGGAGATCATGGCGGAAGCCTACATCACCGGGCGGCGTAAAGGATCCTACCGCCGCGACGTGGCCATCGCCGTCGAGTGCATGTTCTGCTGGTACTGGGTGGCCGACCTCTGCGCCGAGGAGGGGATCCCCTTCGTCCTCGGGCACGCCTACTACATGAAGGCCGTCCACGGTGGCAAGTCCAAGAACGACAGGATCGACTCCTACAAGATCGCGCCTTGCTGCGTGGTGGCAATCTGCCGCTGGCCTACGTCTACCCCAGCGAGATGCGGGCGACGCGCGACCTGCTGCGCCGAAGGATGCGCTTCGTGCGCAAGCGCGGCGGCTTGTACTCGCACATCCAGAACACCATCACCCAGTACAACCTGCCGCCCTACGAGGAGCGCATCGACCAGGCGAGGAACCGAGCCGGCCTGCTCGAGCACTTCGAGGACGAAGACGTCCGGATGTCCGTGGCCGCCAACATGGCGCTGCTCGACACCTACGACGAGACCATCGACGAGCTCGAGCTCTTCCTCGAGAGCCGGGCCAAGGTCCATGACGCGTCGACCTTCTACCTGTTGCGGACGATTCCCGGGATCGGCAAGGTCCTGGCGCTGACCATCCTCTACGAGATCCACGAGATCTCCCGCTTCCCTGGCGTCGGCAACTTCCTCTCCTACGGTCGCCTGCACAGGCCCCCCCTGGGGGGGAGAGAAGAAGTGCCTCCGGCGACCTGCGCGAGATGGTATACGACGAAGTTCATCATCTTCTGGCGCTGGTACGTGCGTATTCCGACGTCGGCGGTGGGCATGCCGAGAGGCGGCTCGCGGACCTGCCGTTGCGCTTCATGATCGACCACGCGGTGAGCCACGGCCTCCGCTTCGCCGAAGATGCGCTGGACGAGGTGCCGGCGAACCCCCTGGCGCTCGGCCGTCTCCATTGCAGCCAAGAAAGCCCACTTCCCACCGCCGCGCGCCGTGTGGGCGTGAAGCAGTCCGGCCGCTTCACGCGGGCGCTCAAGCCGCGGATTCACTCGTCCGTCCTCCGCAGGATGGACTGCCTCGGTGATCGCTATCGGCCGGAAAACGTCCTGGCGCTCGGTGGCGACTACGAAGTCGTCGACTGCATGCCTGCCGGCCGTTGACCCCGAAACCACAAAGGAGACCGAAATGAAACACTTGACTCTGACTCTACTGACCTTGGCGGCGCTCGCCGCGGCGCCGACCGCGGCGGCCGACGCTTCGGACGACCTGCCGCTTGCGTGCGGCTGCGAGAGCAGCGCGTTTCCCCCGGAGAGCTGGCTGCTCGCCTCCGAGCCCTACAAGGCACGCCGCGCGGAGGTGGGGCGTTGCTCAAAGCGCGCCCACCGACTTCAGCAAGTCGAGCAGGCCGGCCTCCAGCGCTTCGAGGTCGCGGCGCTCTATCGCGGCCTCAAGCTCGTTCAGCCTGTCCCGCTCCGCCTCCGGGACGTCGCCGCGTTCGACGAAGCCCCGGACCGCGCGCAGCTGGAAGTGGTTCCGGGCACCGGCCTTCGCGGCCCACCAGCCGCTCCGCGCCCACACCCCGTAGTCGAAGTAGAAGCCGTCGACGAGCGGCTCGAGGTCCGCAGCGGCCCGTAGGCTCGACCTGACAAGCTCCGGCGCGGGGCGCTCTCGGAGCGCTCCGAGCAGGCCCTCGTAACGAGCTGCCGCCGAACCCGTGCGGGCGTCGCCGCGTAGGAGGTCCGTCATTTCCATCAGGTATTCGGTCGCCAGCTCGCGGTGTCCGGCTTGCAAGGCCAGGTGCAGGTCGACCGAGCGAGCGCCGAGGCGAAACGCGTCGCGTCGCCCCGCGAAGGGGAGCTGCGAGCCGCGCAGGGCCGACCAGAGGCGCTCGTCCCAGGCTCCTCCGAGCTCTGCCAGCTCCGTGGCGTCGAGCTCCGCGGTCATCGTCTCGAGAGGACCGATCGAGGCGCTTCGCAGCAGCAGGACGAAGCCCAAGGCTACCGGCACCAGGGCCGCCACGGCCGCGATCCAGCCCCTTCGACGGCGCAGCCAGCTCGGATGAGCGACGACCTCGGCGAGCTTGCCGGTCGCCCCGGCGGTCTCCTCCTCCTGTTGGAAGCGGAGGAGGTCGGTGAGCAGCTCATAGTACTCCTCGTCCGCCGCCAGCCGGTCGAGGACGGCGGTTCGCGCTTCGCCGGAGAGGCGTCCGTCGGCGAAAGCGGCAAGGTCTTCGAAATCAGATCGTTCGGAGCTCATGGACACAATCCTCAAGAAGAGCCTCCCCTCCTAGTGGACGGACCCGTTTCCCTATTTTCCCCCGGTTCGTCACCGTTGCCGATCTCGCCGGGCCAGCCCTCCCAGCCCAGGAGGTCCGTCAGAGCCTCGGCGCGTACGTCCTGGCTCTCGAGGTCCGAGCGCAACTGGCGCAGGATCCGCGCGATCCGCTTGTAGAGGCCTTGCTGCTTCGTGTCCAGGAGCTGGGAGATCCTGGCGACGGTCAGGCCTTCCTCGAAGCGCAGGCGCACGATCACCTTGTCCTCCGCCGGAAGCCTTGAGAGCGCCTCTCCCAAGGCGTCTTGGGCGGCGCGCACCTGCGTTTCTCGTTCGGCGCCGACGAGGCGGTCCTCGGCGCTTTCCGCGCTTTCGAGAGGCGCGAGCTCCTCCTCGCCGGTGAACCTCCGCGGCCGGTGGTCGGGGAGCTCGGCGGCCAGCTCCCGCAGCTCTTCGCGGCTCTCCTCCACCCGGTAGTTGACGCGCAGGATCTCGACCGCTTCCTCCAGAGAACGGCCGTCGCGGAAAAGCAGCGTCTCCAGCTGCTCCGCGACCTTGCCGTGTCGGCGCGCCTTGGACGAGGGACGCCACTTGCCCCGCTCGTGGACGCGGTAGTCGCGCGCCAGGTTCAAAAGCACCGTCGTCAGGAAGGTGCTCAGACGGCTGTCGCCGCGGTACTTGCCGAGCGTCCGGTAGTCGTTCTCGATCAGCTTCAGCTTGGCCCAGCCAAAGAAATCCTCGGCTTCGTCGTCCTGGAAGCAATGACGGTGAGCGACACTCGCCAGCAGCCGTTCGATCAACGCAAGATTGGCGAGGAAGAGCGCTTCGGTGTCCGCACGCCGCTCGTCGAGCGCGGGTTCTCCGGATTCCACGGCGGAATCTTACAGGAAGCAGGCTACAGAGCGAGCGACCTTCTTCGTAGGGCAGGCTCTGCCCGGGGCCCGCGGAGACCTACACCGGAGCGTCGTTGTCGCTGTCGCCGAGCGAGAAGTGGAGCCGGGCCCTGGCGAGCGCGTCCATCGTCTCCCGGTCGTCGCTCAGCCAGCAGAACCGGGACACTGTGCCGGCGACGAAGCCGAGACGGCGCAGCGTCCGCCCAAGCTCCCGATTCGCGGCGACGACCGTCATCTGGACAGCACCGGCACGCACCGCCTCGGCGAGGGCGAAACGGACCACGTCGGCGAGGAGCTCGCTGTCGCCGAGCTCGCCGAAGACGTCGAGGAGGCGCTCCTCGACCTCACCGTCGCGGACCAGGCGGCGGGTGACGACGACGATCGACGGCTCTCCCGCCGCGTAGAAGCGAAGCTCGTCGCGGTAGGGCGCTTCGAGGTAGCGCCAGGCGAGGTGGGACGCGTCTCGCACCGTCGTCACCAGGTCTTCCTCCCGGCGCCGAGCTACGGCGGCCAGGACGTCGGCGTCGACTGCGTCCATCGTCCGGGCCGAGCGCGGACGGTAGGCGCCGAGCCGCCGGCGCCAGAGGGCGGCGGCGGGGACGAGGGCGACGGCGGCGGTGCGCAGGAGGCGTCCTCGGGTGCCCGTGGCGCGGCGGATCGGTCCGAGGCGCAGAGGATCGAGGGGTGCCAGGAGCGAGCGCAGGTCCTCACGGACGCCCCAGCCGTGCTTGCGGTGGATTTTAGCGGCCAGCTCGTTGGGGACGCCGAGGATCAGGTCGGCGCGGCGCCGGAGCTCGACGTCGGTGACGGTCTGGATACCGCGTCCGCGCAGCTCGGGCGCCACCATCACGTCGACGAGCCACCAGGCGGGGCGTTCGCCTCCGGCGAGGTGGAGGCGGATCGGGATGAGGCCCGTGTAGGCGCCGAGCTCGCCGTTGACGCGGTAGACCTGACGGTTCTCGTCGCCACAGTGCCACCAGGCACCGTGACGGGAGAGGAACGTCGCCTTGTGCGGCCCGAAGACGCGTTCGAGAAACGCGTCGAGCTCCGTGGCGTCGAGCTCTGCCGGAGAGTGGACGGTGACTTCGTCCTTCATGGATCCAGGTTACCGCACGAGGGTGACGCTGTGGCGAGTCAGGCGCCAAGGCGGCCCGCTCGCCGGATTTCCAGCGTCGCCAGAACGGCAAGTCTCGACGAGATCAGAGTCGGCGGGATTTCCACACCTCGGTTTCAGGGCGGCACCGGGTCAGCGGGATTTCCACCTCCTCGGTTTCGGCGCAGACACGCCATGGTGAGGAAGCCGCCGTCCCGGTTTCAGGGAAGAAACCGAGGTGGCGGGATTTCCACACCTCGGTTTCGGGACGGAAACCGAGTCGGCGGGATTTCCATCACCCTCGGTTTCGGCGCGAACGCACCATGGTGGTGAGGCCGCCGTCGCGGTTTCGGGGGTGAAACCCGGGTTGGCAGGTTGGCTGCAAAGCCCTCTTCCCGCGGCGTGCGGCGGCTGTTTCCCTATTTTCAACCGGTATGGCCGACCCCAAACTGAATCAAGCTCTCCAAGCGGAGAACGACCGCATCGAGTCCGCGGAGTCCGTGCTCTCGGCGCTGCGCAACCACGGTGGACGGCTGGTCGACGCTCTCGGTTCGAAGGTCCTGGTTCCCCGGGACTCCGAGACCGAGCTCGCCGAAGCCGCGCCCGCCAACAGCGCGCAGTCGATGGTCGACTGGTACCTGGCCTGGGTCACGCGGCTGCGCGACCAGATGGTGACGGCTGGCCGTTTCTATCGTCAGCTCAAGACCTTTCGATCGACCGCGGGGCGCGAGCTCGGGCAAGTCGCCCGCGTCGCCCGCCAGGCGGCGCTGGGGATTCGCGACCAGTTCTTCTCGACTTACGGCGAGGAGCACTCCTTGACCCTCGGTATCTCCAACCAGGTACCCAAGAAGGTCAAGGCGTTGCTCGAGTACCTGCGGTATCTCGAAGAGCGGCTGGCGAATCCGCCGGTGCCGTTGCCCGAGGTCGCCCTCGGGCGTGTCGGAATCGACTTGGCGGCCCAGCGCAAGGCGATCGCTTCGCTGATCGCCAAGCTCGAAGCCGCGAGCCGCGGCTACGACGACGCGCGCCGTCAGGCGCACGCCGCCATGGTCGGGAAGGACGACGCCGTCAAAGCCTACGACGACGACTTCGTCTGGGTCTCGACGGCGGTCGAGGCGATGTTCCGTGCCGCCGGCATGGATCGCCAGGCCGCGGTCGTCCGGCCGTCCCGGCGTCGCCGGATCGTGGTCGTAGAGGGCGTCAACCGGCGCGGCGAGGAGCCGTCCGGTGAGCAGCCGGCGTCCGAAGCCCTTGACGAGTCGTCTCGCGACGAGTCGTCCGCCGACGAAGTCGAGGATGTCGAAACCGAGTAGGTGTCCTCTTTCTTGAAACCCCCGGCCGCGGCCCTCGGGCCGCGGCCTTTCCCTTGCCGAAGCGCCAAGGACGGCAAGAAGGTCGGTCGTCTATCTCAGAAGAACGCCACCCCCGCCGCCACGAGCAACGGCTCGTCCAGGAAAAGATCCAGCTCTCCGGCCTCGAAACGGCACAGCCCGACCGAATGCCAGAACCCCCCGAACACCTCCCCGCCCAACCTGTAGCGTCCGTCCGGCGTGTAGGCGACCCAACCCTCCGGCAGAGAGACGAGCACCGCCAGGCAGCGTCCGCTCGCGACGTCCCAGAGGCGCACCGTCTGGTCGTAGGACCCCGAGGCGAGAAGAGAACCGTCCGGACTGAAAGCTACGCTTTCGACATAACTCTCATGTCCGGCGAGTTTGCGGGCCTCCTCGCCCGAGGCGACGTCCCAGAGGCGCACCGTCTGGTCGTAGGACCCCGAGGCGAGAAGAGAACCGTCCGGACTGAAAGCTACGCTTTCGACATAACTCTCATGTCCGGCGAGTTTGCGGGCCTCCTCGCCCGAGGCGACGTCCCAGAG
>CBDUYN010000302.1:0-7178 GCA_965371445.1 uncultured bacterium | reverse complement strand
TCGACCGTGATCACGCCGTCCTTGCCGACCTTGTCCATCGCCTCGGCGATGATCTCGCCGATCTCGCGGTCGTTGTTGGCCGAGATCGTGCCGACGTGGGCGATCTCCGTGCCCTTGACCGGCGTCGAAGACTCGTCGATCGCCGCCACGGCGGCCTTGATCGCCATGTCGATGCCGATCTTGAGCTCCATCGGGTTGGCACCGGCGGTGACGTTTTTGGAGCCTTCCCGGAAGATCGCCTGCGCCAGAACCGTGGCGGTCGTGGTGCCGTCGCCGGCCACGTCCGAGGTCTTCGAAGCGACCTCACGCACCATCTGGGCGCCCATGTTCTCCAGTGGGTCCTTGAGCTCGATCTCCTTGGCCACCGTCACACCGTCCTTGGTGATCGTCGGTGAGCCGAAGCTCTTCTCGATGACGACGTTGCGGCCCTTCGGACCGAGGGTGACCTTCACCGCGTCCGCCAGCTGGTTGACGCCGCGCAGGATGGCGCCCCGCGCCTCCTCAGAGTAGGTAATCTGCTTAGCCATGACTTTCTAACCTCTCTTGTCTTACTCAATGACGGCGAGGATCTCGTCCTCGCGCAGGATCACGTACTCTTCGTCGCCGAGCTTGATGTCGCTGCCGGAGTACTTGCCGACCAGGACACGGTCGCCTTCCTTGACGTCGATCGGCGAACGCTCGCCGTCTTCGCGAAGCTTGCCGGGGCCCACGGCGATCACCTTGGCTTCCTGGGGCTTCTCCTTCGCGGTGTCGGGGATGATGATGCCTCCCTGCACCTGCTCTTCCTGCTCGATGCGCTGGACCACTACGCGGTCGTGTAAGGGGCGGATGTTCACGCTCTGCCTCCTAAGTGGGGGGTTGGTTTTCGGTCTGACGGACCCGGGTCCCCGCAACTTCGCAGGACCGGGTCCCTCAGCGTCTCCCTGAGGAGCGCGCTGTTAGCACTCACCTCAATCGAGTGCTAACCATAGGACCCACCGCAGGGCGTGTCAACACCTTTCTTTGAAATCTTACACGGAGATCATCAGATCCAAGCGGAGACAGGCCGGACAGCGAGTCGGGAAACTCCTCGCGGGAGGCCTCCCGACCCTGACAACCTGATGCGAGGGGACTAAGACCTAGAAAGAGTCTCGGGATCGGCCGCCGCCTTCTGGCGGCGCGGGGGCGGCTGTAGGCTCCCGGTGCCCTCGAGGGCCAGGCGGACCGGCGGACCGGCGGCGTTGTGGGAGATCTCGAGGACGGCGCTGCGCGATCCCTCGGCGCGGGGGACGAAACGCAGCCCGACGCCACAGCTTCCGCCCGGGGCGACGCTTCCGGTCCCTTCGCACGTGCCGGGCACGATGCGGAAGTCGAGGGAGTGCTCGCCGGAAAGCTCCAGGTCGCGGATCGCGAGGGGGCCGGTACCGGGGTTCGTGACCCTCACCTGGAGGACCTCGCCGCGTTCGCCGACGAGGAGCGCTCCGAAGTCGACCTGGGAGGAGCCGAGGCGGATCTCGGGCACCGGCGGGGGCGTCGCCCGGGCGCGCAGCGGCACCTCGAGGGCGTCACCGGCGTCGTGGGCGATCGCGACGGTGGCCTGGCGCCGGCCCTCGGTCGAAGGCGCAAACCGCACCGTGACGGTGCAGCTCGACCCGGGCTCCAGGCGCTGGCCGGAGCAGCGGTCGGCAGGCAGCGAGAAGTCGCCCGAGTGGCGTCCTCGAAGCGCGACGCGCTCGACGGCGAGCCGGGCGCGGCCGGTGTTTTTCACCACAAACTGCTGGCTCGCCTCCGCCCCGACGTGGATCTTGCCGAACTCCAGGCTGTCGTGGTCGACGCTCGCCCGGCCGGCGGTCCCCAGGCCCCGGAGCGGGATCCGGTCGGTCTCGCCGGTAGCGTCGTGGACGAGGTAGACCTCGGCCTGGTGGGCGCCGGCGCGGCGCGGCGCGAAGCGCACCTCGACGCCGCAGGAAGCCTTGGCGGCGATCGGCGCCGTCGTGCAGCCCACCGGCCGCGCCGTGAACGCACCGGCGCCGGTGCCGCGGGTGCGGATCTCGGCGACGCTCAGGGGACCGGTGCCGGAGTTGACGAGGCGCACGAAGCTGGCGGCGCTCCGGGTTCCCAGGGGTACCTCGCCGAAGTCGAGGCGCAGCGGGTCCAGGAAGACGTGGGGCGCGGTACCGGTACCCACGAGCGCCAGGCGGTGGAGACCCCGTCCGGCCGTGTGGTGGACCTCCAGGAAAGCTCGCTCGGCGCCTTCGGCGGACGGCTCGAAACGTACCTCGACGGTGCAGCTGCCGCCGGGTTGGAGAGGGCGCGAGGCGCAGCGCCCCGGTGCGATCTCAAAAGGTGGCGCGTTGGGCGCCTCTTCGCCTTCCGGGCGCAGGAGGAGCTGGCGGATCGTGAGCGGTCCGGTGCCGTCGTTCTTGAGCGTCACCGTCTGCGCCTCGCTCGCGGTGCCGACGCGCACCTCGGCGAAGTCGAGCCGCTCGGGATCGAGGTCGAGCTGGGGCTCCTGGGGCAGCCCGCGCCCGGTCAGCTCGACGTCGGGGCCGAGAGCGCCTTCGGCAGCTGCCAGGCGAAGCGACGCGCTGCGGGTACCGGCCGCGGTGGGGACGAAGTAATAGGAGAGCTCACAGCGCTTGTTGGGTCCGAGCGTCTTGCCGCTGCAACCGTCGGCGTGGCGGACGAAGTCGCCGGCGCCACGGCCCGTGATTTCGACGGAGCTCACCATGAGGGGTGCCGAGCCCCGGTTCGCAAAGCGCAGGCTCTGGCGGCCGCTGCGCGTACCGATCGTCAGCCGGCCGAACCCGAGCTTCGCCGGCTCGACCTCGAGGAGCGGCGCGATGCCGTGGCCCAACAGCGGCAGCCGGACGGTGTGGGCGGCGAGCCCCACGACCACCAGCCGCGCGCGTTGCGCTCCGGTCGCGGCGGGGGTGAATCGCACTTCCAGGCCGCAGCCGGCCTCGGCGGTGACCGCCGTGCCGCTGCAGCCGTCGGTGGTGACGGTGAACTGCTCGGCGCCCTCGCCCTCGACCGTGACCGTGGTCACCGGCAGGGCGCGCTGGCCGGCGTTGGTAAGCTCGACCGCAAGCGTGGTGCTCGGCTCCCGGAGGCGCACCTCGCCGAAATCGAGGAGCTCGTCCGAGAGCACCGCCACCGCCGGATGACGGTTGGCGAAAAAGCCCCCCGCGGCCCCCGCGGCGAGCGCCAGGACGACCGCCGGCCAGACGCTCCGGCCACCGGCCTTGGCCCGGCGCGGCGGCCGCGCGGCGGCCAGAACCTTGCGCGGCCGGGGTTTTCGGTCCGCCGTCGAGCGGGGCGCCTCGGGCCGCGGCTTGAGCTCCGGCTCGATGAAGACGGTTTCCGCCCCCGCGGCGCCGGCCGCATTTGCGGCCTTCGCCTCCGCCGGCAGCGCTCCGGTCTTCCCCGACGCCGTGCCCAGGGGTAGGTCGAGGAGGCTGGACTCGTCGAGGGGCGACTCGTCCTCGCCGCCGGGCGGCGATCCGCCGCCTGCCTCCTCGGGCTCCTCGCCGTTGCCCGAGCGGCGTAGGATCACCGCGACCCTCCGTCGCGGATCGCCGCCCGGTCGTTTCCTTCCTCGTCGTCCGCGTCGTCCTCGTCGTCCTCGAGGGCGTAGTCGACGTCGACTTCCGGCGGATCGCCGCCGGGCGGCGATCCGCCCGGACCGGTGAGGTAGTGCTCGATCCAGCGCAGCTGGCGCAGGCTGTAGTCGAGCCGCGCCGCCGCCCGCCGGTTCCCGTGGCCTTCGTTCGGGTAGAAGACGAGCCGCACCGGCGTCTTGCCGAGGGTCTTCAGGAAGCGGTAGAGGATCATCGACTGGCCGGGGAAGACCCGGGTGTCCTTTTGGCCGTGGGCGATCAGGATCGGCGTCCTCGCCTTGTCGACGTAGTAGACGGGGCTGCGCTCCAGGGCGAATTGGAAGTCCTCCCAGGGCCAATGGCGCTCGTGGACGAGGAAAAGCTCGTTGGGGATGTCGCTGGTGCCGAACTTGGCGATCTTCTCGCTGATGCCGACCATCATGACCGCCGCCGCGAAGCGCTCGCTGTAGTAGGTGGCGCCCCAGGCCGTGGCGTAACCGCCGTAGGAGCCGCCGGTGATCGCCACCTTGTCGCGGTCGACGAGGCCTGAGGCGATCAGGTGGTCGACGCCGTCGACCAGGTCGTCGAACTCCTTGCCCGCCGGGTCGCCGTGGTTGAGCTTCGAGAACTCGACGCCGCGGCCCGTCGAGGCCCGGTAGTTGGGATAGAAGGCCGCGAAGCCGCGCGCCGCGCCGGTCTGTCCCGGCGACGAGTAGGTGGTGATCCAACCGTTCGAGTAGTGGCTTTCCGGCCCGCCGTGGACGATCAGGATCAACGGGTGTCTCTTCCCCGCCTCCTCGTCGAGCGGACGGATCAGAAGCCCTTCGAGCTCCAGGCCGTCGCGGGCCTTGTAGCGCACGACCTCCTGGGTGGCGAGGCGTTTTTCGGCCAGCCAGGGGTTCGAGTCGGTGAGCCGCTTCGCCTCGCTCGCGCCGGCGGGCAGGAAAAAGACCTCGGAAGGGTGCGACGGCGTCGAGCCGACAAGCGCCGTCGCGCCGTTCTCGGCGCGGGAGATCGACGTGAAGATCGGTCCGCCGCGCGCCAGGAGCGTCGCGTCGTTCTTGCCGTCGAGGTCGACCTCGCCGAGGCGCGCGTCGGCGCCCTCGTGGACCAGGTAGGCGATCCGCTTGGCGCTCGTCCAGGCGATCGCGCGGACGCGGCCTTCGAGGCCCGGAAAGAGGTCGTGAAGCTCGCCGCCGGCCGACGCCACCGTCATCAGCTGGCCGGAGCTCGGGTCGTTCAAGTCGGCAGCCGAGAGAATCGCGAGATGCCAGCCGTCCTCGGAAAAGGCGACGGCGCCGAGCTTGCCGGGGTTCTCGACGGCGACGATCTCGGAGGTCGCGAGGTCGACGACGCGGACGCGGGTCTGCATCAAGACGTCGTCGACGAGCGGCGTCGCCGCGACCTTGAGGGCCAGGCGGTCACAGCCCGGGCTCCAGGTCGCGCTGACCGTGTGGCCGTCGACCGCCAGGGGCGCCTCGGGCTCCTCGGCGGTGCCGTCCTCGCCGATTTCCGCCACCCAGGCGTGTCCCCTCTTCAAATCCTCCTCGAAGACGTTCTGGTCGAAGCCTTTCTCGCGAAGCTTCTTCTCCTCCTTGTCCTCTTTTTCGCCGCCGACCACGGCGACGTGGCGGTCGTCGGAGCAGAGCTCGTAGGAGCCGATGTCGCTCGAGAGGGCCAGGACGCGGCGCGCCTCGCCGCCGCGCAGCGGGATGGCCCAGAGCGCGCGATGCTCGTCCTCGCCGCGCTTGGTGAGGAAGGTGATCTTCGAGGAGTCGCTCGTCCAGCCGAGCGAGCCGACGGAGACCTCGCCGGTGACGTAGGGCGTCGAGGTGCCGTCCGCGGTAACGACGTGGAGCTCGTTCCAGGCCGTGCCGTCCTCGTCCTCGCCGGGGCTCCGGGGGACCGAAAGGACGTAGGCGACGGCGTTGCCGTCGGGGGAGACGACGGCCTCGCGTACGCTGCGTATCCGCGCGACGTCGTGGGGGGTCAAAACGTCCTCGGCGGCTTCTTCGGCCAGGACGGCCGCAGCGAGGACGAGGGTCAGCAGGAGGATAACGGTCAGAATCCAACCTCGTTTGACGTTCATGTCGATCTTTTCGCAGGAGTTTGGTGGAGTCGGGAGGGCGGAGCCCGCCGGGATGCGGCAGCGCCGGGTCGCCAGCGGACGCGGGGCCAGCATCCTATCCCAGAGCGGCGCCCGACGGGAAGCCGTGCCCGTCGCTGGCCTTGGACCAGAGTCTTGAAGAGTTGCGGGTCACCAAAGAGGCCTTGGACGAGGAGGCCGAGGCGCGGCGCCAAGCCGACAAACGCGCCGAGCAGGCCGAGGCCCAGAACCGAGACATGGCGGTGGAAATCGAGCGGCTTCGAGCGCTGCTCGACGACCGCGACCCGGGATAAAGAGCCAGCCGGCTCTTGGACCCCGTACGGGGTCCAAGAGGGCAGGAAAGGCAAGAAGAGCAGGCGGGACGCCCGCACTCCCAGCGTCAATCCTCCTCGGACGTCTCCAATGAGTCCGCTTGATCTCCTTCTGGCTCAGTCTGGCGAACGCACCTTAGGTGGCATCCTACCGGCGGCGGGCGACGAGCGTCGACAACCACCCCTTGGGGTAGGGCTCGCCCGCCCGCCGAGACGTCGCGTATTCCGGCCCAAGGAGAGAGCATCTCCCCATGTCGACGCTCCGGCAGGCCGTGGACGACTTCCTCGCCCAGCGACGCATCGCCGTCGCCGGCGTGTCGAGCCAAAAAGTCGACGCGGGGAACTTCGTCTTTCGCAAGCTGCGCGACGCGGGCTACGAGGTCTTCCCCACCAACCCGCGGGCCACGGAGGTGGAGGGCACGGCCTGCTTCCCCGACCTGGCCTCGATCCCCGGCGGCGTCGACGCCGTGGTCACCGCGACGGCACCTGCGGCCACCCTCGAAGTCGCCCGCGAATGTGTCGCACTCGGCATCCAGCGGCTCTGGATGCACCGCTCCTTCGGCGCCGGCAGCGTCTCCGACGAGGCGATCGCCCTCTGCCGCGAGCATGGCATCCGGGTCATCCCGGGCGGCTGCCCGATGATGTTCTGCGCCCCGGTGGACGTCCCCCACCGCTGCATGCGGTTTGTGCTCAAGCTCACCGGCGGCCTGCCGCGGCTGGGATGAACCCGATGGACTCCCTGCTCAACGATGTCAGGCTCGCCCTGCGGACCCTGCGCGACTCCCGGGCCCGTCCCTCCTGATCGTCAGAACGCTGGCTCTGGGAATCGGCGCCACGACGGCGATCTTCAGCGTCGTCCACAGCGTGCTGCTGCGTCCTTTGCCCTTCTCCGAGCCGGGACGCCTGGTGCGGCTGTGCGAGACCCACGAGAGGATCGGCAAACACTGCGTCGCCTCGCCGGCCAATATCGTCGACTACGCGCGGCAGACGAGCTCGCTCGCCGAGCTCGGCATCGGACGCGAGGAGCCCTTCGCCTGGAAAGGCCCCGACGGCACCGAAAGCATCTCTGGTGGCCACGCGACCCGCACGGCCCAGAGGAACGTCGCCCGACGCCTAGCGCTCGTTACGCGTCGATCCCACGTCCACCTGAGGAGCCGCGATCTCGCGGCTCCTCTTTTTCTT
>CBDUYN010000301.1:0-7280 GCA_965371445.1 uncultured bacterium | reverse complement strand
ACCAGATCCGGAATCAGCCGGTGGGAGCGTCCACGTCTCGTGGTACAGACACGGCCTGGTCGAAGACGGCCGGAGGGTCATAGCGCTACGTCGGCTGCTCTTCGCCCTGGGCGCAGGCCGATCTCACACCCGATGATCCTTTTTCCCCCGGACCTGCGTTTACCCTAGTAGAGCCCGACGTCAGACCTGGTCTTGGCTGAAGCCCAGCGAAAGTCGGTGCTTCTCGCCCCGGGAGGACCAAAAGGCAGACCGCTTGGCGCCGGGGGCTGCTGACGAACGGAAGTAAGCCAATGGCAGGACCTCGGATCGCAACGAGCTCCACCGTTGTGCGGAAAACAGCCTAGCTTACGAAAGGAGCTCCCATGCTTTCCTTGCGACAGATCTGCGACTTGCCGTTGGCCGTGCTGCTGCTCATCACCGCCGGGTGTTCCACGACGCCCCCGATCTCGCCGCCCGCTGGCCCACCGGCCGCCGCTGCACCGCCGGCGCCGGCGGCAGAGCTCTCGCCGCGCGCCCCGGACGACCTCTTTGCGCACCGTTACTTTCCCGATTCCGCCGAAGAGGTGGCGCGGGCGCGCTACGCGTACCTGGTCCGCGAGGGAACCTTCGACGGTCTCTTGCAGAGCCCGGAGCCCCTCACCACCTTGCCGGAGTGGCAGACCCTCGGTCCTTTCGGCGCCCGCGCCGCGTGCCCCGGAGTGCCCTACACCGGCCAGCTGTCGGGGCGCGTCATTTCCCTCGAGCAGGATCGGCACGATACCGACATCCTCTACCTCGGCTCGGCGAGCGGCGGGCTCTGGCGGTCGACCAACGACGGCGCCTCCTGGTCGAGCGTCTTCGACAACCTGCCCCATCCGTCGGTGGCGGCGATCACCTCCCATCCGGTGAAGGCCGGTCACGTCTGGATCGGCACCGGCGATGTCGGGGGAACCGGCGTGTCGGGCGCCGCGGCCCCCTCCCTCGGCCTCGTCTTTCGCAGCGAAGACAGCGGTCTGACCTGGACGCCGGTCGTCTTCGAGACCGGGCCCGTCGCCTGGGTATCGCGGATCGTGCTGCTGCCCCAGGCCAGCAACCAGGATCTGGTCTTTCTGGCGACCGACGAGGGAGTCTACAAGTCGTCCGACTACGGGGATATCTGGACCCTGGCGCTCGACGGGCCAACCTCCGATCTGGCGGTCTGGGGTCACCTGCTGAGCTCGGCCTTCGAGTTGGTGGCCGCGCCGTACGGGGGCAGCGGTCTGCTGACAACCACCGGCGATGACCTCCCCATGTGGTTCGGACACGCCCTGCCCGGGGGCAATTGGCCGTCCGGCAGGATCCGCCTGGCGCACTCGCACCTCCTCTGGGGGCATAAGACGCTCTACGCCAACGTCGCCGACCCCAACGGCGGCTGGGAGGGGATCTGGCGCTCGCCCGACTTCGGCGGCACCTGGACCAAGGTCACCGTCCCGGAGACCAACGTCGGCCAGATGAACTACAACAACACCATCGCGGTGGATTACTTGAATCCCGACCTGGTTTACACCGGCGCCAACATCCGCACGGTCTACAAGTCGGAGGACGGCGGCGCCACCTGGCTGTCCAGCAACGCAAATCCGAACGGCTACATCCACGAGGACCAGCAATTCATTCTCGCCCTGGGCGTCGAAGTCTACGTGGCCAACGACGGCGGGGTCTTCAAGTCATGGGACTACGGCGACAACTGGCAGGACCTGGGCAACTTCTACCTGCAGCTCGCCCAGACCTACTTCCTGACGGTGAGCGACGGCGCCGGCGGCATCTATGACGGTTCGCGCTACTACATCGGTACCCAGGACAACGGCATCCACCGCGGTCCGTCGTCGGCCTTCCTCGGCTGGGACAACCTGACCTGCTGCGACGGCATGGACATCGCGATGAAGGACGGCATCCCCTACGTCACCCTGGTGGGTGTCGGCGCCGCCCATACTTACCAGTATCCGCCGGGCGGCGACGTGTGCGGGGCCTGGACTTCTTTCCAGAGCGGTCTCCCCGGCGGCGCCGGTTTCTGGGCTCCTCTGATCTACGACGGCACCCACTTCTACACCAAACAGGGCAAGACGATCTACCGGGCGGACAACGGTAGCCTGCCGTGGAACCCGCTGGCTACTTTTTCGTTCAACGTGCTGACCTTCAAGGTCTCGCCCGACGGCTTCATCGTGGCTGGCGCCGACGGTGTCGATCAGGTCTGGATCTCGAACGACGCTCAGACGATGTGGGAGCGAGTGAACCCGGTGACGTTCTGGGAAGACCGCAAGATGACCGGCGTCGCCTTCGGTGACCTCACTCCCTCCGGCCGCCAGGTGCTGGTAACCCTCTCCGGCATCAGCGGCAAACGGCTGGTGATGAGCGATGATTCGGGAGGCATTTTCTATGACGTCACCAACGACCTGCCTGGCCTGGTCGACGTGCGGGCGCCGGTCTTCGGCCCCGATCAGACGATGTACGTCGGTTCGGACCTCGGCGTCTTCGTGAGCTCGAACGGCGGCACCACGTGGCGGTCCTTTTCCGGCGGTCTCCCGGCCGTGGCCTACGTCAGCGACATGGAATGGGGCGCGTTGAACGGCAAGCTGGTGTTGGCGACCTACGGCCGCGGGGTGTTCATGAACGATCCGATCCCGGCCTGGCTCTTCGCCGACGGATTCGAATCCGGCGACGTCTCGGCGTGGTCGACGAGCGTCCCGTGACGCCCGTCGGCATCCAGGCAGTGCTCTTCGACTTCGACCACGACCTCGTCTGACCGGCGCCTGGCGAGGTGTACTTCACCGAGCCTGGCGGTTAGCTCGCTGGGCGAGAGCGTTGCGGGGATCGACGCCCGGCGAGCTCCTTGCCGTCAGGGCCTGAGGTGCTCCAGCAGCTCCTGAAACCGTGGGTCATCCCGCAACGGGTCGAAAAGCGGCTCCGCCCTGAGGGTCGCAAAGTCCGGGGAACGGTCGCGGTATGCCTGCCGAAGAAGGCGGACGGCCTCGTCGGCATCCCCGAGCAGGGCCTGGATCTCCGCCATGCTGACGGGCCGCAGGTAACCTGGTGTCTCGTCCTCGAGCTCGCGGGCGATCTCGCGCGCCCGCTCCGGGCTTCTTTCGATTTGCCAGAGCACCACGCCGAGCAGGATCGCCAAGACCGTTCCGGCGCCGGCCAGCAGGAGGATCGGGCGACGGTGCGCGCCGGAGCGAGGCGCGGTTCCGGAATCCGCGATAAGCCTCTCGGCTTCGATCCGATGTCTGAGCCGGTCGAGCTCGTCGTGCACCTCCCGAGCCGATGCAGATCGCTGCTCGGGTTCTTTTTCCAGGCAGCTCAGGATGAGCTCCTCCAGGGTCGCCGGCAGGTCGGTCCGCAGATCGCTCACCGGCCGGGGAGCGTCCTTCAATATGGCGGCGACGAGAGAGGCACGGGTCTCGCCGCCGAAGGGCCGCTTTCCCGTGATCATCTCGTAGAGGATGACCCCCAGCGAGAAGACGTCGCTGCGGGGATCTACGTTCCTGCCCTGGGCCTGCTCCGGCGACATGTAGGGTAGCGTGCCCAGGATCAGGCCTTCCCGGGTCACCCGCGTCGTTTCCTCTTCCGGGGCGCCGGCAGAGGAGTTATCCGCCGGAAGCTTGACGAGACCGAAATCCAGGATCTTCGGCCGTCCTTCCTCTGTCACCATGATATTGGCCGGCTTCAGATCGCGATGGGTGAGGCCTTTCTCATGGGCGGCCCGCAAGGCGTCGGCGAGCCGCACGGCGAGATCGAGAAAGGTCTCCAGAGGCATCCCGGCCGCGGGAATCAGCTCGCCCAGCGTCCGGCCCTCCACCAGCTCCATGGTAAAGAAAGGCACGCCGTGGGACCGCTCCACCGAGTGGATGGTGACGATCGACGGATGATTGAGGGCGGCCACCGCCTTGGCCTCGCGCTCGAACCGTTCGAGCCGCTCGGCGTCGCCGGCCATGTCCGGTGGGAGGAGCTTGAGAGCCACCTGGCGGCCGAGGTGGGGGTCCTCGGCCTCGTAGACCACTCCCATCCCGCCGCCGCTGGCGCGTCGCCAGACGGCTCCACACCTCGTGCGGAAAGACGTCGAGGGCCGGCAGGCCCGACAGGAAAGGACGCGCGCGACGCGCCCCCGGAAGCAGCGGAAGCTCCCGGAGGGCGCTCAGGCGTCGCAACGTGTCGACGTGCGCCCGGTTCGTACCCCGTTCGATGGCCGCTTCCTCCAGGGCGTGAAGCAGCTTGGAGCCCAACCCCTGACCACGGAGCGGATCGTCGACCCACATCAGCGAGACGGCGAGCCAGTTCCAGTTGACGAAGCCGGAGATTCCGCCGACGAGACGTCCGTCAGCGTCCCGGGCGAAGACCGCCACCGGCTGGAAACCGTCGACCTTCGTGGTGGGCAGCGCATGCTCCGTCAGACCGTGGCTGAGGACGGCCAGGTCTTCGGCTTGCGGCGAAGTCTCAGTCGAGAGAGTCCATTCAATCATCGTCCGCTCCCGGGGGATTGCTTCGTAGACGTTGGCGACGGTGACACCCTCACCGTCGCGGCAGACCGGAACCAGGATCCGCCGATAGCCGGAGCCTTCGAACCGGTCGAGCCGCGGCCAGTGTCGCGGCAGCTCCTTGGAGAAGAAGAGATGCACCGCGACGTGCGGTTCCTCCTCCGACCAGCGCAGCGCTGGGAATCCCAGGACCGCGCCCCAACCCTGCTCCACCAGCTCACCGCGGACGGTGTGGCCCGCCTGCCACCGTCCCGGGATGTCCTCTACTACATGGTAGCTCGACCGGCCCGGTGCCAGGGTGCCGTAGACGGCGAGTTGAAAGTCGGTCTGGAAGTGTTGCTGGAGGACGTCCTCGAGCTCGTCGCGGCGGCGGCGCTCACCGGGCTCACAGACCAACCGCGTCCGATTGACGAAGACCAGGTCTTCGAGGTCGGCGGTCAGGGGGGAGGAGGGCATTGCGGTCGACTCCTGGGTCCTAAGGCGATTCTGGTGCCGTCGGTATTACACACTTCCTTGAGGTACTCGCGGACCATGAGCGCCACGGTCGCGCCCTCGCCGGCCGCCGACGCCGCTGGGCGGTGGCGCCATGACGGACGTCACCGGCGGCGAAGACTCCCGGCATCGACGTTTCGAGAGTCTTCGACGTCTTGAGAAAACCGAACCGGTCGCGCTCGATCGTTTCGGTGAGGAGACCGAGGACCTCGGCGAGGTCGGCGTTGGACGGATTCGACAACACCGTGCCGTCGTCGAGAAGCACCGTCGGGATGCGGCGCTTGCCCTCGTTGACCGACTCGACGAAGCGGATCGCCTCGTCGTTGTCGGTGATGTCGGTCCAGGCGTAGGGGACGCGTTGCTCGCCGAGGAGCTTCTTGGCCCGGCGGCAGTCACCGCACCAGCTCGCTCCGTAGACGGTCAATCGGTGCTCGGACATCGTCGACTTCTCCTCTTGCGGTGGTTTCCACCCGACTCTACGACACTACGCCGCGCGATGATCGGAACATCGTCCCGCAATCGGACGTAGGATTCCCCGGAGCCGCCACCGCGCGATCTTTCGCGGGACGCGGGCTCCGGGAGAGAGGATGCCATGGCGTTCCCAGCTCGACACACACCGGAAGCTCCGGCTTTCGACGAGGACGGCTTCCGTGCCGAGCTCGCACGGATGGAGGCGCGCTACGCCGAGCTGTGGTGGCAGAGCCCGACCGACGTGCCGCGGCTCGGCCCGGTCCGCGGCCGGCGCCGGCAGCGGGCGACGGAGCTTCAAATCGATCGCTTCGCCGACCGGATGGAAGCGGCTTTCGCCGCATTTCCGCGACAGCCGGCGGCGCGCGGCGCCTGGCGGGCACGATTCCGAGAGGAGATCCGTACGTTCGCCGAGCACGCGCTCGGTGTGCCGGCGGCTCATCGCGAGCTCATCCTCTCCGAGGCCTCGTTCGACGCCACGGCGGCCTTCACCCGAGGTGCCCGGGCCTTTGAGCGGCACCTCGCGATCGAGGACATCTCCCAGGCACTGCGCAACTTCTGGATCGCCAACCTCTGTCAACGCTTCCTCGACCTCGAGGTCGCCTCGACGCCGGGGGTCTTCGCCTACAGCATGCTCTACCCCTACACTGACAACGTCCTCGACGACCCCCGGCGCTCGGCGGCGGCCAAGGCGTCGTTCAACCAGCGCCTGGGTCGACGTCTTGACGGGCAAGAGGTGGTGCCGGCGGACGCGCACGAGCGGCAGGTCTTTCGCCTGGTCGCTCTGGTCGAGTCGGAGCTCGACCGCCGCTCTTTTCCCGAAGTCCACGCCAGTCTGCGGGCGATCCACCGCGCCCAGACCCGCAGCCTCGCACAGCAGGGCTCGCCGTCACCCTACGAAGCCGACGTCCTGGGGCTGACCCTCGCCAAGGGCGGCTCGTCGGTTCTGGTCGACGGCTACCTGGCGGCGGGTCGCCTGAGCCCCTCGGAAGCGGACTTTTTCTTCGGCTACGGTGTGTTCCTCCAGCTCATCGACGACCTCCAGGACGTCGAGCGCGACCTTGCTGCTGGGCACATGACGATCTTTTCCGAGACCGCTCGCGCCTGGCCGCTCGACCGAATCACCTGTCGCCTGGTTCACTTCCTCGAAGCCGTTCTGGCGGCAACCGAACGCTTCGCCGACCCGCGTTACGACGTTTTGATGGACCTGGTGCGCGCGAATTCCGTCCAGATCGTCGTCCAGGCCGTGGCGCGGTGCCGCAAGCGCTACACCGCTCGGTTCTGGCGCCGCCTGGAGCCTTTCGCGCTGACTCGCTTCGCCTACGTGCGCAAGAACCGTTCGGCGATCTGGCACCGGTATCGAGCGGCCAACCGGCGACTGACGTGCGAGATGGGGATCGATTCGATCTTCGGAGCTCTCGCCGACGACTCCGCCGACGTGCCGTATCGAGGTCCTGGAATTGGGGAAGGAGGAATTGGGGAAGGAGAAGACGGTGATCCGTGGACCGATTCCCGTGATCTGCGTCCCGAGGCGAGGCCGCGATCCCGGCCACGGCGCGGTCTCCTCGCGCGCTGGTCAGGCGCGGGCGTCGCCCGCGCCTGAGAGGGTCAATTTCTAAGCGTTGGGTGGGTCAATTTCTGGGCGATGCGTACACCGTCAAAGGTCGGTAGCGGCGGCCCCAGAGCTTCTCGGGCCAGCCGTGGAGCCGGCCGATTTCGCGGGCGACGTTGGCGGTGACGTCGATCGTAACGGCTTGACCTTCCTGGGTCGACGCAAGGTCGTCTTCGGCGATCAGCGGCTCCTCGACCCCCATTCGATCGCGGACCGTCACC
>CBDUYN010000300.1:0-7341 GCA_965371445.1 uncultured bacterium | reverse complement strand
CGGACTCCGCATCCGCCTCGCCGGCCAGGAGCCGGCCGGCTTGCTCCGCTTCGTCGACCGCCTTTTCCAGGGCCAGCCTGCGGGAGAGCGACCGGGCCTCCAGAAACTCCACCCGAACGGACGCCTCGAGCCGCGCCACGACGGCCGCATCGGTCAGCTCCAGGAGCGCCAGGGCCTCCTCGGCGTCGACGACCTCACCCGCGGCATGCGCCGTCCGGGCCCGCCGCGCGAGCGCCAGGACCTTGCGCTCCCGGAGCCCCGGCAACCGGCGCCGCCGACAGGCTTCGAGACCGTGCAACGCGAGCCGGCTCAGCTCCGCGCTCCGCTCCGGATCCTCCCCCTCCAGCCGCGCGCTCTCCGCAAGCAGCCGGTCGACCAGCGCGTACGACGCCATCGGGACCTCCTCGACGAGCCGACGCCGGGTCCCCGGCCGCACGTCCGGACGACCCAGGACGGCGACGACACGTTCGACCTTGAGCTCCTCGTACAACCGCTGGAACGCCAGGCTCCCCGGCACCGTCCAGCCCTTGCGGCCGGAGCCGAGACCGGGGGCGCGGCGCTCCTTGAGCTGGGGATAGAGCTCCAGCACTTCGTCGAGAAGCTCGGTCAGGGCCTCCGGCTCCGCCCCGCCGGCTAGCGCCCGGCGCCACGTCGCGTGGCGTTCCACCTCCCGTGGCTCCGAAAACGAAGCTTCCGGTACCCGCACCCCGGCCCGCCAGGCAGCGGGTGAGACGCCCTTCCACGACGTGAAGGCGAGGCGCAGGCCACGCTCCGAGCCGTAGCCCACCCGACGGGCGATCCGGCGGATCGTAAGATCCGACGCCTCCAGGAGCCTCTCCACCACCTCGAGGCGACGGCGCCGGCCGTAGAAGGCCGGCGTCTCTCCCGTCGCCTCGCGGAAGAGCCGGGGGAACGCCGACCCCGCGGCGGGACAAGCCGCCGCCATCGCCTGCCGGGAAAAGCTGAGGCGAAAGAGGTTCCGCCTCATGTAGCTGAAAGCGGGCCGGATCTCCTCGGGAGCCTCATCCTCCTCGGCTCGCAGCCGGTCGTAGACCCCGGCGGCGGCGTCCGCCAGAAGACGCTTCTCACGCAGGGCGTTGACTCTCTCCGGCATGGCTTACCCTCCACGCCTACGCCGCCACGTCGAGCTCTTTTTCCGCGGCCGACGCCGCGAGCTTCTCCCGCAACAGCTCGTCCAGGACCGGCGTCGAGAAGCACAGCTGGAAGAGAGCCCGCTCGCATTCCGTCGCGTTCTCCGACAGCCTCTCCTCCCACAGCTCCTCGGCGAAGAGCGCCTCCAACGCCTCGCGCGGCATCCGCGTCGACCAATAGGCCAGGTTGATCGTCCACAGCCGGTCGATCAGCTCCGTCACCGCTTCCTCCGACAGCCGGCAAGCGACCAGGCTCTCGAGCAGCTCCCGAGACAGCAGGCTCTCGCCCGAACGCATCAGATGCCCCGGAAACCGCCGTATCTCGCGGCGGAAGACCTCCGGCGAGAGACCCGACCAGCCCATGAAGCCACCCTCGAAACGGTCCCGGCGGGCAAAGCACACGATCCTGCCGATCTCGCCGACCGCCAGCTCGGTGTCGATCAGAAGACCCGCCCCCGTCTCGAGCCGGCAGTCCCACAGGAAGCTCTCCGGCGACACACCGAGCGCCGCCTCGAAGAGCCGGGAGCCGGCGGTGGCCGAGAGCCGGCACGCCTTCATCCAACCGGCGACGCTCAGCTCGACGCTGAACAGCTCCCGCCGGAGATGGTTGAGCAGGTCTCGGACCTGGTACGTCGCGGCTGCCGCCGCCTCGCGCTCGATCCGCGCATAGACCGCGGCCGCCGCCTCGGCCAACGCCGCTTCTTCCTCACGCAGTGAGATCATGACCGCCTCCTCGAATCAGGTGGCCCGGACCGGCCTGGGGCCGCTGCCAGGGCCTGGGGAACGTTGGCTCCTTCTTCAAGTAGGCGAGCAGCTCACGGACCTGGTAGGCCGTGGCCGACCGTAGGACCCGGGATTTACCGCCGTTCCTGGTAGTGCTGTATCGCATGGCACCTATGTTCGTCTACTCTCTGAAGATTGTCAAGCTATTTCTGTAAAATTTTCTAGCTATTCTGGTAAGTTATTGATATGAAACGACTTGCATGTGCAGAATCTCCATGGCTGAGAACCTGTGGTAGCGTCCTGATATGGCTGTGACCACCCGTGTTGGGACTGTGCTGAGACATCTTCGGGAGGGCAAGCGCCTCACCCTGGAGGAGGTGGCCCAGCGTCTGGGAAAGCGGGTGCCCAACGTTCGCGGCTACGAGTGGAAGCAGGCGAATCCCCGCTGGAGCACGCTGCGCAAGCACCTCGACGCCCTGGGCTGCACCGTCCACGAGCTGGCCGACGAGGCCGAGCCGGACCTTGTGACCGTCGGCCGGCACCGGCGGCAGCTCGGCGACGTCCTCGCTCAGCTCGAGGACCTGCAGCGGGACCTCGTTCCGGGGACTCCCCGGCGCGATCCGGAGGCGACGGACTCGCCGCCTTCGACCTGGCCGGTCACCAAGTACATCGGTCCCGTCCTGGCCAGCCTGCGGGCCGGCCACGACGTCACGGTCGCCGGGCTCGCCCAGCGGCTCGGCAAACGCGACATGACCGTCCGCAGCTTCGAGATGCCGAGCTCGAACCCCAGGTGGACGACGATCGCCACCTATCTCGACGCGCTCGGCTCTACCCTCCACGACTTGGCGGACGAGGCGGAGCCCATTCTGGCGATCGACTCTCCCGGGCAGTTGGAAGACGTCACCGCCGCCGTCGACCTCGTCCGTTCCCTGGTGAAAGGCATGGACGCCTCGAGAGGCCGCGCAGCCCGGAAGGCTTGAAGGCCGTCCGGCTCCCCGGCTGGAGAAAAAAGGCTCGGCCGGCGGGGAGAGGCGCAAGGGGACGGTGCCGGCCGGGTCGTGTCGCTCCCGGGATCCGCGTGAGGACCGCAGCGCGGACCGAGAGGTCGAATCAGTAGGAGTACTCGAAGAGGTCGCTGTAGAACTCTTCAGGAGGGACGTCGATCGCCTCCAGGATGGCCAGGGTCCGCTCGAGGGTCAGGCGGCTTCCGCCGCGGTTCAAGGTTTGGTGCAAGACGCCCGGGCTGAGGCGTGCCCGCCGGGCCACCTCGGTGATCGGGACGCCCGACTCGTGGAGCCGGAGGCGTAGAAGCGCGCGAGAGCGTTCCCGTTCTTCTTCCGGCGGGTCCTCCAACCTGGCGCGGCGGTTCCAGAGGTTGTCGTTCAAGAGAAGTGCTTGAACGACCGCCAGCTTCGTATCGTTGGTCTTGACGGTGCGCTGAGCGAAGCTCAGGCTGTCTGCGAGCGCCAGCCGAATCGATTTGGGCAATATCTCCATCTCTGCCTCCTGTATCAGGTTCTCGTCCATTCGCTGCCTTCTCCTTCCTCCGGGTGGCTCTCTCTCCTCGCCTCGCCGTGCGGCGAGAAGGTGCCGTCGGCGTCGAGGCGGATCCGGACCAGGCTGTCGACGGTCTTGTCGAGCTTTGGGAAGTACCGCGGCAGGTGCGCCGGCCGTAGGCGGTACGCAAACGACCTCAGACACGCATGGACCTCGGCGCAGGCCACGACGTAGCCACCCAGGCAGGGCTCCGGCCCGGCCGTGGCGACGCGCCAGGTCGCCTGACGGAAGAGCTTCACCACCGACGGCTCGAGCCAGGCCGACGCCTCGTCCCACGCCAGCCGGACGTCCTTGGCCGCGTCCTCGAGGGCGGCCAGGTCCGTAGGCCCGAGGAGTGATCGGGCGTCTTCGACGGCCGCGTCGGCGACGTCGCACCAGCGGCACCGGTCTTTCGCTGGCAGCGACCGCCAGTGAGGAAGGTCCTGATCCAGCGCTCGGGCAAGCCCCACGGAGACAACCTGGACGCTCGTCGCGGTGCCGAAGAGGGAGAGCGGTGGCTCGTCGTCCGTCGATTCGGTGGGCAGGGCCGGCTCGTCGCCGAGCAAGGGGACGGCGAGAGCGGCGAGGGTGGTCTTCCTGAGGCCGTCCTCGTCCGGTGCGGGCAGGAGACCGGAGAGCCGGACGAAGTCGGCGTATCCCGCCGCAGGCAACTCCGTCAGGGCCTCGCGGACCTCGCGGACGAGTGTGGTGAGCTCGGCACCCGAGAGCTGTGTCGAAGCCTCACGGGCCACGACCCAGAGGATCGAGGACGCGAGCGGGACCGACCGCCGCCGGATTTCCTTCGCGAGGGCGAGAGCTTCTCCCAGGTCCTCGGTGTGCTGGAAACGAAGCCCGGCTGTGGCCTCTGCGACCGTCATGTCGCGGGCCTCGTGCGCCGGCGTCCATGCGATTCGATCTCCGTCGTGGATCGGTCTCTTGCCGCCTCGAGCAGCTCGGCTTCCGTCATCACGCCCTTCGCCACCAGGAGGTCGATCAAGGTCGCCACCTGAGCTTCCAGCTCGACGGTCGGGAAACCGTAGAATTCCGCGTAGAACCTGCGCGGCGCGAAGCCGATGGCGACCACGACGGCGAGGACCTGCCCGCACGCCAGGGCAGGACCGTCCTCCCGTAGGATCGCCGCCAATTCCTCCTCTCTCAGCTCGGCGTTTCGAGCCACGGCCACTTGCGGGAGGCCTGACTCGTCGACTTGTGTTCGAAGGAACGTGCGAAGCCGTTCCGCTTCGTCGTGGATCTCTTGGTCTGTCATGAGCATGGCGAAAATCTGCGGCCGCGGATTACGGATTTACCTGAAAGATCTTTCCGGTGCCTGCCGGAATCCAGGGAAATCCAGGAGAATTGGCCGAAGGCTTCCTGGATTCCCCTGGTATCTTGAACGCTGAGCCCCCAGGCCAATGGAGGCCGGGGATCAAGGAGGAACCCGCTATGAAGACAAAGACCAATTGTCGGGCCGGGCGTGGCCCCAACGTGAACCTTGTGGGCTAGATAGGATGAGGACCAAGACTAACGTACGGGCCGGAGACGGCCCCGGCGTGGACCTGGCAGGCTAGGTCAGCCGACGGGGTCCGGCAACCAGCCGCCGTGTCGACGTGCAAGGCGGCGGACGCCAACGGACACGGCTCTGCTGCTGGCACCGCTCCGGAGCAGAGCCTGCAACCGCCCGACGGCTTCCAGAGTGTCCAGGGGACAGCCCGCGGCCTCGAAGAAGCGTGCCGCGGCTTCGCTGCACGTGATCGCCTCAGCCTCCTCGCCGAGCGAGTAGTACCCTTCGACCGAATGGCTCGCTGCCAAGGCCGCGTCGCACAGCTGATCGAGTGCCTCGAAACGGCGTTGAGCCTCGGCAAAGAGGCCCACCGCCTCGCGAGGGCGCTTTTCCACTTGGGCGATGCAGCCGCGTGTGTTGATCTCAGACGCCACGACGGCGGGATGACGATCGCGGTCATAGCGGCAGCGGGTGAGCTCTTCCCGAGCGCAGCTTGTGTCACCGAGGAGAGCCGTCGCCACAGCCAGGCTGATCGGTACCGCGGCATGGGCGGGAAGGGGGTCGCGCCGGCTGTCGAAGAAGCCGAGGGCCTCTCGGTAGTGGCCGATTGCATTCTCGTAGAGCTTCATTTCGAAGTTCACGACGCCCATCTGGAACAGAAGCTTGCCTGTGACGTGCGGATCCAGGCTCTTGTAGAGCTCGGCCGCGGTTCTGTAGCAGCCGAGAGCCCTTCGGTAGTTGTTTGTGAACTCTTCGAGGTTTCCTGAGAAGCGCTGGTGTAAAGCCAGGAGCCAGGGGTTCTCCAAGTCGCCCTCTACCTTGAGCTTCTTTCTTGCGTCAACGAATTCCGTCAGGGCTCGCAGGACGTTGCCGTGCCAAAAGCGGGCCTCCAACTCCAGAAGCGGCTGCCCCAGCGCCTTCGCCTCGGTGTGGGCGAGCTTCGCCACGGCGAGTCGATCGCTCTGGTTCTGGAAATGCAGCTCTCCTTCGACCCGGTGGAGGGCGAGGATCAAGCGTCCTACGGAGGGAGGGCCGCAGGAATCGTCGAGATTCGCGTGCTTGTAGAGCCACCAGGCTTGCCAGGCGTCGGACAGGAAGCCGAGCCGGGCGAGGAGAACGGCCGTCGAGACGACGCCGTAGCAGCCGTCACAGCAGGCCTCGAACCAATCCAGGTCGGTGGGCAGGAGCTGAAGAGCGGCCCGGAGGTGTCGTCGCAGGGAGGTGCCGGCGTCGCCGAGGAGGAGCTCTCGACAGGGGTGACAGAGGGCGTCGAGGAGCGCTTCGTCGGTCCTGCAGGAGACGGCGGTCAGGACGCGGTGGCGTGTGATGAGCGGCGGCAGCTCTCCGGCGACGGAGTAATGGTGCCGCGCCTGGGCGAGGTGTTGGTAGGCGTCGTCGATCTTTCCCGTGAGCATTTCGTCGGCGGCGTAGCCGTGCCAGGCCAATCCGAGCCTTGCGGCGACGTCCGGCCGGGCGTGGTCGAGCCCTTCAAGGTGATCGAGGGCGCTCCAGGGGGCTCCGGCCGCGAGAGCGGAGTCCGCGTCCACCACAGCTGCCGAGCTCTTGTCGGGATGCGACTTCCGGTACTGCGTCGGGGTCTGGTGGAACCGAGTCTTGAACGACGAGTTGAACGCGGCGATCGTGTAGCCGACTTCCGTCGCGATTCCCCAGATGCGGGTCCGGTCTCGGTCCAGGCGGAGCATACCCGCGGCCGTGTCCAGACGATTCGCGGCGATGTAGGCCGCAGGTGTGGGGGGGTCGAGCTCGTGAAACCAGGACGAGAAGCTGCGATCCCTGATCCCGGCTTCGTTCCGCAGGACCTTGGCGTTGAAATCCAGGTCGAACAGGCGCCGCTCAATTCTGGTCAGGAGCCCTCGGAGACGGACGTCCGACGCGTCACGATCGCGTCGGATCCGACGAAGTACGGTTTCTGCTGCTGTGTCTCGTAGCTTCCTGAGTTTGTAGCTCATCCGCTCCTCACCTCCTCCGGACCCTTCGCGGTTGTCCGGCCGAGCATACCAGATGCCGCGAGGGCGTAAAGAGCGAAGTGGAGATCGACTCAGGAGGCGGCTCCGGCGGCTCCATCTCGCCGGCGTTGGTGAGCGCCCGATGCCGCGAGCTCGCCGTCGCTCTGCCCGCGGATGCCTTCTTCGGCAACCAGGGGCCGACTTACGCTACTTCGAGCCGCACAAGGGATAAACACTACGAATTCTTCAAAAGTCGCCATGTTTTGCGAAGCAGACTCAGTAGTCAGCGAAGAATCGTCCAAATGGGGATTTCAAAAAGCGCGGCGAACGCTTCGCCGCCAAAATGGGGATTTCAAAAAGCGCGGCGAACGCTTCGCCGCCAGAATGGGGATCCCCCAATTGGGCGGAGAACGCTTCGCCGCCAAAATGGGGATTTCAAAAAGCGCGGCGAACGCTTCGCCGC
>CBDUYN010000299.1:0-7375 GCA_965371445.1 uncultured bacterium | reverse complement strand
CGTAGAAGCCGGTGCGCGAGGCGTGGGTGTTGCCGGCGCCGCCGAAGCCCGGGGTGGCGCAGTCAGTGCCCGCCGAGGTGCCCCAGTCGACGTTGTCGTTCTGGGTCAGGGAGTCGGTGCCGCAGTTGTCGAAGACGTCGACGTAGGTGCCGTAGAACGTGGCGGTGATGGTGCCGCCGCCCGGAACGTTGCCGCCGGTGTCGGTGGTGCCGAGGGTGGTGTCCTGGTAGGGCATGGGCCAGCCGGCCTGCTCGACGCCGTCCGGGACGATGCCGTCGTTGGTCACCGGGTAGACGCCGCCCTTGACCTCGGCATACTGGTTGGTGTCCTGGCTGGAGAGCACCTCGCCGGTGTGGGCGTCGACGAGAAGCTCCCAGTGGCCGGCGTCCCCCTCGACGCGGAGCTTGACGGACCCGACGAGCCGGTAGGTGTAGCCGTCACCGACGCCGGTGGGTGCCTGGCCGCGGGCCGTCGGCACGTAGACGAGCTCCGTCTTGCCCCACTCGCCGGTCACCGCGAGGGGCGCGAGGTAGCTTGTGGCCGCGTCGCGCGCCTCCTCGGAGCTCAGCCACGGACGGTTCGAGGAGGCGCCGAGGTCGCCCCACCGGTGAGCGCCGAGAAGCGTCAGGTTGCCCTGGGCGATGACCGCGTTGAGGCTGCTGTCGCGGACCGGGATGCCGTCAGACGTCCGGCCGGCGTAGATCTGGTAGAGATCGTCGCCGTGCGAGACGACGCGCAAAGGTGTGAGCTCGCCGGGGTCGATTCCGAGATCGGCGTGGTGGACGTCGAGGTAGGCCAGGAAGGCGTCGCCGGCGGCCTTCTCGCGTCCGGCGCGGTCCTGAGGCGCCGCCATCTTCAGGTCGGCCCACCGCAGCTCGTTGCCGACGCCTTTGCCGGGAACCATGGGCTCCGTGGGCATCAAGGTGACGAAGCGTCCGCTGCGCCGGTCGACGCGCGCCGTGGCCTCGTGGACACCGAGGCGGGCGAGGCGCCGCCGGGCCTGGGCCGCGGCCCGGGGCGGCAGATGGTGGATCGGGTCGTTGAAAGCGGGGATCGTGAGATCGGTGTGCCGGTACGCCTTGTCGGCGACGGCCGGCAGTCTCTCCGGCGGTACCTGGGCCCGGAGAGCTCCGGTGATCGCCACCAGGGCGACCAGGATCGATGCACGTCGAGTCACTCGAGTCATCTTCGTTACCTCCCTCTGAATCTTTCCGGCCGTCGACGGCCCCATTCGGGGCCACCGGCCAGCTTTGTGAAACCGAGACACGGTTTTTAAAGTAGGGTGCGGCAAGACGGCGGAAAATATAGGCTGGGGGTGACAAGACGGGTCGCTGCGGAGTGACGATGCCGTCGAATGGGCTGAAGATGAACGGAGGATGAAGATGAGCCGACCCGGAGAGCCCGGAAGCCCCAAAGGACGCCGTCCCGGCACCGAAGACGCCACCACCTACCCGGAGGCCCGCGGAGCGCGCCTCCGGAGCGACGCCACCAGCCTCCCGGACGCCGGAAAGCGCTTCACCGCCGGAACGCTGCTCGCCGAACGGTACCGCATCGTCAACCTCCTGGGGAGCGGCGGCATGGGAGACGTCTACCGGGCCGACGACCTGGAGCTCGACGTCTCCGTGGCCCTCAAGTTCCTCCCCGCCGGCGTCGAGGACGACCCCCACCGCCTCGACGCCCTACGCGACGAGGTCCGCGTCGCGCGCCGGGTCAGCCACGCCAACGTCTGTCGTCTCTACGACCTTGGCGAGGCCGGCGGACGGCGTTTCGTCTCCATGGAGCTGATCGAGGGCAAGGACTTGAGAGAGCACCTCAAGAGCATGGGCACGGTGCCGCCGCCGCGGGTGGTGGAGATCGGCCGCGACGTCGCCGCCGGCCTGGCCGCGATCCACGCCGAGGGTGTCGTCCACCGCGACCTCAAACCGGCCAACGTCCTCCTCGACGAGCGCGGACGCGCCCGCATCGCCGACTTCGGGCTGGCGAGGGCCGCGGAGGTGATCGACGACCCGGCCAGCGGCACCCCCGCCTACATGTCGCCGGAGCAGATCGCCGGCCACGAGGTGACGGCGAAGAGCGACCTCTACGCCTTCGGCCTGGTCCTCTACGAGCTCCTGACCGGCGAGCGTCCGCGGCGCACCGCGTCGCCGGTGCCTCCGTCCGAGGAGGTCGCCGGTGTCGAGCCGGCTCTCGAACGGGCGATCGTGGAATGTCTGGCCTCCGATCCTGACGCCCAGCCGCCGGCGGCCGAGGTCGCCACCCTTCTCGCCGAGGCCTCGGCGTCCTGGCGTCCGGTGAAGGGCGAGGAGATTCCCCATCGGCGCCACTGGCAGCTCGTCGAGCCGATCGGGGAAGGCGGATTCGGCGAAGCGTGGCTCGCCGTCCACCCCAAGACGCGGGAGGAACACGTTTTCAAGTTCTGCTTCGAGGCGTCGCGCCTCAAGGCGTTGAGCCGTGAGGTGACGCTCTTTCGTCTGTTGCAGGAATCTCTCGGTCACCGCGACGACATCGTCCGCGTCCTGGACTGGAATCTCGAGGAGCCGCCGTACTTCATCGAGTCGGAGCACACCGAGGGCGGCAACCTGGTGGAGTGGGCGGCGGGGCGCGGCGGCCTCGCCGCGGTGCCGCTCGAACTGCGGCTGGAATTGCTGGCCCAGGTGGCGGACGCTTTGGCGGCGGCCCATTCGGTGGGCGTCCTGCACAAGGACGTCAAGCCGGAGAACGTCCTGGTCACCGAGACTCACGTGGGGGGCGAGAGCCACTGGCGGGCGCGCCTCGCCGACTTCGGCATCGGCGCGGTCCTGGAGCGGGAAAGGCTCGACGCCGCCGGCATCACCGTCGCCGGGATGACCGAGACCGGGGAGGGCTCGCAAAGCGGGACACGGCTCTACATGGCTCCCGAAGTCCTCGAAGGAAAACCGGCGACGTTACGGGCCGACGTCTACGCCCTCGGCGTCCTGCTCTATCAAATTGTGGTGGGCGACTTCAGCCGCGTCTTGGCCTCGGGCTGGGACCGCGACGTCGGCGACGAGGTCCTGGCCGGCGACATCGCGGATTTTGTGGACCGTCTGCCGGAACGCCGTCCGGGCAGCGCTCAGGAGGTGGCGGAACGGCTGCGGAAGCTGGAGGAGCGGCGCCTGGAGCGCGAGGCGGAGCGGCGCCGGCTGGAGAAGGCCGAGGCGGCGCTTCAGGCGCTCGAAGCGGTACAACGGCGGCGGCGGCTCTACAAGGCGGTGGCGTCGGTGGCCGTGGTCGCGCTGGTCGTGGTGTCGTTCTTCGCGTTCTGGGCGGTGCGGGCGCAGAAGAGGGCAGAACGCGCGCGTCAGAGCACCGAGGCCGTCCTCGACTACATGGTGAGCCTTTTCGACCTCATCGATCCTTTTGCGATTTCCGATCCGGATGAAGAGAGGGCCGAGACCGTCACGGCACTGGAGATCCTCGACTGGGGCGCCGAACGGCTTCAGAGCGAGCTCGGCGAGCAACCGGAGGCCCGGGTACGTCTGTTGACCACTCTCGGTGGAATCTATTGCTCGTTGGGGCTCTACGACAAGTCGCAAAACGTCCTGGACGAGGCTTTGGAACATAGCCGCAAGATCTCCGGCGGGGAAAGCGTCCTGTTGGCGACGGCCCTTGACGAGAGAGGGAAACTGTTCTGGCACCAGGGTGACTACCCTCGTGCTGAGGAATCCCATCGGGAATCTCTGACGATGCGTCGCCGTCTGCTGGGCGGCGAGCACCTCGACGTTGCCAGGAGTCTCAACAACCTGGCCCTTGTGCTCAACGACGAGGGCGAGTATGCCGAGGCCGAGGAGCTTCATCGCCAGGCATTGGCGATGCGTCGTCTTCTGCTGGGCGACGAGCACCTCGACGTGGCCACCAGTCTCAACGACCTGGCCCTTGTGCTCGACAATAAGGGCGAGTATACCAAGGCCAGGAACCTTTATCGCGAGGCCTTGGAAATGTTTCGCCTGCTGCTGGGCGAGGAGCACCCTGACGTTGCCACCGGTCTCAACAACTTGGCTCTTGTGCTCAAGGCTCAGGGCGAGTATGCCGAGGCCGAGGGGCTTCATCACGAGGCCTTGTCCATGCGTCGTCACTTGCTGGGTGACGAGCACCCCAGCGTTGCCAACAGCCTCAACAACCTGGCCCAGGTGCTCGAGGCTCAGGGCGAGTATGCCAAGGCCGAGGAGATTTATCGCGAGGTCTTGGAAAGGCTTCACTACCCGCTGGCCGGCAACCACCCCAACATTGCCTTTAGCCTCAACAACCTGGCCTTTGTGCTCCACAGGCAGGGCGAGTATTCCGAAGCCGTGGGGTTTTATCGCGAGGCCTTGGAAATACTCCGTCACCTGCTGGGCGACGGACACCCCGACGTGGCCATCGTCCTCAAGAACCTGGCCGCCTTGTTGGTTGACATGGGCGAAACCTCCAGGGCCGAAGAACGGATTCGTGAGGTCATCTCGATCTTCGCGCAGGTCCTGCCGGCCGGCCATTGGGAGCTGGCGAGTGCCAGGAGCATTCTCGCGGCCGTCCTGACCGCTCAGGGGAAGCACAGCGACGCCGAAGCGCTGCTCCTTGCAAGCTATCCCGTCGTCCGTGACCAGAAAGGCGAGAAGTCCACACAGACCCGCAGCGTCCTCGAACGCTTCGTCAAGCTCTACGAGGCGTGGGGCAAGCCGCAGAAGGCGTCCGAGTACCGGACGCTGTGGATCGAAGCGGGAGGCGAGGAGTGACGTCGCCGAAGCCGAGGACCTGGAGCGTTGGAGCGACCGCATCCTCGACGCCAGATGCCTGGCGGAAGTCTTCGCCGAAGATCCCGAAGCCGAAAGCTGATCCACCACCCCCGTTGTTTGGGTGGTACCCTAGAAGCTCCGCTCTTGTTATTCGGCAATTGCCGACCAGCCGGAGCAGTCGCCCGACTCGAAGCCGTCGGCGAATATCGAGCTGCTGATGTGCAGCCCTGCGTCATCGAGATCCAGGGTGCCCGAGCTTGCCTCTGCCCACGGGAATCCTGTGCAGGCCGCTCCGGCGAAGGACTGCAACCTGATCCCGAAGGTGGGTGCGTTGACCGCACCGCTGCTGATCCGCCCGGCTGCCGATGCCCGGTAGCGGGTCCCGCCAACTACCGTCACGCACTGCGCGAGGCTGAAGATCTGGAAGGCCCCGGTGCCGGTCAGGACCTGGGCCGAGCCCGGGGCGAAGCTCCTGCGGCAGTTCGCGGACGGTGTGATATGAGGCCACCCCGATCGGCTTGTTCGACTCGCGGAGCGCGTACTCGACGACGGTCTCGTCCTTGGTCTTGCAGAGGATGATGCCGATGGCAGGGTTCTCCCCTGGCAGCCGGGCTGTGTCGTCGAGGACGGCGAGGTAGAACTGCATCTTGCCGACGTACTCGGGCTGGAACTCCCCGATCTTCAGCTCCAGGGCGACGAGGGAGCGCAGCGCACGGTGATAGAGGAACCAAATCGATGAAGTAGACCTTGTCGGAGACCTCCAGCCGGAACTGGCTGCCGACGAACGAGAACAGCCCGCCCATCTCGCGTAGGAACGGCTCCACCCGTGCGAGGATCGCCGTTTCGAGCTGCCGTTCGCTGTACTCGTCGCCGAGCTCGAGGAAGTCGAAGGTGTAGCTGTCCTTGACGGCGAGTTGGGCCTGGCTGCGGATCGGGGCCGGGACGGAAACTCGCGGTTGACGGCGCGGAGGGCCTGGAGCTGGGCGCCGCGGATTCGGTCGCGGACGTCGTTCAGGAGGGCGGTGTAGTCCTGGGTGGAGATGACGGTGCTCATGACGCTGTCTCAAGGATTGGGGAGAGTCTAGGCGAATGGACGTCAGGCGTAAAGCGTGAAGCGCTCAGCCGCCAAGGCCTCCGGCGGTGAGCTGCGTCGGGCGACCTGCGGGCCGGCGCCCAGGCCGTCGGCCTTCCGCTTCGCCCGTTCGTGCCTCGAGCCATCGACTGTGTCGCTTGCCCTTGCCACCCCACCTTTTGGGTTTCACGTCTGTCCTTCCGCGGAGCGGATTAGAGGAGCTTGCCACCCAGAAGCAGAGCCCAGAGCACTATCGATTCAAGTGTTACGGTCCACCAGGACGCCACGGCGCGATCACCCGGCAAGGACCAGCCGCAGCTCCGGATTCTCCGCCGCCACCGCGGCGAAGGCCTCGATCACGAGGTCGACCCGGCGGCGCGGCAGGATCGAGCCGAGGTAGAGGAGGTAAGGCGGCGCGATCCCATAGGATCCGAGCTTCGCGAGGTCAGCTTCGGCGTCGCCGCCGGAAAGGAACTTGTCGTCGAGGCCGAGCGGTACGACGCCGACTTTCTCCGGTGGCAAGTCGTAGGTGACCTCGAGCTCGCGGCCGATCATCCCGGTGTCGGCCAGGACCCTCGTCGCCCGCCGGACGGCCGAGCGCGCCAGGAACCGGCGCCGCCACCTCTCCTTCCAGGAGAGCTCGCCGCCCAGACGCTCGAACGAGAGGTCGTGGACCGTCACCAAGCTCGGTACGCCAAGGCCGCGGGGAAGGCTGTAGGCGGGCGAAAAAACGGCGTCGACCCCGCGGCGGGCCAAAAGCCGCGGCAGACGCAGCTGCTCCCAGAGGATCGGATGGGCGCCGGCGCGCCGGTCAAAAACCGGCTCGACCTTGCCGCCCCAAAGCTCGTGCTCGAAAGGCTCCCCCTTCAAGAAGAGCTCGAAGCGCCATGGACTTTCGCTCTCCCGGAGGCCTGCCAGAAGCCCCTCCAAGTAGCGGCCGACACCGGTCCGTGCTCCCTCCATCTCATAGGCGACGACACCGAGCTTCATCCGGGTTCCTCCCACGCCGGCGACGCTACCACCTCGACCCGGTCCGCGGCGAGGAGCCAGAGCTCGAAACGCGGCGGCTCCGCGAGGTCCAGGGCCTCGCGCAGGGCACGGGCGTAGGCCTCCCCCTGGGCGGCGTAGCGGACGCCGAGCTCGCGGACGCCGCGCTCGCTCCGGACCGCATCGGTCTTCCAATCGGCGACGACCAGCTGCCCCGAGGCGGGGTCGCGGTAGACCAGGTCGACGACACCGGCCAGGTAACCGACGGCGGCGCCCTCGGCGGGGGCGAGGAGCACCGGCACCTCCCGCGCCACGATCGACCCCTGGAGGGCGGCGAAGCGCTGGCGGAGGTCGCCGCCGGCAAAGCGCTCCAGGAGGGCGCGGGCGCGTTCGAGGACCGCGTCCGCCTCGTCTTCGCCGGCAAAGAGGGCCACGTGCTCTGGCAAACGAGCGCGCTGACGGTCCAGCTCCTCCTCGAAGTCGGCTTCGAGGTCAAAGGTCTCGAAGACGCGGTGGACCGCCGAGCCGGCGGCCACGGCGACGTGGCGGCCGGCGATCCGGCGCCCCGGACCGGGCTCGCCCGGCG
>CBDUYN010000298.1:0-7446 GCA_965371445.1 uncultured bacterium | reverse complement strand
GAGTTCGCCCCCCCCCCCCCGACGCCCCCCGTGCCCCGCGGCCCCGCGCCCGTGGGGCGCCCCGCCGTCGCCGGCAACGCCGCACCCGTCGCGGACCACCCCCCCGACGCCCGCCGGCAAGCCCGGCAGTTGGTCGACGACGCCTTGGGCGGCGAGATCCCGCCGCCCGTCGGCGTCAAGACTCGGGGACGCGACGAGGAGGAGGGCTACTAGACGCCGGAGAGGTCCGTAAGCCGAATCCTGTTTCCCCGGGGCGCCTTACGGCAGCCCGGTTCGTGGTCATTCCTCTACGGCCGACGTTGCCGCCGGCCTTTAGCGACCTACCCGGATCGGGCCGCGGCGCCCGAAGGCGACGCGGGCGGGACGGGCGGCCCGCAACCCTTTCCCTATTTGGTCTTGCTCCACATGGGGTTTACCGTGCCTCCACCGTCGCCGGTGAAGCGGTGCGCTCTTACCGCACCCTTTCACCCTTACCCGGCTCGGAAGGTCCCGGAGGAGCCTCCAAAGCCGGGCGGTCTGCTCTCTGTTGCACTTTCCGTCGCGTCACCGCGCCTCGTCGTTAGCGAGCATGCTGCCCGTCGGAGTTCGGACTTTCCTCCCGCGAGCGCCGGCAGGACCGGCGCCCGCCGGCGACCACTTGGGCCTCTCCGGCGTCCGGACCCCAGGATAGCACACATCCATGCGCCCCTAAGCCGCGTCGAGGACTTCCCGGACCTGCCCCAGGAGATCGTCGATCGAGAAGGGCTTCTGCACCATCCGCGCGTCGCCGGCCCGCGATTGCTCCAGGATGCCGTCGTCGTACCCCGTCATGAAGAGGATCTTGATCCCAGGCCGCAGCTCCGCGATGCGCTCGGCCATCTCCGGGCCGTTCATACCGGGCATGACGACGTCGGTCAGGATCATGTCGATCGTCTCGTTCGACTCCTGCACCATGCGCAGCCCCTGGTCGCCGTCCTCCGCCTCCAGAACCTTGTAGCCGTGGATCTCGAGGAAGTCGATGGCCAGTCGCCGGACCGCGGCCTCGTCCTCGACGACCAGGATCGACTCGCTCCCCTGCAGGTCGGCCGTTTCCGCCGGCTCCGACTCGGCCTCGGGGGTTTTCGGTAGGTCGAGGACCTGCGGCAGGAAAATCCGAAAGCTCGTGCCGTGGCCCGGAGCGCTGTCGACCAGGATGCTGCCACCGTTTTGACGGACGATCCCGTAGACCGTGGAAAGACCGAGGCCCGTACCCTTGCCTTTCTCCTTGGTGGTGAAAAAGGGCTCGAAAGCACGGGCGCGGGTTTCGGCGTCCATCCCCGTCCCGGTGTCGGAGACCTCCAGCTGTACCTGCGCTCCCGTGGAGCCGTCGAGGCTCCAGTGGGGCCCGGTGTCGTCGAGATCCGTCGACGACGTCCCCAAAGTCACCGTCCCACCGTCCGGCATGGCGTCGGCTGCGTTGATGACGAGGTTCAAGACGACCTGTTCGATCTGTCCCGCATCGGCTCGTACCCGGCCGAGCCGCGGCGACAGGTTGAAGGTCAGGTCGATGTCGGCCCGTACCAGGCGGCGCAGCATCTTCTCCATGCCATGGATCACTTTGCTCAAGTCGATGACCTCGGCCTGGCGCGGCTGTTTGCGGCCAAAAGCGAGGAGCCTCTGGGTCATCATCGTGGCCTGGCCTGCGGCGCGACGGATTTCCTCGACGTGGCTGCGCGACGGCGAGGTCGCTTTGAACCGGTTCGAGAGGATCGAGCAGTGGCCGAGGATCACCGTCAGGAGGTTGTTGAAATCATGGGCGATACCGCCGGCCAGCCGTCCGACCGCCTCCATCTTCTGCGCCTGGCGCGCCTCCTCTTCCAGCCGCTTGTGCTCGGTCACGTCGCGCACCGCGGTCACCCGGACCGTGCGTCCCTCGTGCGGCATGGAGCGGCCAAGGACCTCGACGTGGAAAATCGAGCCGTCGAGCCTTCGCGCCCGGTGCTCGTAGGGGCGCTCGTATCCCTCGCGTAGGCGCTCCTCCACGAGCTCGTGATCCTCGGGGGCCACGAAGTCGGTCAGCAGACGGCCTTCGAGCTCCGCCGGTGTCGCGCCCAGCATGCGGGCGTATTGCTCGTTGGCGTCGAGGACCCTGCCGCCTTCGACGATCACGATACCCTCGAACGTGGCGTCCGCGAGGCGCCGGAAGCGCTCCTCGCTTTCCCGCTGGGCCCGCTCGGCGACCATCCTCTCCGTGATGTCCTGGTAGATCGCGTAGATCCCGATGAGCTCGTCCTCGACCATCAGGGGGACGCCGTAGAACTCGACCTCCACCGCCGTCCTGTCCTGGCGGTAGCGGCGGGTCGTCACATGCAGCGACTCCCCGGAAAGGATCCGTGCGGTCAGCTCCCGGCCCTCCTCCCGGACGTCGTCGGCGAGGATCAGCTCGTCGAGCTCGCGGCCGAGGATCTCGGCCGGGGAGATCTGGAACAACCGCTCGAAGGCGGGATTCGAGATCGACACCGTGGCCTCCGCGTCGAGCACGACGATCGCCAGGGGGCTGTTGTCGATGAGCGAGTTGAGAAACGTGGTCCGCTTCTGGGTCGCCCGCTCCGCCTTGCGGCGCTGCTCCTCCAGGACCTCGCTGTGGCGGCGCCGGAAGGCGTGCTCCCGCATCGCCAGCACCGACATCACCGCCAGGGTCGCCAGCACGACGCCCTGGCGCGGCCCGCGCAGCTCCTCCTCGAGCAGGTGGAAGGTGTAGGCCGCGAAATGGAAGATCGGCAGGACGAGAGCGGTCGCCACCATGGGACTGCTGAGCTTCGCGGTCTGGCGAGCTTGCTCGCGCCGGCCGGAGCTGTCCTCCTCCTCGTCGAAACGGTGCCGGCGAAGGCGCGCCGCGGCGACGAACCCGAGCGGCGGAATCCACCAGAGGATCTCGAGAGGCGAGCCCGAGGACCAGACGAAGACGTCTTCAAAGTAAAGGAGCAGCAGGAACTGGAGCCCCATCGAGAAGCCCAGGCTGACGGACAGAACGACATAGATCCAACGCCAGCGGCGGTCCGCAGAGATCTCCGCCAGCCTGGCGAATCGCGCCGCCAGGATGGCGTCGAAGACCATGTACATGTAAATCGACGGCACCCAGGTGTGGTAAGCCGCTCGATCCAGCATCACCGGAATGACGACCAGGTAGATCGCGAGCCCCGACAACAGGATGAAGACACCTGCGGTCTGGACCCGGCGGATCGGGTCGGCCGGTTCCCTCTCGCGAGCATGAGCGTAGGTCTCCGCCGCCAGAAAAAAGCTCACGTAGAAACAGAAGAATACCGTGTCGGCGGCGAGGTCGAGAGCCACACCCTGCAGGCTTGCCGGCAAGAGGTAGAGGCATTGGACCAGCCACCAGAGGACGATCGATGCCGTCACCCGGTGCCAGAAGAGCCTTTCTCGACTCGAGGCGATCCGCCCGACGCCCGTCTGCAAAGCCACGACGACGGCCGGCAAGAGGAGCACCTCGAACAGGGTGTCGGAGTAAGCCGTCAGCCAGGCCGGCTTCGCTACGCCCAGCAGGGGCACCAGGAACGGCACGAGGAGCAACGCCGAGTACGCGAGGAACCCTCTCAGGACGACGTCTTCTTTCAAGGTGGTCCACATCTGGGGTGACTTCCGACGCCAGACAAGCTCCGATCAGATCGTCAAAGAGGCCATTCTAACCCCAGGAGCGACCACAATGTCTGGGTGGGAAGCCGGCGCGGCTTGACCCGACTCGGAAGCCGGCGTTTCCTCTCCTACGGCCGCCCGTCATGCGGTCGGGGAAAGCCGTCTTCTACGTCCTGAAATCGAGGGACGCGGAGTTGATGCAGTAGCGCAGGCCCGTCGGTGCCGGTCCGTCGGGGAAGGCGTGCCCGAGGTGCCCGTCGCAGCGGCTGCACAGCACCTCCGTGCGGGTCATCCCGAGCGACGGGTCGGTCTCGGTGTCGACCGCCTTCTCGTCCACCGGCTCGTAGAAGCTCGGCCAGCCGGTACCCGAGTCGAACTTGGTGGCGGAGCGGAAAAGCTCCTGGCCGCAGCCCGCGCAGCGATAGACGCCGTCGCCCTTGTGGTCCCAGTAGGCGCCGGTGAAGGCGCGCTCGGTTCCTTTCTCGCGCAGCACGCGGTACTGCTCGTCGTCGAGGGTCTCGCGCCAGTCGGCCTCGGTCTTGTTCATTTTCTCGCTCATGGCTCCTCCGTCGGTTGGCGGGCTCGGCCTGTGTTCCTGAGAACACTCGGCGGGACGGCGATATTCCCCGCTACGGCGCCTGAAGCCATGGTCATAGCACGGGCCTTGAGGCCCGTTCTATGGGTGAAGAAGCCGCTCGCCAAACAGCGCCGTGGCGAGCGACGCGACGTCATCGACGAGCTCCGTTTGAAGTCCCGCCGGCACATGGACGCCGTCGAGGCGCGGCACGTAGGCGCGCTCGAAGCCCAGCGCCGCCACCTCGCGCAGCCGCGCCTCGGCCCGCGACACCGGCCGCACCTCGCCCAAAAGCCCCACCTCGCCGAAGAAAGCCGCCCCCTCGGGGACCGGCAACCCACGGCAAGCCGAGAGCAAGGCCGCCGCCACCGCCAGGTCGAGCGCCGGCTCGCGGACCGTCAAGCCTCCGACGACGTTTAGAAAAAGATCGCTCTCGCCCAGGGCAAGGCCCGCGAAACGGGCGAGAACCGCCACCAAAAGAGTCACTCGGTTCGAGTCGAGCCCCACGCCCATGCGCCGCGGCGACGGAAAGCTCGTCGGGTGGACCAACGCCTGCACCTCGACGAGAAGCGGCCGCGAGCCGTGCACGCTCGCCGCCACCACCGACCCCGGAGCACCGCCGCGCCGAAGCGCCAAGAGCACCCGCGAAGGATCGAGGACCTCGACCAATCCCGAGTCGTGCATCTCGAACATCGCCACCTCGCCCGTCGCCCCGAAGCGGTTCTTGAGCGCCCGCAAGATGCGGTGCTCGGAGTGGCTCTCCCCCTCGAACGTAAGGACCGTGTCGACCACGTGCTCCAGGCTCTTGGGACCGGCGATGGCGCCGTCCTTGGTGACGTGCCCGACCAGGAAAAGCGGGATGTGGCGGCGCTTCGCCACCTCGACGAGACGGTCGGCGGCATGGCGTACCTGGCCGATCGAGCCCGGTGGGCTTTCGAGGTCGAGGCTTCGAATCGCCTGGATCGAATCGACCAGGACGGCGTCGGGACGGCTCTGCTCGACCGTTTCGACGAGCGCTTCGAGCCGGGTCTCGCCGGCCACCAGGAAGCTCGCTTCGCCACAGCCCAGGCGCTCGGAACGCAGACGCAGCTGCCGCGGCGACTCTTCGGCGCTCAGATACAGCACCGAGAGACCGCGGCTCGAGAGCTTGGCGGCCAACTGTAGGAGGAGCGTCGACTTGCCGATTCCGGGCTCCCCCGCCAGCAGGACCGAGGCACCGGCGACGACACCGCCGCCCAGCACCCGGTCGAGCAAACCCAGGCCGCTCGGGAAACGGGTGACGTCGTCGTCAACGACCTCGCACAGCGGCACGGCCACCGCCGGCTCGACCTTGCCGCGTCCCGGCGACGGCGCCACCGGTTGCGGCGCCTCCTCCACCAGGCTCCCCCACACCTCGCACTCCGGGCAGCGTCCGAGCCATTTCGGCGACTCATGGCCGCAGCTCTGGCAGACGTAGGACGAACGGCGCGCCGCCACCTAGAAGGGCGTCCCGGGGTCGGTGTGGGTCGTGTCGAGGTTGCGGAAGCTCGTGTTCTCGCCCAGGAAGACGAGCTCGACGGTGCCGGTCTCGCCGTTGCGGTGCTTGGCGACGATCAGCTCGGCGAGGTTCTTGTTGTCGGGATCGTCCTTGTTGTACATCTCGTCGCGGTAGATGAAACAGACCATGTCGGCGTCCTGCTCGATCGAGCCCGACTCGCGCAGGTCGGCAAGCTGGGGACGATGGTCGCCGGCGCGCCGCTCGGGCTGACGCGAGAGCTGCGAGAGCGCCATGACCGGGATCTCCAGCTCCTTGGCGAGCTGCTTCAAGCCGCGGCTGATGGCGGCGATCTCCAGCTGGCGGCTCTCGTACTTGCCGCCCGCCTGCATCAGTTGCATGTAGTCGACGACCAGGAGCTTCAGGTCCTTCTCGGCCTTGAGGCGCCGGGTCTTCGACATGATCTCGAGCAGCGACGGGTTGGGCGAGTCGTCGATGTAAAGGGGCGCCTGGGTCGTCTTGCGGACGGTTTCGTAGAGCTTGGTCCACTGCCGCTCCGAGAGCTTGCCGGAGCGCAGGCTCCCGAACGGCAGGTCGGCCTCCGAGGCGAGGATGCGCAGCGCCAGCTCGTCTTCGCTCATCTCCAGCGAGAAGATCCCGACCCCGCAGCCCTCGCGGATCGCCACCTGCTGGGCGACGTTCAAGGCGAAGCTCGTCTTGCCCATACCCGGACGGCCGGCGATGATGATGAGGTTGCCGTCCACCAGGCCCTGGGTCATCCGGTCCCAGTCGTGGAAGCCGGTCACCAGGCCGATCATCCCGCCGGTGCGCTCCTCGAGCTGGGCCATCGTCGACTCGTAGATCTCGGCGAGCGGCGTGAAGCCGCGGTGGACCGCCTCTTCGCCGACGCTGAAGACGAGCTCCTCGGCTTGCCCCAGGGCCTCCTGGGCGTCGAGGCCGCCGTCGATGCAGCTGCGGGCGACGTCGGTACAGCCGCGGATCAGGCGTCGCCGCAGCGAACGGTCCTTGACGATCTCCACGTAGGCCTCGACCCGGCCGATGTCCGGCAGGTCGAGGTCGAGGCCCGCGAGATAGGCCATGCCGCCGACTTTTTCGAAGAATCCCCGGTGCTCGAGGCGTGCCTGGACCGTCCGCAGGTCGATCTCGGTACCCGCTTCCAGGAGCTCCAGCATCGCCTGGTAGAGCATCTGGTGACGCTCGAGGTAGAAGTCCTCGACCACCAGGCGTCCGCTGACCTTGGGCAGCACTTTCGGCGAGAGCAGGACCGCGGCGAGCACAGCCCGCTCCGACTCCTCACTGTGCGGCAGGGCCTGCGCCACCGACGGTGGCGGGCGATCCTGTTGTTGCGGCAAGACATCGAGCATCGTCGTACGGATCCCTTTCTCGGACGGGAAACGGAAAGGATCCATCATAAGCGGCCGAGTGGCAAGGTCAAGCACCTGGATGCCCGGATCGGAGTCTCAGGAGGTGGATGGTCAGCCTCGGAGGTCGTGACGGCAAGGCTTGGCCTTGTCTGGCTTTCTCTATCGTCCCAGGAACGAACCCTGTGTCGCCACGTCCACCCCGGGGTCAAACCTCTTCTGAGCCGGCTTCAGCCGGCTTTCTCGTCCATAGCACGGGTCTTCAGGCCCGTTGCGAGGGCGTCGAGCCTCTCGGAGCTTCCGTGCCTCGCGCCGGCCCCGCAACGGGCCTGAAGACCCGTGCTATGGACTGGAAAGACGGCTGAAGACACCCTGTGTCAACCCCTTGGTCCAAAATTGTCAGA
>CBDUYN010000297.1:0-7518 GCA_965371445.1 uncultured bacterium | reverse complement strand
GGAGCTTCTCCTGAGCTTCCGCCTTCAGGGGGCTGATCGCTGTCGCTACCTCGTGTCGAAACATCTCGTCCCTCCTTTCCAGGTTCCGCGAACATACCACAGCCTCAGCGATTCCCGCAACGCAGCCTCTTCGGTCGGCTCGCCTCCTCGCCGAGCGCGAGATCAAGGAGGCTATCCGGAATCGCGCGAAGCCGCGGAACGCCGAGATTCGCCTTGCACTCGTTGCCACCCTGAGATGCATGCTGGCCAAGTGACCCCTGCTAACCTGCCTCCCTGAAGGCGGCGCCCGCCGACCTGCACTCCTTGGCGGTTCGCCAGGAGCAACATCCCCCCACCCTTCCGGGCGTCGGGCGCCGCCAGCTTAACCGCTGTGGCCGACTGGCCGCCTCCCGAGGTTCTAACCATGGCCGATTCACCCGCGCCGCGGCAACCACCCTTCCTCCCGGAGTCGCCGGAACATGATTCCGCCGACATCGTGAGGCTACGCGCCGCCCTGAAGATCCGAGAATGGCCCAAGCTCAAAGTCATAGAAGCGCAATCCAGCGGCATCAGGTCCCTCAACTGGCATCCCCTGGATCAGCTGCGGAAGCTGCACGAGCAGAAGAGGAGTTGCGCAACAAGAGGAAAGAGATAGCAGCAATTCGTTTCGCCTAGCCTTCCAGTCCTGCCTGACCCTTTCGTCTTGCCGCGCGCGGCAAGAGAGAGGGTTTTTGTCTTTAGGCAACAGGTCGAAAAAACCTGAATAATTTAGTTGTCGGGTCTTGCAATGCCATTATCTTGATGCTAGAAAAGGATCCACGGCATCGAAAAGCCGCCAAGAAACGACCTGGGCCGAGCCGAGCCTCGCGGCTGCTCGCGCCTGCCGGAGGATCTGAGCTTGATCGGCAAACGTTCTTTCTCCTTTCGCCCCCGAGGGCCGCCTCGCGCAAGCCTGCTGCTGGCGGAAAAGGGATGCCGGCCCGTTGCCGGTGTCGCCCGTTCCACAGAACAACCCGGCATTGTTCCGGCACCCTTCTCCATCGTTTCACACCGCGCGCGAGGCCGCAAGGATTCACACTCTACGATTGCGGCCCGCGTCAAGCATCGGCTGGCCGGCCGCCGTCTCGCCGGCGACACGAGAAGCGCCAAGAGGTAGCCGATCTCCCTTGTACCGGAGAGGGTGCAACCTATGAGCGATCTTTTCTCGTTACCCGCGGCTCGCGATCACTACGCCGAGCCGGTTCTCGCTCGGATCCGGGCGCAGGCTAGAAAAGCCCCCGGCCAAGTCTCCACGGCGCTGAGCTTCATCGAGCGCCATCTGTTCGACCGCGATCTCTTCACCGCGATCAAGACGAGGTTCGCCCGGACCTCGCCGTATCCGCTGAAGAGCCTCTTCACCCAAGCCGTGCGCTCGCCGCTCGGCCGCTATCTCCACGACTGCCGCATGCAAGTGGTGGCCTCGCTCCTCGAGCACACCGATCATCTCTGCTACGAGATCGGCATCGCGGTGGGCTACGGGGAAAAGGCAGCGTTCTACAAGGCGTTTGCGGCCTGGCCGGGCTCCGGGCGCCGGACACCCGCGGAGTGGCGCGCTCACCTCCGCGGTGCCCAGCCGAGCCAACCGCCCGAAGACAAGCCGGCCACGCCAAACGAAGCCCGCCTCACCGGTTGGCGCCGGGCTCTCCTCTTGCCGTGGACCCTCGGCGAGGAGGCCGCGGCAGACCCGGTAGCAGCGCTACACCAGCTACCCGGCGTCGACATGATGGTCCACCTGATGACCCACTACCCGGGCGTGGCAGACCGCTGCCGGCGGCTTTTGGGAAAGAGGCCTACGGGCGAGGTAATCGCCGGCGACGATCCCTTCCAGGTGATGACGCGACTTGCCTTTGAAAGCTTCAAGGCCAAGCGGCTTCAAGGCGCCTTGGCGGCAGCTCCCAGCCCGCTCGACGCCGCCTGCTTGCGAGCCGGCTCACCGATGAAGTCCTACGTGCACTACCACGTCTTGAGCCGGGCCGGCGGCGCGGTGGAGGCGCGGGCGAGCCTCGAGCCCTGCCACCCCTCCGTGGTCGAGCTGTTACCGAGCTATCGAGCAGAAGCCGCCCTCCGTGTGGCGCGCGAGGTTTTGGCGGCGGGCGATTTTCACACCGCCGAGCTGGAGCTCGGGGTGGCGGAGATGCAGCTCACGGCGGCCGGCCCCGTCGCGGATCCTGCTACTTCGCCGGGGATTTTGGCGACGCGGGCCGAGCTGCTCTACAGGCAAGGCCGATGCCCGCAAGCCGCGGTGGCAGCCGGCCGCGCGGCCGACGCCTATCGCCGGCTGGGCCGTACCGAGCTCGCAGCCGAGGCTGTGCTGCTTCGCGAGGCCGCCTTCGGCCGCGGTGGCGCAGGCGAATCGGTGGCGGAGCTTGAGAGCGCCCTTGCCGCGATCGACGAGGCCGCGCAGCCCAACCTCGCCGTACGGCTGCTCAGCGCATTGGCCGGGGCCTACGCCAGCCAGCGCCGCCAGGACAAGACCGAGGCCGTCTTCGCGCGTCTGGCCGCCCTGCGGACCACCGGCGAGATGAAGCGGTGAGCCCTGCGAAGGCCGCCATCCTCCCTGGGCAGGCCGACCTCGCTGATGCGGCGGCTCCCATCCTGGCCGCCCTCCGCGGGGCGGCAGCTGCGGCGGCGTCGCCGTCTGTGAGGGCGGCCCTCGGGTATCTCCACGATCATCTCTTCGACAAGAAGCTCGATGCCGGCGTCGCCTGGAAGAGGGTCCGCCGGCTCACTCAAGGCCAAACCGACGCGGCGTTCCGCGCGGAGATGGGCGTCTCGGCCCCGGTATTTCTGCAAAACGTGCGGATGCTGCTGGGCGTCAGCTTGCTCATTCACACGCGGCTCAGCCTCAACGTGATCGCCGAGCACGCGGGCTTCGCCGAGGCAAGCCCCTTCATTCGGCGCTTCATCCAGTGGTTGGGTCTGAGCCCTGAAGAATTCCGCGAAGCCGTCCAGGGCGGAAAGGTGGGCGGCCCGAGTCTGATCCTCGAGATCCTCTCGCCGTTGGCGCTTCACCGGGTGGGCACGCTTGCGGCCCCGGCGATAGCGGCGGAAAAGCTCTTCGACCACCTTCTGGCGCGACTCGCCGATCTCATGGGCTACACCGACTCGGCGCTCGACGCGCTCTTCGAGCGCGACCTGGCGGCGGAGCTCTGGGCAGAGAAGCTCGCGCCCAACCCGACCGCCCTCGCCATCGAGGCCTGCCGCGCCTACTTCCGTGGCCGGGCATTGGCTGACCGCTTGGCGGAGGAAGGCGTCGATCCCACCTGACGGCAGCTGGAGCCCTGCCAGCCACGGAAGGGGACCTCTCGCCGATTTCCCTATTTTCAACCGATTTGGTCAACGAATATCCCTATTTTCAACCGGTTGGGTCAACGGTCATTTTGTTTCCGGCCGTCAGACTCCTTCGCGAGCTAGCTCGAAACCGGCTCCCCGACGCTCGGCGGAGCCCAACACGAACCAGACCAAGGAGTCCAAACAGTGAGTGATCCAACGAAGAACATCTTTCCTGACGTCCGCCCGCCCGTTCCTCCCGACAGGGAAGACGACAGCCACCAGCACCCGATCCCGGGGACCAGCTGGAAGCGGCACACGCCTCCCCCGGCGCTGCGCGTGAAAGCCGAATTCGACAACGACGTCGAGGCGGCGAAGGGTGTGGCGCTGGCCGGCAAGACCCTCGCCGCCAGCCGCACCGGAGACGGCAAGAGCTACGTCGACCTCTTTGACCTCAAGACCAAGATCAACGCCGGCCGCCTGGAGCTCTCGCTGACGCCGAAGAGCGGTCACGAGATCACCGAGGTCGCCTACGATGCGGCGCGCCGTATCGAGCAGGCTTGGCGCGAAGCCCTCGACAAGGGCGTTCTGGGGATGAAGCCCGAACGTACCCAGGTCTGGCAAGACACCCCGTCGTTGCAGGCGGAGCCGGCGCTCCAGCAGGTCTTTGACACGCGGCGGATCTCGGACTCTGCCTGGGAGCAGGTGACGTACTACCACACCGTCGTCGGGGAGTACCACTACGCGAGCAACGCCGACGCGACGGCTGCCTGTGAGACCGTCCTGAAGGCGGTCGACGGCACGGCCGCCGTGCCGACGGTCACCGTCAGCGGCCGGACTCTGCGCGTGGAGCTGCGCTCCTCGCAGGGTTACCTGCTCACGGAGGTCGAGTTCGGCTTCGTCCGCGAGATCGAAGCCGCGCTCAGCGAGCGGCCGGAGCCCTTGAACGAGTAGGCGACGACCCATCCGGGCGGCAAATCTCTTTGTGAGGTGAGCCGCCTCTCCCCTCAGGGGGCCGCTTCGGCGGCCCCCTCTTTTTTTCGCGTGCATGTTCCGCTCGGTTCTCCCGGCCTTTCCCTATTTTCAACCGCTTGGGTCAACGAATTTCCCTATTTTCAACCGGTTGGGTCAACGGCGAATCCCGGCAGAGCCCCTAGGTTGTTCACACGCCATCGGGGCGAGCCGCTCTTCGAGAGGCCGAATCGATGAGGCACCGCCGCCGGCGCTCCATCCCACCCACGGGGGCTGAAGCGCTCCCGCCCGAGAAAAAGCGGGCGTTAAAAGGGGAAGAGAGAGTCGGCGACGGTGACTTTAGGCTCCTGAGGGAGCCGGAAAGGAGGTAACAAGCCATGGATCCATTACTGAACCTTGCCACCAAGGCTGAGGTCGACCGTATCAAATCCGCGCGCTCCGTGCGCGAGGCTTTGGCCACTCAGGGTGACGCCCTTGTGATCGTTCTGGCGCCGAAGTTCGACCCGGAGCTCTTTCCCGAGCCCGGGACGGGCACGACGGCGGACATCGCCTGGAGATTCGCCGCCCAGTTGCAGGCCTCGACACCCCGACGGCTGATCGACCGGTCGATCGACTGGCTCGACCGCATTGAGGCCAAAGTGGTCACCAGGGGTCGCGCCTACCGGACGCTGAAGGTCTCGCGCCTGTCGGCCAACCGGAATCTCCGCCGCGTGGCGGAGAAGGCGGCTACCGCCGTGATTGGCGTTCGGGATCAGGTCTTCTCCGTCTACGGGGAAGAGGTGGCGGTAGACCTGGGTTTCGCCCGGGTGACTCCTACCGCCCCCGGTGACGTGCTGGAGAACTGTCTTCATCTGGAAGGCCGCCTCAGCAACCCGCCGGAGCTTCCAGAGCCTGGCCCCGGGCGTCTGCCCATCGGCCTCAAAGCGCTGCTGGGAGCCCTCGCGCCCTTGTTCAGAGAGCTCGAACGAGCCATGGCGGAGTATCGCAAGATTCTCCGCGAGTCGCAGACGGCTCTCTTCGGCAAGCGCCGGGCCATAAAGGCGTTCGACATGGATTTCCGCTACCTGTCTGGGACAGCTGAAAACATGTTCGAGCTTGCCGGGATGCCGGAAGAGGCTCAACTGGTCCGGCCGTCCACTCGCCGCCGAGGGGTAACCCAGGCGGTCAATGGCGAGCAGGGCGACCCGCCGACCGGCGACGACACGACCGGTGACGACGTCACTGGCCAAGCCATCACCGCTGAAGCCACGACCGCTGAAGCCACGACCGGTCCGCAGACTGAGGCTCAGGCCATCTCGGACGAAGGCCAGGAAACCCTGTCCGACGATTCCTTCGTCGTGACCGCTGTATCCGCCGAGGAGCCTGCTGAAGAGTAGGGAGCCTCAACGTTCAACCCCGAGCCGCGGCCCCCGGGCCGCGGCTCTTTTTCCGCCCCCAGCTCTGCCTGGTTCCCTGGAGGTAACCCATGAACCTACCGGAAGCAACACCGTGGTATGTGGCGCTCGTCGTCGTCTTGATGGGCGCCGCCCTCACCGCGCTGCGGCCGCTCTTCGGATGGGCGCAGCGCGAGTACGACCGACATGCCGAGCACCGAAGGGCGCTCGAAAGAGCACAGATCGAAGAGATGCGAAACCTCAGCGACGCGGTCGGCAAGCTGACCTGCGTGGTCGAAGGGCTGCAAGCCACCGTTGAGAGCATGCACAGTGTCCTGATCGCCATCTACTCTCCGGAGCGGCTCCGTGAGCTCGCCTGGGACCCTCTGCAAGGAGAGCGTGCCAGCTCCCCCGAAAAAGGAAAACGGACATGACACAAACGACCCTCTTTACCAAACTCACGGTAGCGCCTAACGTGACCCGTGCCCTGCACCTCGTGTCCATCGACGAAAGGCGTGAGCCCTTCACTCCGACTTTGACAAATCACGATTCCTCTCGCATCGACGAGGTCTGGTTTGCCGGCGGCCATGCCGACGTCGGCGGCGGCCACGCCGAGAGGCGGCTCGCCGACGTGACGTTGCGTTTCATGATCGACCACGCGACGGAGCACGGGCTCCGCTTGGCCGAAGATGCGTTGGACGAGGTGCCGGCCAACGCTCTGTTTCTCGGGCGTCTCCATTCGAACCAGGAGAGCCTCCTGGCCACCTCGCCACGCTGTGTCGGCGTGAAGCGGGCCGGCCGCTGGGCGCGAACACTGAAGCCGCAGATTCACTCCTCGGTGCTCCGCAGAATGGACTGTCTCGGTGATCGTTACCAGCCGGAAAACGTCCTTGCGTATTCCGAGGCAAGCCGACCACCGTTCCGAGGCAAGCCGACCACCCTACCCTGGAAGAGGCCACGCCCACCCTGGGGGGAGAGAGGGAGAGCGGCTCTGCGGCCTTTCACGCCGGAGCCGATGGAGCGGCGAAGGAGGTGGTCGACTTGCGTCGGAATGGGTGGTCGGCTTCGTCGGAATACGCATCCCGGGCGTTCCTCATCATTCCGGGACCTATCCCTTCAGCACAACGGAGCCCCGGAGGGGCGGCAGCATCTAGCCCGGGGCGCGAGCCCCGGGTGGGCGATCCGAAAAATCCCCTAGCCCCGGAGGGGCGGCAGTAACTCTCGTTCACCCTCGGAGTTAGAACTTCGTTTCCCCTGTCGACCTTTCTCAGTCCCATATGCGATCCTTGTCGTAGTCGATGTCATTCAATTCAAGAAGCTCGATGAACTCTTCTTCAAACGTGTGCTTCCGGTGGTGGTGAGGCTGATTTCGAATGTAGCGGCTGACATCGGCAACCATGGACTTACCGACCGTGAACGCACCATATCCGGTTTGCCAACGGAAGCGATCAGAGACTACGCTTTCGTTGAGCCACTTGGACGAATTTGCCTTGACCAGGCGCGCCGCCTCCGCGATAGCCATGGTCGGGTTGAAACGAGCAAGGAGGTGTACGTGGTCTTCCATGCCGCCAATCTCAAGAAGGGCTCCACCTTCCTCTCGAACAATACCACCAATATACTCGTAGAGCGGCTCGCGAATCCTCTCGGTGATGATTGGAGCCCGATGACCCCCAACCCGGGGCTTGCGCCCCGGGCTAGATGCTGTCGCCCCTCCGGGGCTCGTTCTGAGTTTTCTTAATCTTCCTTGTCATCTTTGAATCTCCGTCTACTGACTATCTGTCGCCCCTGTTACAAACCTTTCGCGCCGCCCAACATCTGTATTATGCGGCGGCATCTACATCTGGATGCTTGCATCTACATCTGGATGCTTGCATCTACATCTGGA
>CBDUYN010000296.1:0-7523 GCA_965371445.1 uncultured bacterium | reverse complement strand
ACATGTAGCGACCCCCTCTCTACATGTAGCGACCCCCTCTCTACATGTAGCGACCTCTCTACATGTGGTGATCTCTCTACATGTAGCGACCCCCTCTCTACATGTAACGACCCCCTCTCTACATGTAGCGAGGGCCGCTTCGGCCGCTCATTACTATGTTCTGCTCCATTTAACTACGATGACGAGGCCGATCGACAAGACCCGCTTCGAAGTACGAGACCGTTGGGCATGGCTTGCACACTAACTCACGAGAACACCCAATAGAAGTCAGCTTGAGGAGAAGTACGAGGCTAGAATTGTCGCGCCGCGCGTGTTTCTGATCTTGGGCAGGAGCCGCGAGCAAGGTGATGACTGGATAGGCGCACTGAGACGTATTGCTTCCACCTTTCATCAGATTGAAGTGTTTTCTTTCGACCAAGTTATCGACACAGGCGAGACCCTCCTTGCTCATGCCTCAGGTGAGAGCGGCACTCTTTGAGTTTAGTGGCTATGGTGAAGATGGAGCAGAACCAACAAATGCTGCGGACGCCTTCGTCGCCGCAGATTTGCAAACCGTTCGGCGGCCTTTGATAACGGGTGATGACCAGTAGGAAGAAGAGCAAATGAATCCGCTTGAAGCTTACATCACCCGGAGCAAGGAGATCATCGGAGACCGTACGTCGACTGAAAAGAAGTACGATGCCGATGTCATCAAAGGGCTTCGGAGGGGGAAGAGCATCGGCAAGGCAATCGAAGCAGCAAACCGGAGGCATCCGGGCGAAGCCCTTGACATCGATGATGCAAAGATAGACGATGTTGCCGCCCACTACGATTACTTGCTTCAGCATGAAGAGATTATAAAAAAGCTTCGTAGAGTCAGAAGACATTAGAGATAGTAACAGAAAGGAATAGGAGCACGGAACCAACATGATGAAGATAGACACCAGGTTTTTGGGCCGCTGGAGAATCACTGAGATGGAGATCTGGGATCGAGAAGCTCTGGATCTAGTAGAACCCGCATCACTATCTATTGAACCGGACGGAACAGGGAGCCTGAACTTCATCGCAGTCGATGCTAGTGTCGACTACCGCAGTCGGCAGGTGGATGGTGCACCCTTGCTGGAGTTCTCATGGCAGGGCTGGACCGAAGGTGATCAGGTCTGTGGCCGTGGCTGGGCCGTATTGGAACAAAGCGAGCTTCGTGGTAGGCTGTTCATTCACTATGGAGACGACTCGGCATTTGTTGCCAGCCACTACGATGGGAGGCCTACTTGAGACAGACATTCAGAGCGTCTGCAGGGTGCCGCCGAACACCTATGAGGCCCCCCGTTGTCAATAGCTAGACCTCCCCTATCCCGACTTTCTGTGTTGCCGAGGGTCAGTTATGCTCCGGCTCGGGGGAGGGGCAGACGGAGTCGGCCTGGCTCCGGGGCTCGGTTCTTGGATGCAGAGAGAGCGCATGCCCCCAAGAGTTTGATGGGCTCCGATTGACGGCGCATGGGTGGCCGTGGTAGACTCAGGCATGGACGATAAGAGTCAGGACCGACGATGCCATTGCACCTCTATACCAGCGTCTATGCCTCTGGCACGGTTCCCAGGAACTGGAAACCGACAGCCGGCGGCACCATCAAGTACCTCGTCCGCAATTCTGCCGTACGGCGGTATCTCCGCGAGCTGCTGCCGGGTAAGTGGCAGAAGGTCATCAAGAAGGGCGGCATCGGTGAAGTTCATTACTTCGAGCACGTCTCCGGACAAGTTGCTGGGATCAAATACTTCCCCTACGAGTGAGGAACCATGAACGACTTCATCCATCTCAAAGATTTGCTCTTGCAGGCGACGGATCGACGCCAGCAAACCACTTCTTTCGCTCTGATCTGTCTGGGGACCGTGGAGTCCCTCATGAGCGGCGCGATTAGCTCTACAGATTCGGTTCGGCTCGTCTTTCACGTCGAAAATTGCCAGTTTGTCCGCGAGACTCTCGCGGACGAGACGGCAGACGAGATCATGAGTCGTGGCGTGCAGTTGCCAGACTTGTTCGAAGCCTTGCCGACTGAGATGGCTCAGCAGGAGTATCAACGAGAGCTCGTCGCCATGCATGATCTGTGTCTAAAGCTGATCGGAGGTCGTCAAATCGCAGCTTGACTCTTGGAGTCATTGATGTAAAGAGTCTACTCGATAGTCTTTCGCTCTTTCTCCAGGATGGAGCAGCGTCAAGATCTTGGCCGCTTCCCGTTACGATCGACATTGAAACGAGGACGTCCAACCCAGCAACTCCAGGCGGACCATCTCCGCCGCTACGCGGCTCCTCTGGTCGCTGAGCGTCACGTTGGGCGACCGGAGGCCGCAAGACGAAGAGCGACAAGGAAGAGATGGAGACCAGAAACTGGATGATAACGATGAGGCGCACGCACAGACCCGCAGGGTCTGTTCCCAAACCCCAAGGGGGTTTTATACTTAAGCCCAGGGTAAGCGAAGCGCCACCCTGGGTACAGAGCCACCACAATTCCAGCCCTGAAGGGGCTGTATAGAGGACTCGCCACAGCCTCAACCGTGTCGAGACGTCACAGTGAGCCGCCCGAGTAATCCGCAGGCCTCCAGCTGACGGAAAGGTCAGAGATACAACCCTTTCAGGGTCCGGAATTCGGAGTGACGTCTACCCAGGGTGGCGCTTCGCTTACCCTGGGCTTCGGTATAGAACCCCGTTGGGGTTCAAGAACAGAGCCACGCCGAATGCGGGCGCATGGACGAACGGCCCCCTCTTGAGGTGCCCCTCTTGAGGTGCCCCTCTTGAGGTGCCCCTCTTGAGGTGCCATGCGCTTCACAAGCCCCTTGTTTTCAACGGTTTACGCCAGATTTCACCTGCTGAGGGACGCTTCGCTGACTGCGGAATCGGGCCTCACGAGCGTGGCGCCCGGCCAAGCCGAGCGGATTTGGCCTTGAGATCCCTTCAAACGGCGCTCGACAGGCCGTTCGAAGACGAAAATGACGACATAGCAAGGGTCGAAACGCAGCTCTCCCTGGCCGAGACCGAAAACCGCTCAGCCAACCGACGGCACGACGGTGCACGGCGGTGGAGGTCAGTCCTTCATCACGGAGGGTCGCGCGCCGGATCGCTGCGCGCGAACTGTTTCTCCCGGATCGGGACGTGGTGAGTGGCCGTCGTCTCGTTTGGGAGCCCTGTTTCCGCGCGGCAGGGAACGTGAACCGTCGGGATCTCGCCGCGCCAGACGATCTTCCACTTCTCGCCGACTTGGTTGATGACCAGCCGGCGACTCGGTGGCCGTGGCGGCGGTGGCGGCAGCCGCCCCCCGACGAATGGCCAGGCCCGAGGAAAGCTCCTCTGGGGAAACGCCGCCTCGGGGTTGAACCCTCCGGACGCCTGGAGGATCGCCTCGATCACGGCCGGTGGAAAGCTCCCGTCGGGGCATAGGCCGGCAGGCGCTTGAGCTCGATCTCGGAACCGACGATCTTCTGGGGCACTGCGGTGCCAGGGGCCGACGGCCGGCTTTGCCGCGGTCGTTGCCTTGAACCTGATGGGTGGCTGGTGCGGATCCTGACGAACCGACACGGACCCAAAGAAGAAGCGGGCGCGCAAACCGGGCGATGTGGCGGGAACGGCCGTGCCGGACCGAACCGAACCGGATCCGGACGCAGATTTTTCCGGAAATTCTGCGAATGGGGGAATGTATCTACTTGACAAGAGCCTTCTAATAGGTGGCACTCAGAGGGGGGGTGGCACTCAGAGGGGGCTCGCCGCGGTCGCCCTGCCCCCGGATTCCGGCGAGGAGCCGATGAAGCGCCGAAATCTTCCCAGGCTGTGGGCCATCTGATAGCATCTTACGGTCCGCGCGGACCTAGGCTCTTGGTTCCCATAACTCCGCGGACAGGAGGATCGTGTCCTGGAGATCGCATTTTGAAGACGGTCTCCGGGAAGAGATTCGCTCGCCTCCTGGAGAAGAGGGGTTGGGAGCTCCGAAGAACCAGCGGCAGTCACCACGTATGCCAAGGAAGGGAATCCGAACCGAATTTCGATTCCGATCCACGGTAACCAAGATCTGAAGCTCGGCCTTCTCAGGTTCTTCATGGGAATCGCGGGCATTGACGAGAGCGAGTTGTAGGGCACTAACGGCCCTCGTCGAGCGCCGCCGAATCAGCGCACATGGATTTCCGTCCCCTCTTGAGGCTCCTTCTTCTTCTTATGGCCGTGGCGACGAACCTTCTTGCTCGCCTCCTTGCGCAACGCCGGCGGCAGGGTCGACTCCGCGCTGAACCCAAAAGGTGGGGGCCGGCAAGCGTTCTAGCGAACCGGGACGCCCTCTTCGCGCAACCAGTCCACCAGGACGTCCGGATAGTCGGTAATCAGCCCGTCGACGCCCAGGTTGAAGAGCTCAGCCATCCGACGCCGCGAGTTGACTGTCCAGGGGACGACGGAAAAGCCGGCGACCCGGATCTCTTCGACCGTCGAGCCGCAGTAGCCGGGGCTGCCCGGCATGACCAGGCGCCAGATGGGCGAGAAGACGTCGACGTAGGACGCCGCGGCCTCGAGCAGCCCCAGACAGGTGCCACCCGCGGTCTCGAAGCTCAAGCCGTTGAGCCAGGCCGAGGTGCCGTCGCCTTGGGCCGCGTTCAATTCGCCGCGGGAGAGGAGAGCCGCGGTCTCGATCGTTCGATCGCGGTCTTTGACCAGCTCCAACGCCCGCCAGGCGAACGACTGGACCGTGACCCGGTCCGTCAAGCCTCGCTCCTGGACGAGGCCGACGACGAGGTCCACGAATTCCTCGAGGGGAACCGTGTCGTCGACGAGGGGATCGATCTTGATCTCGACGTTGAAGCGGACACCGTCGTCTTTCTTCGCGGCCAGGTCGAAGACCTCGGCGAGGGTGGGAATCTTCGCCCCGGGGACGTTCTGGCGCGGCGGCTCGGGGAAGCGAAACGGGTCCGGGTTGAGGCTCCCACAGTCGAGGCTCTGAACCTCGGCGAGGTCGAGGTCCCGCAGAAGCTCCTCGCCGCCCCCACGGCAGACCTTGGGGTTGACGGCACGATCGTGGGAGACCACGACGACCCGGTCGCGGGTGACGCCCAGGTCGAGCTCCAGCGTGGTGACGCCGAGCTCCAGGGCCAGCTCGAAGGCCTCGAGGGTGTTCTCCGGCAGGAGCCCCCGGGCGCCGCGGTGCCCCTGGACGTCGAATGCTTCGCCGGACGGACGCTCGATCCCGGCGCTGCCGCAGCCGAAGGCGACGAGCGCCAGGACAAGGACGGTGAGGCAGTGTCTCCCCCCCTTGATCCCCCCAGGGGGACAGTGCGGCTCCGTTCTCACCCGAGCCTCCGGAGGACCGTCTCCGTGAGCTTTCTTGCCATCCTCTCCTTCTTTCTCCTGTCAGTCTCGCGGCGCCAGCGACGCCAGCTCGACGACACCGTCGCCCGAGAAAACGTCGCCCAGCCGGCGCACCGCGGTCCCCAGAGCATAGTCGAAACACAGGTCGTCGTAGTCGAGAACCTCCGGCTTGCCGCGATCCTCGTAAAGGACCACCATGCGGTCGCCGACACGCACCAGGTCGCCGGGGCTCGCGTCCTCGCCCCAGCGGCTCGTCTCCTCGACGATGTCGGCCCTCGTCCAGACGAGCTCTTCGAGACGTTTTCCGGCGGCGTGGATCTGATCCCGGATCACCGTCGTGCGGCTGTAGGCGAGGCGCTTCGCCGCCAAGTCGACGACCTCCCGGCCGAGCTCCGGCGGCGATCCGGAGAGCGCGACGAGCTGCGTCAGGCCGAAGACTTTGGACGCCGGAGCGAGGCGTCCGGGCAACACCAGGTGGACCGTCGGGAAGCGCTCCACCTGAGCCTGCACCTCTTCGGCGCCCCAGGAACGGATCCACTCCCCCGGGAGGATCTCTTCGCCGAGGCCGTAGAGCTCGAAGCTGACCTGGTAGCGCAAGGTGCCGAACCGCTGTACGAGGTCCACGCCGCCGCCGGCCAGGTGGTGGTCGCGGGCGGGGTCGACGTCGCCGGGGATCGACCAGGCGAGCGGCCAGTCGGAGCGGTAGAGCTCTTGAAAACCCCAGCCTTCGAGGTCCTCGGTCCCGGACAGCTCGACGTAGGGCGGTACCCCCTCGACGGTGAACCAGCGGATCACGACCTCGCGCGGACGGTTCCAGCGCCGCAGGCGGTCCGCGGCGACGATCGGACCCCCGATGAAGCGGATCGCCGGAGCCAGGGTGTAGTAGACGCTTCGGCCCTGACGGTCCTCGCCTTCGAGCACGGCATGGAGCGTGAAACGCGTTCCGGCCTCGATCTCGACCGGACCGATCTCCGCGACGCCGGTGCCCTCGACTTCAATGCCGACCCAGGCGGTCCGGAGCTCCGGGGCCAGGGCCTCCCGGATGCGAGGCTGAAGGAGGAGTGCCGCCACCACCACCGCGACTAGCACGAGCGCCGCGGGAAGGATCTTGTTGTGGGAGTCCTCGGCGTGAGATTCCATCGCTTCGTTTTTGGGTAGGGCAGGCTCCGTCCGGGGCGCGTAGCCTGCCCTACGAAGAAGGATTGGAGCGTCCTTTCGCCCGCAAGGTTCCCGGCCTAGGAGGCCGGGGTCTCGGTCTCGGTCAGCTCCTGGACGCGGGCCGCGACGTCGCGGTAGTTGCTGTTGATGCCGTAGATCTCGACGAAGGTCCGATAGGCGGCCTCCGCGTCGCTCTGGTGGAGGTAGGCGTCCGCCATGTCGTAGAGCAGGCCCAGGGTCTGCTCCTCGGCGATCCCGGGCGCTTCCAGGCCCTTGCGATACCAACGCACCGCGAGCTCGGGCAGACCCTTTTCGAGAAAACAAATCCCCAGCATGGAGCTGGAGTCGACGATGTGGCGCGGATCCTTGGAAGAGAGCTGGAACTCGCCGATGGCTTCGTCGAGGAGCCCCATCTCGCGATAGGCGATCCCCAGGTTGAAGTGGGTGTCGTAATCTTCGCTGGAGAGGTTCTCCGCCACCCCTTGCTTGAAGCCGTCGATGATGTCCTGGAGGCTCTGTTCCCCGGGAGGCTCCCCGACACCGCCTCCGGCCTCTTCGTCCATCTCGGCCTCGAGCGCGGCCGCGAGGTCGAAAAAGTCGTCCTCCTCGTCGAAGATCGACTCGGCCTGCTCCTCCGCCTCGGGCTCCGGGGTGGAGACCTCGTCGAGCCAGCTCATTCCGGTCTCGTCGAGAGGGGCCGGAGCGCCGGCGGCCGCTTGCTCCTCCTCGGCGGTGGGCACGTCGAAAGCCTCGAGGCCGTCGAGGCCGAGCTCGTCGATCAGGGAGACGACGCGGTCGTTGCCACCGGCCGCCGGAGCCGGCGGCGGCGCGGCCGGCGGCGGCGCCGGTTCCTCGTCGAGGAGGTCCGCGAGCCCGAGATCCGCGAGGGAGGTTTCGGCGCCGATCTCCTCGAAGCCCGAAGCGCCGGTGACACTGTTCATCAGCGCCTCGATCTCCGACGGGCCCTCGGCGGCCGGCATTTCGGCGGCCGGCGTTCCGGCGGCCGGCGTCCCGGCGGCCGGCGTCCCGGCGGCCGGCGTCCCGGCGGCCG
>CBDUYN010000295.1:0-7559 GCA_965371445.1 uncultured bacterium | reverse complement strand
AACCGGCGGCCGGCGAACCGGCGGCCGGCGAACCGGCGGCCGGCGAACCGGCGGCGGTCGCCGAGATGCCGCCTCCCGCTCCGGTCTTCGAGCCCGCGCCGCCAGCGCCTGCGCCACCTCCGGCGGCCCCCGCGCCGCCTCCGGTCGCCGCCTACCAGCCTCCCGAAGAGTCGAGGGCGCCAAGCGAGCTCCCGCGCCTGCCGTCGATCACCCGGCCCCTCGGACAGCGGGACGTCTCGCTGTTCGAGGCCCAGGAGATCGACGTCAGCGGAGCCTTGGAGGGCGAGGAGAGGTTCTTCCCGTCGTTTACGGACATCGTCGTCAATCGGCATCGGCGTGAGTACCAGGGCGATCCCATCAACATGTCGCTCAAGAACGCCGACCTGGTCGAGACGTTGCGCTCCTTCGCCTCGATCAGCGGCCTCAACTTCGTGATCCAGCCCGGCGTCTCCGGCAGCGTCACGGTGGAGCTCAGGCAGGTGCCGTGGGATCAGGCGATGGAGCAGATCCTGCGCATCAACAACCTCGGCATGGACATCGACGGCACGATCGTCCGCATCGCGCCGGCGTCCCAGCTGCGCGCCGAGGCCGAAGAAGAAAAGGCCCTGGCCCGCGCCCGCGCCGCGACCGTCCAGCTGCGCACCGTGATGAGGGCCTTGAGCTATGCCGACGCGGGGGATATCTCCTCGATCTTGCGCAACCGCTCGGGCGCCATCCTCTCGGAGCGCGGCACCGTCCAGGTCGACCAGCGGACGAACACGCTCATCCTGCGCGAGGTGCCGTCGAACATCAACACCGTGCTCGCGGTGATCGACAACCTCGACACCCCCGAGGCCCAGGTGTCGATCGAGGCCCGCATCATCGAGGCCACGAAGACCTTTGGCCGCTCCCTGGGTATCCAGTGGGGCTACAACATGGTCGGCGACGCGGCCCACGGTAACACCACCGGCCTCCAGTTCCCCAACAACTACGAGTCCGACGGTGGCGTGGGGCTCCTGACCGGTGGCGCCAACGGGTTCTTGAACCTGACGATGGGCAACATCTTGAACACCTTCAACCTGAACGTCCAGTTGCAGGCGGCGGAGAACGAAGGTCTCATTAACATCATCTCGGCACCGCGGGTGACGACGCTCAACAACACGAGCGCTTCGATCCAGAGCGGTCTGCAGATCCCCGTCCAGACGGTCTCCAACAACACCGTCTCCGTGCAGTTCGTCAACGCCACGCTGCAGCTGACGGTGCGGCCCCACGTGACCGCCGAAGGGACGATCATCCTGACGATCAACGTCGCCAAGCGATCGCCGCAGCTGGCCTTTGCCATCGTCGGCGCCTCCAACGCTCCGATCGCGACCAAGGAGGCCTCGACCACCGTCATCGTCCGCGACGGCGGTACCGCGGTCATCGGCGGGATCTACGAGGTCTCCTCGAACCAGAACCAGGATCGCGTACCGGGGCTTGCGAACATCCCCATCATCGGCCACCTGTTCAAGAATCGAAACAAGAGCGAAGACAACAACGAGCTGATGATCTTCGTGACACCTCATATCGTGCAGATGTAAAGGGTCCAGGAGGAACGCGGTGAAGAACTACAGATTTCTCATTCTCCTCGTGGTCGCGGTCGTATGGCTCGGCTGCGACGAACGAACCGAGCAGACCGATTCGGGAGGCGTCCTCCTTGAAGTCGAGTTCGAGGCGGACGACGTCCCCTTTCGCTACTCCGTCAACGGCGACGTGCTCGCCTTCCAGGCCGCCGTCGCCGGCACGCTCTCGATCACCAGCATCGTCCCCAACATCGAGGTTACCGACACGTCGAGCTTGATGGACGTCGAGCTCGAAGGGGTCGAGTTCACCTACACCCGCGTGGATCGCGGCACCCGGGTGCCGCCGCCGTTTTTCTTCAACCTCCTCGGCACCGTCCCGGTAGGGGGGACGCTCTCCTACAACGGCATGCCGATCCTGTCGATCGAGCAGATCAGCAATCCGCCGGTCTCGGACCTTCTCTTTGAGAACGGTGGCTTCGACAAGGAAACCGGAGAAACGGTGATCGTCATGAACGTCTGGGTCCGTGCCTATGGTCGTACCCTAAGCGGCCGCGAAGTCCAATCGGTGCCGCGACCCCATACCATCGAGTTCACCCAGTAGAACCGGGGAAGGATCGGAGCGCAAGATCATGATGAGCTTCCAGAAGAAGTTTCCCCTCCCGTTGACCGTCGTGGCGGCACTGCTCGTTTTGAGCCTCGCCGGCTGTGACTCGAAGTCACCGACCGCCCCGGAGCGTCCGGCTGCGGCGCCTCCTCCCCCGGTCACGACGACCGTGTGGAACATCACGGTGAACGCCTCCCCGTCGTCTTTCGAGCTGCCGGAGGGCGGCAGCGTGACGGTGAGCTCCGTCATCACCGTCATCGTCCGGTCGGCCAGCAACAACCAGCCGCCCCCGGACGGCTCCACCGTTATCCTCTCGACCAGCGTCGCCTCGGGAGTGGTCGCGCTCCAGGACGGGACGGGCTCGGCCGTTCTCACCTTCGTCGCGACCACGACGGGCTCGGTCGAGGTGCAGGCCTCCCTGGAGGGGAGCGTCGGGCGCACCTCGATCGACGTCGTCCCGCAGTCGGAGGAAGCGGCGGGCGTCCCGCTCTTTATCGAACGCATCACGCCGGACCGCGGCTCGCCGGTCGGCGGCGAGCGCGTGCGGATCATCGGCACCGGCTTCGAGGAGCCCGTCCGGGTCTTCTTCGCTGACTTGCCGGCCGAAATTCGTTCGGTGACGAGCACCCAGGTGGTGGTCAACACCCCGACGATCGACCTTGCCGTCGGTTCGACCGAGACCGTCAGCGTGACCGTCAACATCAACGTCAACGACACCGACGCCGCTTCCGACACCTTGAGCAACGGCTTCACCTACACCCGCGGCGGAAGCGGCGGTGGCGGTGGTGGTGGTGGTGGTGACAACGCCCTCGTGCCGCGCATCATCTCCGTCAGCCCCACCTCGGGCCCCAACGAAGGCGGCACCCAGGTCACGATCAACGGCGAAGGCTTCTCCGATCAGGTGCAGGTCTTTTTTGGCACCAACACTCTGATCGAGGCCCCGGTGCTCTCGACCTCGGCGAGCCGCATTCTCGTCCGGACGCCGTCGGCCACGGGCTTCAACGACGTCCATCAGAACGCTCTCGTCGACGTCGTCGTGCGCAACGTCGACTCCGGTTTCGAAGACACGTTTGCCGGGGCCTTCCAGTATGGCGGCGGCGAGATGTTCATCTCCGGGGTGTCGCCCAGCCGCGGTGTCTACACCGGCGGTGACAACGTGACCCTCTTTGGCCAGAACTTCGAGGGTCCCGCTTTCGTCCAGTTCGGTGGTATCAACCAGAACGTCATTTCGGTGACCGGGACGGAGATCCTACTCGTCAACGTAGGCGCTTTGATCACTTGCGCGGACACTCCGGTCGACATCGTCGTCACCAACTTGGAGACCAACGAGTCGACGAGCTTGTCGGGTGGTTTTGTCTACTTCCCGGTGCAACCGTTCTTCACCAGCCCATTGAACCCGAACGCAGTGACGATCGACATCATCACAAGAGGTCTCACGCCGTCAACGTTCACGTTTACAGCGGTCGGCGTCGAGCCGCGGTTCTCCGTGTTCTTCAAGAACGACATCGACAGCGATCCGCGTGGCGTGTTCGCCACTCTGGGCCCCGACGGCATCACCATCTCGGGCGACATTCCGACGGTCAGCGATCCCCTCCCGACGGAGGTGTGCGACGACACGCCGGAAGACGGCCAGGCGGGTTTGCGTTTCATACCGGTTTTCGCCGACGTGACCCTCACGAACTTGAACACGGGTTGCTTCGACGTTCTGGTCGACGCCATCGTCTACAACCCGAGCGACAGGTCCTGCCGCGACGACAACGCGCCGCCGGCGGCGAGCTTCTCGGCGACCCCCAATCCCGCGACCTTGCCACCGCTACCTGCGCCTCAAACCGTGACGGTGTTCTTCACGGACACGACGACGTTCTGCACCCTGGGCGGTTTCACTTGTACCTATTCGTGGAACTTCGGTGACGGCAGCCCCCTGGCCACGTCGCAGAGTCCCAGCCATGCGTATACGGCTCCCGGCACTTTTGGCGTGACGCTGAGCATCACACGCTCGGACGGTGCCACCAGTAGCGCCACCGTCGACGTGACCGTGAACGCTGCCCCGTAGACGCTCGCCGGATCGATCGTCATGTCGAAGCGGCCGCCCGGTGGGCGGCCGCTTTGCTTTCTGCCGGGGGGCCTTTGCCACCCCAGACGAGGTTCATTGGCCGTTGCCGCGCACTTTCTTGTGCGCCCGCTTCTCGCGGTACATCTCTTCGTCGGCGCGGGTGATGAGCTCGTCGAGGGTGGTGGGCTTCTCGCCGTCCCAGGCAGCGAGGCCGAAGGAGATGGAGATGGGGAAGTCACGCTCGTCGAGGCCGGTGGCCTTGGCGAGGTTTTCCCGCAGCCGCGCGATCGGCACCGGGACGCCGTCCTCGCGGGCGTCGACCAGGAGGACGGCGAACTCGTCGCCGCCGAGCCGGGCGAGGATGTCGGAGTCGCGGAAGCTCCGGCGCAAGAGCGCGGCGGCCTCGACGAGCGCCTGGTCGCCGACGCCGTGGCCTTGGCTGTCGTTGATCTGCTTCAGGTCGTCGAGGTCGAGGAAAACGAGTGTCAGCTGCTTTTTGGAGCGCCGGACCTGTTTGAGCTGCTGCTCGGCGAGGGCCTGGAAGCCGCGCCGGTTGTAGAGGCCGGTGAGCTCGTCCTCGAGCGAGAGGCTGCGCAGGGACTGCTGCATGTGATGACGCTCGATGGCGTAACGGATCGAGCGTACGAGAAGCGGTCCCGTGAGCTCGGACTTGACGAGGTAGTCCTGGGCTCCTTCGCGCACGGCGCTCAGGGCGACGTCCTCGTCGTCGAGACCCGAAAGGACGATGATCGGGATGTCGGGGGCCTCACGGCTGGCGCGGCAGAACGTCTCGATGCCGAGGCTGTCGGGTAGGCCGAGGTCGAGGAGCAGGACCTCGAACGAATCCTGGGACAGGCGGTCGAGGCCGGTGCCGAGGTACTCGACGTGCTCGAGGTCGAAACGGTGACGATTGCGCGGGTTCTTCAGCAGATGCCAGCGTAGGATGTAGGCATCGGCCGCGTCGTCTTCGACGAGCAGGATCCTGGTTGGCTCAGCCATCGGGACTCCCTTCGTGCAGGCTGGGCCTGATTCTAGCAGATCGAGCCGGGAATTCCCCCTCCGCCGCTCGGAAGAGGGCGATTTGTGTCGTTGGGGCCGATAAGGGTAGAATGCCGTCCGCTCGGACGCCGGCATCGCCCGGACAGGAAGAGTTGACGATGAGCCGATCCCAAGACCCCATCTCGCGCCGCCGTACGTTCGCGATCATCTCGCACCCGGACGCCGGCAAGACGACCCTGACGGAGAAGCTCCTGCTCTACGGCGGGGCGATCCAGATGGCCGGGGCCGTCAAGGCCCGGGGCCGGGCGCGACGGGCGCGCTCCGACTGGATGAAGGTGGAGCAGGAGCGGGGCATCTCGGTGACGGCGTCGGTGATGACGTTCGAGTACCGGGGCTGCACGTTCAACCTCCTTGACACGCCGGGCCACGAGGACTTCAGCGAGGACACCTACCGGACGCTGACGGCGGTCGACTCGGCGGTCATGGTGCTCGACGCGGCGAAGGGCATCGAGGCGCAGACGCGCAAGCTTTTTGAGGTCTGCCGGTTGCGCGACGTGCCGATCGTCACGTTCGTCAACAAGCTCGACCGCGACGGCCGCGATCCGTTCGACCTGCTCGACGAGGTCGAGCAGACGCTGGCGCTGGAGGTCTCACCGGCGACCTGGCCGATCGGCAGCGGCCAGGGATTCCTGGGCTGCTACGACCTTTTTCGCGATCAGCTGATCCGCATGGAACGTGGCCAGGGGGAGGTGGCTTCGGCGGGAGAGATCTGCCAGGGCCTCTCGGACCCGCGGCTTGCGGAGCTCCTGCCGGGAGAAGCGCTCGAGCGGCTGCGGGAGGAGGCGGAGATGGCACAGGGGCTCTGCCCGGCCTTCGCGAAGGAGAGCTATCTCGAGGGCAACATGACGCCGGTCTACTTCGGGAGCGCGCTACACAACTTCGGTGTCCGCGAGCTTCTCGACGCCTTGGTCGAGCTCGCGCCGCCACCGCGGGCGCAGGCCGCCCTCGTCGTCGCGCCGGGCAACGGCAACGGCCGCGTGCCGCGCTCGGTGGAGCCGTCGGAGGAGAAGGTGTCGGGCTTCGTCTTCAAGATCCAGGCGAATATGGACCCCAAGCACCGCGACCGCCTGGCTTTCGTCCGCCTGGCCTCGGGACGCTTCCGCCGCGGCATGAAGCTGCTGCATCCGCGCACCGGCAAGACCCTGGCGATTCACAATCCTGTGCTCTTCCTTGCCCAGGACAGGGAGCTGGCAGAAGTTGCCTGGGCGGGCGACATCCTCGGCATCCCCAACTACGGGAACCTGAGGATCGGCGACAGTCTGACGGAGGGCGAGCCGCTTCACTTCACCGGCATCCCGAGCTTCGCGCCGGAGCTGATGAAGAAAGTCCGTCCGGAGGACCCGATGCGCTCCAAGCACCTGAAGCGGGCATTGATCCAGCTGGCGGAGGAGGGGGTGGCGCAGGTCCTGCGGGCACACCTGGGACGCGACTGGATCGTCGGGGTGGCGGGAACGTTGCAGTTCGACATCCTGGCCGACAGGATCCGCACGGAGTACAACCTCTCGGTTCACTTCGAGCCCACGGCGGTGCAAACCGCCCGCTGGATCGAGGCCGACGAGCCACGGGAGATTAAGAGGTTCGCCAACGCCAACGAGCCCAACATGGCCGAGGACCACAACGGCCTGCCGGTCTTCCTCGCCCGCAGCGACTGGCACGTGACCTGTGCCACCGAGGACTGGCCGGACGTTCGGTTCCTGAAGACCCGCGAGCAGGTGCACTAGGAGCCTGTAGGGCATAGATTCGGCAGGCTGCGCCTGCCAAGAAAATCCCCCCTGCCCCCCTTTCCTAAAGGGGGTTCAGAGAAGAATCCGGAGTCTTGTCCCCCCTTTAGGAAAGGGGGTTAGGGGGATTTCCCGGCGGACGAAGTCCGCCGGGAGGTCGGCTGGCCTATGCCCTACAGGCCACTAGATCTGCCGATTCGGGTGGACCTTATAGGTAGGGCTCCTACGAACATCTCGATCTGGCCTCGAAGAAAAGGGCCGGGCACAAAGGCCCGGCCTCAGGGATTCGCAGAGGGGACGGGAGCCTGTCGGCTCCCGCCGTCCTATGTCCTACTTACAGGTCTGCGAGCCGACCTTGCCCTTGCACTTGCCCGAGCAGCACTCGGCGTCCGAGCTGCAGCTCGCGCCCTTCGGCGCGCAGACGCAGACGTCGCCGGCCTCGTCGCAGCCGAACGGGGTACACGGATCGCTGCCGGCCTGGCAGTCGTTGACCGCGTCGCAGGTCTCCGCGCCGTCGCAGAAGAGACCGTTGTCGCAGTTGGCGTCGTTGGCGACGTTGTCGCACGAGTCGGTCGTCTCGT
>CBDUYN010000294.1:0-7627 GCA_965371445.1 uncultured bacterium | reverse complement strand
AGGGTGGTGTCCTGGTAGGGCATGGGCCAGCCGGCCTGCTCGACGCCGTCGGGCGGGACTCCGTCGTTGGTCACCGGCAGGACGCCGCCCTTGATCTCGGCGTAGTGGTTCTGGTCCTCGTTGGCCAGGATTTCGCCGGTGAAAGCGTCGACCAGGACCTCCCAGCTTCCGGCGTCGCCCTCGACGTTGAACCTGGACGGCCCAGGCCGGCCGGTAGCGGTAGCCTTTGCCGTGCTCGAGCTCCCCCTGAGCGTGGCCGTTGGCCATCGGCAGGTAGACCTGGTGCGTCTTGCCCCAGTGACCGGTCACCGCGAGGGGAAGGAGATAGTCCTCGGCGACGACGACCGCTTCTTCGAGGCTGAGCTGGGGCCGGTTCGAGGACGCGCCGCGCTCCCCCCACCGGTGGGCGCCGAAGAGCACCAGGTTGCCGTGGTTGACGACCGCGGAGACGTAGCTGCCCCGCACCGGGACACCGTCGAAGCTCCGCGGGGCGTAGATCTGCACGATCTCGCCGCCGCCGTGGACGGTGACCCGTCCGGGCTGGGCGAGCTCGCCGGGGTCGATCCGGAGCTCCTCCCGGTGGGTCTCAAGATAGCCGGCGAAGGCTTTCCAGGCGGCGTGCTCGAGGGCTGCCGGATTCGCTGGCGGTGCGACGCCCATGTCCTCCCAGCGCAGGCGATTGCCGTGGCCGTTGCCGGGCAAGAGAGGCCGGCTGGGCAAGAGCGTCACGAAGCGTCCGCTCCGGCGGTCGACGCGAGCCGACCCGGCGTCGACCCCGAGGACGGCGAGCGCCTCGTAGGCCCGGGCCGCCGCCTGGAGCGGCAGCTCGGCCGGCGACTCGTAGGTCGTCTCGATCCGCAGGTCGTCGTGCCGGTGCTCTTTCTCCGCCAGAAGCGTCGAGCGCTCGGGCACCACCTGGGCCCCCAGGGGGACGACGGCGGTGAGGCCGATCGCGAAGAGAACGGCTCGGCTGAGAATTTTCTTAATCGTCGTGGGCATGACAAAACTCCTTCCTGCTTACTCTCGGACGGTCGATGACGAACGTCCGCCGGTGGACATGGCACTCCACTCCCCTCTGGGGCTTTCGTGCCGAACGCTGGCGGCCGATTCGCGGTGCTGCCGGTTCAACGGGGATCCGTTGATGATCGAGGGGGTATTCGCCGCGAGCTCGGCATTTCTGACATCGGAGGGTGAAATCTTTTTGCCGGGTCTCGCGGGCGGACTCACGTCCGCCCTCCCGGGGTGCGAAGACTTACCCCGGGCTGTGGGGTTTCAGAGAGGAGGGGTCCGGCTCTTCTGTCCGATTCTTCCACCCCAAAGCCCGGGGTAAGTCCGCGCACCCCGGGAAGTGTCAGTCGTTCTTGACCAGGAAGGGTTGGCTGAGGCACCGCCAACTGCCGTCGTCCGGGCCGCTTTCCCCGGCGGCGAAGCGGGCCTCGGCCTCCTCCGGAGACGGCAGGGCCGACGGCCGTCCGACGACGGCGACCAGGGTCCATGGGCCGGGCTCCAGCACGAGGTCTCCCGCCATCTTTCCCTGGACTCTCACGGCGCCCGTGGGCGCGATCGAGACGTTCTTCACCGGCCACCTCCGCCACGCCTGGGCCTCCCCGGACACGAAGAACGCCACCTCGACCAGCACCTCCTCCCCGCTCTTCGTGGGCCAGTCGATCTGAAAGGTGAGGCCGGGAACCAGGACCGGGAGCTCCGACGTCCCGGGCTCGCTACGCTGCGACCCTGAACGCTGGAACTTGACCCCCTCGAGCTTCAGCTCGCCGTACTCCGGCAGCGGTGTCGCCGGGCTCGGCGGCCGGAGCCAGAGGAGACCCACGGCCGCGACGGCCATGGCCGCGGCGGCGGCCATTTGCAGCCACCCACGGTGTCGTGGCGTCTTCGGGAAGGCGAGCGTCTTCGGGAAGGCGATCACGCGCGCCAGGGGCGCTCTCTTGGTTTGCGGCTCGGCTTGCGGCTCCACCCGGTCGCGCATCTCGCGGACCATGCGAGCCTGGAAGTCGTTTCCCAGGGGACGGAAAAGCTCGAGCCCGTCACGGATTTCTTCGCTGCCGGCGGCCCGGGCGCGCAGGCGTTCCTCTTCGGCCGGCGCCAAGGTGCCGGCGGCGAGGGCCTGCCAGTGCGCCGGGACGCCGGTGGCGTCGCTCTCCGTCTCCTTTTCGCCGGCCCGCCGGGCGAGGTCCTTGAGCAGTTGGTCTTCGTTCATGAGCAGTCTCCCTCGGCGAGATCCGAGTCCGGGCGTTCGTCCGCTTTCAGCTCGTCCCTGAGCTGCCGGGCCTTCTTGCGCAGCCGGCGGCGCCACTGGTAGACGGAGTCGGGACGCTGGTCGGTGATCCGGCTGACTTCTTCGACCGGGAGCTCGTGCAGGAAGAGGAGCTGGAAGAGGTTCCAACCGAGCGGGCTGAGCGTGGCACGCAGACGCTCGAGCAGCAATTCCAGGAGCTCCTGCGAGGCGCGTCGCCGCTCGGGGTCGGCTTCGGGCGAGTGGTGCCCGAGCTCGACGTCCTCCACGGTTTCCTCGGCCCACGGATCGCGCTTTTGACTGCGCGTCAGGGAGCGCACCCGGAGCTCGGCGACCCGGCCGACGAAGTTCTCGAGCGAGGCTCCGCGCTTCGGGTCCCAGTGGCGCAGGATCCTGGCGTCGTTTTCGAAGAGGATGATGAACACCTCCTGGGTGAGGTCTTCCACGCTCTGGCGCGATCGTCGGCCGGGGTCCGCATAGAGCAGCCATTGGCCGACCCGGGCCTGGATGACGGGGGTCAGACACCCGACCAGCTGCGTCTGGGCCGTCTCCTCCCCGGCCAGGGCCTTCTCCAGCACCCTGTGACGTCGATCGTCCATCGGCCGGAAGTATATCCACCGGCGGGGAAAAAACGGAGCCGCAACGAGCCCCGAGCGCCGGGGGTTTGCACCTCAGCCGGCCTTTGGCACCACGCCGGTGCCGGTGAGAGGAGGCCGGCTGACGTATGGGTATTCGCCGTCCGGCGGGCGTTTCTGACATCGGGAGGAGATTCTTTCTTGCCGGGTCGCCAGTGCTGTCCCCCCTCGTTCCCCCCAAGGGGACGGTACCGGAGGCTGTAGGACAAGAATCTATGTCCTACAGCCTCCTAGCGTTCGAGGACGCGGAAGCTCGCCCAGTCGGCCTCCGGGTCCTCGCGCCGTAGCGCGAGCTGGGCGGCGGCGAGCGCCGTTGCCGCGCCCTCCGGCGTCGTGTCCCAGGAGTCGTAGAAGTGCCGGATGAGGGCCGCGCTCTGCTCGTCGTCGACCCGCCGGACGGCGGCGATCACCGTCCGGCTGCCGGCGAGCAGGAAAGCGTGGGCGACACCCAGCCCGACGGGCGCGTCGGTGGCGGAGGCGCGGGCGCTCTCGCAGGCCGAAAGCACCACGGTCGCCGGAGCGCCCGCATGGGCCAGGACGTCGCCGGCGGTCAGCCGCGCCGCGCCGTACCGGTCGAAGGCGAGAGCGCTTTCCAGGGCAGCGCTCCCGAGGTCCTGGCCGGAGAAGTCGACGTGACCTGCGAAGTGCAGGAGGTCGACCGCCGGCAGGCGGTCGCGCAGGGCGGCGGTGTCGTCGTCGAAGAGCTCGACGTCCCAGCCGCCTTTTCGCGCCAGGGCGCGCTCGACGGACGCCACCTCCGCCGCTGCCGCCGGCAGGCTGCCGGTGGGGTCCGCGATCAGCAGGGCGCGCCGCCCGGAGGGCCCCGGCGCCGCGGGCAGGTCCAGGCCGTAGACCACCGGACGGGAGGCGCTCAGGAGCGTGTCGCCGCCGAAGGGCAGGGCGTGGAAGTCGATGGCGCGCAGCGCGCCGTAGGGGAGGACCCGGACGCGCCCGGCACGGGCAAGGCTCTCGGCGAAGGGCTCCAGGAGTCGGTCCGCGAGCTGCGCCCGGGTGGCGGAGAGGTCGAGCTCGCCGAGACGCCGGGCGTCGACGCCCTCGGCGGCGGCGGCGAAGGCGAACCAGCCGTCCGGCGCCGGGTGGTAGAGGAGGAGGACCTCGCCCGGCGCGACCGGCGGCGGCGTGCCGGTGTCCGGGACGCCGCCGAGGAGAGCCAGGGCCTGGTCGAGGAGCTGGTGGAGCTCGCGCCGCGTCGCTTCGCGCTCCGCGGCGAGGGTCTCGGCGAGCCGGGTGGGCACGGCCCAGTCCTGGGCGAGGTCGTCCTCGAATTCGGAACGCAGCAGGTAGTAGCGCTCGACGACCGCCGCGGCGTCGCCGTCGAGGTCTTGGCGTCGTGCGTCGCGGGCGAGGCCGCGGAAGAAGCGCGAGCGCGCCCGGCGGGCGACCGCCAAGGCTTCTCTCGGACGGCCGTCGAGCAGGAGGTCGAGATAGAGCCGCGTACCCCATTCGCGGGCCGCGACAGAGGTCTCGCGTCCGTCGATCGGCGCTCGCAGGCTTTCCTCGTCGAGGAGGCTCTCGGCCTGCCCCAGCGCTTCGAGAGCGGCGTCGACCTCTCCGGCGGCCTCCAGGGCCTGGGCCCGTCCGACGGCGGCACGCCAGGCGACGTCGAGCCCGCCTCCCACCTCCGCCAGCCGGGCCAGAGCGTCGTAAAGGCCGAGCGCCTCGCCCGGACGGCCCTCGGCGAGGGCGATGCGCCCCTCGACGTCGTGACGCCACACCAGGAGCCAGCGCGGCGTCTCCTCGGTCGTCCGGACGCGCTCGAGCTCCAGGCGCGCGCCCTCCGGATGGCCGGCGTGGAGATGGGCGAGCGCGAGGTTGAGCCGCAGGTTCTGCTCCTCGCGGTCCCGCCCGGGACATTTGCCGACCCGCTCGAGGGCCTTCTCCAGCTCGCTCCAGGGAATCTCGGCGGGAAGCCGCGCATCGAGCGCCTGCAGCCGGTCCCAGGCGACTTCGTTGTAGAGCTTGGCCTTCTCGCAGCCGTCGCCGAGCTCGTCGACCTCTGCCACGAGGCGCTCGATCGTCGCCGTGGCTTGCTCGTTCTGACCGAGACGGCGCAGCTGACGGCCCAGGAGCTGTTGGGTCATGACGCGCTGGCTCACCTCGCCGACGCGTTCGGCGTGCCGGACTGCGGCGCCGAGATCTTCCAGCGCGGCACGGCCGTTGCCGGTGTTGACCGCCCATTGGCCGCGGTAGAAGGCGACCAGGTACGCTGAGCCGCCGTCGCCGGAGGCGGTCTCCGGGACCTCCCGGAAGAGGACGTCGCGGGCGGCTTCGACCTCCTCGAGCTCGTAGCCGAGAAGATAGTGGAGGAAGGTGAGGTCGTCGACCAGGGCCGAGAGGTTTCCGGACTGCCGATGCAGGGCGACGGCTCGTTCGGCCTCGTCGCGGGCCTGCTCGGCGCCCGCGGCCAGGCTCAGGCGGGCCATGGTGCCCACGAGGATCCCGGCTTGGAGCGGTGTGCCGGCTTGCTCGAAGCGCTCTTCGAGGAAGCGCCGGGCCGCGGTGTATCCCTCGTCGCCGATGAGCCGGCGCATTTCGTCGACGTCGCGGCGCGTTTCGTCGAGGCCGCTGTGCCGTGGGGGTGCAAGCGCCAGGTTCCAGGTGGCGTCCATGTCGTCCAGGCCGGCACGGACGACGAGCTCGCCGGCTTCGATCTGCGTCAGCTCGAAGCGGAATCCTTCCCCGACCGGCTCGCCCTCGGAGATCTTCCAGGAGCTCTCGCCGGCGAGGACCTCGAGACGGGCGCCGAGGTCACTCCTCGCCCACAGCGTGAGGGTCCTCTCGGCGACGAGGACGCAGGTCGGCAGGGACGCGGAGCCGAGCACGGCGGCACAGCCGCCGTATTCGACTTCGAGCTCCGGAGGCCGCGGCGCAGGGACACAGGCGAAGAGGGCGAGGAGCAGGACGGACGCCGTCGGTGGCGTCGAGGGGCTCGAGGCGGCCACCGAGCTACCCGGTTGGCCGTCTCGTTCCAGAACCTGGAGTCTGCTCATCGGTATGCCTCCTCGCGTTTGACGGCGCGTGCGGTTCCTTGGCCACTCGGGCGATCTTGGTTCGGACGGGTTCTCCGCAGGTTGGGCGCCAAGTGCCTCAGTTCCTTCAGAGCATCTTACGTCGCTACGCGACGGCATCACGGGTAGGAACACATGTCGCCTCCGAGCCCGTGGTTCCACGACGCCGAGCGTCGGCCCAGAGCGACGACACGGAGCGTCGTCACGAGACGTCAGCCGGGTTTGTTCCAGAGTTCCCAGAGTGCCAGCCGACCCGAGCGAGATCCGACCTTGCCGAAGTGGGTGGAACCAGGAGGCAGGCAGGAGGCAGGAGAACCAGGAGGCAGGAAGCCGAACCGCGCGAAGTCGGCGTCCGTGGTCCCCCATTGAAGCGTCCCCCATCACCGAGCTCCTCGAGCGCTGGAGCGAGGGCGGCTATCCACTCCCCTCAGCGGGCTTCTCCTCTGCGGGCTCAGCGGGCTTCTCCTCTGCGGGCGGCACATCATCTGCTGGCGCCTCACCCTGATCCGCCGGTGCCGGGCCGCCGACAGCCTTCACGCCGGGGCTTGGCTTCGGTGGTGGCTCGACGAGCTGCGCCGCCGCCGCGATGATCGCCGTAGTGTGCTCGATCGCGCGGCGCGATTGGCTGGCGGAAAACGCCTCGCCCGGTGTGCCGGAATCGAGGCCGTTCGGGTAGCGGGTCGGAATGTAGAGAAGGTCGAGCTCGCGCCCGGCATCGGCCAAGGCGTCGAGAGCCGAAACCCGTGGCTCCAGGCTCTCGATCAGGGCGCGGACGTTGTGGCCGATGACCACCCGCGCGCCGCGGAGAAAGTGGACAGCCTTGACCGCCTTTTCCGCCCCTTGCTGAGCGTGGAAACAGGCCGGTGCATGGAAGCCGCCGGCGGCGGCGTGGCGAGTCCAGGCGAGCTCCTCACGGGCCGCAGCCAGCCAGCGGCCGGCCTCAGCTTTCGGATCGCGCATAGAGGAGAATCCCCTCGCGAGCGATGGCGTCGAAAATACCGAGCCGCTGCTCCATGCCGAGCACGAACTCTTCCGGTGTATAGACCAGGAGGTCGACGGGAACGGGTAACGCATCCAGCAGCTCGCGCAGCAGAGGCCAGCGCTCGAACGGCGGCCGATGGGTGCGTAGCACCACCACGAGGTCGAGATCGGAGTAACCGTCCGCAGTCCCCCGGGCGTAGGAGCCGAAGGCGATGGCGCGCTCGCCACCCGAGCGCTGCAGCGGCTCGGCAGCGAGTTGCGCCAGCTCGTCGAGGGTGTAGCTGGCTGACGATTGAAGGACGGTCACTTCTGCTGGCATCGACATGATCATAGCAGGACATTGGCTGCGGCGTCCTGGCGGATCGGCTTCTCCGCTCCCGCACGGCGCTCCTCCAGCGCTTCGAGGCCTGGGCGACCGGATCTTCGCCATGGTCTTCCACCGCATCTACGGAGTGGAGATCGAGCGTGTCAGCGCGAGAGACGTCGCGTCGGCCCGGCGCGCCGGAGCCCTGGACGAGCTCTGCCTGGGCGGCGCCGCCCTTGGGAATACCACCCGAGTCGGCTGGTGGAGAGCGAGCTCCGCAATGAGCTTGGCAGTCCCCGCTCTTCGCTCTTAGGGTGCTCGCTCTTAGGGTGCCACGGTAACCGAAGTCCTTTGCTATCAAGGGTTTACGGCGAGTGCCTGGTGGGCCTTCAGGATGGGATCTTCAGGGGCTCGGCCAGGGGCTCAG
>CBDUYN010000293.1:0-7629 GCA_965371445.1 uncultured bacterium | reverse complement strand
GGCCTGAAAAAGGGTCCTGGGGCCGGGGAGCTGAGCGGCGAGGCGCTGCGCGACCGCCTGGCCGAAGAGAAGTTCGACGAAGTCGAGACCCGCTTCTTGAATCGCGACGCCATGCTCAGTATGCTGCACTTCGGCAAAGGGATCCTCGACGACCTGCCCGAGATCGCCGTCAGCGAGGAGTCGGACCTCGCGGTCTTCACCTACTACCGCGACGGGGACTGGGATCTCTACTGAGACCGGACGCTCTGGAGGAACACGACGGATGGCGAAGGTGAGACGTTTCTCGTGGCTCCGGCGGCTGATGCATTTCGTGCGCCGGGAGAGCCTCCACCGTATCCTCGGCGTGCTCCTGGTCCTGAGCCTGGTGAGCGCCGTCGGCGTCTACCTGATCGAGCCCCGGAGCGAGGACATGGAGTTCGTCGACTGGCTGTGGTGGGCGATCGTGACGATCACCACCGTCGGCTACGGCGACATCACTCCAGGCACCTCCGGCGGCCGGTTGATCGGCGTCGTGTTGATGTTTTTCGGCATCGGCATCCTGAGCATGTTGACGGCGACGATCGCCAGCGTCTTCATAGAACGTAACCTGAGGAGAGATCGCGGCATGGGAGCCATGAAGCTCAGAGACCACATCGTCTTGTGCCAGTGGAACTCGCGGGCCCACGAGATCCTGCGCGAGCTGCGCAGCGACAGCCGCACGGAGGGGACGCCGATCGCGCTCCTCGCGGAGCTGCCCACCAAACCCGTCGACGACGACAACCTCCATTTCTTCAGCGGCAGCGTCAACGAGGAGAACCTCCGGCGTGCCGGGATCGAGACGGCCGCGACCGTGGTGATCCTGGGCGACGACCGCCTCGAAGAGTCGACCCGCGACGCCCAGACGGTGCTCGTCACCCTGGCGGTCGAGTCGCTCAATCCCGACGCCTACACGATCGTCGACCTGGTCTACGAGGAGAACGTTCACCACTGCCAGCGGGCCCATGCCGACGAGATCATCATCGGCCAGCAGCTCTCGAGCCGTCTCTTGGCGACCTCGGCCGTCGACCACGGGCTCTCCAAGGTGGTCTCGGAGCTCCTCTCCCAGCGCTACGGCCAGGACCTGGAGCGCGTCGCCCTGCCGGAGCGTCTGGCGGGCCGCTCGTTCCTCGACGTCTTGGGTGAGCTCAAGCGGACGAATAGGATGCTCGCCGTGGCCGTACAGCGCGGTGAAGAGGTGATCACGAACCCGGCGTCCGACTTCGAGCTCGCCAAGGACGATCACCTGATCGCGATCGTCGATCGCACAAGCACCTGAGGAGGTCTCCCAGCAGATGTCCATCGTCCAACGATTGTGGCAAGTCCTTGAGGCCGAGCTGAGACAGCGTGGCCGCAAGGGGACGGACCGCCCGGAGCCGCAGGGTCCGGAGGCGTCGATGCCGGTCGTCGACCCCGTCCTGGCTGGCTACTACGCCAACCTCGAGGTCCCCTACGGCTCGGAGCTCGCCGCCGTCGAGGCGGGCTGGAAGCGACTCTTGAGCCGCTACCACCCGGACCGTCACGCCATGGATCCCGAGCGCGCCCGCGTCGCCGACGAGCTCGTCAAACAACTCAACCACGGCTATGGCGAGTTGCGCCGTCACCTGGCTTCCAGGCGTGCCGCATAGACGTAACCCCCATCCGTACCAAGGAGGAACAAGGGCAATGTCTGAAAAGTACGAGCTCGTCAAGAGCTACCTTCTCGACCTGGACCTCGACATCATCCACGAGAACGAGGCCGAGGAGCTGGTCGTCGTCCAGGACGAGGACGCCGGCATCATGAACCTCGTGATCGACTGCGAGGCTCCCATCGTCATCCTGGAGCAGCTCATCCTGGAGGCGCCGGCGGAGCCGGGCGACCTCTTCAAGCGGCTCCTGCAGATGAACCGCACGCTCGTCCACGGTGCCTTCGTGCTCGACGAAGAAGGCAAGAAGGTCATCTTCCGCGACACCCTGCAGCTCCAGAACCTCGACCTGAACGAGCTCGAGGGCTCGATCGGCGCCCTGTCGCTGGGCCTCGCGGAACACGGCGAGGAGCTTCTGGGGTACGCCCACGCCTGACGTCACACAAGGAGAACCAGAGATGAGCATTTTCAACCGGCTTTTCAAGGTGGCCCAAGCCGAGGCCCATTCCGTGATCGAGAACCTGGAAGACCCGATCAAGCTGACTGAGCAGGGGATCCGGGACCTCAAGGTGAACCTCCAGGAGGCGATGCAGAGCCTGGCCCAGGTCAAGTCCGTGGCGATTCGCCAGAAGAAAGACGCCGACGACCAGAAGAAGATGGCCGCCGAGTACGAGCGCAAAGCCATGCTCCTTCTCCAGAAGATGCAGGCGGGCAGCCTCGATCCGGTGGAGGCCGAGGGCCTCGCCGGCCAGGTTCTCGAAAAAAAGGAAGAAGCGACGCAGCGGGCCTCGACCCTGATGGTCGACTACGAGGCGCAGAAGAAGATGTCGGACCAGCTCCAGGTGAAAGTGGAAAAGCTGAAGCGCGACATCTCGCGCTTCGAGAACGAGCTCGTGACGCTGCGGGCGCGGGCGCGCACCGCCGAGTCGATGAGGAAGATCAACCAGCAGATGGCGGGCGCCGACTCGTCGTCGACGGTGGCGATGCTCGACCGGATGAAGGACAAGGTCCAGCAGCAGGAGTCGCTCGCCGCCGCCTACGGCGAGATGGGCGACGCCACCGCCACCCTCGACGACAAGATCGAGGGCGCTTTGAGCGACGCGCCGTCGGTGGCGGCGTCGGACTCGCTCGCCGAGATGAAAAAGCGCCTCGGCATTGAGGCCTGAGCCGTCTGCCGGCGGGCACGTAGTCGCCAAAGGCCCCGGTCGAGGACCAATGGTTGTCGAAAGTGTGGTACAATGCGGGTGAGGGGCTTTCTCCCTCACGAAGCCGACCCGGGGGGGTGTCGCTTCAGAGGTTGCTCTCCACAATCCGTTCAGAGCTTCTCGAATGTCGCGATCCTCTCGGAGAACGAATCAAAGGAGAAGCATCATGTCGATCGGGGATTTCAGTTGTCGTTTGGCTCAGAAAAACCAGGGACTCGGTCTTTTCGAGGCCTACCGCAAGATCTGCGAGATCGAGGACGTAGAGGCCTTGAGGCGTCTCGAGCTCGCACGGTGGTATGAGTGGAGCGCCGGAACGGAGGAGGGGGGAGGCTTCTCGCTCGCCGAGAGGGTGCGCCGGTCCTCCTGCCGGTGAGGGTAGGGTAGCCTCCGGGCTATAGCGCTGCCGTGCTATTCTCCCGCGCATGAGGTCGCGGCAAGTCGATCTGTGGCCGGCCTGGCTACCGAGGGCTGCGGCGGTGATTTGGCTCCTGCCGGGCGTCGCGGCCGGGACAGGTGCGCCGCCGCGGAGCGCTGGCGTGCCGGCGGGCTACGTCGACGATCGGACCTGTGCGATCTGTCACGCGGATCTCTATCAGCCCTACCAGGAGGTGGGGATGGCGCGGTCTTTTTACCGTCCGGGCAATCAGGAGGTCATCGAGGACTTCTCCGCGGAGAGCCACTACTTCCACGAGCCGTCGGAGCGTCACTACGAGATGAGGCGGCGCGGCGGGCGCTTCGTTTTCCGGCGCTACCAGCTCGACGGCGAAGGACGGCCGATCCACGAGCTCGAGCAGGAGGTCCACTGGATCCTGGGCTCGGGGAACCACGCCCGGACCTACCTCTACCAGACGCCGGCGGGCGAGCTCTACCAGCTGCCCGTCGCCTGGTACACGGAGACCGGGAGCTGGGGCATGGCCCCGGGCTACGACCGTGCCGACCACGAAGGGCTGTCGCGCCGGGTGCGCAAGGACTGCATGTTCTGCCACAACGCCTATCCCGACGTCGTCCGTGACGGCGGCCGCTACTTGGAGCCCCAGGTCTATCCGGAGGATTTGCCCGAGGGCACGGGCTGCCAGCGCTGCCACGGCCCGGCTGGCGAGCACCTCCACCTGGCGCTCTACGACCGCTCGGACATGAAGCGGCTCAAGACCTCCGTCGTGAATCCGGGACGCCTCGAGCCGCGGTTGCGCGACGACGTCTGCTACGGCTGCCACATGCAGCCAACGGTGGCGCTGGCGGGCCTGCGGCGCTTCGGCCGTGGCGCCTATGACTTCCGGCCGGGCGAGCCGCTCTCCGAGCACTTCGTGCAGGTCGACGTCGACGTCGAAGGCGAAAGCCGTGGCGAGCGCTTCGAGATCAACCACCATCCCTATCGGCTGAAGCAGAGCCGCTGCCACCAGGCGAGCGGCGGCGAGCTGAGCTGCCTGACCTGTCACGACCCGCACCGCAAGGTGGCGTCGGAGGAGCGCGCCGAGCACTACCGCGCGGCCTGCCTCTCCTGCCATGAGCTCGACGCCTGCCAACTCGACGAGATGGCCGAGGCCGTTTCCATGCCGGACGTCGACGCCGGGGACTGTGTGGCCTGCCACATGCCGAAGCGCCGTCCGAGCGACGTCGTCCACGTGGTGATGACCGACCACTTGATCCGCCGCCGGCCCGGGGGGCCGGAGCTCGTCGCCCCGCGCGCCGAGGAGTCGGCTCCGGTGATCGTCGGCATCGAGCTGCTCGATCCCGAGCGGGCTCCGAAGGGACCGCTGGCCGAGATCTACCGCGCCGTCGCCGTCTTGCGAGCCGGCCCGAGCGCCGCCGCGACCGACTACCTGGACAGGAAGCTCGCCGAGGCCCGGCCGGAAGCGGTCGAGCCGTATCTCGACCTCGCGAAAAGCCGGCTGCGGCAACAACGCTGGCAGGAGGCGGAACGCATCTTGCGGTGGATCCTCGAGAAGTCTCCCGGGGAGACGGCGGCGCGAGAATGGCTGGCCCTCGTGACCTTCCAACTCGGCCGCCCCGAGGAGGCGGTGGAGCGGCTACGCGCCATGGAGCGACAAGGGACCTTGCGCTCCGAGTCCTGGTTCAACCTTGGCTACTTCCTCACCTCGGAGAAGCGTCCCGGCGAGGCGATTCCCGCTCTCGAACGCTCGCTCGGGCTCTATCCCTACCGGGCTCCGGCGTGGTTCTACCTTTGTTACAACCAGCGGGAGCTCGGGAAGCTCGACCTGGCGGCCGAGAGCTGTCGCCGCGCCCTGGTGAGCGATCCCACCCACGGCCGGGCCTATCTTCTGCTCGGCGAGGTCCTCTTGCAGCGCGGCGAGCGCGACGAGGCCCTTCGTTTCTACCGTCACGGCCTGCGGACGGCGACGGAGCCGGAGCCGATCGCCGAGGCCCTGGCGAGACTCACGGCCGAAGGGGTGAGGTAAGGGGTTCGCCACGCACTTGCTCGAGGACGGCTACGACATCCGGGCGGTGCAGAAGCTCCTGGGTCACAAGGACGTGAAAACGACCGAGATCTACACACACGTCCTCAACCGTGGGGCGGGGGCTGTCCGGAGCCCGGCGGATCGGCTCTGAGGGCCGATCGTGGGGTTGCTTGGGGCCGCGGAGAGCTTGCCTCCGAGCCTGGAATGAGGTACCGGAAGGCGAGGCAACACGCCGAAGCCCAAGGGATGGAATGTCGGAAGTCTTAGCGGAACATAGTACCGATGGACGGAGCTCAGGTCGGAGCCCTGACCGTTCGGGAAGGCGGGGAAGTGAGACCCAAGCGACCCGCTGTAGGGAAGGTGAAGTCGGGCACAACGCTCTGACGGAAGGAAACAGGAGAGACACTTGAGGTCACAAATTCTGTCAATGGAAATCCGTCAGATTGCTCAGCAGGCTTTGGATAAGGCATGGGTATTCACGAATTTGGCCCACCTGATTGACATGGACCTGCTGCGAGAAGCCTTTCGTCTCACCCGCAAGGATGGGGCGCCCGGGATCGACGGGATAACTGGCAAGGAATATGCCAGGAACTGGAAGTCGAACCTGGAAGATCTGCACGACCGTCTCCGGACGGGGCGTTACCGGGCCACGCCGGTAATGCGAGCGTGGATCGGGAAGGAAGACGGCAGCAAGCGTCCGATTGGTAAACCCTGCTTTGAGGACAAGATCGTCCAACGAGCAGGGGTGATACTGCTCACACAGATTTACGAGCAGGATTTCTATCCGTTCTCATATGGATTCCGACCAGGCAAAAGCGCCCATCAAGCGGTGAACGAGCTGTGGCACGGCTGTATGAGGCTGCATGGTGGAACCATCGTGGACGCGGATATCCGCGGATTCTTCGACAATCTGGATCGTGACGTCTTACGCGAGTTCGTCAAACGTCGCGTGAAGGACGGAGGTATTCATCGGCTAATTGGGAAATGGCTCAACGCGGGGGTACTCGACGGGGGAGAGTTGATCAACCCCGAGACCGGGACACCTCAAGGGGGAGTCATCTCCCCGCTATTGGCCAACATCTACCTCCACTACGTAGTGGATGAATGGTTCGCTGAAGTCGTGCGACCACGACTCTACGGTCGCGCCGAGCTGGTTCGTTTCGCGGATGATTTCGTCATCGTGTGCGAGTTGGAGCGGGACGCCGAGAGAGTCCTGAAAGCGCTTCGGAAGCGGCTGTCCAAGTACGGCTTGGAGCTTCATCCCGAGAAGATTCGGCTGGTCAAGTTCAGGAAGCCGGAGGCTTTTGAGAAATCGCCGAAGGCGAGTGGGAACGGTACATTCGATTTTCTCGGATTTACCTACTACTGGACAAGGTCACGCCAAGGAAAATGGGTGGTGAGACGGCGGACGATGAAGTCGCGCCTACGGCGATCCATCGGGTCGCTGACGAAATGGTGTAGGGACAATCGTCACATGCCTCTACCGGAACAGCATAAAGCCCTGAAGGCTAAGCTTCACGGCACCTATGCTTACTACGGAATCAGATGCAACCTCAGGGCACTGGAAGAAGTGTATCACCACGCTCTCAGAGCGTGGCAAAAGTGGTTGAGTCGTCGCAGTCGGAAGTCGGGACTCTGGTGGAGTAACTTCCACGAGAAGATCGAGAGGAAATTCCCTCTGCCGAAACCCAGGATCGTCCATGCGAACATTTGACACAGAGTGCAGGGTAGCAAAGTTGTGCGCCGGGGTTGTGCCGAAACCCTGGTTACCGAGGAACCGTATGAGCGAATCGTTCACGTACGGATCTGTGGGGGGCGTGGGCTATAACCTTGGAGGCAACTCCAGGGGAAGGCCCGCCCCTACCCGGAACGGGACGCCACAGGGGTATCTATCGTTTGCGCTGGCTGGATAGACAGCGGCTTCGATGGGCGTCAAGAGGCGTTTCACGGGCGCCCGTGATCTCAATGCCTTTCTGCGGCTTGAGGCCGGCGAAAGATCGAGGGGCAGGCAGGGCGAAGCGCCGGGCGAGAAGCGGACGGGCGCGAAAATCTTCCCGCGAGGAGGCTTGGTGATGCAGAACCTCGAATTGAGCATCGTACCCTACGTGATAGTGCTCTCTCTTGCATGTTTCGGACTCTATTTTTTCCGAATCTACAGAGCCATCGCCAAGACGCCCACCTCTCCTATTGGGGAATTGGGCGGCGGAGTGAGAGAAGTCAAAGGTCGTTGGCACGAAGGAGAAGCTCACTTCACCGCTATCGAGAATTGAGCATCGCGCGGGGGGGGGGGAGGGGGGGCCACGCCGGCCGCGGTCCCCGGGGCCGTGGCCAGCCCCCCCCCGCCGCCCAACAACAGGGTGCGAGGTG
>CBDUYN010000292.1:0-7637 GCA_965371445.1 uncultured bacterium | reverse complement strand
TCGCGAAGGTCACGTGCCCGCTCGGATCGGTTTCCGCGCTCCGCTCGGCGTCGTCGTCATGATCGCTTTCCCCCTGATCTTCGCCACCATGCTGGCGGTGATCTTCGGCACCGGCGGCGAAGGAAGCGGCCTGCCGCGGGCCAAGATCCTCGTCGAGGACCGCGACGGCGGCTTGGCCGGGCGGCTGCTCCTGGGCGCCTTCACGAGCGACGAGATGCGCGACTACGTCGAGGTGGTCCAGGTCGGCGAAGAAGGTCGGCAGATGATGGACGACGGGGAAGCCTCGGCGCTACTCATCGTCCCGGAAGGCATGACCGAGGCGCTGCTCGACGGCGAGCCGGTGACGCTTCAGCTGGTCCGCAACCCCGAGCAGGTGATCCTGCCCGAGATCGCGGAGCAGATCACCGGCGTGCTGGCCGATGTCCTCGGCCTCGGCACCCGCCTCGTGCACCGGCAGGCGGAGATCATGGGAATCGACGACTTGAGCGCCGTCGACTTGATGGACCTCTCCGAGGAAGACTTCAGCCGCTTCGCCGTGGCCGCGCGGCGCGCCGGCCAGGTCATCCAGGACCTCTTCGAAGGGCCCCCCTTGACCTACAAGGTGATGGAGCTTGCGAAAGAGGACGAGGAAGACGAGCAGGACGACGAAGACACGCCGCTCGGCCTCTTGATCTTCCTCATGATCCTGCCGGGGATCTCCTCCTACTCCCTTTTCATCATCGGCGACCAGACGATGCGCGACATCTTAACGGAGGCGACGGCAGGGACGCTTTCCCGGCAGCTCTCGGCGCCGATTGACGTCGGCCACGTGATCGCCGCCAAGGTGCTGGTGAGCGTCATGGTCGGCGCGGTGGCCCTGGTGGTCCTCTCGGCGGTCGCCGCTTTCGTCGTTCCACGCGGCGTCGACGCGGCCGGCTTCGCGGTCCTGGCGCTCGCTCTCCTCCTCTCGGCCTCGGGCTTTTCAGCGTTCATCTACGGCGCCGCGTCGACCGAGCGCCAGGGATCGGCGGCCGCGGGCGTCCTTTACCTGATCCTGGCCTTTGCCGGCGGCAGCTTCGTCAATTTTGAGGGCCTGCCCGCGGTGGTCCAGAAGATCTCTCCGTTCTCGCCCTTTTATTGGTCGACGGAAGGGTTCAAGGACCTCTTGCTGCGCGACGCCGGCCTCGTCGACGTGGCGCTTCACGCGGCGATTCTCGGCGGGCTCGGCCTGACGCTTCTCGCCGCCGGCTCCTGGCTCTTGCAACGCAAGGTCTTGAAGGGGGCGACGTCATGAACCGGGAAATCCCCCTAACCCCCTTTCCTAAAGGGGGGACCAGAATCCAAACGGCGATGCGCCAGCTCCTGGGGCTGGCGATGAACGACGTCCGGCTGACGGTCAAGGACCGCTCCGCGTTCGTCTGGATGCTCTTGATGCCGGTCGTCCTCATGTGGTTCTTCGGCCAGGTGATGAGCGGGGACGGCAAGCCGCAGCCGACGAGCCTCGTGGTGGCCGACCACGACGGCGGCTGGCTCGCCGAAGCGCTCCTCGGCGAGCTCGAAGGCGACGAGATCGCTCTCACCGAGGCCGAGCCGGCGGCCGAGGGAGAGGTGCCGCCGAGAAAGCTTGTGCTGCCCGAGGGGTTGACCGAGGGAGCCCTCGCCGGCGAGCAGCAGGAGCTCGTCTTGGAGATCGGTCCCGACTCCTCAAGCGAACGCCGAATGAGCGTTCAGTCCCGTCTCCTTCGGACCCTGGTCAAGGTCACGGGGCGGCTCCTGATGGCACAGCTCGCCGCCGAGGAGGACGACGACGTCGCCGAGCGTTACGCCGAGGTGGCGGCGGAGGAGCCTTGGGTCCGGCTCGAGGTCACGATGGCGGGCTCGGGCGATCCGGCGGCCGGCGATCCGGCGGCCGGCGATCCGGTACCGAGCGGCTATGCCCAGAGTGTTCCCGGAATCCTCACGATGCTTGTGCTGATGATGACGCTGATCTACGGCGGCGTCTTCCTGGTGCTGGAGAAACAGCAGGGGATGCTGCGGCGCCAGCTCGCCTCACCGGTGTCGCGCGGGCGCTTGATCGCCGGCAAGATCCTGGGACGGCTCCTGATCGCGGCGCTCCAGATCGTGCTGCTGCTCGCGATCGGCCGCTTCGCGTTCGGCCTCTCGCTCGGCTCCTCGCCGGCGGGCCTCGTACTGGTGATCGGCGGTTTCGCGTTTGCGGTGGCGGGGTGTTCGATGCTCCTGGGCGCGCTCTGCGCGACGACCGAGCAGGCGTCGATGCTGGGCTGGGTCCTCAGTATGGTGCTCGCCGGCCTCGGCGGCTGCTGGTTCCCCCGCGAGGTGATGCCGGAGTGGCTGCAGACGGCGTCCCACGTCCTGCCCACGGCCTGGGCCATGGACGGCTTCCACGGCCTGATCTCCTACGGCCGTGGCGTCGAGGGGGTGTGGCTCGCGTCGGTCGTGCTCCTCGGCTTCGGCGTCGCGGCGAGCGCGCTGGCAGCGCGCGTCCTGCGGGCGGATCGTTAGCCGGCGTTTACGTCGGACGGTCCTCCGGGACAGACGTGTCCTTCTCCCCGGTCACGCGTCGCGCTCTGGTTTCTTGCCGGGCTTCTTCTTGCCGGGCTTTTTCTCGCCGGTCTTTTTCTTGGCGCGGATCTTCGCCAGCTTGGGCTTTTTCTTGCCCGCCATCGGAGGCTTCCGGCCCTTACGGCCCGCTGCCGGTGAGCTTTCGTCGAGGGTGATCCGCAGCTCTTGCCCGCAGACCTTGACCTTCTTCAGGTGCTTGAACGTTTCAAACGGCATGCCTTCCGGCAGGTCGACGAGGCTGAAGGTGTCGAGGATCTTGATCTGACCGATGTGCCTGCCGTCGATCTCCCCCTCGTTGGAGATCGCGCCGACGATGTTCTTGGGCTCGACGCCGTGGTCACGGCCGACGGCGAGGCGATAGCGCTGCATGACGACGTCCGCGCCTTCGTCGAGGTCGTCCCCGGGGCGTCGTTTCTCGTCGTCCCTCGTCTCGGGCCTGGCGAACGCCTGGCGGTCCTTGGCAGCCTTCGGCTCCTTCGCGGCTTTCGGTGGCTTCGCGGCTTTCTGCTCAGCGCTCTGTGGCAGCTGCAACAGGGGCCGTTCCCGTTGTACGAGAAACGCGAGGGCCGCCGCGACGCGGCTGAGGTCGGTGTCGTGCTCGCGTTGATAGCTTTCGACCACCTCCGCGAAGAATTCGAGGTCCCGCGATTCGATCGTTTCGGTGATCGTTTCCTTGAACTGGGCGACGCGGCGGTCGGCGACGTCTTCGCGGCTCGGCAGCTGCATCGGCTCGATGGGCTGACGGGTCACTTTTTCGATGGCGTGGAGCATGCGCCGCTCGCGCGACGACACGAAGAGGATGGCCTTGCCCTTCCTGCCCGCCCGGGCGGTGCGGCCGATGCGATGGACGTAGGCTTCGACGTCGTAGGGAATGTCGTAGTTGACGACGTGGCTGATGCGCTCGACGTCGAGGCCGCGGGCCGCCACGTCGGTCGCCACGACGATGTCGAGCTTTCCTTTCTTGAGCCGGGCTACGGTGCGTTCGCGCAGCGTCTGGTTCATGTCGCCGTTCAAGGCGGCGCAGGCGAAGCCGCGCGCTTCGAGCTTTTCGGCGAGCTCGGCGGTGGCTACCTTGGTGCGCACGAAGACCAGCATGGCGTCGAAGTCCTCGACCTCCAGGATACGGGTCAGGGCGTCGAGCTTGTGGACTCCGGCGACGCGCCAGTAGCGCTGCGAGACGGTCGCGACGGTGGCCGTTTTTGTCTTGATCCGGACCTCGACGGGGTCGCGCAGGTACTTCGCCGCGACCTTCAGGATGGCGTCGGGCAGGGTGGCGGAGAAAAGGGCCACCTGCTTTTCGGCGGGCGTGTGCTCGAGGATCTGCTCGACTTCTTCCTGAAAGCCCATGCGGAGCATCTCGTCGGCCTCGTCGAGGACGACCGCCGCGAGGCCGTCGAGCTTCAGGGTGCGGCGGCGCAGGTGGTCCTGGATGCGTCCCGGGGTGCCCACGACCACGTGGACGCCGCGCCGCAGCTGGCGCAGCTGGACGTCGATGCTCTGTCCGCCGTAGACCGGGACGACGTGGAAGCCTTCGAGGTGCCGGGCGTAGGTTTGCATGGCCTCGGCGACCTGGATCGCCAGCTCCCGGGTAGGGGTGAGCACCAGGATCTGGGGCTCCTTGCGCGAGAGCTCCAGCCGGCTGAGCAGCGGCAGCGCGAAGGCCGCGGTCTTGCCGGTGCCGGTCTGGGCCTGGCCGAACAGGTCGCGCCGTTCGAGGAGCGGCGGAATGGCCTCCGCCTGGATCGAGGACGGAGCCTCGTAGCCGACCTCGTCGACGGCTTGGAGGACGCCCGGCGCGAGGCCCAGCTGGGAAAAGCTCATGGTCGGTTCCGTAGACACGAGTAAAAGTCCTGGTGGGTTCCGGTGAGTGGGGTGCGGCAGGCGGTAGGACCCGCGTCCGGTCGGCCCGCGAAGTCGAGCGGCCTGAGCCCGTATCCTAGCAGACGGCGAAGCCCCGATCTGGCTGTCGATCACCGCGCACCTACGTCCCCACGGGGAGCCGGACTCTTCGATCAGGCGCCACCGCCGGATAGGCGCCGCCGGATAGGTGCCACGACTTCCCCGTGGTAGGATCGCGTTTTCTACAAGTCAAAGACGGCCGCGGCAGGCGGCGACTACGACGGTGAGGAAGGGTATGAGCAAGAACCTCCGGCATTTCCATTTCCTGGCGCTCGCACTGACGGCCTGCTTCGGCACGGCTTGGAACGTCGCGGCGCAGACCCCGCTGCGGATCGGTGTCGTCCACGTCAACTCGCCGACCGGCAGCGGCTTTCTCGAGGGGGTGCGGGCCGCCGCTCAAGGCCGATCCGAGGTGAGCATCGGGTCGTTCGCCTACGCCAACGAGCAGCAGGGCATCGAGCGGCTGACCGAGGTGGTCGCTGCCGCCGACGGCGCCCAGGTCGACGTCGTCGTCGGGCCGACGGAGAGCGGCATCTTCATCGCCGCCCACAAGCAGCGCGCCGAGCTCGAGGCGCATCACGTCGTCGTCATCTCGCCGCTGGTGACCGCCGAGATACCCCACCAGGAGGGCGGCTGGCTCTTCCGCACCAACGTCAACGCCAGCCGGCGCTCGCAGGCGATCTACGACCTGCTCAACAAATACATGGTGCGCTCGATGGCGCTGCTCTACGCCGACACCCAATTCGGCCGCCTCGCCGAAGCGGCCTTCCGGCGCGAGCTGACGCCCGTCCAGCGCGACAACTACGCTCCCCTGTCCTTCAAGTCACCGCCTGTCGACGTGCGCCAGCAGCTGCGTCAAGTGCTCAACAACCGGCCGGAAGCGGTGGGGATCGTCAGCGAGCGCGAGGACCTGGCGACGGTCTACGACACCCTGGTGCAGATGAACTCCTGGGGTAGCCGGTACCGGCCGATCCTGTTTACGATCATCGACGCCCGCGACACTCCGGGACTGCCGGAAGACTTCTACTTCGTCACGGTCACGCCGGATCTCGAAGGCTTCGACGACGTCCGGGCCCTGGCGTTCGACACCACCCGGCTGGTCCTCGACGTCTGGTCCGAGCTGCCGGACGACCTCACGGGCGACGGGCGACGGCAGCGGTTCCGCGACGACCTCGAAGCCACCATGCGGAGCTACACCGCGGTCGACTCGTTGACCGGCCTCGTCCTCTCGGGCTACGAGAACCTGACCAACCCGCGGGTCTTCCGTAAGGCGAAGAACGGCTACGAGCAGGTGGACGACCTTCAGCAGGTGGTCGGGCTGCCGCAAAAGTTGTGGATGAAGTGCAATCTCGTCGTCCGGCGCTTCGGCTGGCTGCCGGTCTTCAACGTCCTGCTGGTGTCGCTGATCGTCGGCATGACGACTTTTGCCGACATCAAGAGCTGGTACTCGGGCAATCCGGACCTCGTGAGTCTCGTCCAGCTCTTCCGCAACTGGCCGTTCGCCGTCCTGCTGCTGTTGAATTGGATCACCGCCATGGCGCTCTACGTCTACATGGCGGAGGCCGGCAACGTTCGCTACGACAGCGTCGTCGCCGCCATTGCCATCGCCGTCACGCCGCTGGCGATCCTGCGCGCCAAGCTCTTCGAGACCAAGACCGGCCGTGCCGTAGGCCTGGGCAAGCTCTACGACCAGCTCCTGCAGTGGATCAACGAGCGGATGATGCTCAAGAAGCACCGCGAGGTCAGCAAGCAGATCAACTTGCTCGCCTACCACAACACCGTCGACGGCATGCGCTCCTACCTCCGCGAGCTTTACCAGGAGTCGTCCTCGGTCGACCACCGGGTGCGTCTCGAGAACGAGCTCGAAGAACGTCTCAGCAAGGTCAAGACCTACGCCGAGAAGCGCAAGGTCCTCGCCCGCATGCTCTTCCGGACCGTGCCCTGGAACGACCTCCGGGAGCACAACATGGCGCCGTGCGCCGCCGACGAGATGCACCTGCTTCACGACCCCGAGATCCTGATCCGCAAGGCTGCCCGCCACGCCGTCCAGGCGGAGGGCGGGGCAGACAAGATCGAAGACAAGATCCGCGAGGCTCTGAAGGGATTCTCCGAGGAGCGCCGGGCGAAGCTCGAAGCGGCGAGCCAGGACGACCTGGAAGCGGTCGTCGGCACCCAGGCCCGGCTACGCCGCAGGCTCGCCTACCTCTGCGTCCTGTGCGGCTACGACGAAGGATTCATCGCCAAGCTCTGCGACCTCGACATCCTGACGCCGGATCGGCTCAAGATCCACCTACTGGCCTACCACAACTCCGTCGATGCGATGGACGCCTACCTGTTCCACGCCGCTCAGGTCTCCGCCTCGGACGACGAGCGCCAGCGGATCCTCGCCGACCTCGGGAAGGTCCGCGAACGCATCAACGCCAAAGTGGCCCAAGGTGATGACGCTCTCTCCTACCTCGAGCGGCGGATGCCCTACGCCCGGCTGCTCAACCGGCGAGTGCCGTGGCAACGTCTGTGGGACGACCGCATGGCGCCGAGCGAACGCCCAGGCCAGCTCAAGGATCCAGTGGCGGTGATCCGCAACGCGGCGAACCGCGGCGCCCTGCACAAGGACGGGGTCGACGTCGTCAAGAAGCACATCGACGAGGCGCTCAGCGTCATGGGCCCGGATCGCCGCGACGACATGGGCAAGGTCCTGGAGCGGGATCTCGAGGGCGTTCCCGACCACTGCGAGCGTCTGCGCCGCCGGCTGGCCTTCCTCAGTATCATCCGTGGGACGTACGACCAGGCCTTCTTCGAGAACCTCTTTCCCGAAAAGAAGGAGAGCTGGCTCGCCAAGCTGCTGGCGAAGAAAACCGTTCAGCCAGCCGGAGACGGCGGGGAGAAGGCCGGCGAGACTTGATCTTCCTAGCACGGCGGCGGTCGTTGTCCCCCCCGAGAACGCTGGGGTCATACATGTACGGCATCGCCGGCACGTGACCACACAGACGCGCGTAGACCGTCAGGGCCCCACAATGGTGGGTTCGACGGAGATCGGCGCCCTCGACGCCCTTGTGCCCGACCTCCACGCCACCATCGCCGACTGGCAGAAGGGATTCAGTCCCTGAATCGCCGGCACCTCTGAGGGGGGCTAAGGTACCGTGTTCGACCAGGCCGTCGTGTCACCCGACTCGAAG
>CBDUYN010000291.1:0-7643 GCA_965371445.1 uncultured bacterium | reverse complement strand
TCTACGACCGATGAAGGGTACCACCGCGCGGGCCGGCTGTCAAGCCGGGCGAAACGGGCGAAACTCAGGGCTGTCGGCGGCGGAGTCGGGGGCGAAGACGGTTCCTCGGAGGGTGAGCAGGGCGAGGGTCGGGCCGCGTCGCAGCCAGCGCCCCCCTTAGGGTGCCACGGTAACCGAAGTCCTGCCTGTGGAAAACCTCCGCGACAAGAGGCTCCTTGAGATTTCTTCAAACCCCGCGGGCCTCGGCCCCTCGCGGGTCCGGCCGCTTTCGACCGTGAACCGACCGAGCGTTCAAATTCTCGAAAAGCACGACGGGTCCTCGCCCGCCGCCTTTCTGTCCGTATCCTTTTCATGTGGACGCGGCACCGCCCGCCACCCGGGAGGCCGGGAGAAGCCGCGACCGCCACCGGCACCGGACCCGACGCGGTCGTCGCGACGAAGTCCGGATCCCAAGCCGGCCCGCCGCCGGTCGGGCAAGAAAGGAAGGATGTGTATCATGCAGGCAAAAATGTCCAAAGAAGTCACGGACCGGATGAGGGCGTGTTTGTTCGTCCTCTCGGCGTTCGTGAAGCAGGGGTCGAGCGTGGCCGCGAAGCTGCTCGACTTCGTCAACCCTTACCTCGGTGAGGGGGCCGAGGTCCCGAGGTTTTCGGTCCTCTTCGAGAGCTTCGCAGCGGTCTTGAGGGCGGTTCTCAAGAGGATGGTCGACGCCGACCTGGCGCTCTTCGCCGCCGTCGCCCTGGAGGCGTCGCTGCGCAACCAGCGCGAGGACGTGTTGGCCGAGGTGATCTTGCAGATCCGCGGGATGCGGCGCACGGTCACCGGACAGTTCGTCGCGCCCAGCCTCGACGGTCTGGGCCTCCGGAGCATCGACAGCGACGATCCGGCGACCATTCAGCGGCGCGGCGAGGCCATCGAAAGCGCCGCCCAGAGCGGCAACCTCGAGGCTCTCCTGGGGAAGTCGCGTTTCCGAACGCCTTTCGACTACCCGGGGCTCGTCGCCGACCTGGCGCCGGGCGCCGCGAAGCTGAGCACCCTGAACGAAGAGGTCAACGGAGCGAAACGCGACGTCGACACCGCGCGCGCGAAGCGCAACGAGGCCAGGGACATCTACGACCTGACCTTCGTGCGGGAAGTCCGGGTCCTCGAGGACCTCTGCCGCCTGGCCGGCGAGGACGCCCTCGCCGACCGGGTGCGGCCCTCGACGTCCCGTCCGGGCCGTACGGAGCAGGATCCGCCCGTCTCCGAGGACGGCGGAGAGGTTCCGGCTGCAGAAGACCTCTCGCAGAGCGAAGCCGCCACCGGCGACAGCGGTGGCGAGAACCCGGCCGAGGATCCCTCGGAGGCCGAGGCCGGTACCCACGACGGCGGTGAGGAAACCACGGCCTAGAGCCGCGTCACCGAACCTCTGAACCCTACGTCCCCCCGGAGGCTTCTGGGGGGGCTTTTTTGTGTTGACAACATGCAGATGGGTGTCTATCATATGATCTCAGGTCATGGCGGGTGGCGGGAGCTGAAAAGGAGCTTCCCATGACAGAACCGGTAGATCTTCAAGGTAGGAATCCGGCGCGTCAGCGCCGTCGGCTGGGTCTTTTGAAACGGGCGATGAAGACTCCGGCCCTGGTGCTCGACGACCGGCGGTGCTGGAAGGAGGAATTCTGCGCCCTCTACCTGGAGCAATGCGACGACCTGACCCTCGCGGTCCCCGGCGGCGCTCACGAGCACACCTCGTTGGGGCTGGAGTTGGCGTTGAAGACGGGCTCGCCGCATCTGGTCAGCCGCAGCCTCGACGTCTACGTGAGCTCGTGCTTTTCACGCGGCGAGATCGCCGAGGCGCGCGGCGTCCTCGACGGCTACCGGGCGCAGGCGTTCGGTTTTGCGCGCGCTGCAAGCAGGACTGGCTACGCCGCCGCGGGGACCTCTTCGTGGAGCTGCGGGACCCGGAGCAGGCGCTTCGGCACCTGGAGGGCGCCCTGCCGGGAAGCGTCGCCGAGCCCGACAGCCTGGGCCGGACGTCGTTTCTGCTCGGTGTCGCCCATTACCATGCCGGGCAGCACTTCCGGGCGCTGCGCTGCGAGGTCGACGCCTGGCGTCACATCGAGCTGACGCCGCGGCGCCGCGGCTACTTGCGCGACACGACGTCTTATGTCGGGATCTTCCTGCGCGGTGCCGAGCCGTCGGCTGACCGTTGGGTCCAGGGTCATCTGGAACGCTTCAAGAAGCGTCTCGCCGTGTCCGGCGACTGGGCGGAGGTCCGGACCTACCTGCGCTGGCTGGAAGGGCTCGTCGAGGCGCGCGGCGGCGATTACAAGCGCGCGATCGAACGGCTCGACCGGGTGCGCCGCCGCTTCCTGAAGACGGGCCCGACGCGTGTCGCGGTCGCCGTCACGGCGGACCTGGCGATGGTGTACTCGCGCTCGCGCGGCCTCCATCAGCAGACGATCGACGCGATCTCTCCGATCCTCTCGCGGTGTCTCCAATCTCCGCCGCAGCCGCTCGGCACAGAGCTTCGGCTCGGATTGGAGCAGGTCTCCGAGGTTCTCGACGACCGGCCGGAGAGCGTCTTCGACGCGTTGGTGGCGTTGCGCTCGTCGTTTCTCGCGCCGATCCCCGGGATCCTTGCGGAGCGTATCGGCGGTCGCTGACGGGGTGGCGTTTCGCTCTCGGTCCGCGGCCACCCGCTTCAGGTAGCGGGCGGCCATCGGCGACCCCCAGCCGACGACGTTGATCTTTCGCAAGGCCACGTCCGGCGACATCTCCAGGATCGAGCGCATCTCCCCGCGCTGCCTCCGCCTCGCGTTCTCCTTCTCGTCAGAAGTTCACCCGGGCGCTCAGCGTGGTGATGAAGTCGTTCGCGAGGGCGGCGCCTTTGAGGTCTTGCACGACGGGAATCTGGACAGCCGCCTCGATCACCAGGCGTTTGCTCACGTACTGGATCCCCGGGGCGAGAAACCACGTGGTACCGCCGGAGTTGGGGTCCTCGGAGCCACTCGCTGCGTGGCGATCCTGCCAGATGAGGTTGCTCTCGAGGACTCCGTAGAGGAAGCTGGGCACACCATCTCCCAGCTCCCGGGGCCACACGCGGTGTTGATAGGAGAGGTCGAGGCGGGCCTCGTCCCCGAGCTCGAAGTCGTTCGCCTCCCCGTTGAGCTTGTAGGAAAAGGAGGCGTCCACTTCCCGGCTCAAGGTCTGCCACGTCGCGGTGGCTCCGACGGAGAAATCCCAGGAGCCGGAGCCGAGCTGAAGAGGCTGGGGTAGCCGGCCGAGGTCGTCGCTCTCGTCGTCGTCGCCGGTCGCGGCCTCGACGCCCACGAAGGGCGCGAAGCGGGTGGTCTGACCCGGCCTGTCTCGCTGGAAGAGGGTATAGCGGGCGAGCAACGTGGTGTCGGCGACGCCGGAGACGCTGCGGGTTCGCCGGCCCAGAGGGGTCGTCACGTCGAGGCTCTTGTCGACGACGGGAACGATCCCAAAGAGAGCGAGCCGCTGCGTTACCCCATAGGCAACGACCAGGGGGACGGCGAGCACCCCGAGCTCCCGATCCGAGGGGTCCGGGTCATCCGTGGAGCGGAGGTACTTGAGCTGGAGCCGGAAGATCCCTTCCCCTTCGGGGACCGGCAGAGCGGTAATGAAGGTGATGGGCGCGGCCAGCGCCGGCCGGGCCGGAGCCCAGATCAGAAGGACCAGGGCCCCGGCGATGAGGAAGCTTCGCCGCTTCCTCACTTCGGGACCTCCTCGATCGTCTCCGGTGAGATGGCCCAGAGGTCGTCGGTGTGAGAGTGGAGCGTCCCTCGGACATTGACCGAGGCACTTCGCGCGGCAAGAGAATGAAGCCTCTCCTCCATCTTGGCCTCGAAGGTGGCGAGCAAAAAGGTCTGATCAGCGCCGCTCACCTGGAGGACCACCCGGCCCTGCTCATCCGTCGTCACTTTCCCCTCCGCGTCGACCGTGATCGCTCCAGGGGTGAACCCGGCCCTCTCGACGGCCTCAGGAATCTGTCCGACGGCGATGGACTCTCCGCCCTTGGCCTTCAACGTAGCGCTTCCTTCCTTGGTATGGACGGCTACGGACTCTACCCCGTCTATCTTCTTCAGCCTCTTCTCGATACCGAAGGCACAGAAGGGGCAGGCCATCCCGTCGACCGCCACGGTGGCGCTACGGACCTCGGCCTGAGCCGCTTGCACAAGGGAGAAGGCGATGACGGCCAGGAGCAAAAAACTGGGCAAGAAAGAGTGCTTGAACATCGAAGGATCTCCTTTTTCTTGGGACCTTGGGACCTTGGGGAGCCTCTCGCATCGCGGCCTGCAGGATGAGCCTAGACCCTGTACCTTGGTACGGAGTCAAGGCCTTTCTCGAAAGGGGGCTCAAGAGGAGGGAGAAACCACGCGGCCCTTGACCCCGTAGTTGTGGTGCTGGGTCTATCCTGGGGGGACCATGACGGAGGACTAAAGCATGAGCGGATTGAAGATCGGACAGGTCGCCAAGCGAGCAGAGATTGGGATTGAGACGATTCGCTTCTATGAGCGCAAGGGACTTCTCGAGGAGCCCCCGCGTCGCGAGTCCGGGTACCGGCACTACCCCCTGGACGTCATCCATCGCATTCGGTTCATCAAGCGGGCCAAAGAGCTCGGCTTCTCGCTCAGGGAGATCGGCGAGCTTCTTGCTCTCCGAGTGGACGAAACGACCAGCTCCTCCGAGGTCAGACATCGTGCTCAGGCCAAGATCGCCGAGATCGCCGAAAAGATCGGCGACCTCGAACGGATGAAAACGGCCCTGGCAACAGTCACGGCTTGCTGCAGAGGGCAAGGCCCAATCGGCGAGTGCCCGATCCTCGACGCCCTCGAGACCGACGAGGACGCTCCGATGCGGCTGGCCCCCGAGTCGATCCGCGGAGTCGTTGCGTCATGAGTTGGCGGACTGCATCCGTGGGTCGCCAGCTGACGCTGGCAGGCCTCCTCGTCGCACTGTCCCTCCTGGGGTCGGTGGCGTGTCGCGGCGATGCCGACGGGCCTCGGGCGGGCAATGGCCTCCTCGACTCGTTGAGCCTTTTCATCAGGCACGACGATCTCCAACTTGATCTTCTTGGCGAAGGAATGACCGGCCTCGTGTACCGGGTCTTCCACGCAGGTCGTATCGGAGGGTGTTACCGGCAAGCGCGTTTCCCGCAGCCATTGCCCCGCCGTAGGCAGCGACGTACACGAACATCGGCTCGCCGATGACATCACCGGCCGCATAGATGTCGGGGTTGGAGCTCTGGAGGTATTCGTTCACGACGAGCTCCCCCTTCTTGCCCAGGGTCATACCGACCCCCTCGAGCCCGAAACCGCGTGTGTTCGCCCGCCGCCCGGTAGCCACCAGCAACTGCTCGGCGGAAGTGGTTCCGGGCCGGGCGTTCTTGCTGAACTGGACCGTGTAGCTCCCGTTTCGCTCGACGCGCCCGATCTCTACGCCGGTGTGGATCTCCATGCCCTCGACCGCAAGGTATTCGGCCAGCGCGTCGCCGATCGCCGGATCCTCGGCGGGAACGATGCGCGGCAAGGCTTCGAGAACGGTGACGCGCACCCCGAGTCGCGAGAACATCTGCGCCAGCTCGAGGCCCACGGCGCTGGCTCCGATCACGATCAGCGAAGACGGTAGTGCTTCCAGCTCCATGGCCGAGGTGCTGTCCAAGTAGCCAGCCTCCGCGAGTCCCGGTATCGGCGCGACCCAGGGGGACGCCCCCGTGGTAATGACCAGCTTTCCAGTGCTGACCTCCCGCCCGTCAGCCAGGGTCAGGGAATTGCCAGATGTCACCGTCGCCCGTTGTTCGAAGAGGGTCACCGCGTCGTACGAGCGCAGCACGTCCCTGTACTTGGATTCGCGCATGCCGGTGACCAAGGCGTCCTTCTCCTCCCGTACGACTCCCCACTCCGTCCGTCCGTCCGTCCCTGGCTGCAATGCCCTTGAATCCGTGATGGGCTCGGCGGTGGTTTGCTTCGGCCGCACGGATCAATGTCTTTGAGGGCACACACCCCACGTTGACACAGGTCCCGCCCAGGGTGCTCGCTTCCGCCATTGCCACCCGGGCGCCCAACTCCGCACCCTTGATCGCCGCCGCGAACCCCGCCGATCCACCGCCCACGATCACCAGATCAAAGTCGCCGTCCCCTCGTGATATGGCAGTCACCGCGCCCCGATCCGAGGCCTCGCGTACGGGCTCCCGGTAGCCGGCTTCCTGCTCGGCGCCTTCGAGGCGGTTCGTGTAGTACTCCGGGGCCTTCTGGAAGGTCTCGTGGCAGTATGGGCAACGGCAAAAGTGGACTTCCTGCCCGGCAATCGTCAGTTTGACGGCCATATGCGGTAGCTTCTCGAGCGTTTTCATCTCCCGTGTACCTCCTTACGGGTTCTGATGGCTCTTTCCGTTAGCAGCAGGAGAACAGGTCGGCCAGGGAGAAGGTGGAGCTGGTAGGCTCCTCGGTGCCCTCCTCGGGCTCCTGCAACTCAGCTTTGTAGCCCAGCTTCTTGATCGCTTCCACAATCTGCTCCGGGCTCACCTTGCTGGCGTCGTACGTCACCGTCGCCCGCGCCTCTTTGTGGGACGCTTCGACCTCCTCGACACCGTCGAGCTTCTCGACGCTGATGCGAACTCCGGCCTCACAGCCCCCGCAGGTCATCCCTTCGACCTTGAAAACGGAGGTGACGTTGCCGCTCGGGGTGTCGTCGGCGATCAACAGCGAGGGGACGGCGAGGACGACGGCCCCGGCAAGGAACAGGGCGGCGAGAGCCGCGACGGGTAGATGCTTTCTCATGGTTCGTGCTCCTTCAGTCTCGGAATGGACAAATCGGTGCCGTCGCTAAAACAGCCACGACGCGTAGTAGGGAAAAGCCGTCAACACGACGGCCAGAACCGCCACGAGCCAGAGCAGGATGCGGTGACGCCGGCGGCCGGCAGATCGGGAGTCGCACAACAGTCCATGACTTCTCCTCTCAGGCGCTCGCCGCGAGGCCCTCGCGGTGACCGGCGTCGCCATACAGACCGTCAAGGAAGGCGATGAACTCGCCATCCTCCAAGGTGTAGAACATCGTCTGCGCGACCCGCGACGCCGAGACCATGCCCATGTCCTTCAGCCGCCGCAGGTGTTGCGAGACCGCCGAGCTGGTCACCCCCAGGACGTTCGCCAGATCGCAGACGCACAGACGGTCGTAGCGGTAGAGAAGGTGGATCATCTTGAACCGCGTGGGATCTTTGACGGCCTCGAGCCAGCGGAGCATGGAGCCGAGCCAGACGGTGTCGTCCGCCAGCTCCGCACGGATCGCGGCGATTTCCTCCTCCGTGCGGATCGAGGCGCGGCAAAGGCCGTCGGTGTCGATGAGCTCTTTCTGCATCCGTCCTCCTTTCATGATTAAGTATACGCTTACATGCTAAGGTTGGATTCAGGGAGACCTCAAGATCCTTGTCCGCTGAGGTGGCGGCCCACATCGAAGGCCTGACACCCCTCCGACCCGTGAGCTTGCCGGTCCCCTCGCCGTACGGTAGACTGGATCCATGGACAACCCCACCCCCAAGATGGATGCCAGCGCCGCCACCGCCGTCGGCGGCGCCCTGGGCGGTGCGCTCCGGCGGCGCCCGGCGGCGCCGGTTCCGTCGCGGCGCGCCAAGGATCCCT
>CBDUYN010000290.1:0-7668 GCA_965371445.1 uncultured bacterium | reverse complement strand
GTCGGGGGCAGCCAGCGTAAGGCCGAGCCGTCGGACCTGTGGGAGGTTCGAGGGCCGCGGCCAGAGCGTTCTTTGACACCCTACCTATGATTTCCGGCTCTCCGAGCGCGGAATAGGAAGGGTGTATCCAGATTATCGGGAGAGGAAGTAAGACGGCGGCTTGCAGCGAATTCGGGCACGCAAGTTTGAGCCTTTTTCATCTAAGTACCCCCCACTTCTTCTAGAAATGGGCGGTACCTAAAAGTCAGGCCCCACCCCCGGGGACCTCGCCAGCGCACCACGGAGCTGTTATCCTCGAAAGAGGGAGCGGACAACGAGGAGGTTCCTTCGCAGCATGACCCCGCAGAGCAGACAGCGCGTTTCGGCTCTCGTCGAGGGTGCCTCGCCTGCCGGGAAAGCGAGCGCGGCGCCTTCCTCGACGACGCCTGTGCAGGCAACCTCTTTCTGCGCCAGGAAATCGAAGGCCTGGTGTCGATGCACCTGCGGGTCGAATCGACGCTGGAGGGCGGCCGCACACCGTCGCCGGTGCCTGCGGGCGAAGGCCTCCCGGCCGGACATAGGATCGGTCCCTACCGGGTCCTGCAAGAGATCGGCCAGGGCGGCATGGGGACGGTCTACGAGGCGGTCCGCGACGACGATCAGTACAGCAGCCGGGTGGCCGTCAAGCTCATCCATCCGGGCCGCGACGAGGAAAGCGTCGTCCGTCGCTTCCGGATGGAACGGCAGATCCTCGCCCGCCTCGAGCATCCGAACATCGCCCGGCTCTACGACGGGGGCACGACTGCCGAAGGGCGTCCCTACTTCGTGATGGAGCTCGTCGAGGGCGTCCCGATCAACCGCTACTGCGACGAGCGCCGGCTTGCCGTCCGCCGCCGGCTGGAGCTTTTTCGCCAGGTCTGCGGCGCGGTGCAGCTCGCGCACCAGAACCTCGTCGTCCATCGCGACATCAAGCCGAGCAACATCCTGGTCACCGACGACGGAGTCCCGAAGCTGCTCGACTTCGGCATCGCCAAGCTGCTCGAAGGGGACCCGGCCGATCCCACCGCCCAGACCACGAGGTCGGTGTTCTTGCCGATGACTCCCCAGTTCGCCAGCCCGGAACAGATCTACGGCGCCTTGACCACGACGGCGTCGGACATCTACTCCCTCGGCGTCGTGCTCTACTTCTTGCTGACCGGCCGCCTGCCCTACCACTTCTGGGGATCGAGCCCCCTGGCTGAGATGGTGTCGCGCATGCAGCACGAAGAGACGACCGCGCCGAGCGCCGCCGTCTTACAGGACGCGGAGGGCGCCGAGACCGAAAAACGGACGGCTCTCGTGGAGGTCAGCCGTCAGCGCAACGCCCAGCCGCGAGAGCTGAGCCGCCAGCTGGCCGGCGACCTCGACAACATCGTGCTGATGGCGCTCGCCAAGGATCCGCGGCGCCGTTACGGCTCGGTCGAGCAGCTCTCCGAGGACCTGCGGCGCCACCTCCTGGGGTTTCCGGTCATGGCACGGCCGGCGACGCTCGGTTACCGGATGGGAAAGTACGTCCGCCGCCATCGGCTCGTGGTGGCGGCCGTGGCGACGATCCTGGGGCTCCTGATCGCCTTCAGTGTGGCCATGACTTTCCAGGTGGCGGAAACCGCCCGCCAGCGCGATCTCGCCGAGCTCGAACGCGACAAGGCCGAAGAGGTCGCCGACTTCCTGGTCGAGATCTTCGAAGTCGTCGATCCCGGGGAAGCCCGGGGCAATACGATCACCGCCCGGGAGATCCTCGATCAGGGCGCCCGCCGGGTCGCCCAGCAGCTCAGCGATCAGCCCCTGGTCGAGGCCACGCTTCTAAACGCCATCGGCACGGTCTACAGGAAGCTGGGGCTTTTCGACCAGGCCCTGCCGCTGCTGGAAGAGGCGCTCGGGAAACGCCGCGACCTCCTCGGCGCAGAGCACCTCGACGTCGCGACAAGCCTCGTCGAGCTTGGAACGCTCCACCTCCTGAGGGGCGAGTACGACCGAACCGAGCCCCTCTATCGGGAGGCGCTCCTGATCCGGCAGCGGCTGCTGCCGGCCGACCACCCGGAGCTCGGCACGAGCTTCGCCCGCGTCGGTGACGTCTATACCAGCCTCGGAGACTACGACAAATCAGAAAGCTTTTTCCTCCAGGCCCTGGAGATCCTCGACGACGCTTCCGACGATTACCGTCCACAGCTGGCTACGGTATTGGACGACTTCTCGGGGGTTTTTCGAATGCGCGGCGATCTCGAACGAGCCCGGTCCATGCTCGAAAGGTCGCTCGCCATCCGGCAGACCTTGGCCCCGGACCATCCCGACCTCGCCACGACGCTGCACAATCTCGCCTCGGTCTACCTCGGTCGGGGCCAGGCCGAGCGAGCCGAGCCCCTTTTCCTACGGGCCCAGGAGATCTACGAAAAGACCCTGGGAGACGACCACGTTTTTCGTGCCGCCCCCCTCATGAAGCTCGCCGGGATCTACCAAAACGTCGGCGACTACGAGCGCAGTGAACAAGCCACGCGGCAGGTTCAGGAGATCTTCGAGAAGGCGTACTCACCGGATCACGTCAACTTGGGTATCGTCCAGCACAATCTCGGCATTCTCTACATCCAACAGGGAGAGCTCGAACGGGCACAGCCCTACCTCGAGCGTGCCGTAGAGATCTACACACCCCAGCTCGGGGAGGATCATCCCTTCGTGGCGACCAGCCTTCATTACCTGGGGAGAATCGAGCGCCACCGCGGCGATCCGAAGCAAGCCGAAGCCGCCCTGCAGCGGGCCCTGGAGATCCGCCAGCAGTCGCTCGACGGGAATCACCACCACGTCGCGTTGACCCTCGAAGCCCTCGGAGAGCTCGCCGCCGCAGAGAGGCGCCACGACGAAGCCCGGGGCTACTACGAGCGCTCGCTCGCCATCCGCGAACAGCGGGCCGCAGACAATCCGGGCAACGCCCAGGAGCAATGCCGCCTGGCCTCGAGCCTCCTCGGCCTGGGGCGTCTCCACAGCGCGACGGGCGACGCCGAGCGCTCCCGGGCTCTTCTCGAACGCGCCGTAGCGCTCAGCGAGCCTCTCGCCCAGGGCTCGCGCAACGTCGAAATCCTCGCCACCCACGCCCTGGCCCTGCTCTATCTCGGACGCACCGGGGAAGCTTCGCACGTGGCCCAGGAGCTCGTCGAGCTCGGCTTCGCCGAGCCTGACTTCGCCACGGCCTTCCGCGAAGCCGGACTGATCGGTGACCCGTAGCCACCTCCCGTCCCCCCAGGGGGCGGCCGGGAAGACACGAGACGGCATGGTAGGCTCTGGGAAACCGCTTGGAGGTCTCAGAACGGACGCTCCCGAGCTAAGCGGACCCGGGCCGCGCCCGCGCGGGCGGGGTCCGCTTGAGCGAGTCGTTAGGCGACTTGGCCTGGTTTCTCCGACACGACATAGCGAACTGGAAATCCAAACCTGTCAGCGGGCATGTCTCTTAGAATCTGAAATCCGCGTTGAGCGAGGTGGGGAACGATCGAGACCGGGTAACAACCGTTGCTCAGGAAGCTGAAGCGATCGAAGATCGACGCCCACACGCGACCGCCAAAATGGGTGGGATGAACCATGTACACGGCGAACAGAACGCCGCCCGGTTCAAGCACGCGCCAGATCTCAGCGAGCATCGAATCGAAGTGAGCCTCTGCACAAAAGTCGAATAGACAGTTCGCGTAAACGGCCGACAGAATCTGATTGGGGGCTGAAATGCTGAAGAATGGCTCTACGCGCGTGATTAAGGCGTCGATCCGATGTCTCCTGCAATAGTCTGCGGCGATTCGTTCGGTCCTGTCGGAAAAACACAAAAGCTCCGTCTCGCCATGAGCGTTTGCATCAACCAGGAGCGGTATTCCAGCGTCAGTGGGCGGCGAGATGATGAGCCTCCTCTTCCCGAGGGGCTCGGAGTCCAAGACTTCCATCTGTCGGGTGTGGTACTCCATCAGCCGGACCCAAGCGTGAAAGGTCCGCGAGACTGCAAAGTAGGATTCCTCGACATCCATGGTGAGTTGGAAGAAGCCCGGAGTCGCCAAGCGCGGAGTCGCCTAATATCGCTTGAGCTCAGCCGCGAGGCCCGTAGGGCCTCGTCGGCTGGAGCGGTTTTTTAGGCATTCTTTGGAATTCAAGATTCAAGGACCACCTCAAGGTGCTTTGTTCACTCGACCCGCCACTCTTTCAGCCATTTCTGCGCAACGAGGCCAGCGACTACGAAGGGATCGTTGCGGACCAGTGAGTCGGCCTGCTCCGAACTCTCCGCTGAGAATGAGATTAGGCCCCCGCTTCTGTCCGAGAACGGGCCGCCCACATAGTCGGGCAGTGAGGAGCTCTTCCAATGTTCGACATGAGCGCCGACGGTCTTGCCTATCCCTTCCGGCTCGTTCCTCATGAAGTAGAAATACGCGAACCTTTTCATGATTTTGCTCCTAGAACGACGGGCTTCCGACCGATGAATCTGGGGGATTCGAGCTCAGTTACGGCAACTCCTCGACTCTGGGCTGCCTTCACCAATCTGCCTCCCGCCCGACCTGTTGCCCCGAACACGCAGATTTCCTTCATGGCTGACTGCCTGTGCATTGCACTAACGACTGCGCTCACCGGCGCTCCTGACAGTCTGGGTTCGCATAGCGGAGCTACTATACCAGAGCCAGCAAAGCTCGTCAAGATGGCTGAAGCGTCCGGTACTGGACGTGGGCGGCGGCGGCGTACCACCCACTTCGGCAGAGTTCACTGACTAGTCTCTGCGGCGTTACGGCCACGGCCAGCTGATCCTGGTCGGCGATCTTCTCCTGATACAGACGGAGAAGGGGGATGTCGTGTTGGTGGAGGCGACGTCGACGGAGCATCGCGAGCTCAGTCGCCTCGCGGCGCTGGACGGCAAGACCTGGAATCCGCCAGCGCTAGCTGGTCGCTACCTCCTGGTGCGCAACAACCGTGAAGCGGCGTGCTACGAGCTCCCCGTCGAGTAGTGAGAAGGCCCCACTCGACGAGATTTCCCGATTCTTGCCGATTGGGTGGAACCTTATTGGGGGAGAGCAAGAGCAAGAAGTCCCCGGCGCCGATGCTCTTCTTCTCGAAACGGCCGGAGATCCGCCGGGATATGGCCAACGACTACAAGGACTTCGAAGACGAGTACATGTTGGGATCCGGACGCCTGATCGAGGCCGCGGAGCGCGGTTATCGTCTCGACCCCCGTCGCTATATTCCCAACGGGAGCTTTCCACCGGCCGTGATCGAGGAGCTCCTGAAGGCGGCAGGAGGGTTCAATCCCGAGGCGGAGTTCCCAAAGAGGAGCTTTCCGAGGGCATGGCCGTCGACGTCTACGGGTTTGGCTTCGCCTCGACGCACATGGATGATCGAGGCCGCGGAGCGCGGGTACCGGCTCGATCCCCGCCGCTGTCTCCCAGGCGGGAGCTTTCCGCCTGCCGTGATCGAGTCGCTCCTCAAGGCGGCTGGAGGGTTCAACCCCGAGGTGGCGTTCCCGAAAGGGAGTTTTCCACGGGCCTGGCCGTTCATCGGGGCAAGCTGCCGCCACCGCCACTTGGCAGGAGCTTGCGACTTGGCTCCGATCTGGTAAGATGGTATCTCTGAGGCTAGAAGGAGACCTTGATGGCAGCCCAGGCACTCACCCTTCGGATTCCGGCTCCGCTGTACATGCAGTTGAAAGAACGAGCCGAGCGCGCGCAGCGAAGCTTGGAAGCCGAGTCCCTGGCCATCGTCGCGGCTGTCGTGGGGCGCGAGGACGAGGAGCTGCCGGAGGATCTTGCCCAGGCGGTTCGAGACCTTGAGGTCCTGGACGACGAGGCGTTGTGGAACGCCGCCCGGACTCGCCTCCCCGACGAAACGCGCGCGCGATTCGACGCCCTCAACTTCAAGCAGCAGAGTGAGGGCCTGACTCCGACCGAGCGAGCGCAACAGGAGCACCTGCTGCACCAGAGCGACCGGACGATGCTCGTACGCGCTCACGCCGCCCGCCTCCTGAAAGAGCGTGGCCATGACGTCTCCTCTCTTCTGGAGAGATGAGCTCCGTCTATATTCCCAAAGAGCTTCATCGCCGGGTGGCCCAGGATGCCGGTCACCGGTGTGGCTACTGCCTCAGCGCGGAGACCCTCACGGGCATACCCTTGACGATCGAACACCTGATCCCAAACTCTCTGGGTGGGCCTACGGAGGTCGGAAATTTGTGGCTGGCCTGCTGGTCCTGCAATCTCTCCAAGGGCGCCCGCATCTCGGCGCTGGACCCGAAGAGCGGTCGAAGTGTTCGGCTGTTCAATCCTCGCGAGCAGGTCTGGCAAGAACATTTTGCCTGGGAGGACTCCGGGGTTCGGATCCGCGGCAGGACCGCGGTCGGAAGGGCGACCGTCGATGCGCTTCACCTGAACCGACCCGTCGCGATGGACGCGAGGCGGGTCTGGATAGCGGCAGGGCGGCACCCGCCGTAGCGTCACCCTCAGTCGGCCGTGGTCGAGGCGATCCTCAAGGCGTCCGCAGGGTTCCCAGCCTTTGAGGTCCCACCCAATGCAACAGTCGAAGCACCTCGCTGGCCTACCGCCGCCGGAACCTCGAACACGTCCGCGACCAGGACCGCCGCGACTCCTATTACCGCCGACGGCGTCGTTGACAAGCCAGGGCTCTGAGTCCTCAACGAGAGCGCGTCGTTGACGACCTTGACGCTTGGACTCGTCAACGACGGAGAATCGTTGATGCACCAAGGGCTTTGACTCGTCAACGACGGAAGAATCGTTGACTTCCCAGTGGCTTTGACCCGTCAACGACGGAGCGACGCGGTGGCGACGCCGAGCGCCGAGCTCGGAATCCAAGGCGAGGCGGCGGCCGTCGTCGCGCTCGAACCCGGAACCGAAGGCGAAGCGACGGTGGGGCACGACCATCGCGGCAACCTCGAAGAGAACCCCGGCGCCGCGGGAGCGAGCAAGGTCATAGCCCACTGGGAGGAGACCTACGACGGTTACGAGATGGCGACGGCTCAGCGGGTGTGGGCGCCCCACGATCTGCGAGTGGGTCAAGCGCGAAGAGCGCGGGCCCATGTGTCCTGGCTGCTTGATCCTGGCTCGTGACGATTCCGAGGCGAGGAAGCTCCTCCTCGCACCGCCTCAGGGTACAGCGTAGTCGCCGCGGATCGCGGATCTGGCGCCATCTCGACGCCTGCCCTCGATGCCATCTGGCGACCGACGGGCCGATCTGGCGCTGGAAAGGCGGGCCGTGTCCAGGGTTTCGCGGTTCCTGCGCGATGGTGCGTCCCACCTTGAGGATCCGGTTCAAAGCCCGGGCGGAGAGCCGCAGGCGCTCGAAGGCGGTGTTGACGAGCTTCTGGGCGGCGTCGGTGAGCTGGCAGTGGAGCCGCGCCTCGTCCGGGCTCATGGCGGCGTTGGTAAGCGTCGAGCAGGCGGCGAGAAGTGTTCGACGCCCCCTTTTAGGTACCGCCTGTTTCTACTAGAAAAAGTAGAAGAAGTAGGGGGTACTTAAATTGAGCTTTCGCTTTCATGACAAACGAAGGCAACTCCCGTCAGCCGCCCGCTATGGACAGCCGGAACGCGGCCATCTCCTGGCCGTTGCGAACCAGCAGAACGTCGCCGACCAGCGCCGGCTGGTTCCAGGTCTTGCCCTCGATCGCCGGGAACCGCGCGAGCTCCGTGAGCT
>CBDUYN010000289.1:0-7832 GCA_965371445.1 uncultured bacterium | reverse complement strand
ACAGGTAGCCCGTCTCCCACAGGTAGCCCGTCTCCCACAGGTAGCCCGTCTCCCACAGGTAGCCGCCCCCCGACAGGTAGCTGCCGTCCCAGTCGAGGCCGGCAAGACCCTCGATGTAAAAGCTACCGTCCGCGGCTTGGCGCGCCGGGCCGGCGTAGTGCTCAATACCCGCCAGATCCTTGGCGATGTCGAGATCCCCGTTGGCACAGCCGGAGGCGGTCGAGTAGACGGCATCGTAGGCGTTGACCATGCCGGCGCCCTGCTGGAAGACACTGTAGGCGAGCCCTCCGGCTTCGCCGACCGCCGGGCGGGCGGAGGCGAGAAGCCGGCACTTGACGCCGTCGGCAGCGAGGTCGGGGTGCGCCTGGAGCATCAGCGCCGCGATTCCTGACACCACGGCGGCCGCCTGCGAGGTGCCCGACATGGTGAAGTAGGTTCCGCCATCGTGGAACTCTACGTGGTCCCGGCCAATCTTGGAGGCCTCGTCCATCAATCCCAGCATGTGCCCACCCGGGGCTACCACCTCGGGCTTGAGGAAGGCCTCGTAGGTCGGCCCGGCCGAAGAGAACGACGCCAGCTGGTCGTCGCTTCCGTTGCCGGGGGTGTAGCTGTCGGTCATCGCGCCGACGGTGATGACATAGGGCACGTTCCCCGGCACGCCGACGGTCAGCGGATCCGGGCCGCCGTTGCCGGCCGACGCCACCACCACGATCCCGGCCTGCCAGGCGCGCATCACCGCCTGGTTGAGCGGGTCATCCCAGTAATGCGAGCGGACCGGCCCGCCGATGGAGAGGTTGAGAACCCGGATGCCGTAGGCGTTCTTGTGGGCCACGACCCAGTCGACGCCCCGGATGACGTCGGCGTAGGTTCCCTTGCCGTCGGCGTTGAAGGCCTTGACCGTCACGAGGTCGGCGTCGGGTGCGATGCCGAGGTATTTGCCGGCTGCGTCTTGGGAGTTGACACTGACGGAGCTGACGTGACCTCCGTGGCCGTTCTCGTCGTTGTCGGCATCCTCGACAGACCGATCCAGGATGGCGTCGTATTGGGCCAGGTGCCGAGATTTGTTCCGGGTATTCCGGTTCAGGCCGCGGTGGAGATAGAAGCCGCTGTCGAGCACCGCCAGGGTCACACCGAAGCCGGTAATGCCTTCCGCGTGCAGCGCGTCTGCGCCCACCAGGGCGGGATAGTGCGAATAGGGTTTGGTGCCGCCGCCATTCCCGTTGCCGCCGCCATTCCCGTTGCCGTTGCCATTCCCGTTGGCGTTCCCGCTGGTCTCGACCGCGTGGTCCTCGTAGATCCGGTGGACTCCGTCTGCCCTGGCCAGGTCCCGAAGCTGGCCGGCGTCGAGCTCCGCCGCCACCGCGTCGATGATCCCCAACTCGTGGGTCACCTCGCCGCCGAGGGCGCGTACCAGCTCGACAACGCTCGCCGTGTTGTCGCCCTGGACGATGACCCGGCGGGTCGCCGAGTCGGCGCTGGGCGCGGGCGCCGAATGCCACAGCAGCGTCACGGCTGCCACGATCGTCAAGGAGACCAACACAAGGCATGGTTTCATCCGTTTGAGCTTCATAGCCAACTCTACCTCCGAAGTCGTTTGCCTTCCCGAATCGTCAAGATCACGCCTCAGTCCTCAAGATGCGGCCGGAACATTACACACCACATTACGAAGCCAGGATTTCCAGAGGGGCCGCGACGACCAGCCCCTGCGCTCCGCCAGAACCGGGGTTCCAAGCGACCGGAGATCCCCTGCAAAGGCACCGGTCCGTCTACTCATGCGCCACCCAGCCGTTGATCGCTGCCGCCTCGGTCAGGCTGTCAGTCCACAGATAGCCGTCGGTCCACAGGTAGCCGTCGGTCCACAGGTAGCCGTCGGTCCACAGGTAGCCATCGGTCCACAGGTAGCCGTCGGTCCACAGATAGCCGCCGGTCCACTGGTAGCCGTCGCCTTCGAGGCCCATGATGTAGTAGTAGCCTTCCTCGTCCTGGTTGGCTCGGCCGCCGTAGTGCTCGACGCCCGCCAGGTCGAGGTCGACGCCGAGGCCGCGGTTGGCGCAATGCGTGGCGGTCGAGTAGACCGCGTCGTAGGCGTTGACGAACCCGGCCCCTTGCTGGAAGATGCTGTAGGCGAGGTTTCCGCTGGCGTTCACCGCCGGGCGGGCCGAGGCCATCAGCCGGCACTTGACCTCGTTGGGGCGGAGAGCGGGCTCTGCCTGCAGCATCAATGCGACGGCGCCGCTCACCACGGCGGCCGACTGCGAGGTGCCCGACATGGTGAAGTAGGACTTGCCCTGGTAGAACTCCGGGTGCTCCAGGGCGACCTGTCCCCTCTTCGGCATGATCGCCAGCATGTGCCCGCCGGGGGCGACCAGCTCCGGTTTGACGAAGCCCTCAAAGGTGGGACCGGCAGCGGAGAAGGACGCCAGAGTGTCGTCGGTCCCATCCTTGGGGGTGTAGCTGTCCGACATCGCGCCGACCGTGACGAAGTACGGCACGTTGCCCGGCACGCCGATGGTCATGGGCTCCGGTCCCATGTTTCCGGCCGAGGCGACGACGACGATCCCGGCCTCCCACGCGCGCATGAGCGCCTGGTTGAGCGGATCGTCCCAGTAGTAAGACCGCGGCGGGGCGCTGAACGAGCAGTTCAATACCCGGATGCCGTAGGCTTTGGCATTGCCGACGATCCAGTCGATACCGCGAATCAGGTCCGAGTAGGTGGCGACGCCGTGGGCGTCGAACGCCTTGACGGCAACCAGGTCGGCGTTGGGGGCGATCCCATGGTAGGTCGAGTCCAGGCCGGGCGAAGGACGGTTGGAGCTCATCAGAATGCCGGTCACGTGGCTGCCGTGGCCGCTGTCGTCGTTGCCGGCCTCCGACATGACGTCACGGACCGCGTCGTAGCTGATCACGAGGCGCTTGCCCTTGTCGGCGTTCTTGAGGATCGCCGCGTGGGCCCAAACCCCGGTATCGAGGACGGCGACCGTCACACCGTAGCCGTCGATTCCTTCCTGGTGCAGGGGGTCGGCACCCACGAGCCCCGGGTAGTGGGTGTCGGAGGTCGAGCCGAGAGCGTCGCCCGGGTGGGCGGCGGACTCGACGCGCCGGTCGGCGAAGACCCGCGAGACGCCGCCGTGCCCGGCGAGCATCGCCAACTGAGCTGAGGTCAGCCGTGCGCCGACTGCCTGGATGATCGCCAGCTCGTGGGTGGGCTCGCTACCTACGCCGCGCACGGCCGCGGCCGCGCTGGCCGCATCCCGGCCCTGGACGATGACCGCCCGGGCCGATTCCTCGATTCCCGGCGGGTTCACGGGAAGCGGTGAGACCACCTGCCAGACACCGACGCCCAGGAGTAAAATACCGACTGCCTGCAGGGTTTTCATTCCTTCTCCTCGGTAGCCCCCACAGCCATTCGGGTCAGGATACGGGCCGGAACCTTACAATCCCTATTACGAAACAGGATTCTGCATAAAAGCCGTGGCTGGGACCGGCGGTCGACTTCATCACGACCAGCTGAGGACGCTTTCGGCACTGCGACAGCCGGCCCTGTTCATTCTCTCAAGACATACTCGACACAGCGAACTGGATTCCCCAGGCCATGAGAGAGACACCGAACCCGGTCGGCGGAGGCTCGTCAGAGATTGAAGTTGTAGACGACCTTGAGGATCAGAGAACGATCCCGCAAGGACGGATCCGCCAGGCCGAACCGGTGCGACTCGTCGTAGACCAGCCAGGCCTCCGAGCCCGGCGCGTAGATCCAGCGCAGGCGAAAGTTGACGACGAGGTCTTCCACCAGCGACGAAGCCCGGCCGCCGGGGACCTCGACGGCGACGGTGACGTGACGTCTTCCTCTCGCGATTCCAGCGCGAAGACGAGATCTGGCTCAACGATGGAAACGGAGTGTTTACCGGCCTGAGACTTGACCTCAGAAATCCGACGACGGTCCCGTCCTTGGGGGACCTCGACGGGGACGGCGATCTCGACGTGGTCGTCGGCAGCTTCGGCGGTGGAGCGCAGCTGTGGTGGAACGGCGAACACCAGCGACGGTGATCCGGTGGCCCTAAAAAGGCCCGAACCTCCATGGCGGAGTCGTGGCATACTCGTTCAGGGTAACGCACATGGCCAGATCCAAAGACCCGACATCCGGCGGAGAATCTTCTCGCTCCGAGATCGAGAGCGGCGAAACCGTCAGCCTGACGCAGCGGTCGCCTTCCATCGCCGCGAGAGTCCGGCGGCGCAGCGCGCTCGCGGTTTGCCGGACCTTCGTCGACGGCGACGTCGTCGCCGAGCGCTACCGGATCGTGCGTTTCATTGCTCAGGGGGGCATGGGCGAGGTCTACGAGGCGGAGGACCTGACGTTGGGCGGGCGGGTGGCCTTGAAGACCGTGCGCGGCGAGCTCGCCAGCGAGACCCAGGCCATGGAGCGGTTCAAGCGCGAGATTCACCTCGCCCGCAAGGTGACCCACCCGAACATCTGCCGCCTCTACGACATCGGCGCGCATCCGCTGCCCGAGATCGGGGAGGAAGTGACCTTTCTGACCATGGAGATGCTCGCCGGGCGGACCCTTGACCAACACGTCGCCGCCGCCGGCCGCTTGCGGCCCAAGGAAGCGCTGCCGATCGTCGAGCAGATCGCCGCCGGACTCGACGCCGCCCACGCGGTCGACGTCGTCCACCGCGACTTCAAGAGCAGCAACGTCGTGCTCGCACCGACGGCGGCCTCCGGCCGGGAGGTGCGGGCGGTGATTACCGACTTCGGCCTGGCGCGCGGCACGACGAAAGATCCGGACCTGGCCACGATCTCCGCTTCCGGGGAGGTTCTCGGCACCCCGGCCTACATGGCGCCGGAGCAGGTCGAAGGCCGCGAGGCGACGCCGGCCGCCGACATCTACGCCTTCGGCATCGTCCTCTACGAGATGGTGACCGGTCGGCGTCCCTTCGACGGCGGCTCGGCCTTCTCGGTCGCCGCACGGCGCCTCGCCGAGCCGCCGGAGCCTCCCCGCTCCCTGGTCCCGGACCTCGACCCGGTCTGGGAAGCGGTGATTCTTCATTGCCTGGAACGTGATCCCCAGCGGCGTTTTGCGTCGGCCCTGGAGATCCCGAAGGCCCTGACCGGCACCCTCGTCCTCCCCGACGCCCCAACCACGAGGACGCCCCACGCCGTCTCACCGCCAACGCCTCCGACCGCCGCGGCGCCGGCCACCCGCGCGCCGCAACGGCGCGCAACCTATGCCGTCCTCGGCGTCGTTCTCCTCGCCGCCGTGGTGATCGGTTCCATCCTCCTTCGCCGGGACCTCCCGACCGCGCCCTGGGCCGGCCCCACAGCGCCGGACGCCGCGCAGGTCACGCCCCGCCGTTCTCTCGCCGTCCTGGGCTTCGACAACGTCACGGGCCGCAGCGACGCGGCATGGCTCTCGACCGCCGTCGCCGAGATGCTGACGACCGAGCTCGCTGCCGGACAGTCCCTGCGTACCGTCGACGGGCGGCGGGTCGCCCAGGCGAGGCAGGACCTCGGAATCACCACGCCCGGAGACCTCGACACGCGGCGCTCCGGCGCCTCGGCCGGTATCTCGGAGCGGATCTCCTCGTCGACGGCTCCTACAGCCTCGTCGGCAGCGGCGAGAGCCCTCTCGTGCGCATCGAGCTGCGGCTCCGCGACGCGGCGACGGGAGAGGTCCTGGACCGTCGGGGGGCCACGGGGACGGACCGGCAGCTCTTCGACCTGGTCGACCGGGCCGGCCATGCCTTCCGGCGTCATCTCGGTGCGGAGGAGCTTTCCCCGGCCCAGGCCCTCCAGGTGCAGGCGTCGCTGCCGGCCAACACTCGGGCCGCGCGCCTCTATGCCGAGGGCCTGGAGCGGTTCCGGCGCTTCGACGCCCTGGAGGCCCGCGAGCTCCTGGAGCAGGCGGTCGCGTCGGACCCCGAGCATCCCCTACCCCACGCCGAACTGGCGGCGGTCTATTCGTACCTGGGCCATGACGCCAAGGCCCTGGAGGCGGCCCGCAGAGCGGCGGAGTTGGCGGACGCCCTGCCGGAAAACGAAGGTCGAGCGATCCAAGCGCGTCATCAGGTGATCGCCGGGGACTGGGAGGCGGCCATCGCCACTCTCGGCGGGCTCTACGAGGCCTTCCCGGACGACGTCGACCTCGCCCTCCGGCTCGCCGACGCCCAAATGGCGGATGGCCGGATGCGACAAGCCCTGGTGACCCCGGCGAGCTCAGCCAGCAGCCGTCTGCCGCGGCGAACGATCCCCGGATCGATCTCTTCCAGGCCATGGCACAGTACGCCCTGGGAGCTCTTCAGGAGGCCCGAACCCTGGCACGGAGGGCGGCCGAGAAGGCCGAAGCGTCGGGCGCCGGCCTGCTGCTGGCCGCGGCACGGATCGAGGAAGCCAAAGCCCTTCAGGACATGGGAGAAAGCGCCGCGGCCCAGGACGCGATCCGCGAAGCGAGGAGGCTCTTCGAAACCGGCGGAGATCGCCGGGGCGTCGCCTGGACCCTCGAATTGACCGCGATTACCATCTTGGGCCAGGGTGAGTTGGAGGGCGCCCGGAGGCTCTACGAGAGATCCTTGGCGGCCTACCGTGAGATCGGCGACAAGAAGGGCGTCGCCAGAGTTTTGGGAGCGATGGGGTCGATCCTGATGAATCAGGGCCGGCTGGCGGAGGCCGAGAAGCTCCACCGGGAGGCTCTCGCGACCTTCCAGGAGCTCGATGCCAAAGGCGACGTCGCAATCGCTCTCAACGAGATCGGCATCAAGCTCCACGTCCAGGGTGAGCTGGCCCGGGCCCTTGAGAGCTACCAGGAGGCGCTCAACCTGTGGGGCCAGCTCGGCGACCAAAGCGGCTCGGCCGTCACCCTCACCAACATCGCCGAGGTCTACTACCTGCGCGGTGAGCTCGAGCTGGCCCGCCAGCGCGAAGCACTTCCGTATCGGGGTAGATGCGCAAGACACCTTCGCGTCCTCCTAGCGCGGTCAACTGGCTCTGGGTCAATTGTGCGCCGACAGCATCGATAATCTCGAGCTTGTGGGTGATCGTCCGGCCCAGGCTCCGTACCGCCTCGGCCACTTCGGCCGCGTCCTGGCCCTGGACGATGACCGCCCGGGCCGATTCATCGGTTTCTGGCGGGCTCACGGGAAGCGGCGAGACCGCCAGCCAGACCCCGACACCCAGGAGCACCCCTCCGACTGCCCACAGGCCTCTCATTTCCCGTTTCTTTTTCCTCAAGGTCTTTGATGGCTGCTCTCTGAACATCTCGCTACTCCTGCTCGACCCAAGCGTTGATTCCCGTTGCCTTTACCGCTGGTCTCGACGGCGCGGTCCTCGTAGATCCGGCGGACTCCGTCGGCCCGGGCCAGGTCCCGAAGCTGGCCGGCGTCGAGCGCCGCCGCCACCGCGTCGATGATCCCCAGCTCGTGGTCTTGGCAAGCGCTACCTCCGAGTCCGTTCGCGTTTCCGAGCCCCACCCGATTACGCTTCACTCGTCACCTGTTGACCGACAACGGCTCGGTCGTGCCATGCCCTCTCGCCACCGTAAGGCCCAGGATACCGACCGGGACCTTACAAACCACAGTAAGAAATCAGGGTTTTCCGAGAAATCCGTGGGTGGGAGCGGTGGTCGGCCTTACCCCTGTGCCCGGCATTTGCGGCGCGAAGTGCGGCAGGCGCGGCGCTCGTAGCACCGGTGGTGTCTTCGGGGCCGGATGCCGGCCGGGTACTCCGTTATTCCCAGAGTGCTCATTCCTGACTCACCCAGACGTTGATCGCCATCGGCTCCGTCCGGCCCGTCTCCCACAGGTAGCCCGTCTCCCACAGGTAGCCCGTCTCCCACAGGTAG
>CBDUYN010000288.1:0-7873 GCA_965371445.1 uncultured bacterium | reverse complement strand
GCCGCACCGGGGTCGAGTCCTAAGGTAGCCCAGTGAGCCGCCTCCCGGAAGGAGCTGCTGCGTATTTGACCCATCTGTGAAGATGTCTGGAATCCTAGCGCACCGAGCGGCGGCGCTCTATGAGTGAGGCCGATCTCGGGCGCTACGCCGACTGGGCCCACGAACGCCACCGCGGGTTGAGCCTCGTCGGCGTCGGCGGCGGCGACGTCCGGCTGCGGGTGGCTTTTTACGAGCAGTGCCTGCGGGTCCTGCTCAGCCAGTGGAGCCGTTCGAAGCGCACCGCCAGCGACGCCTGGGAGCCGCCGCTCGACGCCGACACCGCCCTTGCGCTGCTGCGCACCCTGGCCTGGGAGCTCCACCGCGCCGAACGCCGCGACGACCTCTCGAAGCCGGAGCTGCTCCTCCACCTCGAAGAACGCCTGCAACAGCTCGGACGACAGGAGTCGGCTTTCCAGGTGCTGCGCTGGCTGCACCGCGAGGCCGGGGTCCTCGAAGAGCTCGCGCCGCGGCGTTACGGCTTCCTGCACCTCGGGGTCCAGGAGTACCTGGCCGCGCTCCAGGTGGCCAGCGTCGGCGACGAGCTGCTCGGCGAGCTTTGCGAGCGCTGCGGCGATCCCTGGTGGCAGGAGGTCCTGCTCCTCGCCATCGGGCTCCCGGGACGACGGCTCTTCACCCCGTTCATGAAACGCCTGCTCGCCTCCGCGACGCTCCTCGAACGGGCCGACGTCGTCCGCGCCTGCGTCGACGAGGCGCCGGAGGTGGAGCTGGAGCCGTTCCTCGAATGGCTCGCGCCCGAGCGCGACGCGGCAAGGCAGGCCGCCGTCCTGCGGCTGGTGCGGGACCGGCGCGATCCCGAGCTCAAGGCCCGGGTCGAGGCGCTCCGGACGAGCGACGACGGGACCGTCCGGGCGCTGGCCGTCCAGATCGCGGAGGAGATGGAGCGTACGAGGACGACGGAGGAACGTTGTGACGTCTTCGTGATCCACCATGACGACGACGGGGACGGCGCCGCCGAGCTTCGCGAACGACTGGAGCGCCGCGCGCTCCGCGTGAGGACGCTGCCGGTGGACGGCGACGACGACGTCGACGAGGAGGTGCTCGCTGGGACCGGACAGGTGGCCGTCGTCGTCGGGGCGCGGCGTCCCTGGGAGGAGGCGAGCCTGCGGAGCTGGATCCGGCTCTTCCGGCGCCGGGAGTGTGAGCTCGTTCCCGTCCGGTTGCCGGGATTCGAAGCGACGGAGGCGCCGGAAGAGATGGGGTTCGAGCCCTGGCTGGTCCTCGACGAGGCGTGGAACGGGCTCGAAAGGCTTGCCGGAATCGTCGCGGCCAAGGCGGTCGACGCGGCAACCGTCGTCGGCCGTGCGTTCACGGAGCCCTTGACCGAGACGCGCTTCCTCTGGATTCCCGGCGACCAATTCAAGATGGGAAGCCGTGCCGTCTACGCTGGCGAACCGATCCACGATGTCCGGATTTCTCCGTTCTGGCTTGCCGAGACGCCGGTCACCAACCGGCAGTACACGCTCTTCCTGGCGGAGACCGGGCATGAGGAGCCGCCGACCTGGCGCGACCGGCGCTTCTCGACGCCGGAACAGCCGGTGGTCAGCGTCAACTGGCACGACGCTCAGGCGTTCTGCCGATGGCTGGGCGGGAAGAGCGGCCTTGAGGTCGGCTTGCCGACCGAGGCGCAGTGGGAGTTCGCGGCGCGGGGTCCCGAGAGCCGCGAGTATCCGTGGGGAGACGCTGAGCCCGACGACTCACGGGCCTGCTTCGGCCAGGATTGGAAGAAGGACAAACCCGCACTGGTTGGGTCCTTCCCGGATGGCAAGGGACCGTTCGGAAATCTGGACCAGGCTGGAAACGTCTGGGAGTGGTGTCACGACGCCTGGGATGAGAAGGCGTATGCCAAGCGCGGCGAAAACGAACCGCTGGATCCCTTCCTGGACGGTGAGGGTGAAGATCTTCTCCGGGTGCTTCGGGGCGGCGCCTGGAGCCTCCCGGCAGTGAACCTCCGGGCCGCCGTCCGGCTCAGGGATCCGGCGTCGCTCCGCTTCCTCAGCGTCGGCTTTCGGCTTGTGTGCCGCTCCCGCGAGCCTTGATTTTTGAATTCTTGAATCTTTGTTCCGGGTCTTTGTCTTCTTCTTGGGTCCAGGGCGGAGCCCTGGTCGCTACATTTTGTCATCTTGTTGACAAAATTGTCATCATGACGACATTTTTGTCGACAAAGTGATGTTTTGAGTGTCATCTTGTCGACAAATCTGTCGGCTAGATGACAAATCTGTCGGCTACCTGACAAAGAGGCAGGCATTACGACCGGGTCGGCGGCACGGTGGACGCGTAGGTGCGCACCGAACGTCCACACGGGGCTACTCTTGTCACTATCTTCTCTATCTTCTCTGGTCCCCTCTCCCCGGCTGGAAGCCGTGGATCATGGCGAGGAAGATTGACCGGGGAGAGGGTTAGGGTGAGGGGGGACAACCGTCGAGAGCCGAGCCGTCCGTGCCTGCCAACTTATATTTTCTTCTGAATCACTTGACATACAGCACCAACGAAGGTATCATCATCTTAATGGTAATCGAATTCGCGAGGAACCCGTCATGTCCAACCTCCCCCTCACCCTTTTCGCCCGAGAGAGCCGCAAGAAATCCACAGATGCCGAGAAGACTCTCTGGAGGCAACTCCGGAATCGTCGCTGTGTAGGCTTCAAGTTCCGACGCCAGCATGTCGTCGGGGATTTCATCCTTGACTTCTATTGCCCTGGAGTCAGGTTGGCCATCGAGGTGGACGGCGGTGGACACGCCTCGAATAAACAGGCAATCTACGATGCATGCCGGACGGAGGTTCTACAGAGGTGCGGAATCCGTGTTCTTCGTTTCTGGAACCATGAAGTGCTACAGCACATCGACTCAGTGATGGACGAAATCCACCGCGCGTTGAAGGAAAGAACGACTCAGCCGTCGCTCGGCAACCAACCCCAGGGATGAAAAGGAGTCTGAACCCTCCGCGCCACGTACGCCGGGGCCCCCTCACCCTAACCCTCTCCCCGGTCAATCTTCCTCGCCATGATTCACGGCTTCTAGCCGGGGAGAGGGGACCAGACGCCCTTCGGGCGGGACAAGCTCTGAGCTCTACCTGACAAATTGTCACCTACCTGACAAATTTGTAGCGACCGGGGCTCCGCCCTGGACCCGCCGGAAAAAGAGAAGAGAAGAAAAGACCAAAGATTCAAGGATTCAAAGATTCAAGGCTCGCGGGAGAGGCACACAAGCCGAAAGCCAACGCTGCCGCTGCGGGACGGCGCCGGAAACCAGTACCGGTCAGCGGCGCCATCGATCGCTCCAACGACTCTTCGTACACCGAAGCCACCTCCGGACGGACCCGATAGCCGTAGACCGAGAGCGGCTGAAGCAGCCGTCCGACGATCCCCGCCACCCGCGCCTCCTCGGCCAGCTCGGGGTCCTCACCGCGCAGCCTCAGCACCCGGGTCAGCAGCCGGTCGACGCGTCCCTCGCCGCCTTCGTCGAAGAGGCAGCCCGGCAGGAGCTCCACCGTCTCGCGCCATTGCGCGTCGTCGAGCCGACCCTCGACGACCGGCCACCAGTCGGACGCCGGGTCCTTGCCGTCGCCGCGCCAGGCGAGCTCCAGGGCCGCCAGGTACTCCTGGAACGTCAGGTGCCAGAAGCGCACTCGGTTCCCGGCCACCTCCTCGACGAGACCGCTGCCCAGGCATTCGAAGCGCAGCCAATCCCGAGAACGGTGCCGCCGCTCCTGGGCATCGACGTCCGGGAGCTCGCGTTCAGCCATGGCGTCGACCGCCACGGCGGCGGCCTCCAAATCGAGGACCGTACGCCTGCCGCCCTCCGCGCACATCATGGCCAACGCCAGACGAGCCAGCGCCCGGTGCGCGAAGCGGTCGCCGTAGCCCGCCTCCTTGCGCTGTGCTTTGCGTGCCACCAGCAGCCAGCGGACGACGGCACCGTAGACGCGCGAGCGTCCCTCGGGGAGGCGTCCCTCGTTCCAGTGGACGACACAGAGGCAAGTCAGCATGACCGGGTTGGTCGCCAGGCGCCGCACCCGTGGTCGCTCGGTGATCGCTTGGTGGAGCTCGCGGCGGTACTTCTCGCCCTCGCCGCCCAACTCCTTGACGCTGCCGGCGGCGTGAAGGGCCGTCACCCAGTGATCGAGGAAGACTCCGATCTCCGCATCGCCGAAGGGCTCGATCGTGGCGAGGCGAAAGCCCATGTCGCGTAGCTCGCCGGTCGAGATCGGACGGCTCGTCACGACCATGGGACAACGCCAGCGCCGACAGGCGTCGCGGAAGACGTCGAAGAGACGGACGCGCAGCGTCTCGTCGGCGACCTCGTCGAGGCCGTCCAGAAGGAGGAGAGCCGTGCCGCCCTCGAGGCTGTCCTGCCAGGCGTCGCGGGAGACGGAAAAGTCGTTCTCCGAGCAGGTCCGTTCCAGGAAGTCGAGAAGCCACCGGCGGTCGTCTTGACGCAACGTGTCGCGTTTCTCCAGCAGCGGGACGAGGTCGGCCAAGCGGACGAAGACCGGAATCGGCGGCGGCTCGGTGTCGTCGAGGCCGAGGTAGACCTGGCGCCAGGACGTGCCGTCGGGGCAGGGACGTCCGGCGGCGTCGCGGCCGAGCATGGCGGCGACGAAACGCAGGAAGGTCGTCTTGCCGGCCCCCGGCTGCCCCTCGATCAGCAGACGGTCGTGGCGTGGCAGAAGCTCCGCCAGACTGATCGACGCCTCGGAGCCCGACGCCTCGAAGCCCTCGGCGGCGGCGCCACGCTCCGCGTCTTCCAGCCGATGCGGGAAGCCGCGGCTACGCAGCGGCGTGTACAACCGCTCGATCGGATGACGCGGCGCCTCGACGCTCGAGGAGGTCGAGATGCCGCGGATCTCGACGTGTCCCGTCTGGTCGATGACGGAATCGAGGTAGGCCGTCCAGTCGGGAGGCGGCGGCTCGTCGGGGACGGCCGGTGCCGAGGCGTCGGCCGGGGCGGCGGCCTGGCGTCCGATTTCCTCGACGAGGGCCGGGAGGGCGGCGCGGTCCTCGTAGAGGATCGGCATGACACCGAGATCGCGGACGCGCTTCTCGTCCTTGGCGCGGACGAGGGCGTAATGCGTCGCCGACGAGCCCTGGTAGAGCTCGCGGACTCCCTTGAGCTCGGCGGCGAAGCTGGCGTCGTCGAGGCTGAAGCCGACGAAGAGGAAGGAGTGGGAGGTGAGCAGATGCCGCAGCGTCGCCCGGGCGGCGCGGTAGCGCTCCTCGGCCCGATCGGAGCCGTAAAGCCGTTGGTAGCCGTCGGTCGTCAGAATGAGGTCCGCGGTGTTGCCGATCCGTCCGTGGAGGTGCCAGGCCGTGGGCCGGGTCGCGGCGCCTTCCTGGAGGAGCCTGGCCTGCTCGGCGACGGCCTCAATGTCCCAGAAGTCGAGGTCGCCGCGCAGCTCGTCGGGACAGGCCCACTCGAGGACGCGGTCGTAATTCGTCGTCACGACGAGCCGGCCGCCAAGGCTCCAGACGGCACGGGCGAGGGCGAGGCTTTCGTCGTCGACGTCCTCTCTCTTCGGATCGAGCTCGTCGCGCAGGAAGCGGATCCAGAAGTCGCCCGGCTGTTGTTGCAGACGTCGGGCGGCGCCGAGGTAGTCGCCGTCCACCTCCAGGACGAGACGGACCAATTGCCCGTGCTTCTCGCCGACTTCGCTCGCCAACCGGGCGGCGCCGAGGAGGAGGAGATCCTTCCAACTCGGGAAGAGGCAGGTGCCGTCCTTCCTGTGCACGGCCATGGAGACGCCCGCTCCCACGAACGGGATCACCCGGCCCTGCCGGAGGCGACGCGTCAAGATTGGCGGGACGTCCATCGGAGTGGAAAACCGGCTCAGCTCACCTGCGCCCGGTGTTTTTCCAGGTGGTCCTCGAGGCGCTCGATCCACCTCTCGGCAATACCGTCGGACTGCACGGCCAGCAAGTCGCCCATGAAATGGACGAGGGCCGCGGTAATCTCCATGTCGTTCTCGGTCACGGCGCGGCTGCGGCTCAGCAGCGTGTCCCAGTCCTTTTTCAGGTTGGCGATGAGGCGCATCTGCCGGTTCTCCTTGTGCCGTTCCACCGCGGCGACGATCGCCGGGTGCTCCTCAAAGGAGTCCACCAGCTCGAAGATCTTCTCCTCGCGCTCGAAGATCTCGTCCTGCAGGGCGTGGATCCGTTCGATGGCCTCGTCGTTGACGGAAGGCTTCTCGTGGTCTTGCTGGCTCATGATTCTCCCGCTGCGGTTCACCGAAGCCGGCCAGGAAGCCCCGCCCCGGAAGGTCCCGATATTCTGACACCGCCGGTCGTCCGTGTCGACGCCCGGCGGCAAACGCCTCCTCGGAAGATAGACTAACCCTGAGATGACGTGCGGCGACCACAGACCCTCGGGCCGACGGCAGCGTGGAGCCTCCCTCCTGGAGGTCCTCGTGGCGCTGACGCTCATGGCGGTGGCCATCCTCTGGACGATGATCCTCGTCGTCGAGGCGCCGCGCATCGAGCGGCGCCTGGAGGCCCACCGGGAGGCCTCGCGCCTGCTGGAGATCCAGCTCGAGGCGATCCGCTCCGGCCCCTACCTGCCGCAGGACGAGGCCGAGATCGACCTTTCGGGGCTGCCGTCGGCCACGGCGGCAGCCCAGGGACTGCGGATGTGGGCACAAGTCGAGGCCGAGCCGGGACGCAGCCTCCGCCGGTTGACGCTCAAGGTACGCTACAACGTCGGCGGCCGGCCATACGACCGCCAGATCGAGACCCTGGTCTTCATCCCATGAGAAACGGCGTGAGAAGCGGCAGGCCGCGGCGGACGGCGGGATGGAGCCTCCTGGAGCTCGTCCTGACGATTCTCATCCTGACCGTCGCGCTCCTCCTCTCGGGGCCCCTTCTCCAGGCGGGGCTCCGCCACATGGCCTTCGAGCAGGAACGGATCCTCGAGGCGGAGGCGACCGTCGCCCTGAAACAGCTACGCGCCGACGTCACCGCCGCTGTCAGCGCCATCAACAAGGACGAGGACCTGCTCCTCGTCCTGCCCGGAAAACGCCGGATCACCTACGGCCTCCAGGGAGACCGGCTGCGGCGCAGGCTCGACGATCCGGAAGGCGGCGGCGAGCGGACGGTGCTCGACGGGGTCGGGAGCTTCGGCTGGACGCGGCTCCCGGGCTCCGGCAAGCCCTCCCTCCTCATCCAGCTGACCTGGTTGCGGACCCGCCGTCCGGGACCGCTCGCCAAGGACGGCTTTCGCGTCGTCGCGCCGCGGGAGATGCACCAGGAGAGCCTGGTGCTCACGCTGCGCGGCGGCGGCGGGGTGGGCTGGTGAGGGGCAGGCGCCCGAGGGAGTCGGGCCACGTGATGATCGTCGCGCTCTTCGTCCTCATCGTAGCGATGACGGCAGCGCTCCTGACCTCGATGGGACTGAATCGGCGCTTCATGCAATACCGCGACGAGGTGCGAGACGTCGAGCTCCGCTCGCTCCTCGACGCGGGGCTCGCCGAGACCCTTTCGCGCCTCTGGTCGGACCCCGACTACGAGGCCAGCGGCGAGGTCGAGCCCTTCGGCGACGGGACGGTGGCCGTCACGACGGAAAAGATCTCGGGGCTCGTCGTCGAGGTGACGGTCCGCGCCACCTACTGGGGCGGAGGCCGGGCCGCCGAGGCGATCGTCAAGATCGACCGTCACCCGGACCCCGGCAAGCGCGATCCGCCCGAGGTCGTCCGCTGGGCGCCGGTGGCGTTCGAGGAGCCCGAGGGCTTGTAGGAGCCTGTAGGGCATAGATCCGGCAGGCTGCGCCTGCCGGGAAATCCCCCCTGCCCCCCTTTCCTAAAGGGGGGTTCAGAGAATCCGGGTCTT
>CBDUYN010000287.1:0-7946 GCA_965371445.1 uncultured bacterium | reverse complement strand
GTCCGGTCCCAAGACGCCGAGACCACGCGCCTCTCGTCCAGCACCGCCACCGCGAAGACCCTGTCGGTGTGGCCTTCGAGCGTGCGGATCGTCTCGCCGGACTCGATGTCCCACACGCGCAGGGTGTCGTCCAAAGACGCCGAGACCACGCGCCTCTCGTCCAGCACCGCCACCGCGAGGACCCCTAAGGTGTGGCCTTCGAGCCTGCGGATCGTCTCGCCGGACTCGACGTCCCACACGCGCAGGGTCTGGTCGTGAGACGCCGAGACCACGCGCCTCTCGTCCAGCACCGCCACCGCGGAGACCCCGTCGCCGTGGCCTTCGAGCGTGCGGATCAAAGGTCCGCCGGGCCGGTTCATCCTCACGTGCCGTGGACACAGCAGCACGCGATCCGCCGCCCTTTCCAGGAGCCCCGCCTCGTGGAGCTGCCCCAACCGCCCAAGGACCTGCCCCGCGAGTACCTGCCTCAGGAGGGCGCCCCAATCCCGTGACAGCACGTGGGCCGAGAGCCGCAGCGCCTCCTGCACCGTCCGCGCTTCGTCCACCGTCCCCTTGGGGGGATTGAGGGGGGGAAAAGCCGTCGCCAGGACGTCATAGTCCGCCAGCAGCGCGTTGACACCCACTGTGCGCACCTTGCCCTCGAGGTAGTCGAGGTCGAGGAGCAGGCGCCTGAGCTCGGCCCACTCGCCGGCTCCGGCGAGGTGGACCGCCAGGTGACGCCACAGGTAGGTCTCGCCGTCCGGCAGGTCGCTCCAGCTGCCGCCGGGGGGACGGCACTGTTTGAGCAGTTGCCGGTGAAGCCCGGACAGGTCGTCGTGCTCCTCCACCAGGTACTGGCGTACCACGTCGTGGAGGCGAATCGTCCGCGTCTTGCGATCGAAGCGCAGCAGGAGCGAGAGGCTGTACAGTCGATTGCAGAGTCGGCGGACGTCCCGGGTCCGCAGCTCCCAGAACCGTTCCAGGACGTCCAGCGGCACGTCGGCGTCCTCGGGGAAGACGGCGAGGTCCCGGAAGCGCTGACGCTCGCGGTCCTCGAGGCGCCTCAGGCTGACGCTGAGCGTTCGCTCCACGGCCTTGTCGCGCGCTTCTTCGTCGTCCACGTCAAAAGCGGTGACGCCGGACGCCTCGAGCTCGTCCTCGACGGCGTCGAGGGCCTCGTCCACGGCGCGCCCTTCGTCCTCCAAGATCTCGCGCAGCTGCCGGTTGACGAGCCGCAAGAGGAGCGGCCACTCGCCGAGGCGGCGCGCCAGGGCTTTGAAACGTCCGACGCCGCCCGTGTCGAGGCCCGAGACCAGCAGGCTCACCGCTTCGCCGGGCTGCATGGCGTCGACGTCGACGCGCCGGCATTGGGCCGGCAGGGTGCCGCCGTCCCGCGTCGTCACCAGGAGAGCGGCGCTGCCGAGGCCGCGGAATGGCTCGACGTCCGCCGAGCTCCATGCGTCGTCCACCACCAGGAGGACGCGCTTGCCGTCCAGGACCTCCCGCAGGCGGGCGGCGGCGGCCGGCAGGGTCTCGAAGCTCTGCTTTTCGTCGCGATGCCAGAAGCGGATCACGTCCTGGACGACGGCGAGGCGGTCGGCGTCGCGCACGTCGTCGCGCATCTGCGCCCAGAGGATGCCGTCGGGGTACGCCGCGCGCACCGCCTCCTCCTCGCACAGGGCCTGGGCCAGAGCCGTCTTGCCGAAGCCGCCCGCGCCGCGCAGCGCCGTGGTGATGCCGACGGTGCCGCCGGCGCCGTCCACGAGGAGCTCGCGGACGGCGTCGAGCTCGCGGCGGTGGACGAACTGGTCGGACGCCGGGGCCATCGAGCGATAGGGACGCGGCGCCGCCGGCGTCGCGGTGACGGATCCGGCGTCCGGCGCCACGCCGCGGATGCCGCAGAGCAGCCGGTGATAGGCGTCGTCGTCCTCCGGTCCGGCGCGGAAGTCGACCCAGGTCAGGCGCCGCAGGAAGCGCGGCAGGCCCTTCTTGTCCGGCCTGGGGGCGCCCGGCAGCAGGACCGGGATGACACGGAAGTCATCGTTGCCGGTACGTTCGTCGAGGGCGGCGCGCATCTCCTCGTTCTGCCAGGGTCCGAGCTTCGCGCCGATGAAGACGGCACAGGTGCGGCTTTTCTCGAGAGCGTCCTCGAGGGCCTCCTGCCAGGGCTTGCCGGGGACGAGGTGCCACTTGTCGAGGAAGGGCTCGATGCCGTCCTCGCGCAGGCGTCGAGCCAGGGCTTCGACGGTCGGCTTGTCGCCGCTGGCGTGGCTTAGGAAGACGTCGTAGGTGGTCATTCGTCCCTCTGGCTCGATTTTAGCCGAGGACGCGGGGCGCCCTACAAGAGGACGCGCCTTTGGCGCGGGAGGCTGGCCACCCGAAGACGAGATCTCGGTCACCCACCCAACTGCGACGAGACCGATTTGCTCCCGGATCGACAGAGGGCTAGAATCATCGTTGGAGGTAAATCATGGGCCTGGCTGAGAGAATCGTCGAGCACCTACGGAGGCTTCCTGAGGAGGCTCAGGCTGAAGTCCTCGATTTCGTCGAGCTCCTCGAGACCAGGTCGAAGAAGAGTCGCGAAGGCCCTGAGGACGCCTGGTCGAGCTTCTCGCTCGCTCAAGCCATGCGGGGCATGGAGGACGAGGAGGAGATCTATAGCCGCGGAGATCTTCGGGAAGCCTTCTGATGGTCCAGGACGGCCAGATCGTCCTGCTGAGGGCGCCGCACACCGATCGCGGTCCTGGCAAGATCCGGCCGGCTCTCGTGATCCGGAGGTTGCCCGGCAGGCATGACGACTGGTTGATCAGCCCGATTTCCTCGAACCTCTCTCAGGAGATCTCCGGGTTCGACGAGGTGGTCAGCGAAAAGGACGACGACTTCAAGCTCTCGGGGCTCAAGCACACGAGTCTGATCAGGATCGCCCGTCTGGCAGCCGTTGAGCAAGGACTGTTCCTTGGTTCGATCGGTCGCTTGTCGAGTGACCGTCTGGCCAACGTCAAGCAGAGGCTGGCGCGCTGGATTCAGGAGTCACCCGCCTCGTAGGACCGCGACGCCATGGCCGGCGTAGCCGCACAAGAAGAACCGTCCCGGCGCCCTCCAAATCGGCAACTCGGCTCAACTTCTCGGACTCGAGCTCGTGACGCTGGATGGGTTCCTGCTGGCGGCAGCCGGGGAGTCTGGAGGATTGCTGGGGGTGGTTGCGGGCAACTGTACCCGGATTTGTGCCCAGGGGCTTCGGAAATCTACCCTAAGTGATTATCTATGAACGACTTAAGCCGACACGGGCCACTAGCCCGGGGTTTCAACCCCGGGTGTCTACGGCGTCTCCGGGTGTGTTCGAGCCCGGGCACCGCCTCAGGAATACACCTGGAGCTGACGCAGCTCGCGGATCTTGTCGCGCAGCTCCGCCGCCTCCTCGAACTCCAGACGCTTCGCCGTCGCCTTCATCTCTTTCTCCAGGCGCGAGATCTGCTCGCGCAGCGGCAGGTCCGAGGTCATCTGGGCGAGCTTCATGATGCGGTTGCCGTGCGCCGGAAAGTAGTCGAGGTTCGACATCTGGACGAGGGGGCTGTGGATGTCCTTCAGGATCGTCCGCGGCTCGATGCCGTTCTCCTTGTTGTAGCGGGCCTGGCGCTCGCGGCGCCGGCGGGTCTCCTCCAGGGCTCGCCGCATCGAGTCGGTCGTCCGGTCGGCGTAGAAGATCACCCGCCCGGCGACGTTGCGGGCGGCACGGCCCGAGGTCTGAACGAGCGACGTTTCACTGCGCAGGAAACCCTCCTTGTCGGCGTCGAGGATGGCGACGAGCGAGACCTCGGGCAAGTCGAGCCCCTCGCGCAGGAGGTTGATCCCGACCAGGACGTCGAACTCGCCCTTGCGTAGCGCCGTTAGGATCTCGACCCGCTCCAGCGTGTCGATGTCGCTGTGGAGGTAGCGGACGCGGATGTCGAGCTCCGTCATGTACTGCGTCAGCTCCTCGGCCATGCGCTTGGTGAGCGTCGTGACCAGCACGCGCTCGCCGCCTTTGGCGACCTTTTGGGCCTCTTCCAGCAGGTCGTCGATCTGGCCACGGGCCGGGCGCACCTCGATGGCGGGATCGAGGAGCCCGGTCGGACGGATGAGCTGCTCGACGACGACGCCGAGTGTTTGCTCGAGCTCCCAGTCGGCCGGGGTGGCCGAGATGTAGACGCGTTGGCCGACCCGGGCGTCGAACTCCTCGAAGGTCAAGGGCCGGTTGTCGAGCGCGCTCGGCAGACGGAAGCCGTGGTCGACGAGCGTCTGCTTGCGGGAGCGGTCGCCGTTGAACATGCCCCGCACCTGGGGGATCGTCTGGTGGCTCTCGTCGACGACGAGGAGGAAGTCGTCGGGGAAGTAGTCGAGGAGCGTCGGCGGGGGCTCGCCGGGCCTTCCTCCGCTCAGGTGGCGCGAGTAGTTCTCGATGCCGTGGCAAAAGCCCATCTCGCGCAACAGCTCGAGATCGAAGCGCGTGCGCTGCTCGAGGCGCTGGCTCTCGAGCAGCCGGTCCTGGCTCTCGAGCTCGGCGAGGCGTTCGTCGAGCTCGGCGGAGATCGTCTCGATGGCACGCAGGAGCTGCTCTTTCGGGGTCACGTAGTGGGTCTTGGGATAGACCGAGACACGCTCGACCTCTTCGAGCACCGCGCCGCGCAGGACGTCGATGCGGGTGATGCGCTCGATCTCGTCGCCGAAGTACTCGACGCGCAGGCCCGCCTCGTCGTAAGCCGGGAGGATCTCCAGCACGTCGCCGCGGGCGCGGAACGCTCCGGGGTAGAGGTCGAGGTTCGTGCGCTCGTACTGCATCTCGACGAGGCGCTTCAGGACGGCGTCCATGCCGTCCTCGTTCCCGAGCTCGAAGAAGTGGAGCATGCCGCGGAAGGTTTCGGGAGCGCCCAGGCCGTAGATGCAGGAGACCGAGGCCACGATCAGGACGTCGCTGCGTTCAAGGAGCGCTTTCGAGGCCCGGAGCCGCAGGGCGTCGATCTCTTCGTTGACCGAGGTCTCTTTTTCGATGTAGGTGTCGCTCTGCGGGACGTAGGCCTCGGGCTGGTAGTAGTCGTAGTAGGAGACGAAGTACTCGACCGCGTTGTGCGGGAAAAACGAGCGGAACTCCTGGTAGAGCTGCGCCGCGAGGGTCTTGTTGTGCGACAGGACGAGCGTCGGCCGGTTGACCGCCTCGACGACCTTGGCCATGGTGAAGGTCTTGCCGGATCCGGTGACGCCGAGCAGCACCTGGTGCCTGTCGCCGGCGAGGATCCGCTCGGTGAGCTGGCGGATGGCTTCGGGCTGATCGCCCTGCGGAGAGAAACGAGACACCAGTTGGAATTCGGGCATGACGGGGGAGCGTACTATACTCTGGCGTATGGAGTACGACCCGATCCCCCAGCTTTCGCGTTCCCCCGCCGAGGCGGACAGAAACCTCTACCGCCAGCCGCCGCCGCGCAACCCCCAGCCTCCCGGGCGCAAGACCCGGCTGCGCCGGATCCTCGTCTGGTTTGTGTTCCCGGCGGTGACGGGGCTGCTCGCGGTCGGCGCCGGGGTGGTCGTCGGGGCGACGATCAAGAAACCCGAGGTCGAGAGCCTGAAGCGGTTCGAGCACCGCCTGGTGACCCAGGTGCGCGATCGCGGCGGCGAGGTCTTTCGCACCTACTCGCGGGAGAACCGCATCCTGATCGAGGCCAACGAGATGCCGGAGCTTTTGAGCCAGGCGATCGTCGCCTCCGAGGACGCGAGTTTTTACCTGCACGGCGGCATCGACCTGAAGGGGATCTTCCGGGCCGCCTACACGAACCTGCGCGCCGGAGAGACCAAGGAAGGCGCCTCGACGCTGACCATGCAGGTCGCCCGCCAGGTCTTCCTGCATCGCAAGCGCGAGTGGAAGCGCAAGGTCGAGGAGGCCTTCTTCGCCGTCGAGCTCGAGAAGCGCTACTCCAAGCAGCAGATCCTGACGCTGTGGGCGAACCTCCAGAACATGAGCCACGGCAACTACGGCATGGAGGCGGCGGCCCGCGACTACTTCAACAAGTCGGTCGGCGAGCTGACGATCGTCGAGGCGGCGACGCTCGCCGGGATCCCCAACCGTCCGTCCTACTTCGCGATCCGTACCCGTCCCGAGGAGGTCAAGAAGCGCCGCAACCATGTCCTGGGGCGGATGCTGGTCACCGGCTTCATCACCCGGGAGGAGCACGACGCGGCGGTGGCCGAGCCGATCCTGGTGGTGCCGCGGCGCCGCGAGCGCCAGATCGGTCCCTACTTCGCCGAAGAGGTGCGCCGTTACCTCGCTTCGACCTACGGGACGACGGCGCTTTATGACCGCGGCCTCGTCGTCGAAACGACGCTCGACCCCGCCATCCAGCGCGCGGCGGAGGACGCGTTGCGCGAAGGCCTCGTGCGCCTCGACCACGGCAAGGGCTGGCGCGGCGCCAAGGAGCACATGGAGGACGAGGACCTGGAGAACCGAGAGCTGCCGTCATGGACCGGCGGCGAGATCGTCCCTGGCGAGTGGTACGAGGGGATCGTCCTGGAGTCGACGGCGAAAGCGGCGCAGGTCAAGATCGACATGGGGGTCTACGAGCTGGGCAGGTCGGGCATCGAGTGGACGAAACGCTCGCGGCCCGATCAGCTCTTGAAGCGCGGCGACGTCGCCTGGTTCCGTTTCGAGGCCGGCGAGGAGCGAAGCGGCGAGCTCGTCTTGCACCTGGAGCAGGAGCCGGTCCTGGAGGGCGCGGTGCTGGTGATCGAGTCGGCGACCGGTGCGGTCCGCGCCATGATCGGCGGCTGGGACTACGACCGCAACGAGTTCAACCGCGCCACCCAGGCGAGGCGTCAGGTGGGCTCGGCCTTCAAGCCCTTCATCTACGGCGCCGCCCTGGAGAACGGTTTTACCGCCGCCGACACGATCTTCGACGGTCCGGCGGTGTTCCTGGGCGCCGACAACCGGGAGAGCTACAGCCCGCGCAACTACTACCGCAAGTACTACGGCATCACGACGCTGCGCCGGGCCCTGGAGGGGTCGATCAACGTTTCCTCGGTCAAGCTCATGGATCTCGTCGGCATCCCGACGGTGATCGAGTTCGCCCGCCGCTGCGGCCTACGCTCGGAGCTGCCTCCCTATCCGAGCCTGGCGCTGGGGGCGGCCGACCTCTCGCCCATGGAGCTGGCGGCGGCCTACACGACGTTCGTCAATCGGGGGATCTACGTCGAGCCCTATCTCATCGAGAGGATCTCGACGAGCGAGGGCCGCGTGCTCCAGGAGCACATGCCCCGTGCTCACCAGGCGATGGACCCCCGCCAGGCCTACGTGTTGACGCAGATCCTGAAAGGCGTGGCGGTGCGCGGCACGGCGGCGAGCGGTCCCTACGGTCTTTCCAGGATCGAGCTCGACCTGGCCGGCAAGACCGGCACCACCGACGACTACACCGACGCCTGGTTCGTGGGGTATACGCCGCGCCTGACGATCCTCTCCTGGGTCGGCTACGACCAGAAGCGCCGCATCGGCCGCGGGGCCACGGGCGCCGCGGCGGCCCTGCCGATCTGGACGACCCTCGTGCGCCGGGGCATCAAGGAGGGCTGGATCGTCGAGGGCGAGACTTTTGAGCGGCCGCCGGGAATCGGCGAGCGCGTCGTCGAGTCGCGGACCGGCTTGCTCTTCACCGCAGGCTCGCCCGGCATCCCGTTGAACGAGTTCTTCGTCGAAGGCAACGAGCCGGAGAAGAAGTTCGACGAGCATTGGGCGCGGATCGTCGAGCTGCCCTGGTATCTCCAGGAGCCCTTTTACCTGCCCAAGGAAGGCGAGCGGATGCCGAGCCAGATCGAGGACTGGACCATGATCCAGGAGATCTGGGTGGCGAAGAGCAAAGGGAATCAGGGGTAGCCTGCCCTTTTGTCGGGTAGGCCAACTAGGAGCCTGTAGGGCATAGATCCGGCAGGCTGCGCCTGCCAAGAAAATCCCC
>CBDUYN010000286.1:0-8166 GCA_965371445.1 uncultured bacterium | reverse complement strand
GACGACGACGACTATGACGACGGATGATGATGACGACTAGCGCCTGACCCTTGGCCCGTGTGATCTTCGGTCTGCGATGGGACCTCTGAGCGATTTCCCGAGAAGCATCCGAACCGTGGCGGCTGGAACGGTGGCCGCCGGGTTGCTCACCTTCGTGGCGATCGCCCAGGGGCCCTCGCCGACGCCGGGTTCGGCCGTCTGGTTCGACGAGCTCGCCGGGGTCGAGCCCCTGGCGGCCGAGGCCGAGGAGGAGCTGGTCCGCTACCTGGCCGCTGCGGCGCTCGCCACCAGCTCCGGCGAGCTCCCGGCAAGTCTCGCCGCCGACCGCGCGCCGCGGATCTTTTTCCTTTCCTTGAGCGACGGCGTCACCGCGGCGCGGGTGGTGAGCGCCGCGGGTCGCGGCGCCGCCGAGGCCGCCGGGCGACTGCGCAAAGAAGTCACAACCCTGATGGACGACGGCTTCGTGCCGCGGTGGATCAAAGTCGACCTGGTGCGCGAAGTCCACCGGCGGGAGCAGGTCGATCCGAAGAAGCCCTTGGGCCTCGAGCGCAGCCTCTACGGACTGGCCTTCGAGCGCGACGTCGCCCTCGCCTTCCTGGCCGAAGAGCTCGTGGCCTACACCCTGGTGAACAGCGATCAGCTGCTGCGGCTCAAGAACGTCCGCAAGCGGCCGCGGGCGGCGGGGGCACGCGGGCGGCTCGACCGGCTGGCCGGGTCGGCGGCCCTCTCCTTCTATCGCTTCTCCGCCTCCAGCTACTTCGCCGACGGCCGGGAAGTCGTTCCCCTCTACCGTGGACATCGGCGCCACGGCGAGCCGGGTCCCGAGGAGCTTCTCCGTCACGCCGAGCTCGGCGGCAGCTACCTCATGCGGTCGGTGGAGGCGAACGGACGCTTCGTCTACTCCTTCCTCCCCAAGACGAACGAGGCCAAGGAAAAGTACAACGCCTTACGTCACGCGGGCACCCTCTACTCCATGCTCGAGCTCTATGAGGTGACCGGCGACCGTGGCCTGCTGGCGGCGGCCGAGCGGGCCCTCGGGTACCTCCGCAAGGAGCTCCTCACCCGCTGCCGGGTGGCTGAGGCCGAGACGGCGTGCATCGTCGACGAAGGTGAGGTAAAGCTGGGGGGAAACGCCCTCGCGATCATCGCCCTCGCCAAGCACGCTGCGGTCACCGGCGAGCGCCGTCATTTGCGGCTGATCGACGAGCTCGGGCGCTGGATCGTCCTCACCCAGGGCGAGGACGGCGAGTTCAAGATCCACAAGCAGCTTCAGCCCGCAGGCGAGGTGTCGGATTTCGTCTCGGGCTACTACCCCGGCGAGGCGCTGCTGGCGCTGGTGCGCCGGCCCGATCCCGACCCCGACTGGCTCGACGCCGCCGAGCGCGGGGCGCGCTGGCTGATCAACGTCCGCGACCGAAAGGTGTCGACCGTGGAGCTCGACCACGACCACTGGCTGCTCTATGCCTTGAACGAGCTCTATCGACTGCGCCCCGACCCGCTGTACCTGAAACACGCCTCGCGCATCACCGAGGCCATCCTCGGCCGCCAACGCCAGGGCGATCCCCGGTTCCCCGACTGGCTCGGCAGCTACTATACGCCGCCGCGCTCCACCCCCACCGCCACCCGCTCCGAAGGCCTCGGCGCCGCCTATCTGCTGGCGCGCGACTTCGGCAGCGCGCAGGAAGCCGTGGCGCTTCTCGAGGCCCTCCGGCTCGGCGTCGGCTTCCAGCTCCGGACCCAGTTTCTCCCGGAGACGGCTTTCTACGTCCGCGATCCGGCGCGCACCCTGGGGGGATTCCGCCGCAGCCTGACCAACTTCGAGATCCGCATCGACTACGTCCAGCACAACATTTCCGCGCTGCTGATGCTGCGCCGCATCCTCCTGGAAGCCGAAAGTCCCGAAGGAACGAAGTCTTCCTACTCCGTCTCCGGCTCGCCGACGACTTTCTTGGCGACCTCGCCGAGGACGCTCTTTTCGCCGCCGCCACTCGCGAGCTTGGCGAGCAGCGACGCGGCGCTCAGGTTCTGGAGGTCGCCCGAGGAGAGCCCCGAGAGGACTTCCTTCAAGTCGCCCGTGAAGCTCGAGCGGCCCTCGAGGTAGTCGGCGAGGAGCGTCTGGGCCTGGTCGCTTTTCCTGATGAATCCGTCGAGGGCCTTGCCGGCCGACATCGCCTGGACCAGGCGGTCGAAAAAAATCGACTCGCCGCCGACGATGTCGATCGTGGCGTTCTTCAAGCCGTCGGAGAGGACCGTGGCCTGGGCCTCGGCGACCCTTTGACGGGCCTCGATGGCGGCCAGGTCGACGGCGCGCTCCATCTCGAGGCGCAGACGGTACTCCTCGTGCTGGCGGCTGCGCTCGTCGAACGCCGCCATGGCCTTGGCCTTCTCGCGGATGCCGAGCGCCTCGGCCTGCATGTTGGCGCCGACCGCGTCGGCGCCGGCGAGGCCTTTCTCGCGCAGCACCTTGGCCTCGGCAAGGCCGAGCTTCTGGGTGGCGTCGGCGTCGGAGTCCTTGACCTGGACCTGGGCGAGGCCGCTGGCCGCGGACTCGGCCTGGACGCCCTCGGCGAGGCGCTTCTTGCCCTCGGCCTCTTTTTCGGCGGCCTCGAAGTCGGCCTCGGCCATGCGGACCTTGGCCTTGGCCTGGCGGTCCGTGGTCTCGAGCTCCGCTTCGGCGAGCGTGATCCTCTCGCGGGCCTTGAACTTGGCGGCCTCCTCGGCGGCCTCGGCGGCCTTGGTCTCCTGGATGAGCTTCTCCTGGGCCTCGGCCTCGGCGAGCGCCACCTTTTCCTTGGCGAAGTGGCCGGCGGCCTGCTCGGCGGCCTCGGCGGCCTTGATGTCCTTGACCAGCGCTTCCTGGGCCTCGCCCTCGGCGGCGATTACCAACGCTTCCTTGGTACGGTTGGCCTCCTCGACCACCCGCAGACGCTTGATCGCCTCCTCCTCCTGGGCCACGGTTTTTTCCACCGCGATGCGCTCACGGATGACGATGGCGATCTCGCGCTTCTCGTTCTCGACTTCCTTGTCCTTGGCGATGCGCTGGAGGTCGGTCTCACGCTCGCGGGAGATGATCTCGAGAGCCCGGTCTTTCTCGACGCGTTCCGACTCGACGGCGATGACCCGCTCGCGGTTTTTCTGCGCCACCTCGACCTGGCGCTGCTTGTTCTCTTCCTGGATGGCGATGTCTTCGTCGCTCTTGATGCGAGCGGTCTCGGCTTTGAGCCGCTCCTCCTGCTGAACCTTCAAGGTCTCGGCCTGCTCGCGCGCCTTGACGGTTTCGATCTCGCGCTGCTGCTTGGCCTGGGCGTCGGCTTTCTGGCGCTCGAGCTCGAAGATCGCCTCGGCGGCCTCGACGTCCTGCTGGGTGATGCGCTTTTTCTCGTTGTTCTCGAAGTCATTGGTCTTCACATGCTCGATGGCCGTGAGCTCGGTGATCTTGCGAATGCCCTGGGCGTCCAGGATGTTGTTCTCGTCGAGCGCCGACATCGGCGTCTGCTCGAGGTAGTCGATGGCGCAGTCTTCGAGAGAGTAGCCGTTTAAATCGGTACCGATCACGTTGATGATGCCGTCGCGGAACTCCTCGCGCATGGTGTAGAGGTCGACGAAGTCGAGCGCCTTGCCGGCGGTCTTCAAGGCTTCGGAGAACTTGGCGGCGAAAAGCTCTTCCATGGTCCTCTGGTCCGAAGCGCGGGCACATCCGATGGCCTGAGCCACCTTGATGACGTCGTCCTGGGTCTTGTTGACCCGGACGAAAAAGGTCACCTTGATGTCTGCCCGGATGTTGTCCTTGCAGATCAGACCGTCGCTGCCGCTGCGGTCGATCTCGATCGTCTTGACCGAGATGTCCATCTGCTCGAGCTTGTGGATCACGGGCCAAACCCAGGTGCCGGTGAAGAAGACCTCGGGTTCCTTGGCGCCGACCCGTGTGCGAATCAGGGCCTTTCCCTGATCTGTCTTGATCAATCCAAAAGCCATAGCTTTGCTCCTATGTCAGCGATTCTTTGCATCTATCGCGACTGCTGTTAGACCAGGGTCCCCGGAGCTTGCTCCGTCAGGACAGCTTCTCCTCGTAGGGCGTGATCAAAAAGACCTCACGCTTGCGGTCGTATTCGAAGATGAGCGCTTTCATGCCGCTCCTAAAGACGTTGGGTTCCTCGGCGCGGACCTGGACGAGCATGGCGCCTTTGTCGACCTCGGCCTGGCCGAAGCGGCCGTCGACTCGCCCGGTCTTGACGGTGCAGAGTCGGCCCACGAGCTCCTCGCGGACGACTCCGGCGTTGGCCTCGGCGAGCTTGCGCAACGGCTGGATGGCGAGCGCCGTGGCGCCGACCCCCAAGACGAGCGAGACGGCGCCGACGGCGAGCCCCAGGGCGAGACCGCGCATCGCGAGCTCGCGGACCTGCGGAAAGAAGGCGTTCAAGCCGTAGCTGAAGACCCAGCCGAAGGCGACGATGAGGCTCCACGTGATCGAACGAGGCAGGTCGCCGAAACCCACCTTGCCAAGAAAGCTCGGCGCATCCTCGATCCATCCCTCGGCCGCGTCGGCGGCGTCGGCCATCTCGGCCACCTCGCCGAGGCCCTCGAGCATCTCGAGGTCGAAGATGCCGAGCAGCGAGATCGACCAGTAGACGATCACCAGGAGGAGCAGCACGCTGAACACCAGCGTCGGCATGGTGAAGGCGGCTTGGAAGAATTCGGCGATTGCGCTCATCATCGACCTTACCTCTACGGCACGGCGCGGCGGCCTATTCGCAGACCGCGGCGCCGACCGCCCGTCGGATCCCTCAGTAGCCCCAGCTGGGCCACAGGTCCTCCATACCGGTGACTTTGCCCAGGCCCTCCTGGTACATGCGGACGGTCTCGATCAGCCCCGGCGAGAGGATGAAGCGTCCGTCGCCGTCCTGGGGGAAGAGGTGCTTCCAGGTCTCCCAGGTGCCGAGCTGGATGCGGCGCTGGCGGACGTTCTCGTAGAGCCGCCGCAGCCGGTGCTCCAGGGCGACGAGGCCGCAAGTCGTGAAGTAGGAGCCGACTTTGAGGTCTGCGAGCCAAGCCTCAAGCTCCTCGACGCTGGTCATGGCCGAGACCTGCTCATGGAGCTTGGGCCCCGGCTCCTTGGCGGCGTTGCCCAGGGCGTGGGGACGCAGGTCGACGAAGCCGTTGTTCGTGATCACCCAGTCGCGCGCCACCTCGTAGGAGACGCCGTTGGCGCTGGCGATCCGCCGCAGCTCCCGGTCGACGTCGCTTGTGCTCGTCACCGCCATGTCGAGGGGGGCGACGTAGGGTCCCACCAGCATCCGTACCTCGCCGCCGGCCGAGGGGCTCTCGTAGAGGATCGGGATGCCGAGCGAGGTGACGGTCCGGAGGTAGCGTCCGATGCGGGTGGCCAGGCGCGCCAGGAATCGCTCCCGCCCACGCTCGCGCACGCCTTGGCGCCGCGGGTCGTAGCCCAGGAGATGCCCCGCGTCCTCCATCGAGTCGGTCTCGCAGAGCTGGCCCAGGGCCTTGGCGAGATCCTTGGCCTGCAGCCCTTCCAGGTCCTCGTAGGTGGGGATCCGGGTCCTTTTCCAGAAGAAGGTGTCGAGATCGGAGAGGCCGTCGGCCAGCTCCTGCTCGGGAATGTCGGCGAACTTCTCGCCCAGCTCGCGCAGCCGCAGCAGCAGGAGCACGAGCCCCAGCTCGTGGAGCCGCGCCTGGTGGGTCGAGGAGCCCAGGGCCTGGTAGGCCTGGACGGCAAACGCGCCGAAGTGGGCGCGGTGCAGCTGCGGGTAGCTGTCCAGGAGGCGCATGGCGAAGTGGGCGTTCTCGGTCTCGGCGTAGTAGCAGAGCTTGTCGTCGAACCAGCCCCGGCGCCGCTCCGGGCCGAAAAGCGCGAAGCGCACCAGCACCATCGCCAGCTCCTCGGGGATCGCCACCTTCATCACGTTGTAGAGCGCGACGCAGTTGGCGACGGAAAAAAGGCCGTTCTCGCCCGAGCGGATCACCGCCTCGACGGTGAGCTCCTTGCCGGCGCCGAAGACGAGGCGCTCGCCCTCGGCCTCGCCGTCGCCGGCGAAGGGGACGAGCTTCGACGGATAGAGGAGGATCGACCCCGTCTCGAGGTCGGCCGCCGGCAGAGGCGGCTCCTCGCCCGCGCCGTCGATCGCCGCGCGGAGCGCGTTGGCGACGCCCCGGTCGAGCGGCAACCGGACGTTGAAGTCCACCGCGTCGATGCCGATCGCCGCCGCCGTCACCAGGACGTAGAAGCCGTGGTCGATGTAGAGTTGGGTCAGCTCGTCGGCGAAGTACTTCTTGTCGACGAGCTTCTTGCCGAGGGCCGAGTGGGCGAACCCCAGCCGGATCTCGGCGGCGCCCCCGTCGACCCGGTACATGCCGCCGACGGCGGTCGTATGGGCCATGACCACGTGACGGGCGTAGCGCTGCTGGATGACGGCGAGGCCGCGGATGAAAGTCTTCAAGTAGCTCGTCTTGACGCGCTGCGCCGTCCGGTGGTCGAGCTCAAGCTCGCCGGCGAGGCCGTCGATCGTCTCCAGCGTGTAGGTCGCCACGCTCGGCAGCGGGATCGCCACCACGACGGCGTTTAAGAGCTCGTCGTCGCCGAGCCCTTCCACGTACTCCAGGAAAGGCCGGGGCTGAGCTTCGAAGTAGGCGGCGAGCGCTTCTTCGGGGTCGAAAGCGTCGCCTGCCTCCTGGCGTGCCGCGAGGGTGTGCTCGCGCAGGTCGTGAGGCAGAGCGAGGCGCAGGAGCGAGAAGCGCAGGTCGATGCGTCCGTCGATCCGGTAGTGGCGGCGCGGCTCGACTTTTTCGATCTCGTGGCGGCCTTCGAGCGCCATGTAGAGGCGGCTCGCGAACTTGGTGATCTCCTTTTCGGAGGAACCGGTGGCGTAGAGCTCGCCGGTGAACGGCCGCTCGCGGTAGCGCGGCGAAGCGAGGATCAACCGGCACAGCTCCAGGACCGTGGAGCCGCCCACGGCTCCCGTGCCGCCGAAGACCACGAAGCGGATCGGACGATCGCCGCCGCCGGGCAACAGACGGTTGGCGAGGAGGTGTTCGAGGGACTCGAATTCGTGATAAATCGTCCTCATTTTTCAGTGTCTGGATGGGTAGTTGACGTAAGACCCCTCATCATACGCCGGACGCGGCGCGGTTGACCAGCCGTCTGGGATGTACATCGCGAGCCGCACAGAGTAGATTGCTTGCCCAATGAGCCTGCGAAGCGCCCTCGTCCTCTGTCCCGTCCTCCTCTGCCTGCTGGCGCCGGCCACGGCGTCCCAGGAGCCGACGCCTGAGCAGGCGGCGCTCCTGGCGGAGATCCGGGAGCTTCGCCACCGGCTCGACGAGCTCCTGGCCAAGCTGCCTCCTCACCTGCGGGAGCGCCTTGCCGAGGAGCGGGCGGTGCACACCGCCGAGGCTGCGGAGCCGCCGGCCGTCGAGCCGCCGGCTGTCGAGCCACCACCGCCACCTCCGCCGCCCCGCCGCCGCCGCCGACGCTCGTGCAACACGCTCCTCGCTTTTGACGAGAACGGCGACGGCAAGGTCGACGTCGCCGACCGCTACTGGCGCTACCTCTACCTGTGGATCGACCGCAACGGCAACGGCCAGGTGGAGGAGCGCGAGACCCTGATTCCCTTCGACCGCAAGGTCCGCCACATCTCGGTCGACCTCGAGACCTTCGAGAAGACGAAGGGGATCGGCGAGATCCACCTCGGCGAGACCGTGACGCTGGACTTGAAGGGCGACGGATTCGGCGGCGACGACGACGCGGTCCTCGTGGTCGACGCGACCGCGCTCGGCCGGCGCGGCGGACCGCGGCTCCTTGACGCGGAGGGCCGCGTCCTCGAGGGGATCGTGACGTTTCGCCGGGGCCTGGCTTTGCGCGACGCCGCGGGAGGCGTCGTCGCGCTCGATTGTCCCTGAAGGCCGGGTTTTCGGGTGGCGTTCCGGGACCCGGAAACGGCGGCTGAGTTTTTTGGGTCGTGTCCCCGGGACCCGGGAAGGGTACCTGAAAAACTCGGACGGCATTTCCGGGACCCGGGAAGGGTACCTGAAAAACTCGGACGGCATTTCCGGGTCCCGGGAAGGGTACCTGAAAAATTCGGACGGCATTTCCGGGTCCCGGGAAGGGTACCTGAAAAACTCGGACGGCATTTCCGGGTCCCGGGAAGGGTA
>CBDUYN010000285.1:0-8278 GCA_965371445.1 uncultured bacterium | reverse complement strand
AAGGAAGGCAACAAGAGCTCGGTGGAGCTCAGCTGGGGCTGGGCACCGGCGAGCGTGGCGAGGAAAAGCGTCAGGGTGGCGATCAGGGTCGAAACGAGGGTGGTCTTCTTGGTCATGGCTCTCTCCTTTGGAAACTTGTTTGGGTTTCGTTCTCCGTTGAGAGCCCTTACAGCAATGGCCGTGCCAGGTCGCCAAACACCGGCAAACCCTTGATTTTCGGTGGTTTTTCGCACCTTGGAGTGGCGGCGGCTGCCGTCGGCGGGAGGCAGCACGGCGCTCGGAAAGCGCTCGGGAGGCCCATGCCAAGCGGCTCGGCGAACGGTGTTTCCGGCGGGAGCCAGGGTGCCGCTCGTGAGCGGCAGGCCTCCGGAACCGTCGCCGGGCTTTGCCGTCGGCCCCTCACCCCAACCCTCTCCCCCGGCGCGCTTCCTCGGCACGGCGCAGGATCGTGCCGGGGGAGAGGGGGCCGGAAGAGAGCCCCCGGTGACCGATCTCCCCTTCGCCGCATCCTTCAGGGTGAGGACGTCCGAGCCCCAAGACGAAGGCACGGACGGCTCCTCAGACCACCTTGGAGGAAGAAGCGATGCTCATGGACGTAACCTTCCCCGGCGGCGCCGCCGTCGATGCCCATTTCAAAGGCCATACCATCCATACCGATCAGCCCGAAAAGGCCGGCGGAGGAGGCTCCGGACCGGCGCCTTTTGACCTGTTCCTCGCCTCCGTAGCCACCTGCGGCGGCTACTACGCGGCGCGTTTCTGTGAGGAGCGTGGGATCGACACCGACGGTCTCGGCCTCACCCTGGAACCGGTGCGGGACCGGGAGGCCCGGCGGATCTCCACGCTACGGATCCGTCTGCGCCTGCCCGAAGGTTTTCCCGACCGCTACAGGAAAGCGATCCTGCGGGCAATCGACCAGTGCAGCGTCAAGCGGCACCTGATCGAGCCACCCACCGTCGTCACGGAGATCGCTGCCTAGCCTGGCGGTGACGAGCCCTGGCGCAGACGAGCGGCTACTCGCGGCGCGCCAGAGGCGCGTCCGGGACCTTGACGAGGGCGTGCTGGCGGGCGTCGTTGGCACGGCGGCTCCGGAACTCCCGGCGGACGACCTCCAGGGCGTGGTCCATGTCCTTTTGCATGCGCTCCATCTGCTCGCGCATGTTCAAGATCACCTCCACCCCGGCCAGGTTGACCCCCATCTCGCGGGTCAGGGCCAAGATGATCTCCAGACGGCGTAGGGTCTCTTCGTCGTAGAGACGCGTGTTGCCGCTGGAGCGTGCAGGACGGATCAGCCCTTCACGCTCGTAGAGGCGCAACGTCTGCGGGTGGATGTCGAAGCGCTCGGCCACCGCGCTGATCATCACGTATTTCCTCTTCTGTCTGCTTCCCATTCGGCGCCTCGCCATGGCGTTCTCCTTTCCGGAAGAGATCACGCACCTGCTCTCGCGCGGCCGAGGCGGAGAGCGGACGAACGGCCCGGCGCCCTACGAGGGGACCGGGCCGGCGTCCCGGAACGCAGTCAGTCGCTCTTGCCGTCGACGTCGACGTACTCGGCGTCGATGACGTCGTCGTCGTTGGAGGCCTCGGTAGCCCCGGCCGCGCCCGCCGCACCCGTGGCGCCCGCGGCGCCCGCGGCACCGGCCGCGTCCGCCGCATCGGCGCCCGCGCCCGCATCGGCGTAGAGGATCTCGGCCAGCTTGTGGGAGGCCTTCATGAGGCGCGCGCTCGCCGCTTCCATGACCGCGTTGTCGTCGCCCTCGAGAGCCTTTTTGGCCTCTTCAAGCGCCGCGTTGACCTCGCCTTGCGCGTCGGCGTCGAGCTTGTCCTTGTGCTCCTCGAGGTTTTTCTCGGTCTGGTAGACGAGGCTGTCGAGCTGGTTGCGGGTCTCGACGGCCTTGCGTCGTTCCTCGTCCTCGGAAGCGTGGGAGTCGGCGTCCTCGACCATCTTCTCGATCTCGCTCTCCGAGAGGCCGGAGGAGGCCGTGATGGTGATCTTCTGCTCCTTGCCGGTGCCCTTGTCCGTGGCCGTGACGTGGACGATGCCGTTGGCGTCGATGTCAAAAGTCACCTCGACCTGCGGCATGCCGCGCGGCGCCGGCGGGATGCCGATCAGCTTGAACATGCCGAGCGTCCGGTTGTCCTTGGCCATCTTGCGCTCGCCCTGGAGCACGTGGACCTCGACCTGGGTCTGGTTGTCGGCCGCGGTCGAGAAGACCTCGCTTTTCCTCGTCGGAATCGTCGTGTTGCGCTCGATGAGCGTCGTCATGACACCGCCGAGCGTCTCGATGCCGAGCGAGAGCGGCGTGACGTCGAGAAGCACGACGTCCTTGACGTCGCCGCGCAGGACGCCGCCCTGGATCGCCGCGCCGATCGCCACCACCTCGTCGGGGTTGACGCCCCGATGGGGCTCCATGCCAAAGAATTCCTGCACCTGCTTCTGGAGGATCGGCATCCGGGTCTGGCCGCCGACCAGGACCACCTCGTCGATGTCCGAAGTCTTGACCCCGGCGTCGGCGATGGCCTGGCGGCATGGCTCGAAGGAGCGCTTGACGAGATCGCCCACGAGTTGCTCGAGCTTGGAGCGTGAGAGCTTCATGTTGAGGTGCTTGGGACCCGACTGGTCGGCGGTGATGAACGGCAGGTTGATCTCCGTCTCCTGGGTCGAGGAGAGGGCGATCTTGGCCTCCTCCGCCTCCGCCCGCAGGCGCTGGATGGCCATGGGGTCTTTCGAGAGGTCCACACCCTCCTGGCGCTTGAACTCCGCCAGCAGCCACTCGATGATCAACTGGTCGAAGTTGTCGCCGCCGAGGTGCGTGTCGCCGTTGGTCGACTTCACCTCGACCACACCTTCGCCTACCTCGAGGATCGAGATGTCGAACGTGCCGCCGCCGAAGTCGTAGACCGCGATCTTCTGGTCGACCTTCTTGTCGAGGCCGTAGGCCAGGGCCGCCGCCGTCGGCTCGTTGACGAGCCGGCGCACGTCGAGCCCCGCGATCCGCCCGGCGTCTTTCGTCGCCTGGCGCTGCGAGTCCTTGAAGTAGGCCGGCACCGTGATGACCGCCTCCTCGACTTTTTCGCCCAGGTGGTCCTCGGCGGCCTGCTTGAGCTTCTGCAGGACCATCGCCGAAATCTCCGGCGGCGAGTAGCGCTTGTCGTTCGCCACCACCCGCACGGCCCCGTTCTCGGCCTCCTCCACCTGGTAGGGCACCATCTTCATCTCTTCCGAGACCTCGCCGTGGCGGCGCCCCATGAATCGCTTGATCGAGTACACCGTGTTCTGCGGGTTGGTCACCGCCTGGCGCTTGGCCACTTGGCCCACCAGACGCTCGCCCCCCTGTGCGAACCCGACCACCGAAGGCGTCGTCCGCGAGCCCTCGGAGTTGGCGATGATCTTCGCTTCCGTGCCTTCCATCACCGAGACGACGCTGTTCGTCGTCCCCAGATCGATACCGATGATCTTGCTCATCTGTTGTGTCTCCTTCGTCTGAGCGTCCTCGGGCCCGTGTTTCCTCTCGTGCCCTGACTCCTGGGATTGTACAGACCTTAGTGGTCCCCAGTCAACCTTCTCGGCAACTAATATGACAAAAATCGACTCAAGTTTATTCCCGATCGGGGCCAAAAGCCCGGAGGCGATCACTACAAACGCCGGCAGGGCACAGTAGGACCGGAGGCGATCACAAGGATCGCCCCTACAAACGCCGGCAGGTATGGGAATCGGCCTTGCCCGGGAGAGCTTCCCGTCTCGTAGGGGCGAATCTTGTATTCGCCCGGATCGGCTAGTCGAGGAGGACGAGGGGATTGCGCATCTCTTCCTCGCCGATAAACTGCGGGTCGAGCACGAAGTTGCCGGCGATGGCGCCGGTCGCGCCCTGGCCTTCGACGACCTGTCCTCTGGCGACGAGCTCGATGCGGTAGGAGAGCTCCTCGTTGGTGTAGCGGAGCGTTCGGCCCGACGGGTCGCGCCGGTCCGTGGGAGAGAGAAGCCCCCGCTCGACAAGCTCGTCGAGTTGGGCGGGATAGTGCGACTCCATGAGGAAGTAGATCCCGGCAGCGCGGTCGGCGCGTTGGAAAAGCGACTGCTCGATCTGTTGCTCGGCCTGGATGCGCTCGATGTCGAGCCACGAGTAAGGCAAGAGGAACGCCCCGGGACGGTTCAAGAGCCCAAAGACCAGGAAGAGGAGAAACGCCAGGGCGAAGAGAGGTCCGACCCAGGGCCTGGGGAGGCCGGGTGCCGCGGCGGCAGTCACCGCCCTTTCCACCCTCGGTGCGGGTTTCGTCTTGGGGGGATGCCTGGCGCCGGGGCCCATGGCGATGGCGACGGCCGCAGACGGCGGTGGCGTGGGCGCCGCAGCCGGCGGCGGTGCCTCAGGAGCCGCCGGGGCCGGAGCTCCGGTCGCCGTCGTCACCGGTATGGCACCGGTCCCGGGACGCGCCGAGCCGGGTTGAGCCACCGCCACGAACTCGATCAGGTCGAGCTGCAGCAGCTGGTAGAGGCTGAAGAGAGCCTTGTAGCGCCCGCTGTTGAGCGAGCGGGCGATGGCGAGGGCCGAGGTGGAGCCGTCGGTACGCTGGAGGAAAGCGGCCTGGAGGTCGTTGACCCAGATGCCGTCGCCCGTGCCGTCGCCTTCGCGGCCCAGGATCTGGACCGGCCCCCGCGGCGGGACCTGGCGGTAGACGCCGTCGAGCTTCGGCACGCTACCTGGAAGGCCGCTTTCCGCCCCGACCTCGGCCACAGCCCGGATCAAGAGCTCCTCGATCGAGATCGGCGGAATCCCCTTCTCGAAGGAGACCTCGTCGCCGCCGTAGAACTTGAACTCGCCCTGGTGCCACGTCAGGACTTGGAGCATCAACCAGTAGGTCTGATAGCGCATCGCCTCGAGGAGTTGCTCGCGCGAGAGGAGCCCGTGGCCGACCAGGAGCTCGCCGATCGAGCCGCCGCTCGCCTGGTGTTCCTTGGCGACCGCGGCGAAGTTCTCGCGGCTCACCAGGTCCTTTTGCGCCAGCACCTCGCCCAGGCCTTCCTCGAGCGTCTGGTTGAGCGCGTCGGCCGTGACGATCTGGCCGTTCAGATAAGAGACGGCCACGATGTCGTCTTCTCCTTGGACGGTGAGGATGCCTGTCGACTGCTGGAAAGCCAGCGTCAGGAGCACCCGCGGCAGCTCGCCGTGCTGGAGGTCGCCTTCGAGAATCTGTGCTTCTTCGCTCATATCTCGATCGCCCTACCTGCGACCCACCACCAGGCGCACCAGGAAAATGACCACCAGAGCCGCGCCGCAAATCGTCAGGGTCAGGCTCCGCGACGGGTTGAAGCCGAGGGGGAGGCGATAACTCCAGATCGCCACGACGGAGGCCACCGTGAAGGTCATGGGCAGGAAAATGCCCAGCAGGGCCTTGACGCCTTCCCCGTCGACGATGGAAGCCCAGCCGGGTATCAAGGCCGCAATCCATGGATTGCCAGACGCCGATCCGCGGACGAGCTTCTCCGACGGGTATCCCTTGCTCTCGCGGATCACGTGCAGCGTCACGGCAAAGACCGCCGCCAGCACCGCGACAACGAGCGACACGTATCCCTGCCAGGCGGCGGAGCTGGGGCTCTCGTCGCCGGAGCCGTCGGCCAGCACCGCCAGGACCTCGTCGGCTCGGCGTAGCCCGCCGTCGATCGCGACGATCTCGGCTCCCCCGTCCGAGGATGCCACCCTTTCCCACTCGGTCACCCGCGCCGGATCCAGGTTCTTCGCGGTCGCCAGGGCGTCGTGCTGAGCCGGGAAGTCGAAGAGCCGCCCATGGGCTGCGGACACGTTGTAGTAGGGCTCCGCGAGGGTCGGATCCGCGGCGCTCGCCTCTTTGAAGTTGCGGATCGCGGTCCCGTAGTCCTGCTTGAGGTAATAGTAGACGCCCAGGTTGTTGAGAGCCGGAGCGGCGGTGGGGTTCGTGATGTCGTCGCCGATCAGGCTGTTGTAGATCAACCGCGCGTGCTCCCACTGGCCGAAAGAGCGGTGCAGGTCGGCCATGACCTCGGTGACCACCGGGCTTTCTCCCGCCCGGTTCTGGAGCACGTCGAGATCGAGGAAAAGCGCTCCGTAGAGCCTCTCGGCCCGTAGGTTCTCGACCGCCCGCGTGGCGGGAAGGAGCGACATCCGGACCTCCCGCTCCTGATGCGCCGCCATCAGCGGCACGGTACCGGTCACGATCCACAGGAAGATCAGCACCCCTCGGATGCTCCGCGAGCCGTAGCCCCAGAGCAAGACCGACCAGTAGATCCCCAGCCACATCAGCCCCGAGGGTAGGAAGATCGGCCAGATCAGAATCAGCACCGCCACCGCTTCGGCGGTCCCCGCCGGTAGGGGAGGCGAGACCAGGCGGCCGAGGTCGTAGAACAGCCGCGAGCCGTGAGCCGCCATCAGCGACAACAGGTAGAAGCCGCTGGTCAAAAGCAGCACGTAGATCGTCCAGACACCCAAGTTCTGCTTCCAGATCCGGCTCATGAGCGGCATCTTGAGGAGGTTCACGTAGCCCTCGATCGTATGGGTCACCATGCCGGGATAATTGCCCGCAATACGTTCGACGCCAGCCGCCGCGAACTCCGTCTCCGGGCGTTCGGGATCGAGCCGCCGTGCCGCCTCCAGGGACCAGACGGCGCGGTCGCCCTTGCCCTCCTCGGCCGAGCGTACGGCCAGGGCCGCGGCGGTCACCGAGAGGTCGGGGAGGCGCTCCATGCCGAGGCTCTCTACCGTCTCCATCAGCTTGTCGAGCGCCTCGGCGGCCTTTTCTGGGTCCTCCTCGAGGTAGGCCGTCAGCCAATCCTGCCAGCGGTCCTGCAAGCGCTTCAGGTTCTGCTTGACGGGGGAGGTCAGCTCGAGGCCACCGGCCTCCAGGGCGAACGCCGACGGCACAAGCGAAGCGACGAGCGCCAAGGCCGCCGGGAAAAGCAAGGCGAGCCGCACGAGGTGACCGGAACGAGACAGGTGACGTCTTCCCATACCTAGAAACCCCGTCTCTCGGCATGGCCGAGGCGCAACTGGTAGAGAACGTCGTCGAGCACCGTGTCCTCGCGCGGCGTCAGGTTGCCTTCCGCCTTCTTCTTCAGCACGACCAGCAGGTCGACGTAGTGCTTCGCCAGGTCCAGGTTCTCTTTTTGCCGGCCGCCGGGCATCTCGGCCTGCTGGAGATGGATCGAGGCGTTCTCGGCCAGCAGCCGAACCAGCTCGAGGATCGACGGCTCGTCGACCGCCGCTTCTGCCGGCTCTTTCTCGGCAGGCGCGCTCGCCGCAGGGGGCTCCTCGACCGGCTCGGCGGCGGCCGGCTCGGCGGCCGGTGGCCCAGCCACGGCCGCAGCCGCGGCGGCCTCCTCCAGGTGGCGATATTCCTGACGCAGCTCCCCCTCGGCGGTGAACATCCGCCGATCGGATACTTTCATCGAGATTTCACTACTCAACGCGAATCTTTCCTCAAGCTTCGCGGTCATTACCGCAATCCACACCAAGCTCCCGGCCCCGGCGGCCCGGCCTCTTGCCCCGATTCCCCATCTGGGACAACATAGCCGACCCGATCCGGCCGGGCCGCGCCCCCCTGACCCCACCGTCGTCCGGATGCAGGTCGGGGTTTCCGAGGGCTCGACCCGGGACGCGCTGATCTTATCCCAAACGACGCAGCGCTCAAACGGCGAATTTGCTTATGGCCAAAAGCGAAAGCATTCAGACGGGCGTCGAGAAGCTCCGCGCGCTCGTCCGGCGCCTCCGCGGCCCCGGCGGCTGCCCCTGGGACCGCGAGCAGAACCTCGAAGACCTGCGGGCCTACGTGGTCGAGGAGGCCCACGAGGTCGCGGCGGCGATCTCGGCGGGCGACGGCGACGAGCTCGCCTCGGAGCTCGGCGACCTCCTCTTCCAGGTCGTCTTCGTCGCCTGCCTCGCCGAGGAGGAAGGCACCTTCGACCTTGAAACGGTGGTCGAGCGAATCCACGCCAAGATGCTCGAGCGCCACCCGCACGTCTTCGGGGACGAGCAGCTCGCCGACGCCGACACCGTCCGCGTCGCCTGGGAACGCCGCAAGCTGAAGCAGATGAGCGCCGAAGAGGAGAAGAAATCTCTCCTTGACGGTGTGCCCGCTTCGCTCCCCGCGCTCGTCGGCGCCTACCGCATGACGCAGAAGGCCGCCGCCGTCGGCTTCGACTGGCCGGACGTCAAGAGCGTCCTCGCCAAGGTCCGCGAGGAGCTCGGCGAGCTCGAAGAGACACTGTCCCCCTCGGGGGATCAAGGGGGGGAGACACTGTCCCCCTCGGGGG
>CBDUYN010000284.1:0-8405 GCA_965371445.1 uncultured bacterium | reverse complement strand
GAGTTACCAGACTTTTGCCGACCTCAAGAACATTCACGGCGAGCCCGACCGGCCCAACGTCTACCTCAGCCAGAACTTTCTGTTCGAAAACTCGCTAACCGGCGAACCCTCGAAAGGCCGGCATCAGGCGACGAGCGACACGACGGACGACGTGGCGCTTCACGAAACACCCCTTTCCGATTACTCCGAGGCTTTCCGGTCGCAGTACAACCTGAGGGAGATGAGCGCTGTGCCAACGAAGCAAAACGTCGCGGAGCTCAACATGCCGTCACAGACCTACGACAACGTCTGGGTCCCTGGCAGTGACAAAAATCCGCCGGCACCCCGAATGGGCTTTCAGCGACTACCGCACGGGATCAAACCCCTGGCAACCTGCCAAGGAGCTTCCCTCCGGTTCCGGCCCGCTGGCCCAGTCGTGCCAGGACTGTCACATGCCCAGCAGAGACCCGGCCGGCCTTCAGTTCAAGAGCAAGATCGCCAGCATTCAGGAGTACAGCAACTTCCCCGAGAGCGACAACACCCTGGAGCCCGACGAGATCGATCTCCAGGTGCGTGAGGGGTTCGCCCGTCACACGCTGGTAGGGCTCAACGTGTTCTTCGTCGAGATGGCGAAGCAACTTCCCGACCTCCTCGGGATCCGCACGCAGGACCCCATGATGGTCAAGAACGGCCTCGACCCCATCCTGCTTACGGACCGAGCGATGTTGGAGCAGGCCGCGAACGAAACGGCGAGAATCGGTGTGAGCGAGATCAAGAAAAACGGCAACACCTTGAACGCAAAAGTGTCGATCACCAGCAAAGTGGGGCACAAGTTCCCCTCCGGCGTGGGCTTCCGGCGCCCGTAGGCTGGGCGTTGCGAATCCCGAGAAGCTGGCCAGCGAAGCCGGCAGCGAGGTCGAAGGCGACCCGGACTACGAGACGGGCGGCGGCGACTCTCTCGAGTACGTCGTCGAGCTACCGGCCGACGCCCGACCCGCCTACGTCAAGGCGACACTCTATTCCCAGGCGACACCTCCCTTTTACCTCCAGGACCGGTTTTGCACCTCGGACAGCGACGACACCCGTCGCCTCTACTACATGACCGGACACCTGGATCTCGAAGGTACCCGGGCGCAAGACTGGAAGCTGGAGGTGGTCAGCAGCGGACTGGTCTCGATCGACTGAGGTGCGGAACCCCTCAAGCCCCCCTTTCCTAAAGGGGGGTTCAGATGTCTTTAGTCGCCCCGTAGCCGATCCAGCTCGCGTCGCTCTTTTTTCGAAGGACGCCCCCTCCCCCGCTCGCGCTCGACCGGACGCCGCCGTAAGAGCTTTTGAAATTCGTCAAGCTGCGGCTTCGGTGGGCTCAGGTCCTCAAGAACGCGCGACGCCTCGGCCTTGGGAAGGGTTTTGTCGCGTAGCTCCTTGACGATCAGGATCCGCGTCCAGTCGCCGAATTCGACCTCCACCCGGTCTTCGAGCGCCAGGTTGCGGTGCGCCTTGGCGGGGTTGTCGTTGACGCGGACCCGGTTCAGGTTGCAGGCGTGCGTCGCCTTGGAACGGGTTTTGAAAACCCGCGCCACCTGGAGCCACTTGTCGAGGCGGACGGTCTCAGCCATCGTCGGTTCCGATGGCCTCGAGACGCGCCTGGAGCTCCTCCGGCGCCATCGCCTCGACGTCAAGGTCGGCGAGCCGCGTAACGCGACGGTCGATCTGGCGTGCCACCTGCCGGAAAAGCTCCAAGGCCTCCGCCTCCGGCCCCTCGAAGGCCGCCGGGTCTACCGAGCCCCAATGCGCCTGTATCGCCGGGTCGCCGGATCGCCGGCCGGCGTCCCGGTGGCCGCCGGACCGCCGGACCGCCGAGTTGGAGAAGACGGGGCAGGTGTCGCGGGCGTGGTCGCAGACCGTCAGGACGAGGTCAGAGCCGGCGTCGCGGTAAACCTCCCAGGATTCGCTGCGCGCGCCGGAAGCGTCGATGCCGTAGCCCTCGGCGAGGACGCGCAGCGCCAGGGGATGGACCCGTCCCGTGGGCCGGGCGCCGGCGCTGCGGGTCTCGAACCGTTCACTGCCACGATGGCGCAGGAGGTACTCGCCGAGGATGCTGCGGGCCGAGTTGCCGGTGCAGAGGAAGAGCACCTTGAGCCGAGCGGGCGACGTCACGGCGACTCCTCTTGCTCCTCGGAGAGCGTCTCGTCTTCGACTCCGTGTTCGGCCGCTTCGGTCTTGGCGAAGTCGTAGATCATGTCGAGCACCTGCTCGCTTTTCTCCGCGTCGAGCCCGATCTCCAGAATCTTTCGCAGCTCGTTGCGCGAATGCAGGTACTCCCCCTCCTGATAGTGCTCGACGCTACGCTGGAAACGCCAGGCCGCGTAGGTGCGCAAACCCAGATAGGCGAAGAGAAGCGTCAGCAAACCGACGGCCACCGCCAGGGTCGATCCACGCCACCAGGTAGAGCCCGGCCGCCGGAGGTCGAGGTCGGGCGGACGCTCCAGCGGCTGGGTGTCCTCGGGGTCTAGGACGCGGCCTCCGGAGCGCGGCGCGTCCTGGTCGTCGCAGCAGGCGACGACCACGGTGACGTTGTCGGAGCCGTCCTTCTCGTTGGCCAGGTCGGCGAGGGCCTGGGCCGACTTGCGGGGATCGCGGTGGCGGCCTACCTGCTCGAGGATCTCCAGGTCGGTGACGCCGCCCGTCAGCCCGTCGGAGCACAGGACATAAACGTCGCGGTCGTGGATCGGCTCGGTGCGCACGTCGACCTCCGGGGTCTCCGAGTCTCCGAGCGAGCGGGTGAGGACGTTGCGCTGCGGGTGGACGCGCGCCTCCTCGGCGGTCAGCAACCCCGAGCCCACCTGCTCCTCGACCCAGGTGTGGTCGACGGTGAGGCGGCGGATCGTGCCGTCGCGTGCCAGGTAGCAGCGGCTGTCGCCGACGTGGGCGATGGTCACCTTGTCCTTGGCGAAGACCGCCATCACCGCGGTCGAGCCCAGGCCGCGTAGGTTCTCGTTGGCAAGGCCGAGCTGGTAGATCTCGGCCGAGACGTCGCGCAGCGCGCGGCGCAGGACGTCGCGGAAGTCGTGCGAGCCGCTGTATTCCGGCCAGGTGCGGTAGTGGCCCGACGTCAACCATTCGAGGATCCGCTCGACCGCGGTCTGGCTCGCCATGGCACCCCCGCGCTCGCCGCCCATGCCGTCGGCCAGCAGGAGCAGCCCGGAGAGCTCGGAGCTCTCGCCGTGGCCGCGAAGCCAGACGGCATAGTGGTCTTCGTTGTGGAGGCGCTGGCGGCCGACGTCCGTCGACGAGCCGACCTCGAGCTTGAAGCGCGACACGTTGGCGAATCTCCCCCGCGGCGGAGCGTCTAGTCGTCCCGCGGCACCTTGACGCGGCCGGTGACCCCACTGTGGTCGATGCCGCCGGAGCCGTCGTGCTCGACGATGAAGTCGCCGCCGACGTCGCGCACCCGAATCGAGCCCGAGCCGTCCTCGCGCACCACGACGTCGCCGCCGACGTCGCGGACGTCGATCGATCCCGAGCCGTCCTCGTCGATCACGACCGAGCCGCGGACGCGGTCGATCTCGATCTCGCCCGAGCCGTCGCGGACGCGCACGTCGCCGCCGACGTCGCGCAGCTCGATCTCGCCCGAGCCGTCCTCGATCCGGACGTTGCCCGCGACGTCCTCGACGCGGATCGATCCCGAGCTGTCGTCGATCTCGACCGAGGCCACGCCACGCACCAGCATCTCGCCCGAGCTGTCGTCGACCTCGAGCGGCAGGTCGGCCGGGACGGTGACCTTCAGGTCGAGGCGGGAGCTCTCGAACATCCGGCCTTCGGGGATCTCGACGCCGATCCGCACCCGGTCGCCGCGGCGCTCGGTGGTGATCTCGATGCGTTCGAGGGCGCGGGCCGAAGACGAGCACGCGGTGCCCCGCGCCTCGACCCGGGCGGCGCCCTCGCGGCCGACGATTTCAAGGGAGCCGGCGCGGGCGTCGATTTCGATCGAGCTCGCCCCGGCGACGTCGATCGAGGCCTCTCTCTCGGCCTTCTCGTCGCAGCCGTCGGCGGCGGCCGGTAGGCCGGTCAGGGCCGCGAGCGCCGCGAGCGCCAGGAGGGTCAATCTCGCAGTCTTCATGGTGGGTATCTCCTTAAGCTGGACACGACCGCCGTCCGGCTGTGCCTACGCTGCTACGTCTACGCCATGGCCGGAAGCTCGAGAACAGATGAGGCTTGAGTTTTTTTACGCGATTTCCGACGAAAACACAAGGGGGAACCGTCCCGGGATCACGCCGGGTCGAGCAGGATCTTGCGGACCCCCGGCCGTGCCGCGTGCTCGAAAGCGGCGAGACCCTCGGCGAGCGGGTAGCGTCCTGCGACGAGTGGGCGCACCCGAACCGCGCCCGCCTCCAGCAGAGCGAGCGCCGGAGCGAAGGGACCGCAGCGCGAGCCCACCACCCGCACCTCGCCCACCACGAGCTTCGTCAGGTCGACCGAGGCCTTCCGGGCGAAGGTGCTCTTCATGACGAGCGTCCCGCGCGGACGCACCAGCCGCAGCGAATGCGCGAGCCCTGCCTCGTTGCCGGTCGCCTCGACCACGAGGTCATAGGCGTCGCCCTTGGCCTCGTCCACCAAGGAGGCTTCGAGGCCGAGCTCGCGCGGCAGCTCAAGCGACGCCTCGCGCCGTCCGAAGACCTCGACCCGGGTGCCGGCGAGGGAGAGGACCTGGGCGATCAACGTCCCCAGCCGTCCGGGGCCGACGATGGCGGCCCTCGCCGTCGGCCGCACCGGGACCTGCTCGCGGATCCTGAGCGCCGCGGCCAGCGGCTCGGTGAAGACGGCGTCCTCGTCGTCGAGGCCCTCGGGGACTTCGAGGAGGTTGACGACGGGCAGGGTGAAGCGCTCGGCGAAGGCGCCGTCGCGGGCGACGATGCCGAAGACGGTACGGTTCGGACAGTGCTCGGGCCCCGAGCCCACGCACTCGGGACACGTCCGGCAGGCGACGTTGATCGTACCGACGACGCGGCGTCCGACCCAGTCGCGGTCGTCCTCGTCGGCCACCTCCAGGACCTCGCCGACGAACTCGTGGCCGAGGATTCCCTGGAAGCCGGCGTAGCCCTTGACGAGCTCCAGGTCCGTCGAGCAGATGCCGGCCTTGCGGAGGCGGATGAGTGCCTCGCCCGGTTGTGGGTGAGGAGGGGCAAGGTCGCCGCGCAGGGCGAGACCGTCGGGGCCGAGGTGAAGGGCTTTCATGGCTCCAAGTGTAGCCCGAGCCGACCGGGGGGTCAGGTCACTCCCAAGACGCAAACCGACGACGCCACCCCTCCACAGACGCCCCAAGCTCCTCCTGCCGCGTCTTGTAATACGCCGCCCCAAACATCAACGCCACCCCGACCCCCAACACCACCCCCCCCACCACCGTCATCCGCGACGAACGCTCCATCGCCACCAACACCCGGTAGAGGATCGACGCGAGATCCACCAGGAGCCCCGCAAAGCCCAGTGACAGGTACATCGTCACCCGGAAAAAGCTCCCCACCGCCATCGACGCCAGACACACAACGATCAACGTCAGGTGAAACGCGAGCGGAAACCGCTCGTCGAGGAGCGCGTAATAGGCGGCGCTCCCCAGCATGGACAGCATCGTCACGAGGCGTATCCGCTGACGCACCTCGGGCAGGATCCGTTCCTGAAAAAGGTGCAAGAGCACCAGGACCCCGAGCCCGACCGGCACGACGTAGGCCTGCACGGTCCGCAGCTCGAGCTTCGCCCAGAACGTCAGGACGACGAAGGCCACGAACCCCGCCACCGCCACCAGGTGGTAGGGAGATTCGCGGTCGCCGCGTCCCATGTAGGTGAACATCACGCTGTGGAGCCCGATGACGAGAAGCGCCACGTCGGCGCCCAACCCGTGAATCAGCACCCACAGGAGCGCCACGACCGGGAGGACCGCCATCGAGCCGAGGAGCGGAATCCGGACGTGCCGCGGCTTCAAGTCGATCACCTCCTTCGTCCCCACGAGGGCGAACGAGACCACGAGGCTCGCCCAGACGTCGTACTCGTGGCTCCAGAAATCCGTCTCCAGCAGGAGCTGACGGCGGATCGCGGCGAAAAAGAGCACGAAGTGCGTCTGTAAGAGGACGTAGGCCGAAAAAGACCGGCTGTAGCGTTCATGGTCGTACCAGGGCGAAGGCTGCCGCGGCCACCCCGAGGCCGGACGGACGGATCTTCTCGAAGATCGCCGCCGCGGCGAGAAGCGCCGCCCACAGGGCGAGCACCGCCCAGACCACGTGCTCGCCCGGCAGGTAGCCCGGCACGAAGAAGTCGGCGTGAAGCGCCGCCGCCACCTCCAGCCCCGCCACCGCGTGGTAGAGCGGCGAACGCAACAAGACGCCCTGGTGGACCCGGACGCTCGCCGCGCCGACGAGAAGCGGCGCCACGTCGTAGCTGTCGGAGCCGCCGACGATCCCCCAGAGGACCGCCACCTGCGTCGCCACCAGGACGACCCTCCCCCACGAACGGCGCAGCCCCAGCCACGCCTGGAGGTCGAGGACGGCAAGGTCCTGGACCGCGGTGCGCAGCGGCGAGCGCTGGCTCGTCACGAGGGTCCAGAAGTGCCCCAGGGCGAGCGCGCACCAGGCGCCGGCGACGGGATGCTCGAAGGGGTCGAGCCCCGGCAAGGTGGTCAGCGCGAAGTAGCTCCCGGCGACGAGCGCCAGCCCGCCGTAAAAGGCGAGCCAGTCGCTGCCGCCGAGCCCGCGGAGCCTGAGGAGCACCACCGCCAGGACCATGACGAGGAGCGAGCCGTGGTGGTAGTGGTCCGTGTCGACCGGGACGTCGGGAAAGAGCATCAGGTGAAACGCGCCGCGGAAAACGTAGAGGCCGAGGAGCGTAAAGCCCAGGACGGCGGCCGAGCTCCGGAATCGTCGTCCGGTGTCGAGCCCGCGGCGGAGATCCAGCTCCGCCCGCGTATAGAAGTAGAGGATCGGCAAGCTCAGGGCGACGAGCGCCGTCGTCGGATGACGCAACCACGGGACGAGGAGCGCCGCACACCAGAACGTCATCGTCAGGGCGAAGTGGTAGCAGCCCTCTGTCAGGTCGGTGTGCGCCTCCTCACCCGGCCCCGGACGCCGGGCCGCGCGCCGGAAGTAAAGCCCGGCGAGAAGCGCCATGGCGCCCGAGACGCCGAAGCGCAGCTCGGAGATCGCGTCGAGGTCCGGACGCACCAGGTAGTTGGCCGAGAGCAGCACCAGGACGCCGCCCGCTAGCACCAGGCTCGTCTTGTTGAGAAAGGCCTTGACCGCGTCCCTCGTCCGCAGGCGCAGGAGCGAGAGGAGGAGAAGCGTCGCCGCGAGGCCGAGGGCGAGCAGGTGGATCTCCGAGAGCCCGGCGTCGAGCAGGCGGTCGCGGAGCAAGAAACGAACCACGTGGAGGTTGGCCAAGGCGACCAGGACGACCGTCAAGGTGCCGGCGCCGTAGGCGTCGAGCTTCCGGCGCAGGCGCGAGGCGATCACCAGGCCGAGCGCCAGGGCACCGACGTAGGGCGCCGCGAGCTCGCCGAGCGTGTCGCGCGTCGAGGGGGCCACCGCGTGGTAAAAAGCCGCCGCCGCGGCCGACGCCACCGCCGGCACCGTGAGCCAGCCCGGCGACGGAGCGTGAAAGAACCGCTGGGCGAACGGTCCTCCGATCCGCAGCCGCCGCTCCGCAAGCCACCATCCGGCAAAGCCGAGCGCCGCCAGGACGAGCGCCAGGAGGCTCCAGCGCCAGGGCGCGAGCACCAGCTCAAGCCCTTCGCCGAAGATGATCGTCTCGCCCAGGGCGTCCCAGCACACGACGAGGTAGGCGAGCCCCGCCGAGAACAGCACCAGCGGTCCCGAGCCGTGGGCGCGGGCCGTCAGGACGGCGACCGCAAGGATCAGGAGCTCCATCGTCCAGGGGAACCGGAGCGTCACCAGGGCGTCGAAGCTGCCCGCCAGGACGAAGAAGGTCGCCGCGAGGCCGGCCAGAAAGAGCGCCGGCTTGAGCAGCGCGCCGAGCTTCTCCTGGAGCGCAGTGCGAACCTCCAGGACGACGTGGACGACCTGCACGGCGAGCAGCAACCACAGAGTCGTCCACAGGCTTGCCGCGGAAAGCCGCTCGACGAGCATCGCCTCGCCCGGCGTCGTCCACGCCAGGAGCGTCGTCCAGAGGAGGACGAAGAGGACGCCGCCGAAAAGCGTCCGGCCGGTGCGCAGGCCGTGCCAGGCGAGCAGCGCGCCGAGGAAGATGGAAAAGATGAGGAGCTCGACGAGCGCGTCGTCGCCGAAGGAGAGCGCCGAGAGGGTGAGGAGCGAGAGCAGGACGCTCCCTCCCGTCAGGACGGCCCGCGTCTGCCGGGCAAGGAGCTTCTGTACCGGCGGCCGGCGTACCGGCGGCCGGCGTACCGGCGGCCGGCGTACCGGCGG
>CBDUYN010000283.1:0-8601 GCA_965371445.1 uncultured bacterium | reverse complement strand
GGGATCTGTGCGGGGGCCGCTTGGTAACGGGAGGTCCTACCGTGACGACGAGGACAGGGGGTCGTGCTCAGAGGGCCGATCTTCATCGAGGCCATCGCCGTGCCCAGGGAAGGCCCACGGCGACGACGTTCCCGCTCTGAGTGTCTGAGTGTCCCGACACGGGTCCGGTTTGGGTCACCGACGGCGTTTTGCCGCAGAACCTCGCGATCAGCTCCAAGTCAGCCATCGTAGATCTCCGCGCGTCCGGTGGGCCGGCCGGGAGCGGTAATGCCATCGGTCCGCAGAAGCGTCCACACTCCGCACGCGAGCAGGATGGTCACGACCATCGCCGCGCGCCGAGGTCCGTCAGAGAGGCGACGGCTGGCCACCGACACTCGGCCGAAAGCCGGACCGCGGGTCATCGATGATTCTTTCCATGGGGGTCTCTCCTCGAGGTTGAGTCGTGGGTTGACGCCGCGGACGGGATCACAAGCCCAGACCCCTCGTCGCAGGTGGCGAAGGCGGTGACGTCGGCGACCGGCACCGCGGCGGTCCTGTCGGGGTTCTCGATCACCTGCCGCACGCCGGCCCGGGTGTCGTCAACGGTCAACGTGAAGCCGGCAGTCGTGGTGGCGGCGGCGAAAACCCAGAAGTGACCGTTCGACGCGCAGCCGTCGAGCACCTTGACCAGAACCTCCGGGTTCTTCGGATCGAAAAACGACAGCACACCGCCGCGGCGGATGCCCAGCGATCCCAATGGCGTCGCCAACGCGTCGCCGGACCTGCCACCGCCGAGCTCGGTGTCAAAAGCGGCGGTAATCCGGAACCGCGCGTCGCCCTCCTCGTCGTCGATGCACAGCGTCGTGGTGGCGTCGACGCACGGCTCCCCGGCTTCCGCCGTCACCAACGACGCCGCGAAGGGCCGTTTCTCGTACCCGGAGAGGAGCACCCGGGAGAGGGAGAGGGGCGGCGGCGCGGCGGCGGATCCGTCACCGGTCGCGCCACAGGTGGCGAACGCAGCGGTGTCGGTCACCGGAACGGCGGCCATTTTGTCGGGATTGACGTAGGTCCGCCGGTCGCCGGTCCAGGTGTCGGTCACCGTCATCGTGAAGCCGACGGTGGTGGTGGCGGCGTAGAACACCCAGAAGCGGTCGGTGACGCCGCAGCCGTCGAGCACCTTGACGAGCACCTCCGGGTTCTTCACGTCGAAGAACGACAGGATGCCACCGCGTGAGATCCCCAGATCCGCCAGCGGCGTGGCCAAGGCGTCGCCGGACCGGCCACCACCGAGCTCGGTGTCGAAGGCGAGCGACACCGAGAATCGCCGGTCGCCGGGCTCGTCGTCGATGCACAGCGTCGTGGCGTCGGCGACGCAGTGGGCATCCTGGGTCAGGTCGACCACACCGCCGCCCTGGGTGGCGCCGAAGACCGTCTTGCGCTCCGACGGCTCGATCTCCAGAGCGAGGATCGGGATCTGCAGCTCGCCGCCCACCGGCTGCCAGCTGACGCCGCCGTCGAGGCTCTTCGCCACCCCTTGGAGAGTCGAGGCGAAGAGCGTCGAGGTGGTGACCGGATCGATCGCCACGGCGAGGCCGATCTCGGAGGTGAGGCCGGTGCCGTTCCAGCTGGCACCGCCGTCGCTGGACCGGAAGACGCCGCCGAGCCCCGCCGCGTAGACGATCGACGCCGACGACGGATCTACCGCCAGGGCGACGATGAAGTCGCCCGGCAGGCCGCTCGTGGCCGGGCTCCAGCTCATGCCGCCGTCGGTCGACTTCGAGACCCGGCCGTTCAGCCCGAAGTCGATGGTGGCGGCGTAGAGGGTCGACGGCGCCGACGGCGCGAGCGCGACGTCGAGGACGAATTCACTCGGCAGGCCTTCGCCGATCGGCGTCCAGGTCGACCCGGAGTCGGTGCTCTTGGCGAGGCCCTCGCCGGAGGTGACGGCATAGAGCGTCGACGGCGTCACGGGGTCGATCTCGAGGTCGGCGAACGAGCCCACCAGGAAGCTGTCGGTGACCGACTCCCACGTTTCGCCTCGATCCCGTGTCTTGAAAAGGCCTTGCGCGAAAAAACTCGGACCGCCGCTGCCACTGCCGCCGCCGGCGTAGACCGTGGCGGGGTCCTGGGGATCGACGGCCAGGGACTCGATCGGCACCGGCAGCACGAAGCCGAAGTCGAGCAGCGTCCAGCCGGCGCCGCCGTCGAAGCTCCGGAAGAGCCCGGCGTTGGTCGCGGCGTAGATCGTCGACGGCATCTCGGGGTCGATCGCCAGGTCGGGCACCTCGGTGGCGACGAGCCCCTCGTTGGACGCCGAGAAGCTCGCGCCGCTGTCGGTAGACTTGAAGACCCCGCCGTCGGAAAGGGTGCCGACGTAGATCACCTCCGGCCGCAGCGAATCGACGGCGACCGCCCCGAGCACCCGCGCGGTGATGCCGTCCGAGCCCTCCGACCACGTGGCGCCGCCGTCCGACGATCGGAAGACGTCGGCGTTGGAGTTGGTGGCGGCGTAGACCACTTCGGAGTCCTCGGGGTCGAGCGCCAGGGCGACGGCGAAGCGGCTGGCGGCGAACGAGAGCTCGCTCCAGGTCATGCCGCCGTCGACGCTCTTCCACAGCGCGGCGGAGAAGCCTCCACGGCTCATGGCGAAGAGGATGGACGGATCCCGTGGGGCGACGAGGAGCTGGACGATCTGCCGGCCCGTGAGATCGGGGCTTGCCGCGAGCCAGGTGACGCCGTCGGTGGACTTCCAGACGCCGTCGTCGGTGGCGGCGTAGAGGGTGTCCGGCGCCGCGGAGGGCAGGGCCGGCGGCACGAGGGCCAGGTCGAGGACGACGTCGGGGCTGCCGTCCATCGGCTGCCAGGAAGCGCCGCCGTCCGACGACTGGAAGACGCCGGAGCCGCGAATCCCGGCGTAGACCCTGCCCGGGACGTCGGGATGGGGTACCAGCGCTTCCGCGGTATTGCCGTCGGCAGGCTCCGGCAGGCCGTCGCCGGACGCCTGCCAGAGCCGGCCGGCGTCGGTGGACTTCCAGACTCCGGCGTCGGTCGACGCGTAGAGCGTCGAGGGGTCCCTCGGGTCCTGGGCGAGAGCGCGGACGCCGCCGCCGCCGAAGGCGGCGTCGCCGCCGGCGAGCCCGTCGTGGGCCGGCTGCCAGCTGCGCCCGCGGTCGTCGGACCGAAAGACGCGGCCGTCGCCAGTGCCGGCGTAGAGGACAGAGCGGTCGGACGAAGCCACGGCGAGGAGCACCTGGACGTCGCCGCCGAACGGCCCTTGGCTGGTCCACTCGTTGACTCCGGCGGCAGCCGGCGTGGGGAGGAACCCAGCCGCGAGAGCCGTCAGGCTCCCTGCGACGACCTTGAGCTTGTGGAGAATAGCCGACATGGCCTCCCATCGTATCGTGAGAGAGTGTCCGCGCTGCGTCCGAGGCGATCTCAAGACCGAGTTTCGCTCAAAATCGCGCCGCTCCCTCGGTCACCACGCCCGAGGAGGGGTTGGCGCGCGCCGCGCCAAATCTTCCTGGAACCGCTTGCCAAATGTGCTCTCCACCGATTTCAATGCCCAATTCGTATGGCTTGGCCGGGCGCCAGGCTCGTGACGCCCGATCTCGTATCCAGCGAAGCGCCCCTCATGAGGTGAAATCCGGCGTAAACCGCTGAAAACAAGAGACTTGTGATGTGGATGGCACCTCAGAGGCAGGGAAGATCCTGGAACGCTCCTCGCCGTCACCGCGTCCTGTGGGGGTGACACGCCGTCCCTGAGCGACGAACGGCTCTTCCAGGATCGGTCTTGGGTGTCTTGGGTGTCTTGGGTTGGGTAGGGAGGCTTGCCAGCTGCCCCCCCCCGTCTTGTAGAGTTGTGGATCCTCAAGTCCGTTTGGGAGGTCATCCTGCGTTCGATTGCTGCCGCCAAGCCTCGGAGGAAGAAGCCTGACCCCGAAGACCACAAGACCACGGCCGGACAAGACCCCGCCCAGGTCCCTACCGAGCGGTGCCTACAAAGGACATCTCGAGCACCTCCGGGGTGAGCTGGAGCTGCTGAACCTGCGCCTGCGGCAGGAGATGGTCCGGTGGCGGGCGACGCATCCGCCGGAAGTTGTTCACGCCGAGCTCATGGGGCTTCGGATCTCCGACCTGGGTGCCGACGTGGCGCTGGCCAGCATCGACGGAGCCCAGCCGTCGTCCGACGACGTCGAGGATCCGGGGACGGCGCTCGAGCCGTTCACCGAACGCCATGCGGAGCGTGAACGCGCCAGCCTGGCCGCGGCCGTGACCCTGCGCCTGCCGGAGCTGGCGCGTCGCATGGGTCTCGGCACCTTCGAACGCCAGACCCTGCTGTTGGCCCTGGCAGGCGAGCTCGATCCGCGTTACGGGCGCCTCTTCGGGTACCTGAACGACAACATCAACCTCCGATCTCCGTCGATCGAGCTGGCCCTGCGGCTCTTCTGCGACGACGCCGAGGAGCGCAACCTCCGTCTGCAGGCCTTCGATCCGGAGGCACCGCTGCGTCAGCTCCGCTTGCTACGCCTGGGCGAGGAGAACACCGCGCGAACGCCGGTGCAACGGGCGCGCGGCCTTCACCTCGAGAAGCGAATCCTCAACTTCCTGCTCGACGGCGACGGAGGCGATCCGCACCTCAACGGCTTCCTGGAACATCAGGCTGCCGACCCCGGCCGTCCTTCTCCGGCGGTCGGCGAGGCAGAGGTGCGCGCGGAGATCGACGCGCTGCGCCGCTACCTTGCCACGCCAGGCGAGCCGGCTCCGATCCTCACCGTCCACGGTCCCGACGCCCTCCTGTTGCGAGAGGTGACGTCTCACCTCGCCGGTGAGGACGCCGTGCTCTTCCTCCATGGCGCGGCTCTGGCCGCCGCCGCCGACCCCGAGGACTTGGTGGTGCGCGCCTTGCGCGAGGTCGCCCTGACCGATGCGGCGTTGGTCGTCGGCGAGGCCGACGCCCTGCGCCGCGAGGGTCGGCCGGCCCTCGCTCTGCACCGGTTGCTGACGGCGCCTTGCTCGCGTCCACGGATGCTGTGCGCGGCCCGGGCCTGGACGCTTCCCGAGCCCTGCCTCGCCGTACCCGTGCTGACGCTGCACGTCCCGGCACCGGACCACGGCGCCCGCGAAGAGCTCTGGCGTCGGTCCCTCGGCGAGCTCGCGTCGGAGGTGGACCTCGGCGAGCTGGCCGGACGCTTCCGCCTGCCGAGCGCACAGATCGCCGGTGCCGCCAACCGTGCCCGAGCCCGCCTGGCCAGCCGGCCGGAGACGGAGAGCTCCAAATCCTTCGCCGAGGAGGTCTTTGCCGCTTGCCGGACCCAGTGTCTGGTGTCCCTGGACGGCCTCGCCCAACAGATCGAGAGCGTCCATGAATGGGACGACCTGGTGATCCCGGAGCGCGCCAAGGCGAAGCTGCGACGCCTCGAGGGTTGGCTACGCTACCGCCACGTCGTCTACGAGGAGTGGGGATTCGCGGAGCGGGTCATGGTCGGGCGAGGCATGGCGGCGATGTTCTCCGGTTCCTCCGGGACCGGCAAGACCATGGCCGCCGGGATCATCGCCCGCACGCTCAATCTCGACCTCTACCGCATCGACCTCTCCTCGGTGGTCTCAAAGTACATCGGCGAGACGGAGAAGAACCTCGCCAAGATCTTCGACGCCGCCGAAGCCGCCAACGCCATCCTCTTCTTCGACGAGGCCGACGCGCTCTTCGGCAAGCGCTCCAGGGTCAAGGACGCCCACGACCGCTACGCCAACATCGAGGTCAGCTACCTCCTGCAACGCATGGAGAGCTACGACGGCATCGCGATCCTCGCCACCAACATCCGCGAGAACCTCGACCCGGCCTTCGCCCGACGCTTGCAGGTGGTCGTCGACTTCCCCTTCCCGGACGTTTCGCGCCGCGAGGAGATCTGGCGCCGGCTGCTCCCGGAGCAGGTACCGCAGGACGACGACGTCGACGTCGAGTTCCTGGCCAAGCAGTTCGGGCTCTCGGGCGGCAGCATCAAGAACTGCGCGGTCGACGCGGCCCTGACGGCCGCCGCCGAAGAAGGACCGGTCGCCATGCGGCACCTGGTACAGGCTGTCGCCTGCGAGCTCGAGAAGCTCGGCAAGCCGGCGACGACGGCGATCTTCGGTCTCTATGCTAAGCTCGGCGGTTGAGGTTTCGTGATGCCGCCAGCAAAACAGGCTTCTCCCCAAGGCAAGACGGTCAGGCGTCGCGCCGCCGCGCCCGGCCGCAGCGGACCGGCGGCCTCGGTCGCGGCCGATCCGGCGGCCCTCTCGACAGCGGGCCCCGAGGCGGTCCAGCGAGCCGTCGACGCCCTGAAGGGCGACTTCGCCTCCCCGGAGGACATGCTGGCGCTCCAGGACGTGGCCGGCAATCGAGCCGTCCCGGACCTCTTGGGCGAGCCGCCTCCGAATAGAGTCCGGACGAAGAGGAGCGACGGAGTCGTCCAGCGGAAGATCTTCGTCGGCGGGAGGCAGGTCAGCACGCAAGAGCTCGAGATCTTCATCCACGCGAATCCAGCGTTCGCGGAAGAGCTGCGGATCTTGCATGGGAGTGACGAGACCGTCAGAGCGGAGTCTTGGGACGCTTTAGAAGCTGCCGTGTTACGAGAGGAGTATGAAGACATCATCGCCCGGGAGAGGGGAAGGGGAAGGGGAAAACAGGAGGAGCCGGAAGCGCTTCTTGAGACACCCCCGGAGGAGGAGCCTGAGGAGAGGTCACCGGAAGAGCTCGACAAGGAGATGGACAAGGACCCGGGCATCAAGAAGCGGATCGCCACTTTGATGAAGAGCGCCGTCAATAAGATCAAGCCCTACAGCCCCGACCCGACCGCGGGCAAGTGGAAGCTCCGGGTCGAGAGCGCGGTGCACCTCCTCGCCGGGGGACTGATCCTGGCGGGAGGCAGCGCCGCGGCCGCGGCACTGCCCGGCTTTCCGGTCGGCGTCGCGCTGGCCATCCTGGGAGGTGGGCAGATCGCGATCGGAATCTTGAAGCTCATCCGGTCCTGCATCAACAAGAAACGCAAGGAAGTCGTCGGCGGGATCATCGCCGTCGAAGGAATCATCGCCGCCGGGACGGCCACGCTGGCCGCCGTCTTGACAGGTGGCCTCTGGACGGCGATCATCGTCGCCGTGGGGGGTTTGATCAAGATGATCCGAGGCGCGGTCGTGGCGAGTGGTCTGGCTGGTGAACATCCCAAGGCGACGGGCGCCGTCGTGATCTTGGAGTCGCTGCTGAGCATCATCGGCGGAATCGGAAAGGTCATCGCCGGCGTCGGATCGAAAATCGTGGGCGCGATCGGCGGCTTGGTGAAGGGCGGCCGCGGGGCGGATAACATCAGGAAAGGCATCGACGCAGACAAAGAGAAAGAAGAAGAGGAGTAAGACGTTTCGCGCGTTGACCGCCGTGAACTCAGCGAGAGCTTACAGAAAGCCGGGAAAGAATGCGTGCCACCCAATCCAAAGCACCCGACGGTAGAGACCAAGTCATCGTCTACAACCTACTGTGGCTCTCCCTGACCGGTATTCTCCTCGGCCTGATCGGCGGGCTGGCGACGAGTTTCGGAGCTGACGACGTGGAGCGTGCTCAGACGATGGTGAGCCGCTTCTTCGTGGCCCTCGAGATCCTCTTACCTCTTCAGCTCTTTTTCTTGATGGGCAAGCGGCGAGAATATTGGATGCGTCTTCTGGGCTCACGCGCCAACGAAGCGGTGGGACAGGCCATCGGTCTGAGCGCCGGGACGAGTCTTGTGGCAAGCACTTTCTTCATGGCGCTGGTCGAAGCCTTGCCCTATCTGTTCCGTACGTTCGAAGTCAGCGGCTTGAAGACCCTTTTGGACGCCACGGTGTTCACGACCACGAGCTACCTCGTGGTCGCCGGTCTCGCCGCGCTGGCGTCGGTGCTGGCTCTGGGTTGGATGCGTTGGCGCTCTGACGCCTGAGCTCCCGAAGAAAGGAACGGCGGGGACGAGAAGTCCCCCCCTCAGGCGGTGCCACCCACTTCGGCAGACGGCTGGTGCCAGACGTCCTGGTTCGCGGTGTCGAGCCACCGCAGGGTGAGGGGCACTTGAGGTGCCACCCACTTCGAAAGTCCTTTGTTTTCATACGTTTACGTGGCCCCCGGCATGCCATGGGACGCTCCGCGAGCTATGGGATCGGGCTTCGCGAGCGTGGCGAGCGCCCAAGCGGCGAGAGCCGAAACCACGGTGGGTGGCAAGCGGTTTCGTGCTAGACTTCTGATGAAGGTGAGGTGAATCATGAGCTTAGCCGAAGAGATCGTCGAACATCTCCAGAAGCTCCCCGAGGGCTACCAGGCCGAAGTTCTCGACTTCGTCGAGTTCCTCGAGAGCAGATCGAGGAAGCATCGTGAAGACTCTGAGGAGAGCGGCTGGTCGAGCTTCTCGCTAGCTCAAGCCATGCGGGGCATGGAGGAGGAGGAGGAGATCTATAGCCTTGAAGATCTCCGGGAAGCCTTCTGATGGTCCGGGACGGTCAGATCGTGCTGCTACGGGCTCCACACACGGATCGCTCCCCTGGCAAGATTCGGCCGGTTCTCGGGTCGTATAGGTCGGGATAGAGCTGCGGCGCGCGCACCGTAGGGTCCGGTGGTATCAAGGATGC
>CBDUYN010000282.1:0-8896 GCA_965371445.1 uncultured bacterium | reverse complement strand
CAGGGCGAGACGCGGATCGTCTTCACGACGCGCGAGCCCCTGCCGGACCCCTTCGGGCGTCACCACCTCGACGTCAGCCGCCTCGCCCGCGTGGACGCCGTCGCCCTGGTGGCCCGCGTCCTGGGACGTGAGGACGCGGTGCCCCACGCCGGCGACGAAGGCGAGAGCGAAGACGAGATCGTCCAGCTGGTCGACGCGGTGCGGGGACACGCGCGGAGCCTGGTGCTCTTGGCGCGGGAGGTGGCGTCGTCGGGCGTCCGGCGGACGACGGCGGACTTGCGGGGCGTCCTGGAGGATTTGCACGAACGCTACGGCGACGACCGGGAGCGTTCGCTTTTCGCCAGCGTCGAGCTTTCGCTGCGGCGTCTGCCGGCGGGGATGCGGGAGCGGATCCGTCGGCTGGCGGTGTTTCACGGGGGAGCGCACGGCTATGTGATGGCAAAGGTGCTCGGGCTCGATTACGAGAACGACGAGGAAGTCGCCGTGGCTCAGGCGCTCGTCGGCGTCGGGCTCGGCGAGCTACTGGCGTACGGCTACCTGCGTCTGCACCCGGCGCTGGGTCCGGCGCTCGACCGCGAGCTGAGCGACGAGGAGCGGAGCGAGGCGCGTCGGGCCTGGGTGGAGGCGATGGTGGCGCTGACGTCGTACCTTTATCAGCAGCAGTCCCAGGACGCCCAGTTGTCCGCGACCCTGACGGTCCTGGAGCTGCCCAACCTGCTGGCCGTCCTGGAGCACCTCCGCCGCGACGCCCCAGCCGAGACGACGGTCGACGTCGCCACGAAGGTCGAGGGACTTCTCCTGTTCCTCGGGCGTCCGAAGGCGTTGGCGCGGGTCGTCCGGGTGCGGGAGGAGGCGTCCAAGGGGCTGGGCGAGTGGAGCAACGCGCAGTTCGAGGCCGCGAGCGCGGCGGTGGACCGTCTGCTGGAGGCGGGTCGCTTCGCGGAGGCGGTCGAGGGGGTGCGGAGGGTCCTGGAGCGTTGTCAGGCGGCGGGGGAGGACGCTTACGCGGGGGCGTCCTATGACTTCGCGGTGGCTCACTTCAGGCTGGGTCGCACCTTGCGGATGGGCGGCGCCGCCGAGGCGGCGTTGACGCCGCTCGCCGAGGCCAGGACGCGGTTCGAGAAACTCGGCGAGGCGGGGAACGAAAGCGCCGCGGGGATGGCGAGCGCGTGCGTCACGGAGACCGGCGATTGTCTCCAAGCCCTCGGCCGGCTCGACGAGGCGGCCGGGGCGTACGAGACGTCGATCGAGCTCAGCGATGAGCTGGGGGATCATCGACAAGTCGCTACGGCAAGGTTTCAGCTCGGGACCGTCCGCATGCTCCAGCGAAGGTTCGACGACGCGATCGGCGCCTATACCGAAGCGCGGGCGACGTTCGAGGCGCTCGGAGAGTCCGGGAGCGTCGCCACCGCGTGGCATCAGATCGGCAGGGTCTACGAGGAGGCCGGACAGCTTGAGTCCGCCGAGGAGGCCTATCAGCGGTCGCTGAGGATCCAGATTCAGCGCGGGGATCGGCCGCCTGAGGCGGATACGCTCAATCAGCTTGGCAACGTCTATAGCTTAATGGGACGGCGGGAAGAGGCCGTCCGTTTCTATCGGCAGGCGGTGGAGATTGCGGTTGAGATGAACGATCTTGCGAAGGAGGGTATACGACGGAACAACGTCGCCGACGAGCTCATCCAACTCCGGCGTTACGACGAGGCCCGGCAGGAGATCCTGCGGGCGATCGAGTGCAAGGAGGCTCTTGGCCACAGCGGGACGATCTGGAACGCCTACAACATCCTGCACAACCTGGAACGGGCCGTCGGTGACGACGCGGCGGCCGTCCGGGCGCGGGAGAGGGCCGTCCAGGCTTTTCTTGCGTACCGTCGGGCGGGGGGTGAGAATCACATGGGGAGCGGTCGCCTGGCGGCGCTCGTAGGACAAGCGATCGTCGCAGGGCAGACGGAAGGTGTCGCGGCGCAACTTGCAGAGCTTCTGAAGAGCTCGGAGCTTCCCGCATCCGTTCGCACGATGATCCCGGCCTTGCAGGCGATTTTTGCTGGATCTCGGGATCCGGCGTTGGCGTCGGATCCGGGGCTTGGCTATAGCGGTACCGTCGAGCTGACGTTGTTGTTGGAGGCGTTGGCGTCGGCGGAGGCGTCCCCGGGTTGAACCCCGGGTCCAGACGACGGCGTCCCTTCGGGACGTGGCAAGGAAGGCAAGAAGAGGCAAGAAAGGCAAGAAGATGAGGTCTGTAGAGGGCGTTCCTTCTTAGACGGATAAAGCCGCCTAAGAAGGGACGCCGGGTGGCAAGGTCAAGCAGACGATGACGACGAATCGAGGCACAGCGTGTCGATTCCAGCTCAATGGCTCCACGGGGCTCGGCTTGGCCTTGTCTTCGATCTTCCGGCGGTCTCCCTGCGGGAGACCGCCTGGCAGGCAGAGCCTGCCCTACACTTCCTCATCCTCGTTTTTTCGAAGTTGTTGAGGGGTAAGCGCCGTGCAAGGTTCATGTAAAAGGGTTCACGATCTTCAGGTCTTCGATCTGCCAGCCTGCATGAAGGTCCTCTGTGTAGAGAACGCTACATTTGGCCTGCTGGGCCGCGCGGATAATCAGAGAGTCCCAGATCGAGGTTTGATGGGCGCGATGAAGGTCGATCGCGGAGAGGATGATCGGGAGGTGTCGAAGAAGCTACGAGCGCTCATAGATCTCGTCGCGGTTGAACCGCGCCCCCCGGGAATCGCCGCGTGGGGGGGTCGAGAGTCGTTCAAGCTCCTCGATGTCGCTTGCCGCGTCACTCTTGGTGACGAGTCTCTCCAACTGCTCACGGATCAGCTCGGTGAGGCTCTTGCCCATCGCGTCGGCGATCCGACTCGCTTCCTTGAACGTTCTGTCGTCGATCGACAAGCTCAGATTCATGACTCGATCCTCCGGGTGCCTGTATCAGGCTCAGGAGCCCCAGACTACGGCGAATTGGGCCCGGTGTCAACGGCGTCGTCGCCCAAGAGCACGCACGTGCTACCCTCCCAGGACGGAGGATCTTATGCCCGTCCCATCCGAGTCCGCTCCCGTCGCCGACCTTATCCTCGAGCTCACCGACCCCCGCATCCACCAGGACGACGACGGCGTCCGCCGCGCCGCCGCCCGCGCCAGCCTCGTCTACGAGCCGCCGCCAGGCTCCCGCGAACGCAAACTCACCGGTCCGCGCTTCGACCTCGTCGCACCCCTCGGACCGATCGAGAAGCACGAGATCGACTGGTACCTCGAGAGCTACCACCGCTGGACGAGCCCCGTCTTCCAACGCCGCGCCCGCGACGTCGAACGCCGCCTCCCCGAGTGGGGACGCCTCGTCTACGACGTCCTGGCCAAGTCCGACGAGGCCCGCGAGCCCCTGGCCTCCTGGATCCGCGCCCCCGACGACACCTCACGCCGTTTCACCGTCCTGGTCGACGAGAGCGGCGACGGCGACGCGGCCGAGGCGGCGACGCTTCTCCTTGCCGTCCCCTGGGAGCTGGCCCACGACGGAAGCGCCTACCTCTTCCAGGGCGGACGCGGCGTCCGCGTCCGCCGGCGCCTCCATGGACGCAGCTTCGCCCGCACCGGCGTCACCGAAGCGCCCATCCGCGTCCTGCTGGTGAACCCGCGTCCCGAGGACGAGCACACCGGATACTTCGACCACCGTAGCTCGGCTCGTCCGCTGCTCGACGCCTTCGACCAACTCGGCTCCCTCGCCGAGTTGACGCTTCTCCAGCCGCCGACCTTGAAGGCCCTCGGCAAGGAGCTCCACGAGGCGCGACGCGCCGGAAGTCCCTACCACGTCGTCCACTTCGACGGACACGGTATCTACGAGCCTCGGCACGGCCTCGGCGGTCTCTGCTTCGAGGATCCCGCCGACGAGAAGAAACTCACGGAGCGACGTCCGAAGCTGGTCATGGCCGACGAGGTATCGGCGATCCTGCGAGACTACGGCATCTCACTCGTCTTTCTTGATGCTTGCCAGACGGCCAAGGCCGAGGACGACCCGACGTCCTCGGTGGCGAGCCGCCTGCTCCAGGACGGCGTCTCGTCGGTGGTGGCGATGAGCCACACGGTGCTGGTGGAGACGGCGCGTCGCTTCGTCGGCGCCTTCTACGGCGAGCTGGTGCGCGGACGCCGCGTCGGCGAGGCCATGCTCGCCGGACAGCGCGAGCTCAAGGACGACGACTTCCGCGGTCACGTCTTCAAGGGCGAGCTGCGTCTCCAGGACTGGTTCGTCCCCATCCTCTTCCAGGAGGAGGACGACCCGTCGCTGGTCGCGACGGCCCTCGCCGAGAGCGTCGTAGAGGACCGGGCCGCGGAGCTGCGTCGTGCGGTCGGCAAGGTTCCCGACGAGCCGGAGCACACCTTCGTCGGACGCAGCCGCGAGCTGCTCGCCGCCGAGCGTCTGCTGGCCCGCGAACGCTACGTGGTGCTGCGGGGCGAGGGCGGCGAGGGCAAGACGACGCTGGCCGCGGAGCTCGTCCGCTGGCTGGTGCGGACGCGACGCTTCCAGCGCGCCGCCTTCGTCAGCCTGGAGCACGCCTTCGACGAGCGCGCCGTCCTGCATGCGCTCGGCGCGCAGCTCGTCCCGGCCTACGCGACGGACGACGAAGTCCGCAAATACCTGCGCGCCCGTCTCGCCGCGACGCCGACGATCCTCCTCTTCGACAACATGGAGACGGCGCTCGAATCGGACGACCTGACGGAAAAGGTGCTCGACCTCGCCCGGGAGCTGATGCGTCAGGGCGAGACGCGGATCGTCTTCACGACGCGCGAGCCCCTGCCGGACCCCTTCGCCCGTCACCACCTCGACGTCAGCCGCCTCGCCCGCGTGGACGCGGTCGCCCTGGTGGCCCGCGTCCTGGGACGCGAGGACGCCGTGCCCCACGCCGGCGACGAAGGCGAGAGCGAGGACGAGATCGTCCAGCTTGTCGACGCGGTGCGGGGACACGCGCGGAGCCTGGTGCTGCTGGCGCGGGAGGTGGCGTCGTCGGGCGTACGGCGGACGACGGCGGACTTGCGGGGCGTCCTGGAGGAGCTCGACGAACGCTACGGCGACGACCGGGAGCGTTCGCTTTTCGCCAGCGTCGAGCTTTCGCTGCGGCGTCTGCCGGCGGGAATGCGGGAGCGGATCCGTCGGCTGGCCGTGTTTCACGGGGGTGGGCACCTTGGGACGATCGCCATGGTGCTTGGCCTCGACACCGACAAGGACGAAGAGGTCGCCGTAGGTCAGGCGCTCGTCGGCGTCGGACTCGGCGAGATGCTGGCGTACGGCTACCTGCGTCTGCACCCTGCCCTGGGTCCGGCGCTCGACCGCGAGCTGAGCGACGAGGAGCGGAGCGAGGCGCGTCGGGCCTGGGTGGAGGCGATGGTGGCGCTGACGTCGTACCTTTATCAGCAGCAGTCCCAGGACGCCCAGTTGTCCGCGACCCTGACGGTCCTGGAGCTGCCCAACCTGCTGGCCGTCCTGGAGCACCTCCGCCGCGACGCCCCAGCCGAGACGACGGTCGACGTCGCCACGAAGGTCGAGGGACTTCTCCTGTTCCTCGGGCGTCCGAAGGCGTTGGCGCGGGTCGTCCGGGTGCGGGAGGAGGCGTCCAAGGGGCTGGGCGAGTGGAGCCATGCGCAATTCATCGCCGCGGGTGCGGCGGTGGACCGTCTGCTGGAGGCGGGTCGGGGGCGCTTGGAGAGGCCGGGAACGTCGCAAAAGTGTGGCATCAGATCGGCGTGGTCTACCAGGAGGCCGGGCAGCACGAGTCCGCCGAGGAGGCCTATCGGCGGTCGCTAAAGATCAAGGTTCAGCGCGGGGATCGCCCGGGGGAGGCGGATACGCTTCTTCAGCTTGGCAACGTCTACAGCTTGATGGGGAGATGGGAAGAGGCCGTCGGTTTCTATCGGCAGGCGGTTGAGATCGATGTCGAGGGAAACGATCTCATGAACGAGGGCAAGACTCGCACCAACCTCTCCAACCAGCTCATCAAACTCCGGCGTTACGACGAGGCCCGGCAGGAGATTCTGCGGGCGATCGAGTGCAACGAGCCATTCGGGCATGCGGCGGAGCCGTGGAAGGCGTTCAACGTCCTGCTCGAGCTGGACCGGGCCGTCGGCGACGACGCGGCGGCCGTCCGGGCGCGGGAGAGGGCCGTCCAGGCTTTTCTTGCGTACCGTCGGGCGACGGGTGAGAATCACATGGGTAGCGGTCGTCTGGCGACGATGGTAGGTCAAGCGATCGTCGCGGGAGAGGTTGAAGGCGTCGCGGCGCAACTTGCAGAGCTTCTGCAGAGCTCGGAGCTTCCTACGGACGTTCGTGCCGTGATTCCGGCCTTGCAGGCGATTCTTGCGGGATCTCGGGATCCGGCGTTGGCGTCGGATCCGATGCTTTCGTATGACGGTCCCGTCGAGCTGACGTTGTTGTTGGAGGCGTTGGCGTCGGGGGAGGCGTAGAGCCGCCGGGTCCCCGGGTTGAAACCCGGGTCCGGGACGATTCCGTCCCTCCGGGCCGGGGCAAGAAAGGCAAGAAGAATGGCAAGAAAGGCAAGAAGAGCCGGCCGTCGTGGTGTTCGTGCGGGGTGGCTTTGAGTCCCGGAGGGACGGAAGAGGGTAGCCCAGGACTTCAGTCCTGGGTGGACGTTCGGCGGGCGGGCTCATCTTCGCCCCAGGACTGAAGTCCTGGGCTATCCTCTGTCGTCCCTGCGGGACTAAGGAGGGTGTGCCGGCCTCGTCCTCGCCCTCACGGACCCCCTTCGTCCACCAGGACGACGATGGCCCGTCGACCTCGATCCCTGGAAACGACGTCAGGTTTTTCAGCGTTTCATCGCCGTCAGGCAAAGCCCGCATCGCGGAATCCAAGATGGCGATCCGCTTGCCTGACGCTCCACCCCGGCGCTACACTGTCCGCGACCCGCGGCACAAGCCGCGGGCTTCCTTCTCGAATCACGGAGCCATTCATGTCCGAACGCGACGAATCGGTGTTCACCTCCATCCCGGACGCCATCGAACATTTCCGCGGCGGCCACATGCTGATCATCGTCGACGACGAGGACCGCGAGAACGAGGGCGACCTCGTCATCGCCTCCGAGAAAGTCACGCCCGAGGCGATCAACTTCATGGCCAAGCACGGCCGGGGCCTCATCTGCATGTCGCTTCCCGAGGAGCGCTGCGACGAGCTCGACCTACCGCTTATGGTGCGCGACAACACGGCGCCCTTCGGTACCGCCTTCACCGTCTCGATCGAGGCGCGGGGCAAGGTGACGACCGGCATCTCCGCCCACGACCGCGCCGCCACCATCCTCACCGTCATGGACGAGGACACGCGTCCTTTCGACCTCATTCGTCCCGGCCACGTCTTCCCGATCCGGGCGCGGCGCGGCGGGGTCCTGAAACGTACGGGCCACACCGAGGCCTCCTCCGACCTCGCGGCGCTCTCCGGCTTCAAGCCGAGCGGCGTCATGTGCGAGATCATGAACGACGACGGCACCATGGCCCGCCTCGAAGACCTCGCCGCCGTCGCCGCCGAGCACCACCTGCCGATGATCACGGTCTCCGACCTGGTACGCTACCGGCTCCACACCGAGACGCTGGTCGAACGCGTCGCCGCGCCGATCGTCCCGACGCCCTACGGGAAGCTCAGGGCCCACGCCTACCGTTCCGATCTGACCGGCGAGGAGCACGTCGCTTTTGTGCTGGGAGAGATCGACCCCAAGCGTCCCGTGCTGGTGCGGGTCCACAGCCAGTGCCTGACGGGCGACGTCTTCGGATCGCTGCGCTGCGACTGCGGGCGGCAGCTCCACCGGGCGATGGAGCGGATCGCATCGGAAGGCCACGGGGTCCTCCTCTACCTCCTCCAGGAAGGCCGCGGCATCGGGCTTTTCAACAAGCTCCGTGCCTACGAGCTCCAGGAGGACGGACACGACACAGTCGAGGCCAACGAGAAGCTCGGCTTCCAGGCCGACGAGCGCAACTACGGCGTCGGCGCCCAGATCCTGCGCGACCTGGGGGTGAGGAAGATGCGGCTCATGACCAACAACCCCGGCAAGTACATCGCGCTCTCCGGCTACGGCTTGGAGATCGTCGACCGCGTCCCCCTGGAGATCCCGGCGACCGACTCGAGCCGCGAGTACCTGCGCACCAAGCGCGACAAGATGGGCCACCTCCTGAACCTGGTCGAGCCCGCCGGCCACGAGTGATCCCGTCTCCATGTGGAACGTCGCCATCCTCGGTGGAGGATTGACCGGGCTCGCCGCCGCCTACGAGCTCGAGCGCCGCGCCGCGGCCTCCGGCGAGCCCCTCTCCTGGTGCCTCGTCGAAGGCGCCTCGCGCTGGGGCGGCAAAGTCCTGAGCGAACGCCACGACGGCTTCCTCGTCGAGGGCGGGCCCGACGCCGTCATCCCCCAGAAGCCCTGGGCCCTGGAGCTGATGCGCGAGCTCGGCCTCGAAGGACGCCTCCTGCCCTCGAACGACGCGCTGAAGACGACCTACGTCCTGAAGGGCGGACGGCTCGTCCCGCTGCCGCCGGGGCTGGCGCTCCTGGTGGCCGGCGAGACCGGAGCTTTTCTGCGTTCCGACGTCCTGCCGTGGACGGGGAAGCTGCGGATGCTCCTCGAACGCTTCGTACCGGCGCGGCGCGCGGCGGACGACGAGAGCGTCGGCGATTTCGTCCGCCGGCGGCTCGGCCGGGCGGTCCTCGAGCACCTCGCCGAACCGCTTCTGGCCCACATCCACATGGGCCACGTCGACCGCATGAGCCTCCAGGCCACCTACCCGCGCCTGGGCGAGGCGGAGAAGCGCTACGGGAGCCTCTCAGGCGCGGCGCGCTCGGCCCGGGCGAGGGGCGGCGCCGACGGGCCGCTCCCGGCCGGGCCGCTCCCGGCCGGGCCGCTCCCGGCCGGGCCGCTC
>CBDUYN010000281.1:0-9115 GCA_965371445.1 uncultured bacterium | reverse complement strand
ATGTCGATCTCGTTGTCGAAGTGGCCGATGTTGCCGACGATCGCCTTGTCCTTCATCCGCGACATGAGCTCGGCGGTCAGGATGTCCTTGTTGCCGGTCGTGGTGATGAAGATGTCGGCGGTCTCGACGACGTCCTCGATGGTCTTGACCTCGTAGCCCTCCATCGCCGCCTGGAGCGCGCAGATCGGGTCGATCTCGGTGACGATCACCCGCGCGCCCTGGCCGCGAAGCGCCTGGACGCAGCCCTTGCCGACCTCACCGTAGCCGCAGACGACGGCGGTCTTTGCCGAAAGCATGACGTCGGTGGCACGGTTCAGGCCGTCGATCAGCGAATGGCGGCAGCCGTAGACGTTGTCGAACTTCGACTTCGTCACCGAGTCGTTGACGTTGATGGCGGGGAAGAGGAGCGTGCCCTCATTCTGCATCTCGTAGAGGCGGTGCACGCCGGTCGTCGTCTCTTCGCTCACGCCGCGGCAGCGCTCGGCCGTCCGGGTCCAGCGGCCGGGGTTTGTGACCAGCTCCTGGCGCAAGAGGTTCAGGATCACGCCCCACTCCTCGGGCTCGTTCTCTGCGTCGAAGGCCGGCACCGCGCCGACTTTCTCGAACTGGTAGCCCTTGTGGATGACGAGCGTCGCGTCGCCGCCGTCGTCGACGATCTGTTCGGGGCCTTCCCCGTCGGGCCAGAGGAGGGCTTCGCCCGTGCACCACCAGTACTCCTCGAGGGTCTCACCCTTCCAGGCGAAGACCGGGACGCCGCGCGGCTTCTCGACCGTGCCGTCGCGGCCCACCACGACCGCGGCGGCGGCGTGGTCCTGGGTCGAGAAGATGTTGCAGGAGACCCAGCGCACGTTGGCGCCGAGGTCGACCAGGGTCTCCATCAAAACGGCGGTCTGCACCGTCATGTGCAGGCTCCCCATGACGCGTACACCCGCCAGGGGCAACTCGTCGCCGTACTTCTCGCGTATGGCCATCAGGCCCGGCATCTCGTGCTCGGCGAGGCGGATCTCGTTACGGCCGTGCTCGGCCTGGCCGAGGTCCGCGACCTTGTAGGGCTCGCGGCCCACCTCGCGGGCCGCGTCGAAGGGGTGGATCGTCTTTTCCATGGTGGCAACGGTCATTTCGTTCTCCTTTGCTCCGGTTTGTTGATTCGATCTTGGGGACTTGGTGACTTCAGAGATCTTCAAGCGTTCGCCGCGGCGCCGAGGAGCTCCGGGGCCCCGGCGGTGACCGCGTCCGCGGCGCCCGCCGTGGCGACGAAGAGCGCCGGCCCTCGGACCTCGGGATCGGTGGGAAGCGTCCGTACGCGGCACTCGGCGAAGCCCGTGGCTTCGAGGTCGCGGCGGATCTGTTCCTCCGAGAAGCCGAGCCAGATGTGGCCCATCTCGCGGCGGTACTCCTCGCGGTCGTGAGGCAGCATGTCGACGACCAGGAGGCGTCCGCCGACCTTCAAGGCCCGCCGCGACTCGGCGAGCACCCGCCGTGGATCGCTCGTGTGATGGAGCGCCAGGATGAGCGTCGCGGCGTCGAGCGAGCCGTCCTCGACCGGCAGGGCCTCCAGGTCCCCACCGCGCAGGCGCACGTTCTCGTGAGGCTTCAACCGCTCCCGTGCCGCCTCCAGCATCGCCGGCGAGCCGTCGACGGCGACGACCTCGCGGACGAAGGGAGCGAGCGCTTCGCTCAACCGTCCGGTGCCGCAGGCGAGGTCGCCGACGGCCCAGCCCGGATCGACGAGGCCGAGGAGCGCGTGCAGATCAAAGCGCGGGCCGAAAAGCTCGTCGCGCAGCCGGTCCCATTCGTGGGCCGAGGCAAAAAACTCCTGCGAGCGTCCCCGCCGCGCCGCCAGCACACCCGCCAGACGCGCCCGGTCCTGCCGGCTCACCGGCGTCTTCGACGTCTGCCGCGAGATCAGCTGCCAGAGCTCGGCCGCGGCTCCGTCGTCGCTGTCGTTGGTGACCTTCATCTGGTAGAGATGGCTCGTGCCGTCGCGGCGCGAGGCGAGCCAGCCGCCGTCGGAGAGCACCTTCAGGTGCCGGCTCACCGTCGACTGCGGGAGCTGCAGTACCTGGCAGAGCTCCGAGACCCTCAGCTCCTGCTCCTCCAGGAGCTGGAGGAGGCGGCAGCGGGTCGCGTCGGCCAGGGTCGCGGCGTGGTCGAGGATGGCAGGCTTCGAGCTCATCGTAGATCCGGTGGACGTTCATAGACAGACGTCTATATCCGTCCATCCGGATCTATTGTTGAATAGGAGCCCGGCGTTTGTCAAGAGGGGACGGTGATTTCCCCCCTCGTTCCCCCCAAGGGGACGGTGTCAACCCACCTCGAGGACGACGGCAATGGCCGTGTCGCCCGCGGCGCAGCCCGAGAAGAGGCCGACGCCGCCGCCATCGGCGACGAGCTCTTCGATGAGCTCGGCGACGGCGCGCAGGCCCGTCGGCGCCTGGGGGTGTCCCCAGACGAGCGGCGAGCCGAAGCGGTTGAACCTCTCGGGTGCCAGGCCCATCTCGCGCGAGAAGAGGACGTCGTTGACGGCGAAGGGGTTGTGGGTCTTGACCGCGGCGCATTGCTCGACCCCCACCCCGGCGCGTTCCAGGGCCTGGCGCGCGGCGGGCACGACGGCCATGGGCATGTGGCCCTTCTCGACCCGCGTGGTGCCGTAGGAGCGGAGCCGGATCTTGACGGCGGGGTCGCGGGAGAGCTCGGCGGCCCGCTCCTCGGTGGTGATCACCATGCCGGCGTTGCCGTCGGCGGGGAAGGTCTGGGTGCCGAAAGAGACGGTGCCGCCTTCTTTCGCCGGGCGGAGCTTCGCGAGGCCCTCGGCGGTGGTGGGAAAGATCCCTTCGTCGGCCTCGACGGTGCCGGTGACTTTCTTGCCGCGTTTGAGCTCGACGCCGATCATGTAGCGCTTCTGGAAGGCGCGGTCGTCGGCGAGGGCGTCCTGGTACTGCTGGTGCCGTAGGAGCGTCACCTCGTCCTGCTCTTCCTTGGTGATGCCGGCCTTGGCGGCGACGTTCTCGGCGGTGTCGATCATGGCGCCGCCGGCGTGGGGGTCGAGGTTGAAGTTGTCCCACACGGGATCCTCGGCTTCGCCCATGCCGCCGGTGCCCTTGGGGTTGGGGTAGTAGACGTGGGGGCCGTTCGACGTCCGGTCGCAGGCGACGGCGAGGATGCACTCGCTCGCTCCGGTCTCGACCTCGAGGGCCGAGGCGGCGAGCATCCGTGCCGAGGTGGCGCAGGCCTGGGCCAGGGTGGGCCCGGTGATCCCGCCGGCGCCGATCATGCCGGCGAGCCAGGGCGCGCCGTAGAAGCTGCGGCGCTGGTGGATCGTGATGCCGAGGACGAGCTGGTCGAAGGCAGCGGCGGAGATCTCGCGCTCGGCGAGGAAGCGCTTTGTCGTATCGGCGGCGAGCTGCATGGCGTGCAGGTGTCCGAGGCTGCCCTGCCAGCGGCAGAAGGGGCTTGAAAAGTAGGCGCCGTAGGGGATGTAGGTCTTCTCGAAGGCCATATCGGTTCTCCTTGGCTCGGAGAGCGCTGGAAGTCGGTGGGTGGGTCGTCGTGAGGGTCTCCCGGACCTGTTGGACGGCGGTAGCCGTCCGGGTTCAGCAGACGAAGTGCCATTCTATCGCAAGACCCGCTGGGAGCGCAGGACCAGCCACAATCTCCTCGCCTCGACCTTCCGGCGGTCGACACGGTCGACACGGGATCCGTCTGGCCTTCGGGCTGCGATTGGTGTATACTCGCCCGCGATGAGCCTCAGAGACCCTCTCCGGCGCCGGCAAGGCGGCTTCACGGGATGCCTACCAGGACTCCCCGGGTGCCTGGGTCTGGCCCGGCTTACAGCTCATCGTCGTAGACCAAAACGCCGCTAGCTCATGCCTGTAACTCGGTACGACGAAAGGAGACAGAAATGAAGAAACTTCTCATGGTGCTCTCCATATCAATTCTTGCCGCGGCTGCGACAAGTAGCTTGGCATGGAGAGACTCGACGTTCAATGACTCTTCTGCAGGGGTCCTCGGCTTGAGTGATCTAGGGCCTGGAGATTTCACGGAAATCGCGATTCCCCTCGCAGCACCGTTCGAAGCCCTGCTTCCATCTCAAGAGTCTGGGACATGCAACCGACGATCGGTTGACCTGCTTCGAAGCCAAGCGGCGTTTCAGTGTTCGGCGGGCGGCTGCTGTAGGTACCAGCGGGTCGGCGACTGTTGTGTGCCACAGTATCCGAATTGCGGTCCAATTCCCTGTCAGGCATACTGTAGCATCTGAATCCAAATTTGAAAGCCATGAGCTAGCGGCGACACACCGGCAGGTCGAAAGTCACCCGCAGACCCCGCGGGTCTGAACGTTTTCGACCTTTTCGCGGCCCGCGAAGGTCCCAAATCGGCTGATTTGGGACTTTCCCGCGCCGAAAAAGTCGTCATTTTCTTGACTGAGGTTTTATCCGCGCCGAAAAAGTTGTCATTTTGGCCGGTTTCGGACCTGCTCGGCCACCGCTTGAGCGCTTTCCTGCAACCGCAAGCCCGGAAGAAGATGCCGGACCTCGGTCATGCCGGGGGTGCCTTGGGCCAGTCGTGAGCGAGGTCGCGCAGGGCATCGTGGGCGTCGGCGCGGCGTTCGCGGGGCACCTCGTCGAGGCCGTCGAGGAGGAAGAGGAGGCTGGGCGATCCAGGGGCGAAGACCGCGTCGTAGTAGGGCTCCTTTCGGGACCGGCGAGGCGACGCTCAGAAACCTCAAAGTCTGCGGTAGATCGACGGAGCACCACTCCAGGTCCGAAGCGCGTCTTCCTCAGGCGGCGTCTCGTGGCCACCTACGACGAGCGCTCCGCCGTCGACGAGCCGTTCCAGAACGGTGTCGAGCACCGCACGCTGCGCGTCGGTGTCGAAGTAGGTGAAGGCCAGGTTGCGACAAAGGACGGCATCGAACGGACCCGCGGGTGCTGTCTTTCCGAGATCCTCGCAACGAAAGTCGATGCCGACGCGAAAGCGCTCACGGAGCAGGAAACCGGCCTCAACGCGCTCGAAGGCTTCCTCGTGCCAGCCGCTCGGCAGCTCGCGTAGAGCGCTTGCCGGGTAGACCGCCCGGCGGGCGCGCTCCAGCAGGTGGGGATCGGCATCGGTGGCGACGATCGCAAGCGGCAAGTCGGCAAAAGGGCGTCCGGCGTCGAGGGTCCAGGCGAGGCGGAGGCTCCAGGTCTCCTCTCCCGAGGCGCAGCCGGCGCTCCAGATCCGCAGAGCCGGCGCGCCGCGTCGCCGGGCCTGGTGGGCGAGCTCCGGGAGCACCGTGTGGCGCAGGGCGTCGAAGACTCCGCGGTCGCGGTAGAAGCGCGAGATGGTCACGCGACAGGCTTCGGCGACGCGAGGCCACTCGCCCGGATGGTCGAGCAGGTAGCCGCGGTAGGCGTCGAGGCCGGAGAGCTTCAACTCGCCCGCGCGTCGGACGAGACGCCGGCAAACCTGGCGCCGTACCTTACGAAAGCCCGGCCAACGAAGACCCAGGTGCGGCAGCGCCCATTGCAGGAAGGCGACGCATTCAGGGTCACGCGTCCGGGTCATGCCCGCAAGGCTAGCACTCTCGGTAGCTAGCCCGGACCCCTGGGGACGGTGACACTCCACCCCGACGTATCCCCGATCGAAGAGCGGCTGCTTTGAAGGACTCTCACGGCAAGGTCCTCCTCGCGCCCGGTCAGGGATCCGTGAAACCGGCAGCCTGGAGCTCTTCCGGCGTCCGTAGCCAATACGGGTCTCTCGAAGTAGAAATCGGCCTCGGCTTCGTCATCGGTGTCTACTTACGCGTTGATGCCGGTGTTTGTTCGTCTCTGCGCCGCAGGCTTATCCTGGGCTGTGGGGTTGAAGGCGCTGGAATCAGGGAGGCTTCGGCAGCGGCAGGGCGGCGGTCTCCTTGACGGTCTCCAGGACGATGGTCGTCCGCGACGACGTGACCGCCACTACCGTTCCCAGCTTCTCGCGCAGCAACCGCCCCAGGTCCTTGGTGCTCCTGGCCCGCACCTTGACGAGGTAGCAGTCCTCACCGGCGACGTGGTGGACCTCGAGGACCTCGGGGACCTTCGCCAGCTCCTCGGCCGTTCCGAGCTCGCCCACCCGGTCGCTCGAGCGGATGAAGACGAAGGCCACCAGCTCCAGGTCCACGGCCTCCGGGTCGACGTCGACCGAGTAGCCCCGGATGACGCCGCGGGCCTCGAGCTTGCGGATCCGCTCGTGCACCGCCGAAGCCGCCAGGTCGATGCGGCGGGCGATCTCCGCCGTCGACTGCCGGGCGTTCTCCTGGAGGGCCCGGAGGATACGCAGGTCGATCTCGTCGACTCTTCTCGTCTCGTCCATGTGAGAGACGATACCACGTAGTTTTTCTTCAGTCAACGATGAAACTTCGTGAGAATCTTCTACGTAGAGAAGATTAGTCGTCAACGACCATGATCTCAAGAAGAAAGGAGACAGCTCATGATTGCCCGCATCTGGACCGGCCGTACGCGCGTCGAGGACGCGGACACCTACCTCCGCTACATGGAGGAGACCGGCGTGAGAGAGCATCGCCGCACTTCGGGGAACCGAGGATCCTGGGTCTTGCGTCGCAGGGACGGCGAGGAGGCGGAGTTCCAGGTGATCTCGCTCTGGGAGTCGACAGAGAGCGTCAAGGCCTTCGCCGGGGAGGACTTCGAGCGCGCCGTCTACTTCCCGGAGGACGACCGCTATCTGCTGGAGAAGACGCCGACGGTGGACCACTACGAGATCTTCGGCGCCGTGGACGGCGATGTCTGAGGTGGTACGCCGCGAAGGGAGGCTCGGTTCCGTCGCCGTCCTCGCTTTCGGTTGCATCTACCTCGTCTGGGGCTCGACCTATCTCGCCATCCGCTTCGCGGTCGAGGCGCTGCCGCCGTTCCTGATGGCCGGCGGCCGTTGCCTGGTGGCAGGGTTCGTGCTCCTGATCTGGGCGCGGCTGTCGGGTACGGCTCCGGCCACCTCTCGCCAGTGGCGGTTGGCGGTGCTCCCCGGAGCGCTGTTTTTCGTCGGCGCTCAGGGCGTCTTGAGCTGGGCGGAGCGTTTCGTCCCCTCGGGCGCCGCGGCGCTTCTCGTGGCGACCATGCCCATTTGGATGATTCTGCTCGGGGCTCGCCGGAAGCGACCGACCGGGAGGACGATCGCGGGTGTCGTGCTTGGCCTGGGCGGAGTGGCGTTACTGGTCGTTCCGGCGGGCGAGGCCGCCGGCGTCTCTCCGCTGGGCGGCGGCCTCGTGCTCTTGGCCGCCTTGTCCTGGGCTCTCGGCTCCCTCGTCTCCCGAGCTACCGGCGAGACGGGTGTCCTCACGACCGCGCTTCATCTCCTTTGCGGAGGTGTCCTGGCGTGTATCGTGGGCGCTTTCCGGGGTGAGCTCGCGGAGCTCGCCGCCGCGTCACTGAGCGCTCGGTCGCTGCTCGCCTTCGCCTATCTCACGGTCTTCGGCAGCCTCGTCACCTTCAGCGCGTACTCCTGGCTCTTGCGCCGCTTCGAGCCGGCTATCGTGGGCACCTATGCCTTCGTCAATCCGGTGTTCGCGGTGCTCTTGGGCTGGGCGCTGGGCGGCGAGGCCCTCGGCGTGATGGCGCTCGCCGCCGCCGCCGGCGTCGTCGTGGGCGTCTACCTGGTGGTCACTTCCAACGGTTCCAAGGAGAAAGCCCATGCCCTCAAGCGACGACGTCTTCTCGCATATTGAGGCCCATGAAGGGCGTTATTTAGAAGAGCTCGTCGAGCTCCTGCGTTTTCCCTCGATCTCGACCGATCCGGCCCACAAGGACGACGTGGAAGCCTGCTCGCTTCACCTCTGCGAGCAGCTCGAGCAGATCGGGCTCACCGCGGAGCGGTTCGACCGCCGCTTCGCGGACCCGCCGACGAAGGCCGCTTCACCGCCTTCGAGCACGAAGAGCCCACGGCCACCAAGCCGGCATCCGACGCGGTGTCAGGTTAGAATCCGCGCATGATTCGCGAACCGGCCGCTTTGGTCGCCGTCGTCACCGGTCTGACCGCCCTCGCCTTCTACCTGGAGGGACGCTTCGCCTGGGCCCGGGCGGTGGGTGCGTCGCTCCTCGTCATCGTCTCCGCGGCCGTGCTCTCGAACCTCGGGCTCGTCGCTCCGAGCTCGCCCGTCTACGACACCATCACCGGTCCGGTGACGTCGCTCGCCATCGTCTGGCTGCTCTTTGCCGTCGACCTGAGCTGTCTCAAGGCGGCGGGACCGAAGATGCTCGCGGCTTTCACGCTGGCGGTGATCGCGACGGCCGCGGGCGCCTTGACCGCGGTCCTGACCCTGGGGCATGCCTTCCCTGAGGACACCTGGCGCCTGGCGGGGGTGATGACCGGGACCTACTCCGGCGGCGGTCTGAACTTCGTCGCCGTGGGCCGCGAAGTGGAGCTTTCGGAGTCGCTCTTCGTCGCCGCCACCGCCGCCGACAACGTGATGACCGCGTTCTGGATCGGCGCCACCCTGATGCTGCCGCTGTGGCTCGCCGCCCCTTTCCGGCGCCGCACCGGGACGAGCGCAAGGTCGCTCGTCGCCGCGGACGACTCGGAGGCCCCGAAGGAGGTGGAGAGCTTTCTACGTCCGGTGACGCTCCACCCCGTGACGCTCTTGCTGCTCATCGCCCTCGGCTTCGCCCTGATTCTGGCTTCCGAGACCCTGGCGGGCTACCTCCCCGCCGTCCCCGCGGTCCTCTGGCTGACCACCCTGGCGCTCGCCGTCGCCCAATTTCCCTGGGTGCGGCGGCTCGAAGGCGCCATGCAGCTGGGCCTGATCGCGCTCAACCTCTTTTTCGCCATCATCGGCATCTACTCGCGGATCGGCGAGATCCTGCGCGTCGGCCCGGAGGTCTTCTACTTCACGGCGATCGTCGTCCTGGTCCACGGAGCGCTGGTCTACGGCGCCGGCTACCTGCTGCGCCTCGACGTCGCGACGGTCTCGGTGGCCTCGCAGGCGGCGGTCGGCGGGGCGTCCACGGCGATGGCGCTCGCCGTCGCCCGCGGCTGGCGCGATCTCGTGCTGCCCGGCACCATGGTGGGGCTGCTGGGCTACGCGGTGGGTAACTGTCCTTGTCAAGCAGTTCCACCGGAAAAATTCCTGACACCCCGTCTGAGGGTT
>CBDUYN010000280.1:0-9263 GCA_965371445.1 uncultured bacterium | reverse complement strand
GCCGGTTCGCCGGCCGCCGGTTCGCCGGCCGCCGGTTCGCCGGCCGCCGGCTCGCTGCTCGTCTCCGTTTCCCGGAGCAACGCGTCGCATTCGGCGTGCAGGGCCTTGGCCTCCTCGTTCTCCGGGTCCATCTCGAGGACCTCTTCGAGGAGCATCTCGACACGCTGGAGCTTGCCGCGCCGAAGCTGCTGGCGGGCCCGCTCGATGAGCCCCGAGACCTGGAACGACACCATCGTCACGTCGGTCGAATCGTAGGGGTCGAGCTGGACCTGGGTCACCGAGGTCGTCGTGGTGCGCATGTGCTCCAGATCGCGGATGATCTCGGTGCAGGAGTCGTAGCGCTTGCCCGGGTCCTTCTGGAGGCAGCGGTGGACCAGATCGGCGAGCTCGGACGGGCATTCGGTCCACGACTCCTCGAGCGGCACCGGAGCGGCGTTCAGGACCTGATCGATCAGGTTGGGGATCGAGCGGCCGGGGAACGGGCGGCGAAAGGAGAGCATCTCGTAGGCGAGCACACCGAGCGAGAAGATGTCGGACTTGGCCGATCCGGTGTCCTGGCCCAGGAGGCGCTCGGGAGAGAGGTAGGCCACCGTGCCGAGGGTCATGCCGGTCTGGGTGAGGTTCGACTCGACGTTGGCCATCTTGGCGGTGCCGAAGTCCATGATCTTGACCCGGCCGTTGTCGAGCACCCGGATGTTGGAGGGCTTGATGTCGCGGTGGATCACGCCCTGGGAGTGGGCGTGCTCGAGGCCGCTCGCGATCTGCACCAGGTACTTGATTTTCTCCTCGGCCGTGTCCGGCTTGCCGCGGCGGATCACGTGGGCCAGGTCTTCGCCCGGCAGGTACTCCTCGACGAGGTAGGGCATCTGCTCGTGGATACCGAATTCGTAGACGGTGGTAATGTGGCGGTGCACCAGCCGGCCGGCGATCTCCGCCTCGCGGTTGAACCGCTCGCGGGTCTCCCCGTCGCGCGAGTAGCACACCTTGATCGCGACCGGGCGCTTGATGAAGGGGTCATAGCCCTTGTAGACGACCGCGAAGCCGCCCGAGCCGATCTTGTCGAGAATTTCGTATTTGCCGATCTGGTCCATAGCGCCGTCGTTTTCAGGTGGAAAGTGTAGCATCAACTCCCGAGAGGGAGAGGAGCGATGTTTCCACAAATCACCCCCGAGAGGATTCCAGAGGGCCAAAAGGCCGGGAAGAAGGCCAAGATGTCACGATCCGCGACACCTGCCGCGCCCACGTCGAGGTGGGCACGGCGGCTTCGTTGCCCCAGGAGCGGGGAGACCGCGCCTCTCGATAGCCCGGCCACCCTTTCGCCAGCCGGGGCACCCTGGCTGGTCGACTATGAGCTGGAACCGGGCCAGGGCGTTGCCTGGAGCGATGCCTTGCGGCGGCGTCCGTGGTCGCTGTGGCGCTATCGGGAGCTCCTGCCGCTCGCCGACTTCGACGGCCGCATCGACCTCGGCGAAGGGGCGACGCCGCTCGTCGAGCTGCGCCGCTCGGCACCGGGTGGGAGCCGGGTCTGGATGAAGGACGAGGCGGGCAATCCCACCGGCTCGTTCAAGGACCGGGGCCTCTCGATGGCGGTCAACCGAGCGCGGGAGCTGGGCCTCGCGGGGCTCGAGATGGCGAGCGCCGGCAACGCGGCCCTGGCGCTCTCGGCCTACGGCGCCGCGGCCGGGCTCCGGGTGCGGGTGGCCATGCCCGAGGACTCGCCGGAGCTGCTCATGAGGCGCTGCCGGGGCTACGGCGCCGAGGTGGTGACCGCGCCGGGCACCCTGGTCGACGCCGGCCGCCACCTGAGCGAGCTCGGTGACGAGTACTTCAACGTCTCGACCTTTCGCGAGCCCTACCGGGTCGAGGGCAAGAAGACCCTGGGCCTGGAGATCGCCGAGCAGATGGGCTGGGAGCTGCCCGATTGGATCGTCTACCCGACCGGTGGCGGGACCGGGATCGTCGGCATGCACAAGGCCTTCGACGAGCTCGAAGCCCTGGGGCTTCTCGACGCGCGGCGGCCGCGTTTCGTCGTCGTCCAGATGAAGGGCTGCGCGCCGCTCGTGCGGGCCTGGGAAAAGGGCCTCGACGAGGCGCCGGTCTGGGAGGAGCCGGAGACCTCGGTCTGGGGCCTGCGGGTGCCGCGATCGCTCGCCGACTTCCTGATCCTGCGGGCTCTCAAGGAGACCCGTGGCGCCGCGGTCGCCGTCGCCGAGGAGGACGTCACTCCGGCGCGCGAACGGCTCATGAGCCGCGAGGGGCTTCTCGTCGGTCCCGAAGGTGCTGCGACGGTTCTCGCCGTCGAGGAGCTCTACCGGCGAGGCGAGATCCAGGACGGCGAGCTCGTCGTCGTCTTCAACACCGGGCATCCTGCGACCTATGGGCTGGGCTGAGGTCTCCGAAGGAGTGGGCGATCACAAGGATCGCCCCTACCATACCCGGTACCATCGGCCCCCGCCGTAGGGGCGAATCTTGTATTCGCCCTAGGAGCCGTCGCAGGTAAAAGCGCCGGTGTCGGTCACCGGGGCCGCCTGCTTGCCGTCGGCGTTGCTGTAGGTTACGCTGCGGCCCGTCGTCGTGTCCTCGACCCGGACGTCCATGCCGACGTTGGTCCCGGCCGACCAGAACACCCAGAAGTTGCCGTTGATGGCGCAGCCGTTCAGGACCTTGAGCAGAAGCTCCGGATTCGTCGGATCAAAGAACCAGAAGAGCCCACCGCGCCGGATGCCCAGTGAGGAGAGGGCGATGGCCCTGCCAGGACCCTGGAAGCCGTTGCCGAGCGCCGTGTCGACGTCGACGGTGATCCGGAAGCGCGCATCGCCCGGCTCGTCGTCGACGCACAGCGTCGTCTCATCGCTCGTACAGCTGCCGCTCGGCTCGACACCGAAAATCGTCGCGGTGACCTGCACCTTTCCCTGCCCGGCAAGGCGGCTCACCAGGACGTGCCAGGTGCCGGCCGCGGGGGCGGAGATCTCACAGGCCTCGTAGACTCCCGAAAGCTCCGACGAGCAGTCGAAGCTCTCGGTGGTGGCCGGCGACCCGGCTCGAACGAAAAGGTCGACGTCGGTGAGCGAGTTGAGCGGCCCCTCCTCGGCGTTCAACGTGATGCGCAGCGCCGTCGCTCCCGACGGCACGTCGAACGTGAAGGTGCGCTCGGGGTTCGAGGCGTTGACCGTGCTCTCGCCAAAAAGGATCGGTGCGTTGGCCCCGCCGGCCTGGGGCAGCGTGCCGCAGGTCGTCGAGTCGAGGTCGGAGCCGCCGTTTCCGGTGATCCAGCCGCGCTCGTAGTAGACGTTCGCGTCCCACGAGTCGTCGAAGGGCTGGCAGTCGTCGCTGATGCCGCCCGAGGTGACGCCGGCCACCACCGTCCCCTGGCCCAGGTCTATGAAGAGGGGGCCTCCGGAGTCTCCGGAGCAGGTGTTGGAGTCCACGCCCACGGGGCCGACCGGGTCGGTAAAGCGCCAGCAGACGTGGGGCGCGTCGGTCACGGTGAGGCAACGGGTCGTTTCCACCTGGCCGACCCGCTTCAAGCCGAAGTCGTCCACGTTGCCGTCCGTCTGGCCGTAGCCGACGATCGTCCCCGGGGTGCCGTCGGGCGGATCCGCGAGGGTGTTGATCGGCGTCGGGGCGATTCCGTTGATGCTTTTCGCCAGCCGGAGCAGCGCGACGTCGCTCCCGACTCCGAAGACGTAGCCCGCGGGTACCGTGATCTCCGCGACGTCGTAGATGCCGCCGTGCTGTGCGTAGACCACGAGCTGCGACGGATCGAGGCGCTTCGCCCCTCCCGGCTGGCAGTCGGCGCCCGCTCCGTCGTCGACGCAGACGCAATGCGCGGCCGTCAGGACGGTCTCGCAGCCGATCAGCGTACCGCTGCAGAACATCAGGTTGTCCGCCGAGCCCACGATCGCCACGGTCGACGGGTAGGCCGTGGTCGTCACCCCGTTGACGATCCGCGGCCGAGCGCCGGTGGGACGAAGCGGCTGAGGCGCGGCCGGCGTAGGCTCGCCCGCGGCGAGGAGCGGTGCGACGGCGACAAGTGGAAGGAAGGCAAGCAACAGGCGTCTGGGCATCGGTGGTGGTCTCCTTAGTGGTCGCCCCCCGGGGACCGGGAAAGCTCTCAGAGCATACACGATCTGATCGCCGGACGCCAGCGCGTCCATCTCGGCCAGATTTGCCGGTCATCCTACACGCCTCGCGGTACCAGGCGATGCCGGGTTGGTTGGCCGCAGTAGAAGCGGCTAGAGCGCTAGCAGCCCGTGGTGAAAGTCATACCGTCAGCGGCAGGACCCCTGGCAGGCTCAGGCCTGCCAGGAAATCCCCCTAACCCCCTTTCCTAAAGGGGGGACCGGATTCCGGATCTGGTTCTTATCCCCCCTTTAGGAAAGGGGGCTAGGGGGATTTCCCCGCGGACGCAGTCCGCGGGGATCTTCACGCAGACGCTGGGGACTTTCACCACGGGCTGCTAGGGGTGAATCAGAACCAGCTCTTGGGCGTCGTGGAGCCGGGCTGCCTCGTAGAGCTCCCGTAGCCCCTCGTACTCCTCGACGCTGTAGTCCGCCTTGGCGACCTCGAAGCTGCGGCGGTAGACGAGCTGACGCGCTGGCTCGTCGACCTTGACCGAGGCCTCGAAGCGTCCCGCCGGACCAGCGAACGCCGCGCCTCGGGGGACGACGTCGTGCTCCCAGCCCGGCGGCCAGCTGAGCCGCAGCTCCACCTCGTCAAGATCGGGAAAGGCGAAAGCGACCGGCGTCGTCCGCCGCTCCGGAGGGAGCGTGAAGGGGTGCTCCCCGCCGCCCAGGGGGAGCGACGGCAAAAGCGACGCCTCGTCGCCGAGGACGTCCTCGTCGTGTTGGCGCACCTTCCACTCGACGTCGACCCGGCCGCCATCGAGGTCTTCCAGGGCCACGAGGTCGCTCACGTCGTAGCCCGCGAGCAGCTCCTCCAGCCAGGCAGTCCAGGCCGCCGAAGTCTCCTCCGGAGACTCTCCCCAGCCCATGCGGCGCCAGGCATGGTGGCCGGTGAGGTGCAGGGTACCGTGGCCCGTGAGCCGCCCCTCGGCGTCGAGCTCTAGCTGCAGCTGGGCGCGGCGGACGTTCTCCGCCGCCGAGCTTCGGCGAAGCCGTAGCGGCTCGACGTTGAGCTTTTGGCCCCGGCGGCGCAGGACGAGCGTGACCGCGCCTTCCCAGCGCGGCGAGAGGCGGCCGAAGCCGAGCCGCTGGTCGGCTGGGTCGAGGACCAGTCTGTCCGTGCCGAGGTCGACCTCCACCAGGAAACGGTCGAACCACAGCGGGTTGACGACACTCAGGTCGACTTGCCCGGAATCGCGGTCCCGCACCCAGACGAGGCCCGAGGGTTGGTCGACCGCGGCGAGCATCGCCTGAAGGAGAAGGGCCTTCTCGATCGCCGTTCCGCGGTGCTGCGCAAGGACCTTGTCGGCGCCGGCGCCTTCGGGACCCATCCAGGAGCCGGGCGCCGTCACGACGTCGTCGCGCACGTAGGCATGGAGGCGCGCAGCGCGCTCGCGTTTCGGCGTCGGTGACGGGGGGGAAGAGGTCCTCGGCGAACGCCGGCGCAGCCAGGAACAAGAGGAGGAGGAAAAAGGAGCGCCGGGCCGCCTCCTCGACGCTGTCGATGACGCGCAGATAGTCCTTGACGGCACCGCCGTCGGCGAGCGGGCCGTGCCCCGGGACGTAGAGGGTCTTGCCCTCGCGCACCGCCGCCCGAATCCTCATCTCCTGGTCGTTTATCGGGTCAGGAGACCCGCGTCGAGCATGAGTTGGCTCCCGGTGACGTACCGGGCCTTGTCCGAAACGAGGAAGACGACGGCGTGGGCCACGTCCTCGGGCTCGATCCAGGGGCCTTGAATCCTTCGAGGTAGCCGTCGAGGTCGACCCGGAGGGTGTTGTTGACGATGTTGGTCGCCACCATGAGCCCGGCGAAAGCCGTCAGGGTGAGGATCTCGTCGCCTCCGAGATGACGCTCGACGCGGCGGTAGAGCTCGTCGCCGACACCGTGGGGGTCGCGGGCGATCTGGCGTCCGAGGTCGACGACGGCCTGCTCGCGTCCGTCGAGCCGGAGCTCGTCCGGGTCCTCGCCCGAGTCGATGAGGTAGCGTCGGAAGTAGGTCGAGCAGATGAGGCAGTCGGTCTCGGTCGAGATGGCGTGGGCGAAGAGCAGCGTCAGGCGTGGTCCGAGGAATTTCTCGACCTCGTCGCACAGCGGGTACCACTGCATGTAGGCCTCTAGCGCCACGCCAGAGCGGGCGAGGGTGCGCTTCATGTTGGTCATCCGTCCGTGGGCGGCGACCTGGCGCTCCCATTCCGGGCGCGACGCGGGCGGGGCTTTCTCCAGGGTCAGGGGGGCGATTCGTGCCATGTTGCTCCGGAGTCTACTCCCAGAACCGTCGTCTCGGGCCAGAAGTCAGACAGAATAGACGCACCGGATGCTCGAGCTCGGGTACGAGGCGGCCCGAGAAGCCGAAGAAGACCGCCTACCGCGGTCCCGACGCCTTCCTCGTCAAGGACGTCGCCCGGCGCGAGCGCCAGATCTGGGTGGCCTGGGAGGAAGACGGCCGTCTGCCGGACCTGGTTTTGGAGCTGCTTTCGCCGTCGACCGCGGACGACGACGACGGCGAGAAAAAGCGGATCTACCAGGACGTCTTCGAGACCTCGGAGTATTTCCTCTACACGCCGCGGCGCCTCGGCGCCGGACGGCTGGGCGGGCGTCTTGATCGTCTGCCCCGAGTGAATCGGCTGGCTTCACCGGAAGAGCGGTTCTGGTACTTCGCGGAGTGGCTCGATGGAATGGGACGGGCCAGTCGGATTGCCCCCTCAGGTCGCGAAAAGCCTGGATTCGGCGGTTCTTCGGGTATCGCTCGTTCTCCAGTACTTCGAATAGGCTCTCTGCGGGCGCTAGCCGTTCTTCCCCGCGAACATAGAACACATACCCAAGCGCAAGGACCATGACCAACACGGCGACACCTCCAGTGGCGGCAAACCGGATGGGATGTTCTCTTGCGAGTGGCAATGGGATATGTCCGCTTGCTGCAGCGGATCCACCGAGGAAGTGTGTAGAAAGACCAGCAGAAAGCGCGAGGACCACTGTAACGATGAAGCGCGATGTATGCGGGACTCCATAGCCCATGACCGAGGCAAAGAAAGAATATAAGCGTCAGAAGACCGACCCATGCGCCGGTCTTCTGCATCCACACTGCTGCACATCACTTTTCATTGATTGTTTAGGTTCGGCCATTGCTCCGCTTCAACCATTCTTCAGCACAACGGCATTGAGCTGAGCGGCGGTCTTCCGTCCGCTCTAGCGAATTGTTCTGCGGCGCCGACCGCGAGATCACCTTAAGCATCATTCTTTCGGCGAGCCGCTTTCATCTCGGAAAGTATGTCGTCAAGCGACATATCCGCGTACAGCTCCCTACGCTCTTCTGTGTAGTCGCCGTAGCCAGAAGTGAACTGGCTGATGAATCGCAAGGTGTTAGCAACACCCAACTCTTTAGACAAGACGGACATCGCCTGCTGCGTTATCTCGCTCAAGGGCTTTGGCTGAACATTCATTGATCTATCTCCATTACCAGCTCAATCGGCGAAACTACTTTCGTCGATTCGGTCGTATGCTCTTTCGCCTTCCTCAAAAAGGCATCGTCACAAGTACAGAAGTAATCCGCATGGGCCTCTATGGCCGAGGCCAAGTGTAAGGCGTCCAGAGGCTTAATCCCCTTCTCTGTCAGATTCCTCGCGCGACGTTCGATCTTTTCATCTGTGTCCATGTGTAAGGCCCCTTTTCTCAACAGGTCGAAAGCGTAAGATCGACGAGGTTCCTTCTGGATCCGTTGAATCTCGAAAAGTAAAACCTCCGAGGTGAGCATCTCTACCTGGCCAGTATCGCAAAGATCCAGCACTACCAAGATGGCTTCAGCTTCTAAGATGATGCGAAGCTGAGACTTGGTGTCCAGGGGGCGCTGTAGGCTACAGGTATCGAGGTAGATCTTCATCTCTTACCAGCTCCCCGCTTTGCCTGACATTCCGTGCCTGACTTCGGCCGCCGAGGTCGATCAGCCACGAGACCCTCCACCCCTGGCCTCACGTATTCCTCAGCCGGACAGATGCCTGGGATGCGGTCGAGCTCCCCGCGGGAGTGCGGTTCTTGGCCGGAGACCGACCGGGTTCCCCGGCGGCGCCGGCGTGGCTCTTTCCCAGGCGAATCGCAGGCGGGGGGCTCGTAGACCCCGGACAAGGCTCCTGGGGACTGAAGGGTCGAGGGGGAGGGCTTGTCGGTCATAGAGTCAGCCTACCACTGGCCGGGGAGAGGCGCAAGGGCGCCGCCTCTTGAGCTCCCGGAGGGGCACCGCCGGGGCCGCGGCATCTTCGCCACGATCAGCAGGGGCCGAGGGCAGACCGGGCAGAGTTCGGCGGCGGCGGTCACTCCAGGCACGAGCGGCGCAAAGACGTAGCTCGGGTCGTCAGCCGCGGACCGTCCGGCCCGCGGACGCCGTGGCGACGAAGCGGCCATCGGCCCTCCGGACGGCGTCGTGGCCCCGGAGGACGAGCGGACGCGTCCGTCGCCAGGTCCAGGGTCCCTTTGCGAGGGACCGGCAGGCGATCCAATTCAGCTCATTAAGTCTCTCGTTCGCTGGGTGGAAGTCCTCAATACGTAGGGGGATTATCAAGACGACTCTGTGGGACTCATTGTCTTGAGTGGCAAAAGCAAGGGCAATCTCTTGTTGGACAAACTTCTTGCCTTCGGACTTCCTTGACAGGAGCACGACAAAAGCCCTGCTGCTTCCTATCGCCGCAGTTATCGCTTTCGACCAACGCTCTCCGCCAGCTATTTCGCTGGTGTCCATCCAGGGATTGTACCCTGCCGCTACTAGGTCGCTTCGTAGCTTTTCAGCGATCGTGAGATCCTCGCGAGCGTAGCTGATAAAGACCTGCATCAACCTCTACCTTCAGGTTGTAGCCGCAGTCAATTTGTGAGCCGATTGGGATAGAAATGCGACGCGCGCACCTTTAGGGTCCGGTGGTCGAATCCGTTGCGGCCGGTCACTACCCTTCCGTAGTGCGTATTCCGAGGCAAGCCGACCACCGTTCCGACGGAAGGCGACCACCGATTCCGCCGCAAGCCGACCACCGATTCCGACGGGAAGCCGACCACCTGGACGGCGGCTGTCGGAATGGGTGGTCGGCTTGGCTCGGAATACGCAGTCAGAGGTTTACGGCGATTACGGGGCCAAAATTCGCGGGGCAAAGGACGCT
>CBDUYN010000279.1:0-9454 GCA_965371445.1 uncultured bacterium | reverse complement strand
TGGAAGGAGAAGATCTTGGGCATTTTCGGGAGGTAATCGCCGACCTCTCCCAGGTGCCACCCAAATCGGCGGGAGCGCCGCCAAACCCCTTTGCTGTAGGCGCAAAAACGATTTCCTGAGAACAGAGCCAGCCGGGCAGGTACCCGCCATCGATTGGTGCGAACGGTGCCCGCGTTCCGTCGCGAGCTCGTCGGGCGGCGCAGAGCTGGCCGCGGCGGCGCGCTCCGGCAAATCGCCCGCGGCTTCGATCTCGATGGCCCGAACGACCACGTTGACGCCGCGGTCGACGTCGTCGCCGACCGTCCGGGCGGTCTCGCAGGCGGCGTAGCGGCCGCACGTCCCCAGATCGGGTATGCTCCGCCCATGGCCACCGACGAGACCCCGAAACCGAGCCGCCTCGCCGCCTACCGCCACGAGATCCGCTTCCTCGTGGTCTTCCTCGCCATCCTGACCGGGGGCTTCACGCTCCTGTCGTGGAACCCGGTCAACGACCACGCCGTCGAGCCCTTCACCGCAGGCGTGGCAAAGGTGAGCGGCGTGACCTTGAACCTCCTGGGACAGGACGTCCGCATGGAGGGCACGGTGATCATGAATTCCCGCTTCGCGGTCAACATCCGCAACGGCTGCAACGGCGTCGAGACGATGATCATCTTCCTCGGGGCGGTCCTCGCGTTTCCGGCGTCCTGGAAGGCGCGTGGCGCGGGGCTCGTGCTCGGCATCCTGGCGATCCAGCTCGTCAACCTCGTCCGGGTGGCGGCACTTTTCCTGACCGGCGCCTACTTTCCCGACTTCTTCGAGGACTCGCACACCGTGGTCTGGCAGTCGATCGTCATCCTCTTCGGCGTCTTCCTGTGGATTTTCTGGGCGACGCGCTTCGCGCTGCCCCCGGCGGCCCCACAAGGCGCCGCGGCGACGGAAGCCGGATGAGCAGGAAGGGGCGCCAACGCGCCCGCGCCCGGCGCCCGAGCGCACCGGATCGCCGGCCGCCGGATCGTGCCTCGAAATCGACCGTCGTCGAGCGCCGGGACTTCGCCCGGATCTTCGTCGGACGCTTCCTCTTTTGGACCCCGTCGGTGCTCGTCGTGTGGTTCTTTGTGACCCCGGCCTACAACCTCTTCCTGGTCCACGCCACCGAGGCGCTGCTCCAAGTCACCGAAAGCCCCGACGCGACGCGTCTGACCCCCTACATGAAGCACCACGTCGTGGTCACCCGCGCCGACATGCCGCCCTCGCGCGGACGCCTCACCACCTTCAAAGTGACCGACGTCCACTTCCCGTTGATCCTCCTCGGTGCTTTTTTCCTCGCGGTCCCGGGAAGGCCGCTGCACAAGCGGCTCGCTCCCCTCGGCTGGGCGCTCCTGATCGCGGCGGGCGTCCACCTGCTGACGCTTTTCTGCCAGGTCAAGTCGTTCTACGCCAACGGCCTCGGAGAGTGGAGCACCGCCCACTACGGAGAGCTCGGGCAGAACTTCTGGGGACTTTCCCAGCACCTCCTGAAGATCCCGGTCAAGCTCGCCTTGCCCTTCGCGCTCTGGACGACTTTCTACCTGCGTCTCCTGCTGCCTGAGCCGGCGCCAGGCTCCGAGCCGCGCCCACCCGGGGCTTAAAGCCCCGGGCTATAGATGAAAAGATCCGATCGCGGCCCGCCCTGAAGGGTCCTCCCAGAGGGCTTCTCTTCGTCGAGGACGACGACGTGAAGCTCTTTCGGCCCATGGACGCCTACCGTCAAGACGAGCTCGATGTCCCCGGTGCGGCTCGGCCCGGTGACGAGGGTGAGAGCGCTTGGCGGCTCGTCAAGGCGCTCGAAGAGCGCCGCCAGCTCGAAGACGAGATCGTCGGCCGAAAGCAGCGCGACGTGGATCGGCGGCAGGAGCGAGACGCAGCGTCCCTGGCCGGGCGCGCTCAGGAGGGCGAGGGTCCCGGTCGAGGCGACACCGTAGTCGGCCGTGGTGATCCCGGCGTCGGCGTCGAAAGCGGCGGCGCGGAGCTCGTCGGCCCCTCCGCCCTTCTCGTCGAGCTCGGCCACCGTGACGTCGATCTCCGAGGCGGTGAGCCCGGCGTCGATTCGCATCTCTACGAGCTCGGGTGCCGCTGCCCGAATCACCCGCCGAACTCCGCGTTCGCTCAGCACCTTCAAGATCTCGCGCCGCGCCTCCTGCAACGACGGCACACGGTAGACGACGGCGCCCACCTCACGAGCCTCCTTCGCGAAACGCTCCACAAGCTCCCGGCGCGGCGGCGCCTCGCCCGGCCGGCAGGCCTTGGGCACCGGCGACACCGGAGCGTCCCGGAGGCTCCGCTCGAGGCGTGCGAGGAACCTCTCGCGGTTCACGCGCCCTCGCTCCTCCGGCGCCAGCTGTCGAGGAACGTGGCCGGTGGCGGAGCCGGCAGGTCGCGCTCGCGGCCCCAGGACACCAGCGGCGGACGCCACCATCCGCCGCGCCTCCAGGGCCAGGCCGCGAGACGCAGCAGGCGCGAGGCGAAGGCGTAGAGGCGCGGCGACGAGCAGACCCTGGCGAAAGAGCGCATCGCGAAACGCTCCCGCCACCGTCCGGCGCCAGCGGAAAGAACCCTCGCGCGCTGCTCGAGCAGCAGCCGCGGCAGGTCGATTTTTACCGGACAGACCTCGCGGCAGGCGCCGCAAAGCGACGAGGCGAAAGGCAACGCCGCGGCGCGGTGATATCCGACGAGCGTCGGATTGATTACCGCCCCGATCGGCCCGGAGTAGACCCAGCCGTAGGCATGGCCGCCGGAGCGCTGGTAGACGGGACAGGCGTTCAAGCACGCGCCACAACGGATGCAGTAGAGCGCCTCGCGGAGCGCCGGATCGGCCAGCAGCCGCGAGCGTCCGTTGTCGAGGACGACGAGGTGAAACTCCTCGGGTCCGTCCTCCTCGCCCTTGCGGCGTGGCCCGGTCACGAGCGACACGTAGCTCGACATCTTCTGCCCGGTGGCGCTGCGCGCCAGGATCTCGAGAAAAACCGCCAGGGAAGACCAGTCGGGGATGACTTTCTCCATGCCCATGACCGCGACGTGGACACGGGGAAGCGTTGTCGTCAGCCTCGCGTTGCCCTCGTTCTCGACCACTACGACCGTCCCGGTCTCGGCGACCGCGAAGTTCACCCCCGTGATCCCCAGGTCGGCGTCGCGGAACTTCCCGCGCAGATGCCGCCGCGCCTCCTGGGTGAGCTCCTCGTGGCGGGTGAGCCGCGGCGAGCCGAGCTTCTCGACGAAAAGCTCCGTGACGTCGGCCCGGGTCTTGTGGATGGCCGGGGCGATGATGTGGGCGGGGCTCTCGCCGGCCAGCTGGAGGATGAACTCGCCGAGGTCGGTCTCCACGGTCTCGACGCCGGCCTCCTCCAAGGCGGCGTTCAGATCGATCTCCTCGGTCGTCATCGACTTCGACTTGACGGCCAGCCGGGCGTGCGACTGCCGGGCGATCTCGACGAGGATCCGCCTCGCCTCCTCGGCGTCGGTCGCGAAGTGGACGTGGCCGCCGCGCTCGCCGACCGCGTCGGCGAGGCACGCCAAGTAGCGGTCGAGCCGGTGGATTGTCCGCGCCTTGATCTGCCGCGCCAGATCGCGCAACGCCTCGCCCTCGGGATAGGCCGCGAAGGCCGCGGCTCGTCCCTTGCGGAAGCGGGACGTGACGTCGGCGAGGGCGTCCTGGAGGTGCGGGTCGGCGAGGGCCTGCCGGGTCGCATCCGGGAAACGGTGGGTGGTGACGTCCATTTCCTCGATCCTATCCGGCGCCCGGCTCCTCGGCGACGACGGGGTCCGGGAACTTGTGGAACTCGAGCCACAGCTCGAAGCGCGCGTCGAGCGCCATCCAGCTCTCGTCGAGGTGACGGCGCAACGCCCTGCCCGAAACGGGCCCACCGGCGGCGACCGCGTCGAGGAAAGCGCGAAAGCCCTCGGCGTAGCGTCCGTCCTCGCCGTCGAGGAGGAAGCGCAGGAAAAAAGCCGACTGGGCGTAGTGGAGCTCGGCAACGCCTGGCCGCACGAACGACTCCCAGTCCAGCTCCAGAAGCTCTTGAACCGACGCAAGACGTGCCGTCCGCACCCGGTCGCGCAGCTGGAAGAGCGCCGCAATCCCGCCGTCCATGATCCACGCCTCGCCCTCGACCCGGCGCTCGCCGCCCAAGGTCCCGGGGAGCGGGCCCTGTCGGCCGAGTCGCGACGTCGCGAGGTCTTCGGCAAGGCCTTCGCCGAGCCAGGACGGCAGCACGGGGCCCAGGGCGCGGCGGTTGATCGTGTGGACCAGCTCGTGGACGAGCGTCGCCGCCACCGCGTCGTGGGAGCGTTGGCCGACGAAGGAAATCGAGAGGCCCGAAACGGTGTGGCCTGCCGCGGCGAGCCCCAGGAGACGGTCGGAGCGGTTCTGGACCTCGCGGTAGACCGCCTCGTCGTCGTAGAGGACGAAGCCCTCGAGCGGTCTCCCCAGGGGCTCGCGGCCGTAGCGCCCGGTGTAGACCGCTTCGAGGCCCGAGGCGACGCCTCGTAGCCGCCACAGAAGCTCTTCGTCAGTGCTGTCGGTCCACAGCTGCCAGGGGCCGATCGCAAGGTGGCGCCCGCCGTCGGTGAGGAGGGCGCGGGCCGCCTCGAGGGCCGCCGAATCGGGGGCGCGGGGCGGCAGCGGTCCCGGAGGCTCGACGGCACGGCCGTAGGGCGGGTCCTCGCTCTCTTCGTAGCCCTCGAGGTAGACCCAGCCTTGGATGCCCCGGTGCCAGACCCCGTACCAGTCGCCGCGCTTCTCGAGCCAGGTGACGTTCGAGATGGCCTCAAATTCGAGGATCGTCGGCGCCGTCGGCGAGGGCTCGCTGCGGATCCGGTTGCCCGGCAGCACCCAGACCTCCCCCTCGCCGAGCGGCGGCACGACGGGGACGAGGTGGACGACCTCCTGCGTCGTCGTCTCCTCGGCCTTCGGGACGGGCTCGGGAGGAGTGAACCGCTCTCGGAACGCGGTCGCCAGGGGGCCGAGGAAGGGCCAGGCCTCGGCACGCTGTAGCGCCTCCGCCTCGGGGTGGTGAGCGAGGTAGATCAGTCCCCCGAAAAGCGCCAGGAAGAGGATCAGGAAAAACACCGGGGCGACGTTGCTGCGCATGACGTCATCTTAACCGACCGGTGCTCGCGGCCTCGAAGGCGTTGGCGGCGGCGCCGATTTCCGGTATCGTCGCCACGCCTCGCCCGCTCTGCGCAGCGGGCTGCGGGCACGATCCCGACTCACGATCTCGCCTATGACGCAAGCTCCATCGATTCGCGCGCCGACCCGCCGGCTTCTCGGCCGCCTCGCCGCGGCGCTCGCGCTCGTCGCCGTCTACGCCTGCGCCCGGCCGGAGCCGCCGAAGCGGATCTTTTTGGTCACGATCGACACGCTGCGCGCCGACCACCTGGGGCTCTACGGCTACCCGCGGGGCACCTCGCCTTTTCTCGACTCCCTCGGCGAGCGCGGTGTCGTCTTCGAGTCGGCCTACGCTTCGTGCTCGCACACGGCGCCGAGCCACGCGTCGCTTTTCACCGGCCTTCAGCCGGCGCAGCACCGGCTGCTGCAAAACGGCGAGGCCCTGCCCGAGCCCGTCCTGACCCTCGCCACGCTCCTCACCGAACGTGGCTACAAGACCGCGGGCTTCACGACGGTGAGCTTCGTCCAGGGGCTCGCGGCGGGCTTCGAGGAGTTCTCCTACGAGTTGACCTACCACGACTCCGAGGTGATCCTGGGCCGGGCTCTCGACTGGATCCTCGCCCAGCCCAAGGAGACGCCGCTTTTCGTCTGGGTCCACCTCTTCGACGTTCATCAGTGGAACCAGGACGACCAGATCGACCGCGAGGCGCTGCGCGAGATCCGGACCCGGTCGAAGCCCCAGGGACCCGACCTCGAAGAGCTCCTGCGAAAAGAGCACGGCACCCTCTTCGAGGGCCGTATCCCCAGGGCCAAGATCCTGCGGGCCGTCGACTGCTACGACGGCCAGATCCTCTCGAGCGACCGCGCCCTCGCCGACTTCTACGCCAAGCTCGAAGCCGAAGGCCTGACGGAAGGGGCCCTGTGGGTCGTCACCTCCGACCACGGCGAGGGCCTCGGCAACCACGACCACATGGGCCACGGCAAGACGATCTACAACGAGCAGACCCGGGTACCGCTCCTCTTCCACTTCGCCGACGGACGCTACGCGCCGCGCCGTGTCGAGGGCCTCTTTCGCCTGGTCGACGTCGCGCCGACGATCGCCAAGCTGGCCGGTGCCTCTTTTGACGCCCAGGTGTTGCCGCTCGCGGGCCAATCGTTCGTGGACGTGCTCGCCGACGCGGAGCATCCCTGGCCGGTCGCCACGGCCTTCAGCCAACGCCGGCCGGCCGACGAGATGCGTCTTCGCACCGGCTGGGAGTCCGGCGAGGTCTTCGCCCTCCAGAGCGAGAGCTTCAAGGTCATCGCCAAGACCGAAGGCGAGCACGAGGTCTACGACCTCGCGAGCGACCCCTTCGAGCATCGCAACCTCTTCGCGGACCCGCCGGCCGAAAAAGAGCGTATGCTTCGCGAGCTGGTGCGCATGTACCGGGAGATGGTGCGCCAGGGCGAGGAACGTCTCGGCTCTGCCGAGATCAACCCCGAGTTTATCGAGGAGCTCAAAGCCCTCGGTTACCTTTAGACGAGTCCGCTACCGATCCCCAGGAGCCCCCATCTATGAGCTTCCACCAGTTCACCGGCACCTCGACCTACATCACGTCCCCCGAGCTGACTGACGCCGTCAACGTGGCGCTGGCGCTCGAAAAACCCGTCCTCATCAAGGGCGAGCCCGGCACGGGCAAGACCCGGCTCGCCAACGCCATCGCCGAGGACCTGGGGATGGAGCTCCTCATCTGGAACGTCAAGTCGACCTCCAAGGCCCACGACGGCCTCTACGTATACGACACGGTCCAGCGGTTGAACGACGCGCGGTTCAACGATCGCGACATCTCGGACATCCGCCACTACATCAAGCTCGGTCCCCTGGGCCGGGCGCTCCGCTTCGAGAAACGGGTGGTGCTCCTGATCGACGAGGTCGACAAGGCCGACATGGAGTTCCCCAACGACTTGCTGCACGAGCTCGACCAGATGAGCTTCGCGATCGACGAGACCGGCGAGACGGTGACCGCCAAGCACCGGCCGGCGGTGGTGGTGACGTCGAACAACGAGAAAGAGCTCCCCGACGCGTTCCTGCGGCGCTGCGTGTTCCACTACATCGCCTTCCCCGACAAGGAGCTCATGACGGAGATCGTCCGCGTCCACCACCCGGAGCTCGAAGACGAGCTCTTGCGCCAGGCGCTCATCGCTTTCTACTGGCTGCGCGACCAGCCGGAGCTCCGCAAGCGTCCGTCGACGAGCGAGCTCATCGACTGGATCGCCGTCTTACGCCGGGCCGGCGTGGCGGCGGAGTCGATTGAGGAGAAGCTCCCCTTCCTCGGTGTTCTGCTCAAGCACGAGAACGATTTCGAGGCGATCGCCGGACCGCGGTCGCGGACCCGGCACGTCCACTGAGTCCGGATTGACAGCTCCGGTCCTGAAGCTCGCCATCTTCTTGCGGGGATAGCGGGTAGCGGTCGACGGCACCGCCGAGTCCTCCTTTCGTGCCGTTCGCATGTCGGGGACACCTCCGAGCACCGCCAGATCATCGAAGGCCGAGGGGTGAGGCCGACCGCCCCACGGATTCTGCGGAAAATCCTGATTTCGTCATGGGGTTCGTAATGTTCCACCCGTATTCTGGGCCGGAAAGTGGCGAGGGCATGACCGAGCCGCTGTCAATCAAAAGGTGAAGAATGAGACGTGATGGGTATGGCTCGGGAATGCGAACGAACAAGGAGGTAGCGCCTGCTATGAGGCTCAGAAAGAACAAACCATGGACTGCGATGGCTTCCCTGGCGATCGCGGCAGGCCTGTTGCTACTGTGGCATTCTCCGCCGCCGCTCAGCGCCGACTCGGCGACCCGCCGGGTCATCGTCCAGGGCGACAACACGGCGAGCGTCGTCGAGCTGGTGCGCGCCCTCGGCGGCGAGGTGACCCACGAGCTGCGAATCATCAACGCGGTGGCGGCGGAGCTCGACGCTGGCCAGCTTCGGGACCTGGCCCGGGCCGACGGAGTCCGCCGGATCTACGAGGACCGCGCGGTCGAGACCAGCGGTAACGGCAGCAACGCAAAGGGCGATGGCGGCGGCGGTGGGGGCGGCAAAGACCCGTATACCGACTTTCCCACCTTGGTGGGTGCGGACCTCCTCCACGCCGAGGGGATCACCGGCCACGGCGTGACCCTGGCGGTGCTCGACACGGGCCACGAGAACTTCAACGAGATCGACAAGAACAGCCTGGGAGAATGGCGCTTTCTGGCCCATTACGACGCGATCCGGGACCGGCTCCTGACCTCCTGGTACAGCGATGACAACGGCCATGGCATGCACGTCACCTCGATCAGCCTGAGCAGCGCCCGCGCGAAGAAACCCGGCGGCAAGTTCAACGGCATCGCGCCCGACGCCGACCTGGTAGCGGTGAAGGCCCTCGACGCGAACGGCCGAGGCACCTACGCCGACGTCATCCGCGGTGTCGACTGGATCGTGACCCACAAAGACGCCTACGGTATCGGGGTCCTCAACCTCTCCATCGGCGGGCCGGTCCTCTCGCACTACTGGGACGACCCGCTCAACCAGGCGGTGATGCGCGCCTGGCAGGCCGGGATCGTGGTGGTGGCGTCGGCCGGCAACACCGGCCCGGATCCGCTGACCATCGGCGTGCCTGGGAACGTGCCCTACGTCATCACCGTCGGCGCGATGACCGACAGCTACACCCCCGACGACGGAAGCGACGACCGGCTGGCGTCGTTCTCTTCGGCTGGCCCGACCTACGAGGCCTTCCTCAAGCCCGAGGTGGTGGCTCCCGGCGGCCATATGCTGGGGCTGGTCAACGGTGGTGACACGCTCGCCGTCGAGCATCCGGAGTACTACGACAGCTGGTACAACTTCACCATGTCGGGCACCTCCCAGGCGGCTGCCGTGGTGTCAGGGATCGCGGCGTTGATGCTCCAGGAGCACCCCAACCTCGGCCCTGACGGCGTCAAGTGCCGGCTCCTCGCCTCCGCCCGCCCGGCGGTCGACGACGCCGGAGGGCTCGCCTACAGCATCTTTCAGCAGGGCGCCGGCGTGGTCAACGCCTACGACGCGGTCCACGCGACCGCCACCGGCTGCGCCAACGGCGGTCTCGACATCGCCAAGGATCTGGCGGGCATCGAGCATTACGCCGGCCCGGCCCGTCAGGCCGCGGACGGAAGCTTTTATATCGAGGGCCTTGCCGGCCTCGAGTGGGACGGCAGCTACCTGTCGGGGGGCGGCTACCTGTGGGAGACGGGCTACCTGTGGGAGACGGGCTACCTATGGGAGACGGGCTACCTGTGGGAGACGGGCTACCTGTGGGAGACGGGCTACCTGTGGGAGACGG
>CBDUYN010000278.1:0-9541 GCA_965371445.1 uncultured bacterium | reverse complement strand
CCGCCCCACGGTTGAGGACGTGCGTGTAGATCTCGGTCGTCTTCACGTCCTTGTGACCCAGGAGCTTGGCCGGATGACGCTTACCGTGGAACAGGATGAAGCGCTTCACCCAGCTGCAGTAGGCTCGCTCCGTGCTGATCTTTCGATGCCGGACCCGGATCGCTGTCCTCAGCTGGTCGAGCAGCTTCGGGGGCGGTCGCGCTTCGGTCGAGTCCTTCGGGGCCATGGAGATCTCCTCTCGGCTGTGCCGTCGGCAGACGGCTGTTGCTCGTGGTACACCCGTTGCGCCGGGTGTCCGCCGCCGCGGCAGGTCACCGGAGCACCGATCGGCACACCGCGACGCCGCACTACGGCCTCTACCCCTATATAAGACGGAAAAGGGCCCGGGCTTCTGACATCGAGTTTCAAGAAACTTCGGACCGACGCCGTCCATTCCCCTCTTCTTGGGCCGAGCAGCCGGGGCGGCGAGCACGGTGGCGCGTTCGCCGGAGTCGACCGGCGTCTTGCCGCTCTGACGTCCGAACGGCCGGACGAAAAAGCGCCGGATCCGGGCTGGCGCGGACTGGGCCGATCCGGATCCACGGCCCTTTGACGCCGGCCAGGAAGACTTGGGTACTACTGAAAGACGGCAAGAAAGGCAAGAAGAGCAGGCGGGACGCCTGCGGTCCCAGCGTCAAGGCAAGAAGAGCAGGCGGGACGCCTGCGGTCCCAGCGTCAAGGCAACGAAGACGACGTCACGGCCCGGCGACGGCTTCCGCCGTCTCGACGGCCGCCGCGCCGCGCCGTGCCCCCGAGCCCGCCCAGAGATGCTTCAGCCAGTTCGCCACCCCCTCGAACAAGAGGTTGATGTACGGCAGCACGACGAGCGTCAGGACCGCCGAGGACATCAGCCCGCCCATCACCGTCAGAGCCAGCGGGTAATAGAAAAGGCCCCCGGCCTTCGAGCTGCCGAAAGCGAGCGGCGCCAAGCCGATGATCGTCGTCGACGCGGTCATCAGGATCGCCCGCATCCGGTCGCGGCCCCCCTGGAGGATCGCCTCCTCCGTCGAGAGGCCCTGGTGGCGGAGATGGTTCATGTGGTCGAGCAAGACGATGCCGTTGTTGACCACGATTCCCATCAGGATCAGGAGACCGATCTGCGCCATCAGGTTAAACGGCGTCCCCGTCAGGGCCAACATCCATGCCGTGCCCGGCAAGGCGAAGGGAATCGCGAAGAGGATCGCGAACGGTTGCGCCAGCGACTCGAAAAGCGACGCCATCACGAGGTAGACCAAGACGAGCGCCAGGAGCATGTTGACCCCCATCTGCTCGCCTTCGCGGTCTTTCTCGAGCATCCGCGCGTTCCACGACCAGGAGTAGCCGCCCGGCAGGTCGAAAGCGTTCATCAGCTCCTCGACCTGTGGGCGCGCCTCATCCCACTCCTCGCCCTCGTAGGTCGCCCGTACCGAGGAGCGGACCTTGCGGTTTTCCCGCCGAATCGACTGCGGACGCTCGACGACGGAAAACGTCGCGACGTCGGCGAGGGTCACCGGCCGACCCTCGACCGAACGAAACTGGAGCTTCTTCAGATCCTCGAGGTTCTCCCGGTCCTCAAGACGCAACGCGAGCCACGTTTCCACCTCGCGCTCGCCCGTGTTGAAGCGCGGCAGGCGCAGCCCGCCGAGGGTGAAGCCAAACGTCTGCGAGACGTCCTGGGCCGAGAGGCCCAAGCGCGCCGCCTTGGCGCGGTCGATCGTCACCTCGATCTCCTTGCGGCCGCGGCCGAGCGACGAGGAGACGTCGACCATCCCCGGCAACGACTCGATCCGGCGGATCGCCTCGTCCGCGAGCGACGCCAGGACCCCGGCGTCCTGGCCGTAGAAGTTGACCGAGAAAAACGTCGAGCCGCCGCCCTGGTCCTCGTCCTCGTCAAAAAGGAACTTGACGCCCGGAACCACCGGCAGGCCGTCGCGGATCGCCGACCGGAGCTCTTTGATCTCGTCGTCGTCAAAGTCGGTGCGCGCGAGCGTGATCGTCGACTGCGCCAGGTTCGAGCGGAAGTAGCTGTAGACCGACTCGATCTCGAATTCCTCCAGGTGCGCGAAGAGATAGTCCTCGACCTCGTTGACCACCTCCTCGGCCCGCGATTTGTAGACGAAGTCGGTGAAGTCGTATTGCAGGAAGAGCCGGTCGTTGACGTGGCCGGAAAAAATCGACGTCTCGACCATGCCGGTGAAAAACGGCAACAGGCCGACGGCGGCGATCGGCACGAGCAAGACGCCCGTCAAGACCCGGCGGCGAAGCGTCCAGGCGAGAATGGCGACGTACTTGTCTTCGAGCCAGGTGATGTAGCGCGGCGCCCCCTTCGGCGCGGCGTGAAACACGCGGTAAAGCAAGCCGTGTTTTTCGCGCGCCTCGTCCTCGGCCGAGGGAAGGAAGCGGGCCGCGACCATCGGAATGAGCGTCATCGAGGAGAACAGCGAGCAGACCAGAGCAAGGCAGATCGTGATACCGATCTCGCCGAGCCAGGTCGCGAGCTCCGAGGCCTGTCCCACGATGAGCGGCAGGAAGACGATGAGCGTCGTCGCCGTCGAGGCGACGACCGCCATCATGACGTCGCTCGCGCCCTCGAGCGCCGCCTGCTTCGCGTCGGGCTGATCGCGCCGCCGCCGGTCGATCGACTCCAGGACGACGATCGCGTTGTCGACCAGCATCCCGACGCCCAGCATGAGGCCCATCATCGACAGGATGTTCAAGTTCTTGTCGAGAAAATACATCACGCCGCAGGCGGCGATGATCGAGAACGGAATCGACAGCGACACGATGAGCGTGGCTGAAAGGCGCCGCAGAAAGAAGTAAAGGACGATCACCGCGAAGAACCCTCCGGTCAACCCGGCACGGGTCAGACCGTTCGCCGCCTCGACGATCATGTCGGCCTGGTTCTGCCACATGAAGAAATCGACACCCTGGAGCAGCGGATCGGTGTTGATGTCGCCCTCGACCACCGCGGTTACCGCGCCGACCACGTCGACCGTGTTGGCGGTCGATTCCTTGAAGACCGTGACCGCGATCGCGTCCTTGCGGCTCAGGTGCCGGCCGTAGGTCAGGGGCGGTTCCTCGAAACGGACCTCGGCGATGTCGGAAAGCTTGATACCGCGGTCGTTGACGACCACGTTGGCGAGCGCCTCGACCGATTCGAACTCGCCCAGGGCCCGGGCCGTGTAACGCTTGCCGTCGTCGTAGACCTCGCCCAGCACCAGGTTCGAGGACGCCGAACGGAGCGTTTGAATCAGCTCGCCCACGTCGATGCTGTGCTCCTGGATCTTGGCAAGGACGAGGTCGATGTAGATCTCCCGCGGCGCCACGCCGTCGATGTCGACCCGCGCCACACCCGGCACCCGGCGGAGCCGATTCAGGATCCGCGCTTCGATGAGCGAATAGTTTTCCGAGAGGTCCACCCCTTCGGCCGAGATGCGGCCCTGGATCACCGGGATGTCGGACGTCGAAAAGCTGAAGATCAGGATCTCGCCGATGCCCTCCGGCAGCTCGGGCTCGATCTGGTCGATTTTCTCCGACACCTGCATGCGGACGATGTCTAAATCCTCGCCCCAGTTGAACTGAAGGTTGATCTGGGCGCCGTCGGCGTCGGAGGTGGAACGTAGCCGCTTGATCCCGGAAAGCGTCGAGAGGATCTCCTCGACGGGCTTCGTGATCTCACGCTCGATCTGGAGCGGATTCGAGTTCGGATAGGGGATCTGGATGCCGATGAAGGGGACGTCGACCTCGGGCAAGAAAGCGAGCGGCAGGCGCATCCAGGCCATGACGCCGAAGACCAGGATGCTCAAGAGAAGCATCGCGGTCGTGATGGGGCGGACGACGGCGAGACGTGGCAAGCTCATGGTACGTCCTCCTTCCTAGCTCGTCGCTTCGACGACTTCGTGACCGTTCAGGACGACCGGGACGTCGCCCGTCTCCCCGACCCGGCGGTCGGCTTCCAGCGTCTTGCGGTCGAGCAGCGAATAGACCACCGGGATGACGACGAGCGTGAGCAGCGTCGCCGCGGTGAGCCCGCCGATCACCGTGATGGCGAGCGGCGCCCGGAGCTCGGCGCCCTCACCGAGGCCGAGAGCCATCGGTAGGAGGCCAAAAATCGTCGTCGCCGAGGTCATCAAGATCGGCCGCAGGCGTTTCGAGCCCGCCTCGACCAGGGCCTCGTGCTTCGAAAGGCCCTCCTCGCGGCGGCTCCGGTTGACGGCGTCGATTAGGACGATGGCGTTGTTGACGACGATGCCGGCGAGCATCACCGCACCGATCAAGGCCACGACGCTCACCGTGTTGGCCGTTATCACAAGCGCCGCCACGACACCAATCGCCGCCAAGGGCAAGGTGAAGATGATCACGAACGGGTGCAGGAACGACTCGAACTGCGACGCCATCACGAGGTAGACGAGGAAAATCGCAAGCCCCATCGCCATCAGGAGCGAACGGAGCGATCTTTCCATCTCCTCCTGCTGGCCGCCGAGGCTGGCGACGGCCGAGAGCGGCAGCGGGGTCGAGCGGATCGCCGCGCGCAGATCGGTGGCGGCGGTGCCCATGTCGCGGCCTACCAGGTTGCCGGAGATCAGGGCGGCGCGCTTCTGGCCGATGCGGCGGATCTCGGTCGGACCCTCGACGAGGTCGATCGAGGCCACCGACTTCAAACGGATCGGTACCGTCTGCCCGGTGACCTGACGGGTGCCGAAGACCGACTCGCCGACGCCGCCGCTGCCGCCCCGCTGCTGGGCGTTACGTACCGAGACGTGATCGACGACCGTACGGGTCAGGGCGCGCTGGCCGACGATCAGGTCGCCGATCGACTCGACCGACGCCTCGCCCAGCTCGACCGAGCGCACCAGGACGTCGATCTCGCGGTCGCCTTCGGTGAGCCGCGTCGCCACCTCGCCCTGCACCTTGCCGCGCAGGGTCGCCGCGACCTGCGACAGGTCGAGGCCCAGCTGCACCAGCTGCCCGCGGTTGAACGTCACCTGGAGCTCGGGGTTGCCAAGCTCGGCCGAGGACTTCAAGTCCACCACGCCCGGCACCTCGGCCACCTGCGCCAGGAGCGCGTTCGACGCCTCGTGAAGCTCATCCAGGTTGTCGCTGTAGATCTCGACCTCGACCGGCGTACGGAAGGTGAAGACACTCGGCCGCTCGAACTTGAAGCTCGCCTCTTCGGTTTCCTCGAGGCGGCTGCGAAGCAGCTGGGCGACCGCCTCTTCGTCGGCCGGCTTCGTCCCCCGCGCCATGCGGACCTGGATGCGGGCGACGTTCTCGCCCTCGGTGCCCGTGTTGCCGAGCGCGAGGCCCGCGCCGCCGGTGATCGACGAGTAGCTCGCCAGGCGTTCGTCGCCCGCGAGCGCCGTCTGGACGTCCGCGATGTAGCGGTCCGTCGCTTCGAGCGGTGTCCCCTCGGGGAGCTCGACGCGGAAGGAGAACTCGCCCTGGGCGAGCGTCGGGATCAGGTCGTAGCCAAGCCGCGGCACCGTGTAGGCCGCCCCGGCGAAAAGCACCAGGGCCACCGCGACGACCAGCAGCCGGGCGCGAAGCGCCGAGCGCAGCAGCCCCGGATAGGCCCGGAGCAGCGCTCCCAGGAAGCCGTCGAAGACCCAGGCGAAGGGACGGCCGCAGAAGGCGAGGAGCTTCCCCAGCCACGCCACGAACCAACGCAGGCCGAAAAGCCCCGCCGCGGGGACCCCGATGAAGACCCCGTGGGAAAAGCGCCGGACGCGTCCCGCGCCCTCGGCCGGCATCGGACGCTTCGACTCGTCAGCGCCCTTCGTCAAGATCGCCGCCAGCATCGGGATGAGCGTCAGCGAGACGGCGAGCGAGGCCATGAGGGAAAAGGAAACCGTCAGGGCCTGGTCGCGAAAGAGCTGGGCCGCGACGCCTTCGAGGAAGACCACGGGCAAAAAAACCGCGATCGTCGTCAGCGTCGAGGCGATGACGGCGCGTCCTACCTCCGAGGCGCCGTGGCGCGCCGCTTCGAACGCTCCTTCGCCTTCCTCGCGGCGTTTGTAGATCGCCTCCAGGACGACGATCGCGTTGTCGACCAGCATGCCGACCCCGAGCGCCAGGCCGCCGAGCGACATGATGTTGAGCGAAATCCCGGTGCGGTACATGAGGAAAAACGTCGCCACGACCGAGAGCGGGATCGAGATGGCGATGATGAGTGTCGAGCGGACGTCTTTCAAGAAAAGCAGGAGGATGACGATGGCGATCAGGCCGCCGATCAAAGCGTTCGACTTCACCTCGCTCACCGAGGCCTGGATGAAGCTCGACTGGTCGGCGCCGATCGCGACGTCGACGTTCGACGGCAGCTCGGCCTTGATCTTTTGGAGCCGTTCTTCAACCGCCCGTGCCACCTGGACGGTGTTGGCGTCGCCTTCCTTGTAGAGCGCAAGCTCCACGGCCTCTTCGCCGTTGAAGCGGGTGACCACCTCGCGCTGGCGGTGGCCGCGGCGCACCTCGGCGACGTCGCCCAGGGTGACGATGCGTCCGTCCACGAGGAGGATCACGGTGTCGCGGATGTCGGTCAGGTCCTTGAGCTCGTTGCGCGAGCGAACGAGATAGCGCGCCTCCTGCTCGTAGAGGCTGCCGCCGGCCTGGTTGATGTTCTCCTGCGCCAGCCGGTCGCGGACCGCGTCGATCGTCAACCCCAGGAGCGCCAGGCGTCCCTCGTCGATCTGGACCTGGATCTCTTCCTCGTATCCGCCATGGACCTTGACCGCCGCCAAGCCCTCGGTCGATTCGAGGTCTTTCTTGAGCACTTCCTCGCCGAGGTATCGCAGCTGATAGAGGTCGGTTTCTTCCGTCTTCGCGGCGACCGTGGTCGCCGCTTCGGCGTCCTCGGCGTCTTCGTTCTCGCCTTCCTCGGAAGCGGCGGCGTCCTCGGCTTTTTTCGTCACGTAGAGGCGCAGGATCGGGTCGTTCGCGGGATCGAAGCGCAGCAGGACGGGTTTGGTCGCCTCGCGCGGCAGGGTGACGAGGTCGAGCTTTTGCCGGACGTCCAGCGCCGCGAAGTCCATGTTGCGTCCCCAGGAGAACTCCAGGGTGACCTGGGAGAGCCCGGGGCGCGACACCGAGCTGATCCGCTGGACGCCGGCGACGACGCCGACGGCTTCCTCGACCGGCCGGGTGAGGAGCGCTTCGACCTCGGCCGGCGCGGCGCCGGTGAAACGGGACTCGATCGTCAGACTCGGGTAGGAGATGTCGGGCAGCAGGTTCATCGGCAGCCGGGTGAAGGCCACCGCGCCGAACATCATCACCGCGACCGCGGCCATGGCGACGGTGACCCGGCGTTTCAGGGAGAACTCGATGATTCCCATGTCTTGCGCTCCTCGCAAAGGGCTGTGTTTCCCCCCCTCGATCCCCCCCAAGGGGACGGTAGGGTAGACGGTTCCTGACGCCGTACGCCGAGTGGGGGGGACGGAGTCCGGCCGGGCGCCAGCGGGAGGACCACGACGCCACGATACCTGTTGGGAGCCCAGGCAGTCTGTCGGGCGGTTCGAAGCGCCCCGGTAGGTTCCCAGGGCGCCCGGCCGGAACAGTCAAAAAATCAGCTGTGCATTTCGACCGCTTCGACGGCCGCGCCGTCCTTCAAGCCGCCCTGGCCGGCGACGATGACCTCTTCGCCCGCTTCGACGCCCGAGGTCACCTCGACGTGGCCGTTCTCTTCGAGGCCGAGGGTGACCTGGCGCTTCGTCGCGACGCCCTCGGCGGCGACGAAGACGTAGGTTTTCTGAAGCTCGCGCACCACCGCCTCGCGCGGCAGGACCACGACGTCCTGACGGGCCTCGCGGACGACGTCGACCTGGACGAACGCGCCCGGGCGCACCATCCTCGGCGCCAGGGTGGTCTCGACGGTCACCTTCACCGTACCGGTGGCGGTGTCGACGACGGGGCTGATCTGGCGGATGCGGCCGTGGAAGACGACGGAAACGTCGGCTTTGAGCGAGATGCGGACCGAGCGGCCCTCCTCGAGGCTCAGGATGTCTTTCTCGGGGAGGTAGAGGCGGGCCACGAGCGGGTTGAAGTCGGAGACGGTGAACAGCTGGTCGCCGGGGCGCACATGCTGGCCCGGCTGGACGTAGCGCTCGGTGACGACGCCGTTCCAGGGGGCGCGGATGGTGGTCTTCGAGAGCCGCCACTCGGCCTCGGCGACCTCATGGTCGGCGATCTCCTTGTCCATGGCCGCCTTGTCGAATGCCTCGGGGCTGATCAGCTCCTGCTGGCGGAGCTTCTCGGCCCGGTCGTAGGCCATCTGCGCGTTGGTGGCGCGGACCTTGGCCTTGCCGTAGGCGATCTCGCCGTCTTCGCGGACGAGGGCGGCGAGGGTCTCACCGGCGGTGATCCGGTCGCCCTCCTCGACGTTGAGCTTGGCGACGCGGCCTTCCCACTCGGCGAGGATCTTGACTTCGTTCTCCGGCACCAGGTTGGCGGTCGCCGAAATGTAGGCGGAGATCTTCCCCGTCTCGACAGTGGCGGTCCGTACGGGGACCGGCACCTTCTCTTCGGTCTCTTCCTCGGTCTTCGCGTCCTTCGCGGCGGTCTGGGAGTCGGCCTTGGTGCTCTCGCCCATGGCGGCGGAAACGAAGTAGAAGGCCAGGACGGCGGCAACGGCCAGGAAGCTGACCAGCGACAGGGCTCGGAAACGCTTGCTCTTCATGTCTTACTCCTCGCTGTGTGACGGCAGGCCCGGTGGCGCCTGCTCCGGTAGTGATACGTCCCTGGGGCCGGATTGTTACCCCCGAGGGGTAAACGACCCGGGAATTCCCGGCCGCGTCGTCGTCCCTCTCGTCTACTTACGCGCGAAACGGCCGGAGATCCTGTCAGCGGTCGCTAACGGGGTCCTCATCTATAGAGACGTAGGGGAGGCCGAGGAGGTTCCGAGCTTGTGCCGGACTGAGGTAGGAGCGCCGGCGGCGAACGCCGACACGAGCCCCGGGACACTTGCCCCCTCGCCCTTCCCCCGAACGTTTAGGGCCGCGTCCACCAAGCTGAAGTGCGCGCCCTGGACGCGTGGGTTCGCGTCCACCAAGCTGGAGCGAGCGTTCTGGAGGTGTAGGGTCGGTTTCGCCAAGCTGGAGCGAGTGTCCCGGAAGATCGGAATCTTGCAGCACGACGTCTACCACTCCGGCCAGATCGCGTTGCTCAGGTAGGAGACTAGTTGGGCCACAGCCACCCGAAGACGCCTGCTGTCAGGAGGGCGTAGACTAAGCCGTCGACTACGTGCTTCGGGGTCATGCTCTCAAATCATTGTCACCTTATTCTGACCCCGGAGGACCGCGAGCAGCTTGCCGACCAGCGAGATCTGCCGATTCTTTGCCGATTTGGGTGGAACCCTAAGAGGGGGAACCCTAAGAGGGGGCAAGAGGGGGCCAGCTCGGTCTCTTAAGAGTCGGCTCGGGCTCGGGGGGGCGGAGTCGGCTCGGGCTCGGGGGGCGGAGTCGGCTCGGGCTCGGGGGGCGGAGTCGGCTCGGGCTCGGGGGCCGGAGTCGGCTCGGGCTCGGGGGCCGGAGTCGGC
>CBDUYN010000277.1:0-9566 GCA_965371445.1 uncultured bacterium | reverse complement strand
CCGCGGTGCGCAGGGGATCGATGGACCCGGCGTAGTCGTCGATGCCGATGACGAGCGCGTGGCGTGGGGGTAGCAGGGTCATGGTCAGAATCCCCAGTCACCGGCGGCGGACGTCGATGGGCCGGGTGACCGTGGTCCAGTCCGCTTTCCGGGACCCGCCGGCCGCGCGCACCGAAAAATCACGGGACCCCTTGCCGACGGAGAAGAACCGGGCGAGCTGCAGGAGCGGATGGCCCTGCATCCCCGGATCCCGGGGCGGACGCAGGCGCTGCTGCTCGACGACCTCGAAGTCGGCCTTCTCCAGGGTCACCATGAGCTTCAGGCGAGCGAGACCCGACGGGCGGCTCTCGCCGGGCTCCACCGCCCAGGGAAATCCCGGCGGCAGGTTCAGCCTCAGGACCTGGCCGGTCTGTTGGGGATCCCGGCGGTAGTACTCCTGGACGCTCAGGGTCTCCTTCCCCTCCAGAGGGTAGCCGCCGCTAGAGTAGTTGGGGATGTCCGGCGAGGGCACCAGCCGCTGAATGCTGCGATCGCTGTCGAAGAGCAGGAGGGTGATCCAGACGCGCCTCTTTCCCAGGTTGCGGATCTCGAAATTCAGCCGTTCCCCATCTTCGAAGCTCACGACACCGTCGCCCCGCTTCGGCCTCGCCGTCACGAAGCGGCCCTGGCGCGGGTTCCACCGCTTGAGGACCAGGCGGACGCGGCCGTCGAGGGTGCTTGCCCGGTCGTTCTCGATCGCCAGCACGTTCCAGAAGCGGGCCAGGCTCTCGAGGTCGCCGACCAGGTTTTCGGCTTGCGGGGCCGACGCCGGACGTGTTTCTACAGCGAGCCGGCCGTCGGAACCGATCGCCGCCCACGTCGGCTTGCGCAGGGGGCCGAGGTTCGGGCAGGGATCCTGCGGTCCGACCTCCGCGCGGCGCGGCACGAGCCGGACGAGCACGTCGGCCGGCCGTCTCGTCGTGAGCTGCAACAGGGGAGAGCTCTCGATCAGCTTACGCAGCTTGACGCTGTCGCGAGCCTTGCCGGCCAGAAGGACCTTCAGGCCGGGCTTCGGAAGACGTTGCTTGCGCAGGAAGGCCCGTTGCCCCCCGGTAAGCTGCTTGGGTTCCTTCGCCTTCACGATCCGCGCCTCGGCCGACACCGCTTCGACGGCCTGGATCCTGACGCGGGCCAGCTCCTGGGCCGCGACGGCACGGCGAGCCCCGGCCGGATGCACCGTCCAGATCGAGCCGCGGCTGACGCCGTGGGCGGCACCTCCCGCCAGCCGGACCGCGCCGTCCTGGACGCCGTCGACCTTCAGATAGGAAGCCGGACGGATCTCGCGCCGGCCGAAGAGCACCTCGTTCCAGTTCCCTTCGATCTGCGGGTGCTGATGCTCGTACCTGGCGGTGACCGCCGGGCCCACCTGCTCGAAGACGTCGCGCCAGGTAGCGCCGCGGCCTGCCCTTTCGAGAGCCCGGGCCAGGTAGTAGGTCAGGGCGCCGAAGGCGTACCTGCCGACCGTGACTTCGCCCGATTCCTCGTCGGCCCGGGAGGCCGCGATCATCATCGCCTTTCGCCGGCCGGGCACGAACCGGAAGCCGCTCCGCGCCGCGCCGCGCCGGCCGCCGGAGGGCGACAGGCTCCGGGCGAGCTCTCCCTCGTCGAACATCTCCTCCGGTAAACGACGGTCGTCCTCGATCCTACGCACCGGCTGGCCCCACGGATCCCGGGTCACGGACCCCGAGAAGCAGCAGTCGAAGATGAGGGTCACGTAAGGGGTCTTGCGGTTGAGGCGTTGCACCCAGCGGTCGATCTCGAGGTCGCGGATGTCCCGGTTCGGGTGCGGCTTGCGGCCGCTGTCGTAGGGCACGATCGTCTCGGACCAGCCGTCGGCAACCTTCATCCGCGATCCGTGGCCCGAGTAGAAGCAGACGACGATGTCGTCTTTGCGGACTCGTCCAAGCATCCGTTCCATGGCCGCGCGAATCTCCGCCTGGGTCGCCTGCCAGTTGCCCAGATAGGTGACGTTGCCGACGGGAAACCGGAAATTTTCGGTGAGCAGGTCGTAGATCAAGATCATGTCGTTGATCGGGCCCCTGAGCTCGGGAGCATCTTCGACGTTCGGATACGTGTCGACTCCGATCACCAGGGCATGGCGCTTGGCCGGCATTTCGCCCTCCTTTCTTGATCCTTCATTGGTCAAGTAACCTCCTTTCATTCCGCCACGAAGGCGGCCGCTTTCCTATGATCTGTATCATACGCGGACACCATCTTCGAACAGCGTCCTGTAAGTCTAGAATCGCCAAGCCACCGCCGGGTGCGACGTCGTCCTGGCGGCGGCTAGCGTGTCGGTGATCTCGGATCGGGTCAATCCGGGTCTTCCGCCCTCTTCTGCTCGCCCGCGACCCGCGAGAAGTTGAACGGCTGACCGAGCGCCGGAGTCGGGTTGTTGCAGTTCGGGTTGCCGGACACGTAGCGCCCGTAGCGCAGCCGGAAGTCGGCGTCGTAGCCGGCCCCCCGGTAGTCGCAGACCTGCACGGTGCACCAGCCGGCTCCCGAAGTCTCAGCCTTGATGAGAGGCTTCACGCCGGCGCCCGAGTCGTCGTCTCTCCAGATCGAGCCGTCGGGGCAGGAGAAGGTCATCGCCGGGTCCGTGGTGTTGTTGGGATCCGGATCCGTGTCCCACGCGTGGGACACTTGCAGCCGGACACATTCGGAGCCTGCCGTGTAGAGCTGGACGCTGAAGCAGTCGGCGTCACTCCGGTCGTCGACGTCGTAGGATCCGTTGAGCAGGATGCTCTGGCAGTTGTTGCCCCTACACGTGCCCCGGACGTCGTAGATTCCCTGCCCGGCGTATGCCGCCGAGGCTACGACGAAGAGCGCAAGTCCTACGCCGAGGCTCGTCCGGATAGCTGATTTCTGGTAGCTCATCTGAAGCTCCTTTCCTTGATCTGGTGGTGGCCCGGGTCGTCCACTGCGGAGCAACCTTCTGGAAAATGGGCCGTGCTTACTTAGGAAGCGGTATCGAGGGCGAAAGCGAACGCTTGCGGAGAAAAAAATTCAAGAAATCCGTGGTCTGAGCTGTGATTCGAAAAAGGACGAGCCCGCGGCCGGAACCGCGGGTTCGTCCTCCGTGAGCCATTCGTTGGAACCTGGAGAATCAAGGTGTCGAGCTCGACCAGGCGGAGAGGTCACCGGACTCGAAGCCGTCCCCGAAGACGAATTCGGTCACCGGTCCCAAGGCACGCACGGTGTAGGAGATCGAGCCGGTCTCCCAGTTGTTCACACCGACCCACCAGCGGCCGGCGGCCGGTGACGAGAATGTGCACTGCTCGGCGCTGTTCCTTTCCAGCCGGGAGGCACAGTCGAAGGCCGCCGTCGTCGGCTTCGTGGCGTGCCGGACGTAGAGCTCGAGGTCCTGCGGCGCCGTCGACGGCAGGTTGTAGAGGTCCACGACGAGGCTCGTCGTACCGGCCGGGAGGTCGATGTAGTAGTGGTCCCACTCGGCTTGGGAGACGCTCGCCGTGATCGTGCCCTGGACGGGGACGCCCGGGATCAGCTCGGTCTCGGTGCCGACCGTGATCGGCGTCGAGTCGTAGTTGACGTTGTTCGACGAGGCGGCGTCGGAGACCGTAAGGATGGCGCCGACGTAGTAGCTGTCGCTGGGCAGGCTTAGGGGCAAGGTGAGGGTCGTGCTGTAGCTGTGGGTGGCAAGGGTCGCCAGCCCGGGGCGGTCGGCATAGCCGAGCGAGTAGTCGCTGGCGGTGATGGTGGTGTTGGTGGAAGCGTAGAACGTGATCCGGTAGGACGTCGAGGTCTCGCCGCCGCCGTTTTGGACGACGTTCTGGATGGTGATGGGGTCACCGGGCTCGAAGGTGCCGCTGGGGGCGTTGACGAGCTGCAGGTCTAGATCGGCCGGTAGCGTGCCGTAGACGGTGATCGGCGTCGCGTCGTAGTTGCGGTTGTTCGACGCGCGGGCGTCGACCACCGTGAGGATGGCGCCGATGTAGTAGTTGCCGTCGGGTAGGGTCAGGGGGAGGTGAACCCCCGAGCTGCGGTTGTGGGTGGCGCCGGCGGCCAGCGCGCCGCGGTCGAAGAAGCCGAGCTCGTAGTCGCTGGAAGTGATGAGGGTGTTGGTGGAAGCGTAGAACGTGATCCGGTAGGGCGTCGAGGTCTCGCCGCCGACGTTTTGGGTGACGTTCTGGATGCCGATGGGGTCACCGGGCTCGAAGGTGCCGCTAGGTGCGTCGATCAGCTGTAAGTCGAGGTCGGCCGGCGTCGCCGTGGTCTTCTGTACGTAGACCTCGTCGACGTAGGCGCCTTCGTAGGTGACGCTGGAATCGCTGGTAAAGTGGAAAGCCACCCAGACGCTCGAGTCCCCGGTCACGTCGCCGAGCGTGGGAACGCTGGTCAGGTCGACGGAGCGCGTCAACCAGCCGCCGGAGTTGCCGCTGTCCTGGGTGCCGTAAAAGCTCGTTCCGTCGATGGAGACCAGGTACTTGAAGTAGTCCCATCCTAGCTCGGAGACGTTCCAGTAGCGGAAGGAGAAGCTACCGCCGACGGCGTCGCTGAGGCTGAACGGTCCGTAGACCATCCACGCGTTCATGTTGTTGGCGTAGTTGCCGCCCGGGCCGCTGGCGTCAGGGCCGCCGTCCGCACACCAGGCGCTCCAACTTCCGGCGTAGGGACGATGGCTCGTGTCGTCCCAGAAGACCTCTCCGTTGGTCGTGCCGTCGTCGTCGTAGGCGAACCAGGCGCCCGCCGGGAAGGCCCCCTCGAAGGTCTCGTGGAGGATCTGCGTGGTGGCCTTCCCCGGGAGGGCCTCGAGGTGCGTTTCCGGCTTCTCGTCGTCTGCGGCCCGGGTGGGCTGGCGGAGCTTGAAGTCGGGGGGGAGGACCTCGAAAGCCGGTTCTTCGATCCACCCGGTCTCCTGGGGAGCTTTCGCTTCCCGGGCCGCGTCGCCGAGCAGTCCGCGAAGCTCGAAGAGCCGATCGGCGACGCTCTCTCCCGAGGTCATACGCAGCCGGTGGTCGACGAGCTCGTTGTCGTTGCCGACCATCTCGTAGGCGTCGTCCTGCCGGCGCAGGAAGAGGACGTATTCGTCACCGGCGGCCAGGTACGGAAATTCCTGCAGAAGAGCGAAGCCGCCGACCGCGGCGCGACGGTGCTCGAGGACGTTGACGCGTGGACGCGCCTCGTCGCCCTTGAGGACGTCCAGGAGCTCCAGCTCCTGGACGGCGAGAAGGGCTCCGGTTTCCCAGATCTCGGCCGGTGGGCCCGTGACACGCCCATAGGCGATCAGGTCCGCCGCCTCCAGGGCTTCGAAGAGCGTCCTCGGCTCGGGGCTCTCCCCCTGGGCCCACAATCCCGGCGACAGCACGAGGAGACTCAGGGCGACGGTAAGAATCGATGCCAACGGCGCTTTTGTCATTCTGCTCATGACAACCTCCTGCGAGAGGGCTCGGTCCCCGAAGACCGAGCGGGTGGATGGTTCGTGACGACGGCTCGTTACCGTCCTCACTCTGTAGCTCTCTGAACAGGAAGCGGCATTGGCAGGAAAAGCGAACGGGATTCTCCGATTCTTTCGTAGGGCAGGCTATGTCCAGCCCGGGCAGGCCGGGCCTCGCAGCAAAATTTCACGTGGCCGAAGGCAGGCAGGGAGCCCGGCTCAGGCGCCGGAGCGCATCTGAATCGTCAAGGCCGTCATGGCGCGGGCGAAGAGCATACGGCAGGCGTCGGGGCTCTTGCCGAGCCGTTCGCCGATCTCGGGAAAGCTCAGCTCCTCGTAGTTGCGCAGCAGGATCACCTCGCGGTGCTCCTCTTTCAAGGCGTCGAGAGCCTCGACGAGGCGCTCGCTGTCGGCCTGGAGCTGGATGCGGCTGGTCTCCGAACGGATCGGCTCGGTGAGGGCCTCGGCGCGGGCGTCGAGCGTCGTGTCACGCCCCAGGTCGCGCTTCTGGCGGCCGTGGTAGTCGGCCTGGTCGCAGATCTCGTCACGGGCGATCGTCCCCATCCAGGCCATGAGCGACGTCGAGCCGGAGCCCTCGAAACGCTCGATACCCTTGAAGGCCTTGAGCAGCGTCGCCTGGAGGATGTCGCGCGACTCCAGCCGGCGCCGCAGCTGCGGCCCCAGACGTACCCGGATGAGCGCGTGCAGGCGCTCGCCGTAGCGCTCGAAGACGGCGCCGATCGCTTCGCGAGAGCCTCGCCGCGCTTCCCGGAAAAGCCGCGAGTCGTCCTGGGATTCCATCGTAGAGGGAGTATACACGAGCTTCTCTCCGCCTTGTCTCCGTAGGTCGATGAGCTTCCTTGCAGCCACGGGGATCCGTGCAGCACGACGCGGATCCGCGTATACTTGCCGGTGTGGAACGCGGCGAGCCTACCGTGTCCTGTAGCATCCACCCGCCGGAAAGAGCTCTCCGATCCCATCTCCACCATCCATGAGCCCGCCGCGAGGGGGCGATGAACATGCCGAAATCAACCCAAGAGACCCTCGAACGCCTGCTCCTTGAACGGATCCTGATCCTCGACGGCGCCATGGGCACCGTGATCCAGGGCTACGGCCTCGGCGAGGACGACTTCCGCGGCGAGCGCTTCGCCGATCATCCGAGCCCACTGAAGGGCAACAACGACCTCCTGTCGCTCACTCGCCCCGACGTCATCGAGGACATCCACCGCCGCTTCCTCGACGCCGGCGCCGACATCGTCGAGACCAACACCTTCAGCGCCCAGGCCATCTCCCAGGCCGACTACCGGATGGAGGCCGCGGATCTCGTCTACGAGATGAACGTCGAGTCGGCTCGGATCGCCCGGCGAGCCGCGGACGACGTGACGGCGCACAACCCGGAAAAGCCGCGCTTCGTCGCCGGCTCGATCGGCCCCACCAACCGGACGCTTTCGATCTCGCCCGATGTCGAGGACCCGGCCTACCGCACCCACAACTTCGTCGAGGTGAAAGACGCCTACAAGACCCAGGCGCGGGGGCTCGTCGACGGCGGCGTCGACTTCCTCCTGCCCGAGACGACGTTCGACACGCTCAACCTGAAAGCGGCGATCTTCGCCATTGAGGAGCTTTTCGCCGAGCGTGGCGAGCGCCTGCCGGTCATGCTCTCGCTCACCGTGACCGACCAGAGCGGACGCACTCTCTCGGGCCAGACGCTTGAGGCCGCCTGGGTCGCGGTGGCCCACGCGCGGCCCTTCGCGGCAGGGCTCAACTGCGCCCTCGGGGCCGAGCAGATGCGGCCCTTCGTCGAGGAGCTGCAGTCGGTCGTCCCGGTCTTTTTTAGCTGCTACCCCAACGCGGGCCTGCCCAACGCCTTCGGCGAGTACGACGAGACGCCCGAGGCCACGGCCGCGATGCTGGCGGAATTCGCCGAGGAAGGGTGGCTCAACCTCGCCGGCGGCTGCTGCGGCACACGCCCGGAGCACATCCGGGCCGTCGCCGAGGCGCTCGACGGCGTCGCGTCGCGCCAACGGCCCGAGCCGCGGCCCTACACCACTTTCAGCGGCCTGGAGCCGCTCGAGATCCGGCCCGACTCGAACTTCATCATGATCGGCGAGCGGACCAACGTCACCGGCTCGCGGCGCTTCGCGCGCCTGATCCAGAACGACGAGTACGACAAGGCGCTCGAGGTGGCGCTCCACCAGGTGCGCGGCGGCGCCAATATCCTCGACGTCAACATGGACGAAGGCATGCTCGACTCGGCGGCCGCCATGACGCGTTTCTTGAACCTCGTCGCCACCGAGCCCGAGATCGCCCGGCTGCCGATCATGGTCGACTCGTCGAAGTTCGAGGTCATCGAGGCGGGGCTGCGCTGCGTCCAGGGCAAGGCGATCGCCAACTCGATCAGCCTGAAAGAAGGCGAGGAGGCCTTCAAGGAGAAGGCCCGGATCCTGAGGCGCTACGGCGCCGGCGTCGTCGTCATGGCCTTCGACGAAGAAGGCCAGGCGGTCGACGCGGATCACAAGGTCGAGATCTCGCGCCGCGTCTACCGCATCCTCACCGAGGAGGTGGGCTTCGATCCCAAAGAAATCATCTTCGATCCCAACATCCTGGCGGTGGCGACCGGCATCGAGGAGCACGACGACTACGCCAAGGCCTTCATCGAGTCCGTACGCGGCATCAAGCGTAGCTGTCCCGGGGCCAAGGTGAGCGGCGGGGTCTCGAACCTCTCCTTTTCCTTCCGCGGCAACGACGTGGTGCGCGAGGCGATGAGCTCGGCGTTTCTCTACCACGCAATCGGCGCGGGGCTCGACATGGGCATCGTCAACGCCGGACAGCTGGCGGTCTACGAGGAGATCCCCGAAGAGCTTCTCGAGCACGTGGAGGACGTTCTCTTCAATCGCCGCGCCGACGCCACCGAGCGGCTCGTCGAGCTCGCCAGCACGGTCAAGGGCGAGGGGGGACGTAGCCGCCGGGAGGACGACGCCTGGCGCTCGGAGAGCGTCGAGCAACGCCTGAAGCACGCGCTGGTGCGCGGCATCGCCGACCACGCGGAAGAAGATGCCGAGGAGGCACGCCAGAAGTACGGCCGCCCCATCGCGGTGATCGAAGGCCCGCTCATGGACGGCATGAACGTCGTCGGCGAGCTTTTCGGCTCGGGCAAGATGTTCCTGCCCCAGGTGGTGAAAAGCGCTCGCGTCATGAAGCGCGCGGTGGCCTACCTCGAGCCCTTCATGGATGCGGAAAAGGAAGCGGCGGGCACCAAGCAGGCACGCCACAAGGTCCTGATGGCCACCGTCAAGGGCGACGTCCACGACATTGGCAAGAACATCGTCGGCGTCGTCCTGGGCTGCAACAACTACGAGGTGATCGACCTGGGCGTCATGGTGCCGGCGGAGAAGATCCTCGCCACCGCCGAGGAGAAAAGCGTCGACGTCGTCGGGCTTTCGGGGCTCATCACCCCGTCGCTTGAAGAGATGGAGCACGTCGCCCGCGAGATGGACCGGCGAGGCATGGACCTGCCGCTCCTGATCGGCGGCGCGACGACTTCCAAGCAGCACACGGCGATCAAGATCGCGCCCCACTACCGGCACGCGACGATCCACGTGCTCGACGCCTCGCGGGCCGTCGGCGTGGTCTCAAAGCTCGTCGACGGGGCCAAGCGTCCGGGCTTCGAGGCGGAGAACCGTACGCTGCAAGAGAACCTCCGCACGGTCTACGACCGGCGCGGACGTCCTCTCCTCCCCTACGAAGAGGCACGGGCCAACCGGCTCCAGCTCGACTGGCAGGACCTCGCACGGCCTTCTTTCACCGGTCGCCGAGAGGAGGAGATCCCACTCCGGGAGGTCATCCCCTACATCGACTGGACTTTCTTCTTCGTCGCCTGGGAGATGAAGGGACGCTATCCGCAGATCCTCGACCACCCGAAGCTGGGACCGGCGGCGCGGGAGCTTTTCGACGATGCCCAGGCGCTTTTGAAACGCATCGAGTCGGAGCGCTCGATCACCGTCCGCGCCGTCTGGGGTTTCTGGCCCGCGGGCTCCGACGGCGACGACCTGGCGCTTTATACCGACGAGACGCGCAGCACCGAGCTCCTGCGCTTCCCGATGTTGCGTCAGCAGGAGGCGAAGCCCGACGCCAA
>CBDUYN010000276.1:0-9617 GCA_965371445.1 uncultured bacterium | reverse complement strand
GATCACGAAGCGGGGCTCGGGAGTTGCACGTCGCTGGCTGTACATGGTGGTGCTGATCCCCCCCGCCCTGAAGGGGCGGAATCCGGTTTTGGCGGACTCCGTCCATCCCGGCAATCCCCATCTGCGACGGCTCAATGCGACGTCAGGCGCTTGGCTTGCCGATGTCGGCAGTCAGATTCCGCCCCTTCAGGGCGGGGGACTTGGGGGTGCTTGACCCGGGGCTCGCACCGCGTCGCTGCGCTCCTCGGTGCCAGCCCCGGGCTATACTCTGCCGCCCCTTCGGGGCTCCGGAAAGGCTATGTCGGATCCGATGCAACGCTGGGGTCCAAGCCCGACGAACCGGACATTCAGCACCGGGGGTAGGTCAGGAGATCTGGCCTCCGGCCACAGCGCCTCGATCCCCGAGCCCTTCAGGAAGATGCCGCAGGCGCGGTGGGTGCTGCGTGGGCTCTGATCCGCGCGCCGCAGGAGGACGCCTCAGCCCAGTCGCTTCTCAGCGTCGCCCTCCTCGGTTTCCTCGAAGCCGTCCGGATCCAGGATCCTGCGTTGATACAGCTCGAGCTCGCGCCGCAAGGTCTCCGGATCGGGGGAGTCGCCCAGCTTCATCTGCAGCTCGCTCAGCTGAGCCGCCAGTCCGACGCGGTTCTCGATCGCCTGATGGGCGAGGCGGGCGCGGGCTTCGTTCTCCCGCGCCGCCACGGCGGCCTCGGCGTCGCCCTTCACGATCGACTCGAAGGCGGCGATGATCTTGTTGAGGACGCGGTAGACCATCGCCGAAGAATAGCCTCCGAACATCGCCAGGGTGGGCTTGCCCAGACCCTGGAGAACGCCTCCCGGGCCGGCGGCATCACCGGCGTCCGGGTCGATCGGAAGAGCCGCGGCGGCACCGCCGAGCAACTCGTCGACCGGCACGAGCACGGCGAGGATCAGGCCCGCCATCAGGCCCAGCACGTAGCGTACCCAATACGACGACTCGTACTTCGGATCGAAAGTGCCGTCCTTGATGTACCTCTGAGTTTGGATGAGGTTGGCAAACGAGGCACCAAGGCTGGCGGCGGTGAGCAGGAAGAGCTGGTTGAGGAGGAGCGACGTTCCCTGGTTCTCGAGCAGACTGAAACTCTTGGGATTGCCGTCGACCGCCGACGACAGGCTGACGGAGATCAGGCCGATCAGGGAGATGATGGAGATGAACATCAGGCGGCGGATCAGCGGTACCTCGCCGAGGAAGTAGAACGGGTTCGCCTTTTCCTTCTCTTCAGCCAGCAGCAGGATCGTCCGCGGTCGCGCCGGCGCCACCAGGTCCGCCAGACGGGCATGGACCTGCGCCAGCTGACGGCCCACCGCTCCGGTGGTCTTGGAGGTGGCGATGACGATGCCGACCGTCGGCATGTCGTCCACATCCGACATGTCGTTGTCGACCGTGACCACCTCGCCGTCGCGGGAGACTTGTCTGCGAGTGATCTGAGCCGCCAGGTTCTCGAGCTTCTCGAACAGGGGGCCGGGGACCTTCAGGCCGGTGGTGAAGGCGTAGCGTGCCATCGCCTGGCATTCCGCCAGGACCTGTGCCTGTAGTGAGCGGACAGCTTTGCCCATCGGCATCTCCTCGTGAGTTTGGCCACCATCCTATCCGAATCGCGCCGGCGCGCAAGACCTGCGGGCAAGGATTCGACGCCAGGAGAGCTCAATAGCGGTGCCGGGCGCCGTCGCCGTCGTCGTCGAGCAGCGCCTCTCCGCCGGCGACGTGCCCCTGCCGCGCCGCCGCAGCCAGCGCCGCACCAACACCGTCCAGACGCTTCCGGAGCCGTAGGGCCGCCAGCGTCAGGATACGCCTGAACAGCCCTCCAAGCAGGGCCAACCGGACATCCGGGACTCTTCGCGTACTCCTTTGGCTCGCGAAAGCCATTCTGGATCGTGGCCTCCGAGCCGCCCGGAAGGCGAAATCCATTTTGGATCGTGGCCTCCGGACCGTTGAGACGAGGTCTCAACAAGGTCTGGGCAAGATCGAAAAAAGCGGACCGGGCGACGATTCGGCTCGAAAAACCCGGTCTCCAAAGGATGCCGAGACCGACATGGCTTCTAAGCGCCCTGAGAGCCGCTCTGACGCGAGAAAATTTCGCGGGTCTCCAGGTATTGGGAGGGGCCAGAAATCCCGTCAGAGGCGATTCTACAGCGTCATTTTTTCAGTGGTCTGGCTGTGACACGGAAAACGTCCTCTGGAGAGGACGTTTTTCGGATCGGTGGTGCCGCCCAACCCCTATCAGCCCCGAGCCACCGGACAATACACGTTGGGGTTATTTCTCCCGCGACGGCGCCGCGCGGCGGCTCATGCTGCTCTACGACGAATTCGACCGCTACGCGGGGACACCCGAGGGCACGATGGCCAACCCTCCGGGCCGGGGGCTGTTCAACAACCTCGAAGCGACGCGGCGCGATCGACTGAACCTAGGTGTCCTGGCGGCCGGGGGCGTCGGGGTCTACGTCGTGCGCGACGTCTTGGGATCGAGCTTTCTGGCGCGGGCGCTTCACATCCCTCAAGCTCAATTTGCCCGACGTGCTCCACCTCCTTCAGACGGCGGGTCTCGTGCGGATCTCCGGCTCGGTTTACGACGATCCTGTCCTCTTTCCACCACCGCGGACGGAATGCCGGTTCGTGTCGATCACTATCTTGTCGGGTTGCCGCGGAGGTCCTGACAGGACTTGGCCTTCTTTGCAGCGACCGTTTCGCTGGCGCCAAAGTCGGCGGCAAAGAGCGGACAGGGCCTGTTGGCTCCGGTGGGCGCCTCGTGCTAGAAACGGCGAAGAACCCACCGTGGAGGAAACGACGATGACAGTACTTCGAACCCGGATCGTTCCTGTCGCGGCAGCGATCCTTCTGACCCTCGCCGGTGTCGTGCCGGCCGGCGCCGACACGCTCACCGACGACGACGTCGAGGACTTCCTCGCCGAAGCCGAGTCGCAGCTCCTCGACGCCTGGATCAAGAGCGAGCGCGCCGCCTGGGTGCTTGCCACCTACATCACCGAGGACACCGAGATCCTCGCCGCCGACGCCGGGCGCGAGGCGAGCGAGCTGACCGTGCGCTTCGCCAAACAAGCGGCGAGGTTCGACGGCGTCGAGCTCGACGCCGAAACGCGGCGCAAGCTCGCGATGCTAAAGCTCTCGCTGACCCTGCCGGCACCCGCCGACCCAGAGGAAAGCGCCGAGCTGGCGCGGCTCGCCGCTTCGATGAAGGGCCGCTACGGCCGCGGCCAGTATTGCGGTGAGGACGGCGAATGCCGTTCGTTGGGCGAGCTCAGCGACACCCTGGCGACGAGCCGCGACCCCGACGCCCTGCTCGAGGCCTGGCGCGGCTGGCGCACCATCTCGCCGCCGATGCGCGCCGAGTTCAAGCGCTATGCCGAGCTCGCGAACAAGGCCGCCCGCGAGCTCGGCTTCGCTGACTTCGGTGCGTTCTGGCGCTCGAAGTACGACATGGACCCCGACGACTTCGCCGCCGAGCTCGACCGCCTCTGGGGCCAGGTCGCACCACTCTACGAGGCGATCCACTGTCACGTCCGGGCGCGGCTCGCCGAGCACTACGGCGACGGCGTCGTTGATCCGGAGGGCCCGATCCCGGCGCATCTGCTGGGCAACATGTGGTCGCAGACCTGGGCCAACGTCTACGACCTCGTGGGCCTCGAAGGCGACGGGGCGGGCTACGACCTGACCGAGCTCCTTCGTGCCAAGGGGGTCGACGAGAGGGAGATCGTGCGCTACGGCGAGCGCTTCTTCACGTCCCTCGGCTTCGAGCCCCTGCCTGAGACGTTCTGGAGCCGGTCGCAGTTTACGAAGCCGCGCGACCGCGACGTCGTCTGCCACGCCAGCGCCTGGGACGTCGACTGGGCCCATGACCTGCGCATCAAGATGTGCATCAAGATCAATGCCGAGGACTTCAACACGGTCCACCACGAGCTCGGGCACAACTTCTACCAGCGGGCCTACAACCACCTCTCGCCGCTTTACCGCGACAGCGCCAACGGCGGTTTTCACGAAGCGGTGGGCGACACGGTGGCGCTCTCGGTGACGCCGAAGTACCTCGTCGACCTGGGATTCCTCGACAACGAGCCCGACGCCTCGGCGGACCTGGGCCTCCTGATGCGCCTGGCGCTCGACAAGGTCGCTTTTCTGCCCTTCGGCCTGCTGCTCGACCAGTGGCGCTGGAAGGTCTTCTCCGGCGCGGTGGGACCCGAGAGCTACAACGCCGCCTGGTGGGAGCTGCGCGAGAAGTACCAGGGCGTCGCGGCGCCGGTCGAGCGCAGCGAGGACGACTTCGACCCGGGCGCCAAGTACCACGTGCCGGCCAACGTCTCCTATACGCGCTACTTCCTCGCCCACGTCCTCCAGTTCCAGCTCCACCGTGCGCTCTGCGCGGCGGCGGGCTACGAGGGACCGCTTCACCGTTGCTCGATCTACGGCAACGAGGCGGCGGGCCAGAAGCTGCGCGACATGCTCGCCATGGGCAAGAGTCGTCCGTGGCCCGACGCCCTGGAGGCGGTGACCGGCCAGCGCCGGATGGACGCCACCGCGATCCTCGACTACTTCGCGCCGCTCAAGGCCTGGCTCGACGAGCAGAACGCCGGGCGGAGCTGCGGCTGGTAGGAAGGGCACCCTCGTCCGAAGGCGTAGCCTGCCCTGGTTCCCTCTTGGCAGGTGCCAGAGGGAGCCGTAGGAATTCCGTAGGGTTTCCGTAGGCGCCCGCCGGATCTTCCCAGGAAAACTACAGCTGACCGGTTCGAACTTCCACGGGCTGCCGTACGCATGCCCTTTTAAAGGCCGCGCGACTCGCCGCGGCCGCACCAAGGAGGTTCGAAATGACTCGACGAAATCAACTCCAAGCCACGCTGGCTTTTCTCCTCACGGCTTTCGCGGCGCAGGCCGCCTACGCCACTTCGCGCTCGGGGTTTTCGAAAGACCCTCTGGCGCCGCGCGGCCCACGCTTCGTGCGCCGGCTGCCGGCCCCGGCCGAGCGCACTTTAGGAGAAGGCTTCCTGGTCGCTTTGCACAAGCTCGAAGCAGACGTGGAATGCGCCTCGCTCTTCACGAATCGAGACGGAAGACTGCGGCTTTTGAACACCCGCTACTCCCCGGCCACGGTGCAGGAGGAGATGCGGGTGTGCCGTCGCGGGGCCGTCGCGTTGACCGGTGTCGGTAGCGCGGAGACTCGCCTCTGCCGTACCTTCGCGCGCCTGGCGCCCGAACGCGCCGCCGTGGTGCTGATCCACGAGGCCCTCCACTACGCCGGGTGGAGCGAGAGGCCCGTCGATCCCGAGGGCCTGGAGTCGCGCGAGATCAACGCCATGGTCAGCGACCGCTGCGGCTTGTGAGCTCGTCGTGACGGCGCCGCTTCCCTCCGGCGTGCCACGTGTGGTGGCTCTGCAACTCGTCCGGGGGTCGGCTACAATGCCAGGCGTGAGCGCTGAGACGACTCCCGAGCTGCGGCCTGAGGGCGATCTACGCGTCGGCGATTGGATCGTACGGCCGTCGCTCAACCGAATCACCAAGGGCGACGTGACGGTGCACCTCGAGCCGCGGCTGATGAGCTTGCTGCTCTTCCTGGCCGAGAACGCCGGAAAGGTGGTCTCCAAAGACGACATCACGCGCGCCGTCTGGGAAGGGCGCCTGGTCGTCGATTCGGCCCTGACCCGGGCGTTTGCCAAGCTCCGCCAGGCCCTGGGGGACGACGCCCAAAGCCCACGGTTCATCGAGACGATCTCGAAGCGTGGCTACCGCCTCGTCGCATTGGTCGCACCGGTAGAAGGCGAGTCGCGGTTGCCGTGGCGGTGGACGACGGCGACGGCGCTCCTTGCCCTGGCGCTCGCCGCGAGCCTCTTCCTGCTCTGGGTGCGCCAGACCCCGGCGCCGTCTCCCGTGCCGCCCTCCGCACCGACGTTCGTCGCGGTCCTCCCCCTGAAGGACCTCTCTCCTGAGAGCGGCGGCGAGTTTTTTGCCGAGGGCATGACGGAGGCGCTCATCACCGACCTGGCCAAGGTTCGCAGCCTCCGGGTGATCTCGCGCCGGTCGGTCGAGACCTTCCGGGACAGCGAGGCGAGCCTCGCCGAGATCGCCGGCCGGCTGGGGGTGGAGGCCCTCGTGGAAGGATCGGTGCTGCGCTCTGGCGGGCGCGTCAGGATCTCCGTCCAACTCGTTCACGTCGCCACCGACTCTCATTTGTGGGCCGAGAGCTACGAGCGGGAGTGGGCTGACGTCCTCGCTCTCCAAGGTGAGGTGGCGCGGGCCATCGCTCGCGAAGTCCGGGCCGCCATGAGCCCGGAGGACGAAGAGCGTCTGGCCGACGCACGCCGGCTCGACCCCGAGGTCCACGAGACCTATCTGCGGGCGCGCCACTTCCTCAACAAATGGTCGCGCGACGCCCTCGAAGAGAGCATCGAGCTCTTTCGGCACGCGATCGAGCTCGATCCGAGCTACGCTCCGGCCTACGCCGGCCTCGCCGACGCCCACAGCTTCCTGGGGGGCTTCAACTTCGTGAGCGCCGAGGAGGCGTTCCCGCAGGCACGCGCGGCGGCGCGGAAGGCCCTGGAGCTCGACCCGGGGCTCGGCGAGGCCCACCTCGCCCTCGCCTACGTCGCCTTCTTGGGCGACCTCGACTGGACGAGCGCCGCCGAGCACCTGCGCCACGCCCTGGTGCTCAATCCGTCGTACGCTCAGGCTCACGAGCGCCGCTCCTATTTCCTGACCTGTATGGGCCTGTTCGACGAAGCCGTCGAGGACGCGCGACGTGCCCTGGAGCTCGATCCGCTGACGTCGACGACGCACATGCACCTGGGATGGGTGTACTGGAACGCGGGTCGCTACGAGCTCTCGATCGCGCAGCTGCAAAGGACCCTGGGGCTCGATCCGGACCTGTCGCGAGCCCATGCCATCCTGGCTTGGAGCTATGCCAAGCTCGGCCGCTTCACGGAGGCGATCGCCGAGGCCGAGGAGTACCTGGAGAGGACCGGCGGGGAGGACGGCCTTTCGACCCTGGGCTGGGTCCAGGGGGTCGCCGGAGAGCACGAAGCCGCCCGCGCGACGCTCACGCGCCTCTTCGCCCGATCCGAAGAGCGCTACACAAGCCCCTATGACGTCGCCATCGTCTACGCCGGCCTGGGGGAGGCCGACCACGCTTTGGAGTGGCTCGAAAAGGCCTGGGAGGCACGCACCGCCGACCTGGTCTACCTCGGCGTCGAGCCCTTCTTCGACACCCTACGCGGCGATCCCCGCTACCGCGACCTTCAAGAGAGAGTGGGTTTCTAAAAAAGTGTGTCGTGAAGAACAGCTAGCTAGTCGCCCCAGGCGACGCTCTCCCCCTCCAGGATGCCGTACTCCTCCTTCAGAGCCTTGACCCGGTCCGCGTGCTCGTGCAACCAGGCGTCGAGCTCCTCGATGAGCTCCGGGCGGGTGGAGCTGACGTGGAACTCGGAACGGAACCGCGGCAGGTGGACGTTCCAGGCGATCGAGTCGGCTTTCTTGCCCAGCCCTTCGACGACGTGGTGGGCGGCCGCCTGGTTGCAGTAGACGGCATCGACGCGTCCGAGGAAAAGCGTTCGAAAGAGGCTCTCGAACCGCGAGGTGCGGTCGAAGACGATCGTTTTTTTTTGCGACTCGTCAAAGAGCGGCTCGACGGTGACGCCCAGGAACACTCCGATGTGGACGAGGTTTACTCCAATCGTCTCCTCCTCCCTCCCGGGCAGCACCGCGAAGCCGTCGAGGGCGATGGCGACCGGTGCGCTGTAATAGATCTCGGCGCCCCCCTTGTACTCCTGCGACCAGGCCGGGTTGTCGGGGACGAAAAAGTCGACCTCGCCCTTGCTGAACCCCAGATAGAGCCGTTTGATCGGCGTCACGGCGTATTCCAGCACATGGCCCCGGTCCGCGGCGAAAGCGTCGAGGAGCGAGCGCAGGTAGCCGACGTAGACCTCGTCTTTTCCGGGCTTGCCGTAGGGATAGAAGTCGATGTCCTCGAGTCCGACGACGAGCTCCTCGGCCCGTGCCGTACCGGCGAGGCAAAACACCACCAGGGCGAGGCTGGCGAGGCGCGTCAGGAGCTGGCGGGAGCTGGTCATGGGCTGTTGCTTGTCGTCGGTCTTCGAGACTAGCACGGCGAGCGGCGTCGACAACTGGCGCCGGCCGGCCTCGCTGCGAGAGAATCGGACGCCATGAAGCTCCTGGTCACCGGCGCGAGCGGCGCGCCCGCCGGGTGCTCGACATGGAGCTGCCCGGCGTCGGCGAGGTGATCGCCAGGTTCTCAAGCTCGCGAAGCCGGAATGCCGTAGAATAGGCGTATCTGAGATGACGACACGCGGCGGGGGCGCCGGGCGTTCACAGGGGATCAGGCTTATGCGTATTGCGATGTTCGGAGCCGGGGCCGTCGGCTGTTATTTCGGTGCTCGCCTGGCCGAGGCCGGTGAGGAGGTTTTCTTCATCGCCCGCGGCCGGACGCTCGCGGCGCTTCGCGAGCACGGGATCCGGATCACGAGCCAGCTCGGCGGCCTGGAGATGAAGGAGGTCGCGGCCACCGACGACCCGGCGTCGATCGGCGAGGTCGAGGCGGTGATCCTGGCGGTCAAGAGCTGGCAGGTGGCGGCGGCCGGCGAGGCCATGAAGCCGCTCGTCGGTCCCGAGACCTGCGTCCTGCCGCTCCAGAACGGGGTCGAGGCGCCGTCGCATCTGACCAGCGTCCTCGGAGCCGGGCACGCGCTCGGCGGTACGGTGTGGATCATCGCCGAGGCCGAGGCGCCGGGACGGATCCGCCACGTGGGACGCGAGCCGCGGATCGTCCTCGGAGAGCTGGACAACCGGCCGAGCGAGCGCGTCCGGAACCTCGCTGCCGCCCTGGAGCGGGCGGGCTCGACCGCCGTCGTGCCCGACGACGTCCATGTGGCGATGTGGGAGAAGATGCTCTTCATCTCGATGGTCAGCGGTCCGGGCGCCGTGACCCGGGTGCCGGTAGGCGACTGGCGAAGCGTACGGCAGACGCGGGCGCTGGCCGAGGAAGCGGGACGGGAGATCGCGGCGGTTGCCGCGGCGCATGGGGTGCCCTTGCCGGCCGACGCGTGCGAGCAGGCGCTCAGGATCGTCGACATCCTGCCGGCCGACGCCACCTCGTCGATGCAACGCGACGTCGTCGCGGGCCACCCTTCAGAGCTGGAGGCCCAAAACGGCTCCGTCGTCCGCATGGGCAACGCGAAGTCGGTGCCGACGCCGGTCAACCGATTCCTCTACGCGTCGCTCCTGCCCCTCGAGCAACTCGCCCGCCGCCGGGCGCTCGGCTAAGGCTGCGGCGCGATCCTACGCTATAGTCGGCAGGTGGCCGGCAGATCGTATAGGCCGGCGGATGAAAAAAAGAGGACGATAGATGGAGAACAAGCTCCGCGGGCTGCTCCAGCAGCTGCAAGACGAGCTCGAAAGCGCCGAGAGCGTCGAGCCGGAATCCCGTGACCTTCTACGTGACGTGATGGACGACATAAACGGCACGCTCGAGCGCTCGGCGGCCGGCGATGGGCCGGCCGCCGACAGCTCGGTCAAGGATCGCCTGGACAAGGCGGGGGTCGAATTCGAGGGCTCCCACCCCCAGCTCACC
>CBDUYN010000275.1:0-9661 GCA_965371445.1 uncultured bacterium | reverse complement strand
CCGCATAATCCGGGACTCGGCATAATCGCTGTTATGCCGAGCTCGGCATAACAGCGAAGACGTCCCTGCGGGACGAAGAGGCCGATGCGGTGAGGCAGCGCTGCCGTCCCGAGGGTGGCCCGCCTCGGGCGTGACGGCATGGCGGATGGAGTCAACCCACGACCGGGAAAATGAACGAACGGCCGCATATCAATACCATTCAGGAGCAGTGCGGCGGAGCTACGGTAACGGTCCTTCAACAAGGATGAAAGCCGCCAGGAGAAACTGAATGCGTGAGCTCTGGTTTGAGTGTGAGGGCATGCCGTTGTTTGCGGTTCGAGGACGGCGAAGGCCCTGTTATCGTCATGCTGCACGGCGCCATGGCCAACCACCAAGCCGCCCTGCCATCGATCGCGTCCCTCAGTTCGCGGTACCGAATCGTCGCACCAGATCTCCGTGGCAGTGGGAAATCACGAAGCGGCGATTTACTGAGTTTCGATCGGCTCGCCAGCGACCTCGAGGTATTGCTCGACGAGCTTGGTGTGGACCGTGCTTTCGTAGGCGGCGTCTCGAGCGGCTCCGGCGTAGCTCTGCGGTTCGCGCTGCGAAGGCCCCACCGCACCGTCGGCCTCGTTCTGGTCAAACCGGTCCATGCCGGTGAGGAGCGAGGTTACAGCGAACAGCAGAAGGCGACCTTCGCAATGATGGATGCCGTGGCGAGCCGGGCCGTTGACGAGGGCGTACAGGTCCTAAGGCCACTGTACGCAAGCCTGCCGTCACTAATGCGGGAGAAGGCGCTGGCCATGTTGGAGGGCTTCGACGCAGCAAGCGTCGTGGCGACCAGCCGTTTCGTCGCCTCGGGAAGGCAGCCGTTCACCTCAGTCACAGAGCTGAGGTCCTTGCACCCACCGACGCTCCTGGTGCGTGGCGACGACCCTCTCCACCCTTCCGGGGTATCGGATCTCTACGCTGCCAACATCCCCAAGTGTACCGAGGTAGTCGGTTCTGCGGACGTTGCGGCTGCGATCGGTGCTTTTTGCGACCAGCATGTGCACGCGCCGAGTTAAGGGGCGCCCCCTTCCTCGACAACGCCTGCGGAGACCGATAGCGTAAGGGCGTGAGCACTCCGTCCTCCTCGCCCAACCTCACCACGACCCGCCGCCAGAAGCTCCTCCTCCTCGCCTTCGGCCTCGCCCTGGGGCTCGCGGTCCTGGCGCTTGCCGAGGTCCTCCTCGCGTTTCTCGGCCTCGGCGAGGACGAGCGCTTCGCCGACCCCTACGTCGGCTTCGAGAGCGCCACGCCGCTCTTCACGGCCACCGAACGCGACGGCCGGACGGTCTACGTTACCCACCCCGCGAAGGAACGCTTCTTCAACTACCAGGAGCTCCCCGCCGAGAAAGCGGACGACACCTACCGCGTCTTCACCCTCGGCGGCTCGACCACCGCCGGGCGTCCCTACGACGACCACGTCTCCTTCGCCCGCTGGCTCGAACGCTACCTCGACGCCGCCGAGCCCGGACGCCGTCACGAGGTCGTGAACGCCGGCGCCATCTCCTACGCCAGCTACCGCGTCGTGCGGCTGATGAAGGAGCTCGCCCACTATGAGCCCGATCTTTTCGTCGTCTTGACGGGGCACAACGAGTTTCTCGAAGAACGCTCGTACCGCGAGCTGCACGGGCAGAACGCCGCTCTGCGCTGGATCGGCTCGCGCCTGGCGCGCTTCCGTCTGCCGCAGCTCGTCCGCAAGGCGTTCGCGAAAGAGGACGCTCCGGCCGAGCAACTGGCGGACGATTTCAAGACGCGCCTCGAAGTCTGGACCGGGCTCGAAGCCTACGAACGTGACGACGAGCTGCACGGACGAATTCTCGAGCACTTCGCGTTCAACCTCGAGCAGATGGTGGCGATCGCCGACGTCTACGGCGTCGACCTCGTCTTCGTCTGCCCGGTCTCGAACCTGAAGGATTTTTCGCCGTTCAAATCCCAGCACCGCGACGGTTTGACGAGGGAGGAGGAGGATCGCTTCGAAGAGTTTCTTGCCGCGGGCCGCAAGCTCCTGGAAGAGGGCTCGGCCAAGGCCGCTCTCAAGCCTTTGGGCCAGGCCCTCGCGATCGACTCTGAGCACGCCGGCCTCCACTTCCGAATCGGCCGCGCCGAGCTCGCCCGCGGCAGCTACGTGGCGGCCCGCGACGCTTTTCTTCGTGCCAAGGAGCTCGACGTGGCGCCGCTGCGTGCCCACGAGCGGACCGTCGAGCTGATCGCCGAGACTGCCGCGCGCCACGGCGTCCCCCTCGTCGACCTGCCGGCGATCCTCGAGGCGGAGAACGTCCGCCGGTTGGGACACGACATCCTGGGCCGGGAATTCCTCCTCGACCACGTCCATCCGACGATCGAGGTCCACAGCCGGATCGCCGAGGAGATCCTGGCGACGCTCGCCGGTACAGGTGCGGTGCGGCTAGACCCAGGATGGACGAGCGAGCGCCGCGCCGCGATCTACGATGGCGTCGTCGGCTCGCTCGATCGGACCTACTACGCCGAGCGCGACCGCAACCTGGGCAAGGTCCTCGGCTGGGCGGGCAAGCTGGAGGAGGCGGCCGGGCCGCTCCAGCGCGCGGCCGAGGTCCTGGAGGGCGAGACCGACGTCCACCTAAACCTGGGGATCCTGTGGCAGAAGACCGGACGCTACGAGGACGCCGTCCGCGAGCTCCAGCGGGCTGTCGCGGCCGACTCGGGTTCGGCCGAGGCGCATTTCAACCTGGGCGTCGTCTACGGACGCCTCAGACGGCTCGACGAGGGCGTGGCGGCGCTGCGCGCGGCCGTGCGGCTTCGTCCGGGCTACGCGGAGGCGCGCTACAACCTGGGCGTCCTGCTTCACCAGACGGGGGATGCGGAAGCGGCGGTCGCGTCGCTTGAGGAGGCGCGGCGCTTCCAACCGGGAGCGCCGGAGCTCCACCGTTCGCTGGGCCTGGCCTACCGTCTCGCGGGCCGCGACGCGGAGGCGGAAGCGTCGTTTCGCGACAGCCTGCGCTTGGCGGATTCCGCCGCGGTGCGGACCGACCTGGCCGTGACACTCGCCACCTCAGGCCGGCTCGACGAGGCCGCGGCGGAGCTGCGGCGCGCCGTCGAGGTCGACCCCGGCTACGCCGAGACCCACTACAACCTGGGCCTCCTGCATGCCCAAGCGGGGCGTCCGGCGGAGGCCGCCGTGGCCTACGAAAGGACGCTCGACCTCGAGGAAGGCCATGCCCTGGCCCACAACAACCTGGGGATCCTGCGCGCCGGTGAGGGCGAGATGGAGGCGGCCCGGCGTCACCTCGAGCGGGCGACCCAGATCAATCCGGGCTATGCCGAAGCTTTCCTCAATCTGGGGGTCGTTTACGACGCCTCGGGCCGCCGGCAGGACGCGGTCGAGGCCGTGGAGCGTGCGCTTGCGCTGCGCGGCAAGGACGGCCGGATCCACCTGGCGCTGGCGATGCTCTACCAGGCCCAGGGCCGCGACGGCGATGCGCTCGTCCATTTCGAGGCCGCGCGGCGTGCCGGCGAGACGATCCCGCCGGAAGCCGCGGCTCGTCTGCGGGAATAGGCGAGTCGCCCCCCCGGCACCTGCTCGAGATCCTCGTCGCGTTGTCCGACCCCGAAGCGGGTATCTTCCTGCGCGTCCACCTGCTCGGCCTGTTCCAGCAAACGGTCGATCTGGTTCTCCAGCCGTTTCTCCAACTCCACCATCCGCTGGTAGCTCATCGCCTTGTGATGGCTGGCATTCCCCTGCAGTTTCGTCGCGTCTCGATCACCACCCGGTGGCCGCTCTGTGGGTCGACGGCGAACTGAATGTTCGAGCCACCGGTCGCCACGCCGACCCGGCGGATGACCTTGAAGGCGTCGTCGCGCATCGCCTGGAATTCGCGGTCGGAGAGGGTCTGCTGCGGGGCGACGGTGATCGAGTCGCCGGTGTGGACCCCCATGGCGTCGACGTTCTCGACCGAGCAGACGACGATGGCATTGTCCTTGAGGTCGCGGACGACCTCGAGCTCGTATTCCTTCCAGCCGACCACCGACTGCTCGAGAAGCACCTCGCGGGCAGGGCTTGCCTGAAGGGCAACGGCTACCACCGCTTCGAGCTCCTCGCGGTTGTAGGCGACGCCGCCGCCCTCGCCTCCGAGCGTGTAGCTGGGACGCACGATCAGCGGAAAGCCGAGCTCGCCGGCCGCTTCCCGGGCCGCCTTCAAGCCGTCGACGACAGCGCTTCTCGGCACCTCGAGGCCGATCTCCTGCATGGCGTCCTTAAAAAGCTGGCGGCTCTCGCCGAGTCGTAGCGCCTCGATGCCGGCTCCCAGAAGCTCGATCGGCCGGCCGTTCTTGCCCAGCTTCTCAAAAGAGCCGCGCTCCTCGAGCGCCAAGGCCAGGTTGATACCGGTCTGGCCGCCTACCGTCGGCAGGACGGCGTCGGGACGTTCCGCGGCCAGGACTTTTTCGGCGAAGTCCGCCGTCAAGGGTTCTACGTAGGTGGCGTCGGCGACTTCCGGGTCGGTCATGATGGTCGCCGGGTTGGGATTGATCAGGATCACCCGGTAGCCTTCGCGCCGCAGGGCACGGCAGGCCTGGGTGCCGGAATAGTCGAACTCGCAGGCCTGGCCGATGACGATCGGGCCAGAGCCGAAGACGAGGATCGATCGCAGGTCTTCTCTCTTGGGCATTTTGGGTGGCGGGTCTCCTCGATGGCCGGGAGATCCTACATCATGGACGCGATCCTTTCCCGGTCACTGGGGTATGCTGCGCGAAACCTCTCACGAGGAAAACGATGACCTCTTCTTTCGACAAAGCCTTTGCATCCGTCTTCCCGGCCCTGATGGCGTGGGCCATCCAGGAGATCGTTCGCGGCGAGGACGCGGCGAGCTTTCTTGCCTGGATGCGTGACAAGGCGCCGGCAGCCTTTCCGGAGCTCTTTGCTTCGGCCGGCGACGAGGACGCTCAACGGATTCTGGCCCTCGCCATAGGTCGCGCCCTCTGGAACGTCGTACCCCTGCCGAGCCACGGCTACCGGCCGCAGCCGTTGCCAAAGCCCGAGCGCAACCGGCCCTGTCCGTGCGGCTCGGGCAAGAAGTACAAGCGATGCTGCGCGGGAGCGCCGAGCTTTCCGGCGATCGATCCCGAGGTCGCCTGGTACCACCTCGCAGAGCAGCTCTCCTTCGCGGACCTCGAAAAAATGGGAGGCTCGCGGGCGCTGCCGGCCGAGACTCTCGGTCTCGTCGGTCAAAGGCTCCTCAAGGTCGCCCAACCGGAGCGCGCCGTCACGCTGCTCGAGGCGGCTTTTGAGAACCCCGAGGAGCTCGACGGGCGCTACAGCGCGGCCCTCGACCTCCTCTTGGACGCCTACGACGAGACCGGAGACCTCGAGGGCAAGCTCGACATGCTCCAATACCTGGCCCTGCGGCTGCGGCCACCGCTTTCCGCCGTCCTCTGGAGGTACCTCTGCTTCGCCGCGATCGAGGACGCTTCGACGGAGTCCGCCCGGGAGCTCTTTCAAAACGCTCAGCGCGATGATCCCGAGGATCCGAGCTTGGCGCTCCTCGAGGTGACGATTCTCGGAGCGGAGGGCCGTTTCGAGCAGATGTCGCAACGCGCCAGGTTCTATCTGGCCTGGCTGCGACGGCGGGACTTCGAAGACGTCGAGTCGCTCGTCCATTTCCTCCGGCACGCGGTAAAGGACCCACTGGGAGCCCTGCTGGAGAACCCCACGTCGAGCTATGAGCACGTGGGGCGCCTGCGCAGCCTCCTGGAACGGATCGCCGAGCACGAGGTCCCTACCTACGGCCTGGAGCTGGAAGAGGCCGACGAGGAGAAGATGCCTTTCCTCGCCTACACACCCGGCGACGGGCCGCTCGTCCGCCTGCAAACGCCGGAGACGCTCCATCAACTTGAGGGGTCGTGGAAAAAAGTCTGGCCGCTGCCGGACGGTGACGACGCATGGGCCGGGGGTGAGCTGGACGAAGAGGCCTACACCGTGATCTGGAACGAGGAAAGCGCGGAGGCTTGGCTCGGTTTCCTGGAAGAGCATCCCGCGGCCTTCGACTCTCTCGCAATCCTCGTCGACCTGATCCTGGCGGCCCAGCAACTCGGCATCGCTCGTCCGGTGCTTTACCGTCATCTCGCCCTCCCCCTGGCCGACCGCGCCGAGACGATCGTCGAGGCGAGCGTCAAGGCGCAGGACGAGGGCCGGCTCCTCTGGTACTTCGAAGAGAACCAGGAGGGCCTGGTCCTCCTCGACCGCAAGATCGACATGCTCGACGCCCTCCACGAGGACGAGTCGGCCAGGCGGCTCCGGGAACGGTTCCTCGTGCTCGCTCCCGACGACCGTTTCAACCACCGCGGTCCGCTGGTCAACGCCCTCCTGGAGGCGGAGGAGCACGAAAGAGCCCTGGCGGTCGCCGAGCGCTATCCCGGAGATCTCGACGTCGGGGTACGTTACGGAGGAATCCTGGCGCTCTACCGGCTGGGCCGCAAGGAGGAAGCGCTGGCCCTCGTCGCGGAAGTGTACGAAGCCTTCCCCCTGGTGGCCGACTACCTCGTCGGCCGGCGTAGCGACGTTCCTGAGGGCCTCGGAGGTGTGGCGTCCGAGCTCGGCGGCGAGGAGCAGGCCTGGTGGTACAACGACGAGATGGGCGAGGTCTGGCAGGGGAGCGGAGACGTCCTGGAGTGGTTGGAGGGGGTGACCGAAGAGGGCCGATGAATACCGTTACCGCCACCCGTCGCCGTTGGTTCCGGCTCCTCGCGGCCCTCCTGGTGATCCTCTTCGTGGAGCTCGGCTCCTTCCTGATACTGAGCTTCATGGCAGGCAGCGTCGTCACCCCCGGCGACCTTCGGGCTCTCCAGGCCTCACGCCAGGACACCGAGGTCGTCGACTTTGAGGAAGACAAGGACGAGGAAGCGCTGCTGCGCGAGCACCGCATCCGGTCGATCCCTGTGCTCCATCCCTACACGGGCTATGTCCCCGATCCCACGACCCACCGGGTGGCCGGCGATCCCGGCTTCAGCCGCCAGGCGGCGAACCTCGGCTTTCCGTTCAACCGTAACGACGTCTTTTGGAGCCCCTCCGAGGAGCGGCTCGTCATCGCCACTTTTGGGGGCTCGTTCGGGGCCAGCTTCGGAGCGAGGTCAAAAACCCTGACGGCCGCTTTCGAGCGCGTCGAGCGCTGGCGCGGCAAGCGTCTCGTCTTCCTCAACTTCGGGGTCGGCGGCTACAAGCAGCCGCAGCAGCTGATGGCGCTCAACTACCTGCTGTTCTTGGGAGCCCACTTCGACGTGGTCATCAATCTCGACGGCTTCAACGAAATCGCGCTGCCGTCGACGATCAACGTCCCAAAAGGTTACTTCGCCCACTACCCGCGCGGCTGGGTCCTCCAGGTGGGCGACCTCGATCAGGACTTGCGGAGCCTGGTCGGTGAGCTGACCTACCTGCTGGAGCTGAGGGCCCGTCTGGCTCGGTCTTTCGCCGGCGCTCCCTGGCGCTTTAGCTTCACGGCGGGCCTCGTGTGGAAAGTCCTCGACGCCCTGGAAACCGGCCGCATCTCGCGGGCGGAGCGCGCGATCCAAGACGCCCGGAGCGAGAAAGAGATGAGCTACCAGACCCGGGGTCCCGAGTGGTCCTTCTCGGACGACGCCGAGATGTATGCCGAGCTCGTGGCGGCCTGGAAGCGCGCCTCGATCCAGATGGACGCCCTCTGCCGGGAGCTCGGTATCGAGTACTACCACTTCCTGCAACCGAACCAGTACCTACCGGGCTCAAAGCCCATGGGGGCCGAGGAGCACCGTACGGCGTTTCAGGAAGACCACCCTTACCGTGGGGCGGTCGAAGCCGCCTATCCTTTGTTGATCCGAGCCGGTGAAGAGCTCCGCGCGAGGGGGGTGCGTTTTCTTGACCTCACCGCCATCTACGAGGATCACCCCGAGCCTCTCTACAGGGACTCCTGCTGTCACGTCACGGGCGCGGGCTACCGGCTCGTGGCGGAGGCCGTCGCCGAAGCCGTCGACCAGGCGCCGTAGGGTGGGTTGGAGTGGATTTGCGGCCGGAGTTGTCTAGCTCCCGTCCAACACGTAGGATTCAGGCATGGAAAAGATCCTCCGGAGCCGAAGAGGCGCGCTTTGCCGCGCGGCCTCTGTCGCCGGGCCCGTCCTTCTCGTGCTCGTCTCGCTAGCCGGCTGTGCCGCGACGTCGGGCACGGCCCCGGCAGCCGGTTTTCCGGCGGTCACCGTGGCGGACCTCGAAGAACGGGCGTTGCTCCTCTTGCTCGCGGACCGCCAGACCTATGAGCCGGTGGCCCTCGGCTTCGCCGTCGACGGCGGTCCCGAGCTGCGTCGCCAGGCCGCCTTGACCCTCGGACGAATCGGCGACCCGCTGGGCGGTCCCACCCTCGAACGGCTCCTCGGCGACGACGTCCCAGCCGTGCGCCGCGCCGCCGCCTTTTCCCTCGGCGAGCTCGGCGAGAAAGGCTACACCGAGGCGGTGCGGCCCCTGGCCGGCGCCCTGACCGACCCCGACCGTGAGGCCGGACGCCTGGCCGTCGAGGCCCTGGCCAAGCTGGGCGCCGACGTCGAGTCGGTGGTCGAGAGGCTCATCGACGTGCCACCGGAAGAATTCTATCCGCGGCTGCTGCCGTCACTCTACCGTTTCCAGGACGCCGAGCAGCCCAGTCCGGGTGTGGTGCGCTGGGCGGTTGAAGGACTGGCTCAGGACGATGTGCATCTGCACGCCATGGCGGCCTACGCCCTGGCCCGTACGCCCCTACCCGAAGCGCTACCGGAGTTGCGGAAGCTCGTCGCCGACGTCGACCCCTGGGTCCGCGGCCAGGCGGCGCAGGCTCTGGGTCAGGTCGGGGACCGCTCGGACCTGGAGCGGCTCCGTCCGCTCCTCGACGACACGTCCGCCGGACCCACGATCCAGGCGCTGCGCGCGGCGCGGCGCCTGGTCGCCGCCGGCAAGGTGGCCCCTTCCTTCGCCTGGCAGCCGCGGATCCTGGAGCTGACGGCGGATCCGCGTCCCGGGGTACGGCTCGTGGCGATCGAGGCGTCGGCGTCCTGGCTGCTCGACGAGGAGCTCGTCGCGAGGCTGGAGGAGCTCGTGGCCGACGGACGTCCCCGGGAACGTCAGCTGGCGCTACTCGCCCTGGCCGAGGGCGAGGCGCCGCAGGCGGTGGCAGCGCTCGCCGAGCTAGCTTCCGACACCGAGGCCGCGAACCGGGTCGTCGCCGCCCGGGCCGCGGGGCTTCTGGGAGCGGCCGGCGTCCTCGAAAGGCTCGGTGCCGATCCCGAGGCGAGCGTCCGCTCGGCGGCTCTCGCGACGTGGCTCGACGGCGACGTCGACGACACGGCTGAGCGCGCCGCTCTCGGCCTGGTCGACCGCGACGCCGGAGTCCGGGCCACCGCCCTCGAATGGGCCGAGGAGCATCCGGTCTTCGAGCTCGAGACCCTGGTCGCTTCGGCCAGGAGCGCCAAGCTCGACCGGATCCTCGACGCGCGTCTGGCCGCGGTGCGCGCGATGGGAGGGCGGGCCGCCGCCGAGCCCCTGGAGAGAGGGGCGCTCATCGCCGCGCTCGAAGAGATGGTCCGCGACGAGGAGCTTCTGGTGCGCCGGGAGGCCGCGGCCCAGCTCGCGAAGGCGAAGTCGTTCGACGGCGATGCACGGGACCTG
>CBDUYN010000274.1:0-9748 GCA_965371445.1 uncultured bacterium | reverse complement strand
GCCACGGCGACCGGTCGAGCCACGGTCGAGGCACGGCGGTCGGTCGAGGCACGGCGGTCGGACCCTGCCGGCGGGGAGCCGGCTACGTCTGATCGTTCGGTCGTTGAACACGCTTTCCCTCGGCCGCAACTTCAACTCCGAGCGTCCGGTGGACGAGCAGTCGGCCCGGGACGCGCGGACCGCGCACGTACGCCTTCTCCACGACGCGGACCACCCTGGTCGTCTTGAGGTACCTCTTTCCCCCGTCGCCGGAAGGGACGCCTTCTTTTTGTCCCGAAGGGACGCGCTGGGAGCGCAGGCGTCCCGCCTGCTCTTCGCCCCGAAAGGGGCGCTTTTCGTCCCGAAGGGACGCTACGCGTCCGGCCGGCGTCCCGCCGGCGCTCCCAGTAAAAAGACCTGGGTGAACCTGTCGGCGAAGGAGGCGGATGGCAGCGGCATGGAACGGGTCCTTGCGAGCCCGCGTCAGGCCGGGGGAATCCTCCGTCCTCTGACCTCGAGCCTTCTGTCAGGCTTTCCGCCAGTTTGTCGAGCACATATGGCCATATGGACGCGACGGAGGAGTCTTTGTCGAGCACATAGGTATGGGAAAGAGGTTCAGGTCCTGGGTCACACGTTTGGCTTCGCGGTCCAGGATACCGAGCTCTGGTCGCCAGGATCAGGACGGGGCGTAGACCAGAATCGGAGCGGGAGCCCCGGCCTTCACGGTGGCCGCCCGGAGCGCTCGGAGGGCGACCCAGATCAGCCGAATCTGGTCCGGCGAGATGCCGGCCGCCGCTTCGACGGCGGCGGCCTTGACCTTGGAAAGGTCGAACGCCTTCCCGTTCTTCTCGCCCTTCTCAGGGATCCCTTCCAGGGTTTCGAGGGTCTCGAACGGGTTGACCATCATGTAGACGGCGGCAAGGTCGCTCCGGACCGCCGCAAGCTCCAAGACGAGGCCGCGCCTCTCCAGGCCGCTGACCGCCTTCTTCAGGTTGTCGCGGGCTTCGTAGAGGGTCCCGCGCCGCTCCCAGCCCTTGATGTCGGGCGAGAGCCGAACGAGCTTCGCCAAGGTCTCGCCCAACGTCCAGGCGACCATGGCGCGCTCCTGGGTCATGTACTTGGTGTGTCGAAACCGAGGCGGCAGGGACCGAAGAATACCTACAGCGCGCTGGACGTCTTCGAGCTTGTCGGACCCGTTCAGGGCGCAAGCCAGGTTGGCCCGGATGCGGTCGTGACGGTCGGATCGGATGGGGATCAGGTCCAGGGCTTCGGCGAAGGCTTCGACGGATCCAGAAAGGTCTCCGGCGTGGTACCGGACGATCCCCAGGGTGTCGAGCGCTCGCCCCTTCTCTGATCCCTTGGAGGCTTCCACTGCCTGGGTAGCGCAAGTCGCGGCTTCCGAATGCCGGCCGGCGCCGTCGAGGAAGTGGGCGAACTGTCGGCCTACGATCGTCTGGCAGCACCGGCAATCTGAACGGCGGGCGGCCCGGAAGGCCGTCTCCGAGGAGGTCAGCTGGCCCAGCAGGGCGAACGTGGTGCCCAGGGCGGCGAAGGTCCGGGTCGGTCGGACGCCTTCCACCCCAGGAAAGCGGGGTTGACGCCTACCCTTCGGCCGCTTCGCCCGCGGCGCCGACACTTTTTCCTGCGTCTCCGTGACGACGAACTCCATCTTGTCGAGCTCGTGGAGCAGGTCGTTCGGAAAGTCGCGCGGCGCCTTGTCGATCTCGTCGATCAGGACGACGCGCGGCGTCTCCGACGTCATCGCCTTCCAGAGGGCCCGCGGATAGACGTATCTTCCCTTGTCGAGCTCCTCGCCGTCCGCCTTCTTGACCTGCGCTTCACGAAAATACTGCACGGCGTCGAACTCGTAAAGGAGCTGGCCGGCCGTGGTGTCGGACTTGACTTGGAAATGGATCACCGGCTCGACGCCGAGCTTGTAGGCGGCGGTAAGGCTCGATGCGCCCGAAGCTCTGGCGGTAGAGGTGCGCGCCGAGGGCGAGATGGCCGCGGATGTCGAGATGCGACTTCAAAACGCCGTGTCGAAGGCGGTGAGCTTGTCGACGAAGGTGGCGAGGCGATAGGTGTTGTCGTCGACGGTGACCCGGGCGTCGGGGCCGAGCTCCAGGTTCTCGAGGACGACGGCCTTGCCGGCGGGGTCGCCGCGGTGGAGGCGTCCCTGGTAGGTGCCGTCGATGCGCTCGATGGCGAGGAAGTAGGTCTCGGCGTCCATGGTTTCGGAGATCCTACCAGGGATCCGGGCGAGTCCGACGTAGTCTTTCTCCGGTCTCCCTGCGCATCGTCCTTGCGATCGGCAGCCAGGGCAACCCGCAGCGCCTCGGCGCGCCGGGCGAGGACCTGCCGCACGTCACCACCCGCCTCGTCGACCCGGACGCCCACCGCGACCAGGACGTCGTCGTCGTCGGGGCCGGCGACTCGGCCATCGAGGTGGCGCTCGCCCTCTGCGAAGCCAACCGCGTACACCTCGTCGTCCGGACGGCGGAGATCCTCCGCGCCAAGGAAAGCCTCGAGCGCGAGGTCCTCTCGCGGATGGCCGCCGGAGAGATGACGATTCACTTCTCGAGCACCGTCCGCGAGATCGCCGCCGAGTACGTCGACCTGAAAGGCGCCGAGGAAGACGTCCGGGTGCCGGCGCAGCGGGTGATCCTGAAGATCGGCGCGACGCCGCCGCGGCGCTGGCTCGAGGCGATGGGCGTCGAATTCGTCGGCGAGGGACGCGAGGCGCGTCCGGTGCTGCGGCGTGGCTACGAGTCGACGGTACCGGGGCTGCACCTGATCGGCGCCGTCACCGGCCGCGACCTGATCAAACTCGGCATGAACCAGGGCTACGAGGTCGTCGAGCACGTCCTTGGACGCGACGTCGTGCCGGCCGACGAGGAGGTGCTCGCCGCGCGGCTTCCCTTCTGGCCAGGCCAACTGATGGGCGGCCTCAGCATCAGCGGCGACGGCGTCGAGCAGGACGACTACGTCTCCTTTTTAGGCGCCGCAGGCTTCCAGCCGCCCGAGGACCTCTGGGCCGACCGCGTCAAGATCGACGGCGTCCGTATGCCGTTCCTCAAATTCCCGCGCAACCCGGAGAAATGATAGGCCACCGAATCTTGCTCGCCCTCGGTCTTCTTCTCTTCGTGCCGGCGGTCCTCGGCGCGGCCGGAACGGTGCGCCTCCGGATCGACGCCTCGACGCAGAGCTCGACGCCGACGCCGACGATCGAAGGGGTCGCCACGGTGCCGACCGGCACCGAGGTCAGCGTCACGCTTTAGGGAGAGCTTCTCGACACGCCGCAGACGGAGACCGCCGCCGTCGACGGCCGCGGTCGGCGCGCGTCCGCTGACGCTTGAGGAAATGCAACGTCTCTACCTGCGCGACGGAGCGCTCTATCGGGTGAGCGACGAGCCGCCCGGTCTGCCGCTCGCCCAAGGAGAATCGCCGTGAACGACAAGAGAAAGCTCCTCACGTCCGTGATCCTGATCGGTTTCTGGGTCTTGCCGGCGTTCGGCGACGAGGCTGACCAGGAGGTCGACCCGCCGCCGGTGCGCGAGGTGCGTCCCGGCGTCTACGTCGGCATGGCGAGCTGCGCCAACGGTTTCTGTCACGGCTCGACGGCGCCAAAAGACGAGACCGCGGTCTTACAGAACGAATATCCGACCTGGGTGCTCGGTCCGCACCGCGGCGCCTACCGGGTGCTTCCCAGCGATCTGTCGCAGGAGATCGCCGCGACGCTCGACCCGGGCGGCCAGCCGGCGCACGAGAGGGAGGAATGCCTCGCTTGCCATGTTCTCCGGACGCTGCCGGGCAAGAGCGAGAACGTCTTCCGCGACGACGGCATCTCCTGCGAGGCGTGCCACGGCCCGGCCGGTGGCTGGCGCAACCAGCACTTCGAGGAGGGCTGGACCTATCAGAAATCCCTGAACGCCGGGATGACGGATCTACGCGACGCGAGAAAGCGCGCCGGCGTCTGTCTCGAATGTCATCTCGGTGCCGCCGACCGCAAGGTCGATCACCGTCTGATCGCCGCCGGCCATCCGCGTCTCTACTTCGAGCTCGACAACTACGCGGGCAAGATCCCGCGCCACTGGAAGGTCGGGCGGGGTCATTCGACGACGGGTGTGCGTGCCTGGGTCGTGGGACAGGTGACGTCGTTTCGCGCCGCTCTGGAGAACCTGACGCGTCATGCCGAGGGAGAAGGAGGTTGGCCGGAGTTCTCGGAATACAATTGCCAGAGCTGTCACCATTCGCTGGCGGATAACGCTTAGCGGAAGCAGGCGGGCTACCGTTACCAAGGGGGGTATCCGCCCCACGTGACGCGCTATGCTGTGCTGCGTCAGTTGGTGGCGGAGCTGGCCAGCGGCGATCTGGAGCGTTTCGACACCGCCGTCGAAGAGCTCGGCAAAGCCGCATCGAGCTTTCGCAACCGGCAAGACGTCGCCGCGCAGGCGAAGGCGGTGATCGCTGTCCTCGACGAGGTCGAGGGTCAGCTCACCGGCGCGAAATGGAAGGGCGGCCAGGTGCGGAGCATGATGCGCCGCATCGCAAAAGAGCGGGCGGGCTTCGTCTCGGATCTGACGGCGGCGGAGCAGGCGGCGTTTGCGTTGCAGAGCCTGCTGAGCCGCTGGGTCGAGCTGGAGCGAAAGATGGCCACGAGGAAGGTGGCGCGGACGATCGACGACATCTTCGCGGCGCTCGACGATCCGGACGCGTTTGACCGGGGGCGGTTCGAGGAGCTGCTGGCCAGGCTGGAAAGGCAGCTCTGAGGTGTCGCGCCTTTATCACCCGACGGCGGCGACGAGCGCCAACCGTTCACGGCTTGAGACGACCACCCCGCCTGGCTCCGGGGTCTCAATCGTCGAAGACGTCGTCGGGGCTTTCGGCTGTAAGCAGCCGCCTCGCCCAAGCCTCCGACTGTTCCCTGGTGGCCGAAGCCACCCTTTCGCGGACCGGGAGCGGTACCTCACCGAACTTGATGGCGAACAGGTCTAAGAACATGTCGGGGGCCTCCTTCTCCCGGCCGCGCTTTTCCCAGCCATGGGTGATCTCATCAATTCTCTGCGCCAACATCGGAGGTACCTCCTCGAGGTCTGCGATCCGTATCCTCGGCTCCCCTTCCGGGGTCAGCCTGCGCAGCGCCACCTCGTTGATCAGCTCTACGAAGGCGGCGGCCAGCTCCTCGTCCTCGGGACCTAGCGTCGCCTTCAGCTCCCGTGTCGTCTCCGGGAGGTCGGCCACGCCGCCGAGGCGCAAGGCGCCAGAGCACGTCTTGCTCGCGGCGCATCAGCTCCGGGCTCAGGAGCCGTTCCGGGACCTTTTCCAGGGTGGAGAAGTCGAGCCGCTCGACCCAGTCGCCGCCCAGGCAGAGACGGATCACGTCCTTGATCATCCGCGGGAAGTCGAAGAGAAGGCGGTGGGTCTTGTCGTGTTCTTCGGCCATCGGGGAAGGGCTCCGGCTTTACGAAGTGCGTAAAGCATTGTCGAGACTCATCCCTGCGGCGTCAAGAGCCGGCAGGGACACGACGCCTCAAAACCGACGCAAGAGCTCCAACGCCACCCCAACCGCCCGACGCGCTGCCTTCCGCTGCCGCTCGTCCTTGCCGTCGCGCATGTTCTCGTCGCCAAAGTCGCTGACGCTTTTGACGACACCGCACTGGACGTTCAACTCCCGCGCCGCCTCCCAGACGCTGTGCAAAAGGCCGTGCCCCTCCATCTCGAACGCGTAGACGTCGGGCGAGAGCTCGAGGATCCGACGCCGCAGCTCCGAGCCCCGGTCCATCAGCACCTTCTCGCCGCTCGCGTAGTCGCGCACGTAGAGGCGCCGTCCGCCGAGGACGCCGGCGAAGGCGCCGTCGGCGTCGAGGGCGTTGGCGAGGTCGATCAGCCGCGCGCTCGCGCGGTACGGCTCCGGACGCTCCTCGAGCCCGTCCGCCTTGAGGCGTCCCGGCTCGTAGTTGTAGACCCGACGCGCCACGACGACGTCGCCCTCGCCGACGCCGCGCTCGTCGAGCCCGCCGGCGACGCCGACGAGCAGCACCAGCGCCGGCTCGAAGATCCGCAGGAGGTCGCTCAGGAGAGCCTGCGTCGCGTGCGGACCCTTCTCCGACGGCTGCGCGAGGAGACAGCGCAGCGCCTCCTTGCCCCCGCGCTCGAGCTCGAAGGCGTGGTGGTAGCGGCCGCCGTGCTCCGTGAGGACGGGATCGAGCTGCCGGGCGCGGAGCTCCGCGAGGGCCGCTTCGCGTTCGCGGGTGATGGCGGTGATCAGGATAGCGTCGACCGGGGAGGACGCGGATTCGTCGGTTGCGTCCTTGGACGCCGAGACGTTTTTCTGGATGACGACGTTGGAGTCGCCGGTAACGATCGTCGCGCCGTGGGCGTCGCCGTCGATTCGGACGTTTCGATCTCCCATCTCGCTTTCCTCCTCGGACTGAATGTCGACAAAGTCCAGGAAATGGACGCCTCCTGCCCCGTCTCCGGCGACGACGATTTGCTGTTCAGGGACGAAGGCAACCGACCAGATCCCGGCTTCCAAAGTAAAAATGGCGACGGTCCGACCTGAAGCGATGTCCCAGACACGCAGAGTCTGGTCTAAGGAGGCGGAGACAATGCGATTCTCGTCCAAGACTGCCACCGCGAGGACTGCAGAGGAGTGCCCCTTCAGTACGCTGATCGACTCGCCCGACGCGACGTCCCAGATGCGCAGGGTATGGTCGAAGGACCCAGAAACGACGCGGCCCTTGTCGAGGACCGCTACCGCGGCGACCCCAGAGGTGTGGCCTTCCAGCGTCTGGATTATATCGCCCGACGCGATATCCCACACACGCAGAGTCTGATCAAAGGATGCAGAAACGACACGGCCCTTGTCGAGGACCGCCACCGCGATAACCCCATCTTTGTGGCCGTTCAGAGTTTGGATCGTCGCCCCCGACTCGATGGCCCAGATGCGCAGGGTATGGTCAAGAGACGCAGAAACGACGTGGTTTTCGTCGAGAACCGCCACTGCGCCGACGCCAGAGGCGTGCCCTTCCAGCACCTGAATTGTATGGCCCAACGTAATATTCCACACGCGTAAAGTCTGATCATCGGACGCGGAGACGACGCGGTTCTCGTCAAGGACCGTCACTGCTCGGACCCAATCAGTGTGGCCTTCCAGTGTTCGGATCGTGTCACCCAACTCGACATCCCAGACACGCAAGGTCTGGTCATCGGACGCGGAGACGACGCGGTTCTCGTCGAGGATCGCCACTGCTCGTAGTCCAGAGGTGTGGCCTTCCAACGACTGAATTGTATCGCCCGCCGCGATGTTCCATACCCGCAGGATCTGGTCGAAGGACGCTGAGACAACATGATAATCGTCCAAGAGCGCCACCGCATTGACGGACCCCCTGTGACCTTCCAAGGTCCGAAAGAGAGGCCCGCCCGCCTGTGCCAACGAAGCAGTCCGCGGACGCAGCACAATCCTCCTCGCAGACTCTTGCGATAACCGGCGGACGTCCTGGCCATCGCTTCCTATGAGACGACCACACAATTGCCCAGCAAGCTGCTGATCGATCATATGCCCAACATCCCGGACCAGGACGTGCGCGGACAGACGCAAGGCCCCCTGGACACTCCGCGCCTCCCGGTCGTCCTCAAAACCGTCGTAGTCGGCGATCAACGCTTTGACATCGATCGCGGCAAGCTTGGCGTGTAGGTAGTCGAAATCGAAGAGAAGCTCGCGCAGGGTCGTAGCCTCCTCTGCCTTCTCCAAGTGGTACGCCAGGTGACGCCAGACGTAGGCGTCGTCTACCGCGAGATCCTTCCAGCGCTCTCTCGGAGGACGGCAGCGTTCGAGAAACGTCCGATGGAGCCCTGCTAAATCGTCCTGCTGTGCGAGGAGGTATTCCCGAAATACGCCGTGGAGCCGGAGCGTGCTCGCCGACAGGTCGAGACGCAGAAGGAGCGAGAGGTCGGCGAGGCGTCGGCTGAGCTCCTCGGTCTCGACGGCGTCGAGCTGCCAGAGCCGGGCGACGGCGTCGAGAGGGACGTCGGCGTCCTCGGGGAAGACGGCGAGCTCGAGGTAGCGGCGCCGGTCGTCGTCGGAAAGGGAGTCGAGGCTGACCTGGATCGTCAACCGGACGGCCTCCTCGCGCTTCACGTCCTGGCGGACGTCGAGGCGGTCCACTCCCCGGGCGAGCAGCGCCTCCACCTTGCCGATCGCCGCCGGCACCGCGAGGCCGTAATCGACATCGCCGCGCAACTGACGGTTGACGAGCTTCAAGAGAAGCGGCCATTTCCCCAGACGTTCCGTCAAGTCCGCGAGGAGGACGGCGTCCGCGTCGTCGAGGCCGGAGGTCAGAAGCTCGACCGCTTCGTCGCGGCGCATGGCGTCGACGTCGACGCGCCGGCACTCCGCCGGCAAGGTCTGACGGTTGCGCGTCGTGATCAGGAGCGCCGAACCGGCGCCCAGGGCGCGGAAGGGCTCGACGTCGGCCGAGGACCAGACGTCGTCGACCACGAGGAGCACCTTCTTGCCGGCCAGGCGCCCGCGCAGGTGGGCGCCCGCGGCGGCGACGGTGTCGAAGACCGGCTTCTCGTCGGGATCCCAGAAACGGATCACGTCGAGGACGCGGGAGACGCGTTCGGCGTCGCGAAGGCCGTCGCCCATCGTCGTCCAGAGGACGCCGTTCGGGTAGGCGCGGCGGACGCGATCGTCCTCAGCGAGGGCCTGGGCGAGGGTCGTCTTGCCGAAGCCGCCCGCACCACGCAGCGCCGTCGTGATGCCGACGACGCCGGTGTCCTCGGCGGTCAGGAGGTCGGCGATCTCGTCGAGCTGGTGGCGTTCGACGAAGCCGTCCGGGTGGGCGGCCATACAGCGATAGCCGCCTTGACCGGTAAGACTGCGGTAGGCGCCCGGGGCCGTCGGACGGGTGCGGAGCTCGACGATCTTCTCCCGAACCTCTTTGATCTTCTTCCCGAGCTTGTTCTTCCTGTACTCGCCTACGGTCGTTTCCTGCCGCCTCAGCAGTAGGTCCAGTTCCTTCTGCAAGTCCTGAAGGCTGCGGGGGCTCATGGGGAAAGGCTACACCAAATCGGTTGTTCTCTTCTGCGAGGCAAGAAGCTCCTCCTCGACGAGAGCGTCGAGCTCTGCCTGCTCCGCAGCCGGGAGGTCGGTGCCGGAGTCGCGCGCGGTTCGCCAGCGGGCCATGAGGTCGGCGAGGCGCTGCTGCTGGGTCTCGTCGAAGAAAGCGTCCGGTCGGTGATGGCGAATGACGGCCAAGGTGCCCTATCTCAATCGTCGAAGACGTCGTCCGGGCTTTCGGCCGTGAGCAGCCGCCTCACCCAAGTCTCCGACTGTTCCCTGGTGGCCGAAGCCACCCTTTCGCGGACCGGGAGCGGTACCTCACCGAACTTGATGGCGAACAGGTCTAAGAACATGTCGGGGGCCTCCTTCTCCCGGCCGCGCTTTTCCCAGCCATGGGTGATCTCATCAATTCTCTGCGCCAACATCGGAGGTACCTCCTCGAGGTCTGCGATCCGTATCCTCGGTTCCCCTTCCGGGGTCAGCCTGCGCAACGCCACCTCGTTGATCAGCTCTACGAAGGCGGCGGCCGGCTCCTCGTCCTCGGGACCTAGCGTCGCCTTCAGCTCCCGCGTCGTTTCCGGGAGGTCGGCCACGCCGCCAAGGCGCTCCAGCCGGAAGAGGCCCAGAAGAGGGCTGTCAGCCCCCAACAGATCCTCCAGCGGGTGGCGCTGCGCGTCAATCAGACGGTAGCTCCAGAGGTCC
>CBDUYN010000273.1:0-9790 GCA_965371445.1 uncultured bacterium | reverse complement strand
GCGCCGGCCGCCGCCGCGGCGCTCCTGGCGGCGCGCCTCGCCTGGCAGGCGAGGCGGAGCGAAGACGTCCGCCGTCTGGCCGAGCGCGGCATTGAGCTCGCCCGCCGCGCCGAAGCCGGTGAAACTCTGCGGCAGTTGCTGAAGCTCGCCGCCACCGAGGCCGCCCTACATGGCGAGCACCGCAGGGCGCAGGAGCTGCGCGAGGCGGCGGCAGGGCTTGCGAGGCCGGCGCCGGCTGCTGAAGAGCTACCGCGAGGAGGCCACCTGGTGAGCGTCCTGGCGCAGGAGGTGACGACCGTCGACCCGACCAGGATCGTCACGGCCGAAGAGTTCGAGGTCGCGGCGTCGATCTTTGAGACGCTGCTCGCGACCGATGCCGAGGGCAGCGTCGTCGCGGGGCTCGCCGAGGCCTGGAAGGGCGCCGAGGACCACCGGAGCTGGGAGCTCGTGCTGCGCCCCGGCGTCCGGTTCTCCGACGGCCACCCCTTGCGCGCGATCGACGTCAAGACCTCCTTCGAACGGGCCGGACGCAGCGTCGAGGCGACCGCGGTGCCGGCCTTGACGGCGCTCGCCGGCTTTGACGCCTGGCGTTGCGGCGAGCGGCCTGAGATCGAAGGCGTCGAGGCGATCGGCGAGCGTCGGATCCGGTTCCGCCTGAGCGAGCCGCTGCCCATCTTTCCGGCGCTTTTGACCAACCTCAAGACGGCGGTGGCCCGGGCGACGCCATCCTCGCAACGGAGCACGACGCTCGTGGGCACGGGCTCCTTTCGCCTGCGAAGCCTGGAGCGCTCCGCCGTCGTCCTGGAACGTAATCCGAACGACTGGCGGCGGGAGCCGGCACGGCTCGACACGGTCGAGCTCAGGATCGAGAGCCAACCGGCACAGATCGCCACCGGGCTCCTGCGCGGCGAGATCGACCTGGGCCGCGACCTCCAACCCGAGGACCTGGAGGAGTTGCTGCGCCAGGCGCAGCTGCGCCGAGGGCTGGTCGAGGCGACGAAGAAAAACATTTACTTCGTGCTCATGAACACCACCCGGGAACCGACGTCGAGCCCTGAGCTACGCCGGGCGCTCGCCGGCTCCGTGACGGTCCGCGACCTGGTCTGGCGCACCCTGGGACGCTTCGCCCAGCCGGCGACTGGAATGATCCCGCCGGGGATTTTTGGCCACGCCCCGGCTCCTCCCCGGGTTCGGGCCCTGGGCCGCGACGAGGCCCGGCGGCTGCTCACAAAGGCCGGTCTCGCCCCGCCGGTCGAGCTTCACGCGATGGTCCATCCGATCTTCCTCAACCGCTACAGCGCTTTGACCGGGGCGCTGATCGAGGAGTGGGCCGAGATCGGGCTCGACGTCCGCATGGACGAGCAGCCGATGGGAACTTTTCGCGACCGGGTCGGCCAGAGCTCGGGGGTGGACCTCCTGCTGAGCCGATGGATCGCCGACTACGACGACGCGGACAACTTCACCTACGAGCTTTTCCACTCCCGATACGGTTTCTTGCGCCGCTACTACGGCTCGCAGGTCGCCGACTCTCTGATGGAACGGGCACGGCAAGAGGGAGATGGAGCGTTGCGTTGCGAGCTCTACCGCAAGCTCGAGGACCGGCTGGCAAAAGACGCCGTCTTGCTGCCGCTTTTTCACGACGTCGACTATCGTCTCGCCGGTCCGAAGGTGCGGGGCCTGGAGCTTCAAAACACGCCTCCCTACGTCAACTACCCGCGCCTTGGAAAGGTTGCCGACGCGCGTGTCGGCCGCCTCTGGCATCGCCGGGAGGGCGGCGAGATCACGATCCCGCTTCCGGTGCGGATCGACGACGTCGATCCAGCCGGCAGCCCCGTCGGCGAACGCTACGAGGTCGTCTCGACGGTCTTCGAGACCCTGACGCGGGTCGACGAGGGCTCGCAGGTGGTGCCCTGGCTCGCGGAGTCGCTCACCCCGGAGCGCGGAGGCCTCCGCTGGCGGGTGCGGCTGCGCGGCGACGTCCGGTTTCACGACGGGCGCCGGCTGACGGCCTCCGACGTTCGGTTCACGTTCGAGCGTCTCCTGGGCGCGCCGGGCCTGGCGCTGCGCTTCCCGCTCCTCTTGATCCGGGGCGCCGCGGAGCTTCACCGCGGCGAGGCGGAGACGCTCGCGGGGCTCCGGGTCCTCTCGCCGACAGAGCTTGAGATCGAGCTGGAGCGTCCGGTGGCGAGCTATCCCGGGCTCCTGGCCCATCCCAGCCTGGCGATCGTCGCGGAGGGGAGCCCGGAGCTTTCCGGGACCTGGCGCGACGGCTGCGTCGGCACCGGGCCGTTCCGGGTGGCGGAGGTCGTCTCCGGCGAGCGGCTGGTCCTCGAGCGCAACGCCCATTACTGGCGTTTGGGCTATCCGCGGGGCGAGCGGTTGACCTTCCACTTCGGGGTCGCCGCGGAGCGTCTCGCTGACGAGCTCCGCAAGGGCCGCTTCTCCCTGGCCTCGGGCCTGCCGCCCACAGCTGCCGTCAAGCTGCGCCGCGAGCCTTCTCTCGCCGAGGGCTACCGTGAATCCCCGCGGCTCGTCACCTACTTCCTGCTCCTCGACGCCCGCCGCGGGCCGCTGGCCGATCCCGAGGTGCGCCACGCCTTCGTCCGGTCGCTCGACGTCGAGGGGGCCCTCCGAGAAACCGCGGAGGGTTGGCTCACCCCAGCCCGGGGCCTGATCCCGCCGGGGCTTTTGGGCTACGAGCCGCCGGGACCGGAGCGTCATCGCGCCACACCGTCGAAGCTTCTGAAGGGCCTTCACGCGTCCTTGATTCCCGGCTTCTATGGAGCCTACGCGGCGCTCTGGGAACGGCTCGTCGAGGGCTCGGGGAAGGCCGGCTACTCGATCGAGAGTCTGCACGGCGAGGTCGCCGACGTGCTCTTGAGCGGCCGTCAGGGGTACGCCGACCTCTACGCCCTGCGCTGGGTCGCGACCTATCCCGACACCGACGGCTTCGTGGGTCCGCTCCTCGACTCCCGGGCGGGCTTTCTGGCCGGCATCTTCGACGTTCCGGAGATCGACCAGCTGATTGAAGAAGGAAGGACGACGGAGGACCCGGCGTTGCGCCATACGCTCTACCGCCGGATCGAGGAGATCCTCGCCCGCGAGGCGCTCATCGTCCCTCTCTTCTATGAGCCGGGCTACCGTTTTTGTCAGAGCGACGTCAAGGGGCTGCGCTTGACGCTCACCGTTCCGGAGGTGCTCTACGAGGAGCTTTACCTCGAGCGGTATTAGATTTGGGGTACGCTTGCCCTCGAAGGGAGTCATCATGGCCCAACCGAAGCCAGTGCCAAGATACACGCCCGCCGAGTACCTGGCCCAGGAGAGGGCGGCGGAGACCAAGAGCGAGTACCTCGACGGCGAGATCTTCGCCATGGCCGGTGCCAGCCGGCGTCACAACCTCATCACCGGCAACGTCATCCGCGAGCTCGGAGGGCAGCTACGCCAGCGGTCGTGTGAGGTGTACCCGAGCGACATGCGGGTCAGGGTCCCGGCGACCGATCTCTACACCTACCCTGACGTGGTAGTGGTCTGCGAGGACCCGCAGTTCGAAGATGCCGAGCTCGACGTCCTCCTGAACCCGACGCTTCTCGTCGAGGTGCTCTCACCGTCCACGGCCGGCTACGACCGGGGGATCAAGTTCGATGGCTACCGGACGATCGAGTCGCTGCGGGAAGTGCTCTTCATCGCCCAGGAGAGCGTTTACGTGGTGCATTACGTCCGGCAGGACGACGGCACCTGGATTTTGACGGAGGTCCGGGACCCGCAGGACCGTGTTCCCGTCGCGTCGATCGAGGCGCAGCTCCTCCTCTCGGAGGTCTACGCCAAGGTCCAATTCGACGAATCGTCGCGGCCGACGCGGGTCTCTCAACGCTGATAAAGATACGTAAACTTGACGATCACCTGCCGGTCCCGGTGGAGGAAATCTCCCAACCCCGGCGCGTCCCACGTCTGGTTGAAAACGACGAAAAGATCCGCCCCCGGCTTGTAAATCCAGTTGAAACGGACGTTCATGCCTAGAAGCTCGGCCAGGTCGTTGTACTGGACGAAAGCGTCGAGCCGCATCGCCGGGCTCCAGGCAAAGCCCAGCCGCTCGCGGAGGACCGTGGCCGAGAACGCCCCGGCCGGAAGCTCGATGTCGTCGTATTCAAGGTTCGTCTCCGAACGCAACCGCGGACCCGGACGCCAGCGAAAGGTCACCGAAAACCCCCGCCGGTCGCCGTCGAAAAACTCGCCGAGCGAGATCCGGCCCTGGACCTGCCACGGCCGGCTGTCGGCCGTGCCCAGGCGAATTCCGTAGTCGACGAACGTGTACTCGCCTTCTTCAATGACGATGTCGTCGATGATCTCGAAGGGCTCGAAGAGACGCTCGAAGCTCCGCTGGACGAAGACCGCGGCGCGGTCCTCGGTCACAAAGCGCAGGCCAAAGGGCTCCAGGTCAATCTCCGAGCTCTCGACGGTGCCGTCGAGAGTGGTCACGACCTCGGCCTCACCCTCGAACGACCAGTTGCGTACCAGCTCGATCTGCTCCGGCCGCGGCTCCCAGTCCATCCCGAGCTCCGCCTGGCGGGTGCCCGGACGGCGCAGGAATCCCATCTGGGGGTCGAAATGCTCGCCGATCTCTACCAGTCCAAAGCTCCAGTCGAGGTCCGCCCCCTCCCACTCGACGCCGACGCCGGCTGCCTCGTCGGTACCGAGGACGTCGTCGTCGCTCTGGGCGAGGAAACCGCTCAACGCCAGGTTGTCGCTCGCCTTCCAGTCGAAGTCGGCCCCGGCGACGCGGTTCGAGTCGTCCTCGCCGTGGCGCCCTGTGAAGATGACGCCGACCGAGGAGCGCTGGCCGACGTTGCGCTTCAACCGTACAGCGCTCCAGTTGTTGCGCTGCACGGGCTCGGACTCCTCGTCGTCGGGCAACGCGGCGAGCGCCGCGGTCGCGACGTCGAGGACACCGAGACTCCACGGCCCGGCGCGGCCGGTCAGGCGTACGCCCCAGTCAATCGGCACTTCCCGGCCGTCGTCGATGCCGATGCGGCGCGAGAAGAAAACCTTCAGGTCCTGGCCGGCGCCGAATTCGAAGATGCCGGCGTTCTCGAGGAAGAACTCGCGCTTCTCGGGGAAGAAGAGCGAGAACCTCGTCAGGTTGACCCGCTGCTCGTCGACCTCCGTCTCGGCAAAGTCGGTGTTGGCCGTCAAATCGAGCGTCAGGCCCCGGGTCACGCCCCACTTGACGTCAAGGCCGAAGTCGACCTCCTCGCCGCTCTCGAGGTCCGAGTCGGCCGTGGCGTCGGCCGAGTCGGCGACCACGAAAGGCTTGACGTTCAAGCTCGCCCCCTGCTCGACGCCGTGGATGCCGAAAAGCGCGCCGTAGAGCGAGATCCGCCAGGGGTCGGCCTCGCGCGGCATCGGCGCCCAGTAGACGAACTCGTTCTTGCGCCGGATGAGGCGCCGGACGTTCATTCCCCAGGCCTCGGCGCCAGGGTCGAAGCGCACCGTGGAGAAGGGGATTGCGACCTCGGCGCTCCAGCCGCCGTCGTCCCGGTGCACGGCGTAGGTCCAGACGCCGTCCCACCGGAAGTTGACGTCACGGCCCTCGTCGGTCACCAGGGCGTCGGTGCGGGCGCCGGCGGGGTTGACCTCGAAGAGGTAACCGTTGCGGTCGTCGTCAAAAGTGTCGAAGAGCAGCATCACCGAGTCGTCGCGGAAGAGCTGGCCGTCGCGTTGCATCTCGCTGGCGACGATCGCCTCGGGCTCGGAGTCGAAGGCCCGGACGGCGACGTAGAGGACGTCGCGGGTGTAGACGAAGCGCACCTCGGTGCGCTCGCTTGCCGGCGTGCCCTCGTCCGGCCAGCGCTGGACGAAGCCGCTGGCAATTTCGGCCTCGGTCCAGACCGCCTCGTCGAGGCGGCCGTCGACGACGATCTCGGCGTCGGTCGACAGGGCTTCGAGACGCCGGGATGCGTCGGCGGCCGGCACGAACGTCAGGGCCAGCAGGACGGTGAGGGCGGGCGTCGGGTGGAGGGATCGGATCACGAAGAGAAAGCTCGGAGAGGATGGGACTGTCGGTTCCGCTCCGGACGGCCGTCGCGGAGCCGCGCGAGCTTACCAGGGCGCTCCCACGGAGCGCTACCCCGGCACCCGGGCCTGATATCCTGCGGACGACCAAGACCAGGAGGAACACCTGTTGGATTCCCAAGGACTCTACTTCCGCCAGCTCCTGGCGGGCCGCGAGGTGGCCCGCGCCCACTCGGTGGCCGCTCAGATGCGCAACTTCATGTACCTGATCGGCGACACCGAAACCCGCGAAGCCCTGGTCGTCGACCCCGCCTGGGACGTCGACAGCCTGCTCGACGCCGCTGAAGAGGACGGCTACAAGGTGACCGGGGCGCTCGTCACCCACTACCACCCGGACCACGTCGGAGGGGATCTGTTCGGCATGACGGTCCAGGGCCTTGAGCGGTTCCTGGAGCGCAATCCGTCGCCGATCTGGGTCAACAAGCACGAGGCCCACGGCGTCAAGGTGGTGACCGGGGTCTCGGAGAGCGACCTCAGGAAGACCGAAGGCGGCGACACGGTGAGCGTCGGCGAGGTCGAGGTCCGCTTCCTCCACACCCCGGGCCACACCCCGGGAAGCCAGTGCTTTCTGGTCCGGGGGCGCCTGGTGGCGGGCGACACCCTCTTCGTCCAGGGCTGCGGCCGGGTCGACCTGCCGGGAGGCGACGCCGAGGCGCTTTACTACTCGCTCACCGGCCAGCTGGCCAAGCTTCCTTCGGAGACCGTCCTCTACCCGGGCCATCACTACGGACCGTCGCCGACGTCGACGATCGGTGACGAGCTGAAGCAGAACTACTATCTGCGGGTTCAGACGCTCGAAGACTGGCGTCGGTTGATGGGGCTTGGGTAGCCGCGCCGCCGACTCCTTCGCCCGATCGAGCTTCGGATAGCCGGTGTGCTCGTCGATGTCCTCGCCCGCAAGGTAGGAGATCCAGGTCTCGATGTTGCGCCGTGGGACGAACACGGCGACGGTTCCTCGGGGCCACGCGCGTCGATTCCTGCCAGCTCACACGCGGCATCGAAGGCGTTGAGCCTCTCTTCGACGCTCGAACGGTCCGCGTCGATCAAGGCGACGAGCAGGCCGTGCTCGCCGCCGAGGTAGTCGATGAGCTCGGGGTGGTGGGAGCAGATCACAGCCTGCGGCACGGTGTCGCCACAGCGCGGTTACGGTCTCGACCCCCGCCACCAACTCCCCGAGGGGAGCTTGCCACCCGGGGTGGTCGCGACGATCCTCCAGGCGACCGCGGGGTTCAACCCCGAGGCGGCGTTTCCCCAGGGGAGCTTTCCCCGGGCATGGCCTTTCGTCGGGGGTAGGCTGCCACCGCCGCCGCCCCCGCCACCGAGTCGCCGACTGGTCATCCGCAAGGTGGGGGAGAAGTGGAAGATCGTGTGGCGTGGCGAGATTCCGACGGTTCACGTCCCCCGCCGCGCGGACACGGGGCTCCCAAACGAGACGGCGGTTTCGATCCGCCCCGTTCCGGTTCAGGAGGAGCAGTACACGCGCAGCGATCCGGCGCGCGACCCTCCGTGATGAGAGCCTGACCTTCGTCGCCGTCGGTTGGCTGAGCGGCTCTGTCGTCTCGGCCAGGGAGAGTTGCGCCTCGATCCTTGCTATTTAGTCATTTTCGTCTTCGAACGGCCTGGCGGGCGCCGCCTGAGGGGATCTCGGGGCCAAATCTCACCCGAAACGAGCGCCTTGGCCGATCGCCGCTCTCGTGAGGTCCAATTTTGCCACCAGTGAAACGCCCCTCTGCGAGCGGGATCTGGCGTAAGTCGTTGAAAACAAGGGGTTTGTGATCTGCATGGCACCTCTAGGGGGGGCTCTTCCCATTCTGTTTACAGCTCCTTTAGGTGCTTGATTTCTTGAATCAACGCAGGTAGATTCGGTTTATTGAAGCTCATCTCAGGCGCCGGGATGCGATTGTGCTTGATATCGGGAGGCACATGCTTGTGATGAGGAAAGGTAGAGGCCAAATCCGGATCGTTTAGGTGTGGGAAATCATCGTACCAATACAGGCGCTCTCCGTTCCGATAGACTTCATAGCCATAGGCTGTGATCACTGCTTCATCGAAATCCAGTTCTTCTCGTATGCGCAATCTGATCCCACTGCGAAAGATAATTTCGCCCTCGGCTGTTCCTGTATAGATACTTTCAGGCCAAATTGCCACTGTCGAATGCTCGACTTCGGGTTGATCAACCAACTCTGCTACGAAGTAGCTATAGTTCTCTACTGACCTCAGGGGATTGGCAGTCATGATCAATACGCGGGTTGAAATCGAAGAATCTCATCGAAACTCCGGTCCTTCATCTCCTGATTATAGCTCGCCTTGCGTCGTAGCCATGTTTCATAAATACCTTTCCATCGACTGAAATCGGCACGAGTTTCATCGTAAGCATCGTAACGCTCCAGATGGCCCGACATCAGGGCTGAGTGAAAGTCTTCGCTAAGAACTCCGTACTTCTCTTCGTAGAGAGTCAAACGACGCTCAAGCAGCTTCATTTCAACTACGAGTTCATGTGTCTGCATCCTTATCTCCATTGGTTGTCAGCCGCAGGTCCTGCTCCCAACCGGCCGGCCGGGCCGGCCCCACACAGGGGTAGGGTGGCAAGGGCAAGCAGACGAGAACCTTGGCTCGAAGTAGGATCGTCGGAAGGTTCCTACGACGGTCCCGTGCGTCTCGGCTTGCCCTTGTCTTCAAGGCCCCGAAGGGGCCGAGGCCGGGCTGCGCCTGACCGCGAAGACAAGGGCATCCACCTACGCTCGACTCAGCCGCTCTGTCGGCCTGAGCTCGGCGAGCCAACGCGGCGTGCCTTCGTCGCAGAGCACGCCGGCTCCTCGCCATCGCGCCACATCCGCTGCCGACCCAGTCGATCCTCGTCGTGTTGCCGTCCATCGCCCACTCAGGGTACAACTTGGCGGCTTCGCAAGCAAGCTTCCGGCCGCAATCCCACGACGACTCCGGCCGACACCAGACGCCGAGGGCGAGGGCGATGCCGAGGCTCCGCCCCTCGGTGGCTCACGGAAGATCCGTAGCTCTTCGGCACCGGAGGGCGACGGTGTGGCGTTCATCCCCGTGGGGATGGCACCCTTCGGGAACGTCGGGACCTGCCATCCCGGCGAGGCCGGCCAAGTAGGGACTTCCGGGAGGGGGCTGTCCGGGCTGGGTCGGCGGGCTTGGTGCTTCCAGGAAGGGCCCATCCCGGCGGGGAGGGACCGAGTTGGAATTGCCGGAAAGGTTCCGACGGGCGATACCGAGCGACCTGGAAACGTCGGGAAGGTCCATCCTGGCGGGGATGCCCTGGTCGGGGCTCTCGGGAAGAGGCCATCCCGGTGGGGAGGGGCAAACTGTGACTTCCGGGAAGGGCCGTCCTGGCAGGGCTGGCTGAGTCGGAGGCTTCAGGAAGGAGCCATCCTTTGTGGGGTGGCCGGAGTCCGAGCTTGCGGGAGGGGCCTGATGAACGAAAACGACCGAGTTTGAAATTTCGGGAAGGGCCCTCGAGACGGGGATGGCCTAAGTTGGAACCGTTGGGAAAGGCCATCCCGGCGGGGATGGACCAATTGAGGTCGTTCTGCTCACCCGACTCCCCGCCGTCAGAGGCGCCTCCGAGGCATCTGGCTCACGCTTAGTCGAGGGCTCTCCTGGGCGGTGTCTTTCTTTGTCGCTCTTCAGTCTTGCGGCCTCTCGGCCGATTGGGATAGAAATGCGACGCGCGCACCTTTAGGGTCCGGTGGTCGAATCC
>CBDUYN010000272.1:0-9820 GCA_965371445.1 uncultured bacterium | reverse complement strand
GGCTCGGCCGCCTCGTCGCTCGACGGCTCCGGCTCGGCCGCCTCGTCGCTCGACGGCTCCGGCTCGGCCGCCTCGTCGCTCGACGACGCCTCCTCGGACGCCGCAGGCTCGGCGGCGGCGTCGGAGGCGTCTTCTTCAGGGGCCTCAGCCTCCGCCGGTGCCTTGGCCTCGGCGGCCGCCGGCTTCTCAGCCTTCTTGGCCTTCTTGGCCTTCTTGGGCGCCGCTTTCTTCGGCTTGCGCTTGCTGCCCTTGGTCTCCCTCTTGGCGGCCTCGTCCAGGGACCGCTTCTTCAAGCGCTTCGCCCGACGCTGCCGGCGGCGTTTCAGCTCTCGGTCTTTCTCACGCATACGTTCCTCTTGATCTCAGCTTTCTCGTCGGAGTTCGACTGGGAGACGAGCACGCCAGCTTGCCCCAGTTGGCGCGTCGGTGTCAAGGAGAGCCGCCGAACGTGTTTCGGGCGGCGTCGACCCTGTCGGAGGGGCACCCGGGGTCAAGACCCCGGGTGGGGGATCGGGGGCGCACGGCCTGCGCCCCGCGCCTCTAGAAGCGGTAGCCGATCCAGAACTGGGTCTCGAAGCTCGACGGCTCGTTGTCGGCGAACTTCGTCTTGCGGGCGAAGTCCCAGTTGAGCGGCAGGCCGAAGAGGTTCACCGAGACGCCGAAGCCGTAGGCGGCGACCGGGGTCTGGAGCTGGCCGTCTTCGTAGAAGCTGAAGTCCGTCAGGTCGGGGAACCAGGCGGCGCCGACGTCAAAGAAGAGGATGCCGCGCACGCCCTGGATCCGGAAGCCCGGGAAGGCCAGCTGGTCGATCAGCGGGAATCGCAGCTCGGCGTTGGCGTAAAAGCCCCGGAAACCCGAGAACTCGTTCGGTTCGTAGCCGCGGATGGTGTCCCAGCCGCCGGTGAAGAAGACGTTGGGCACCTCGCCGTTGGACCACGAGCCGATGAAGCGGAAAGCGAAGTTCGAGCGCCGGCCGAGCGCCACGTACTGGCGGGCGTCGAGCGAGACGTTGGTGAACAAGCTCCCCTGCTCGCCTTCCGACTTGTCGATGTTGGCGGCGTAGCTGGCGCTGAGCCTGACCCGCTGGCCGTTGTAGGCGCCCCACTGGTTGAAGATCGCCGAGTCGCGCACCAGCGACGCCGTGACCATGGGGAAGGTGTCCTCACGCTGCGGGATGATGATCACAACCTGCCCCGAGTTCGGGTCAAAGCGGGTGAAGTCGAAGCGGTAGTCGCGGTAGTAGGCGCCGCCGGTCACCTCGAAGCGGTTCTTGGTCGAGAAGGGATAGGCCAGCGTGTACTCGGCCCCGGCCAAGACGTAGAGGGTGATGCTCCGGATCCTCCCGAAGGGGTCGCTCTGGTCGCGAAAAAACTGCTGGACCCGCTGGTTGAACACCCGGCCCGACCACTGCCAGCGGTCGCTCATGTCGACGTAGGTGACGGAGAAGTCCGAGAGGCTGTCGTAGGCCGAGATGTCGCCGATGATCCGCCGGTCGCCCAGGTAGTCGGAGAAAAGGACGATCGCCCGGCCGACGAACAGACCGTTGACCTCGATGCCGGCGGTCCCTCTGATGTCCTCGAGAAAGAACTTCTTGCCGCCGTAGACGTCCTGGTTGTCCTCGTCGATCGTCACCTCGATGTCGGGCTCGAAGCGCTCGAGCTCGGCCATCACCGCCGGCTGGGTCGCCAGCTCCAGCTGCACCGGCTCGCCGATCGGCTCCTCGACGTCGGTCGTATACAGGCTGAACTTCCCCTTCCAGTAGCCGGTGTAGACCAACCGCTCGCCACCCTCGGGAAGGGGCAGGACCGTCGGCTGATCGCAGCCGGTCACCGAATTCGTGTACTGGCGCAGCTCACCCGTGGTCAGGTCGTAGCCGTAGATGTTGTCGACCACGCCGCCGCGGTCGGAGGCGAAGTAGATGCGCTGGCTGTCGGCCGAGAAGACCGGTTCCTTGGAATTCCACTCGCCGTGGGTCTCCTGGAAACGCCGATCGGGATTCTCGAGGTCCAAGCGGAAGATCTGGTCGTACTCGCCGACCACGGCGCTGTAGAACAGCCACCGGCCGTCGGGGGAGAAGACCGGGCCCGAGCTGTGGAGCTCGTCGTTCGTGATGTTCTCGATCTGAAACGTCTCGGTGTCGATGACGAAGATGTCGAACTGGCCGTTCTTGTTGCCCGAAAAAGCGATGTGGCGTCCGTCGGGGTGCCAGGCGGGGGCGAGCTGCTGCTCGATGTCCATGTCGATGATCTGGTCGAGGCCGCCGTTCAGGACGTCGATGATCAGCAGGCTGTGGCCCGACTCGCGGCGCCCGAAGGCCGCCAGGTAGTTGCCGTCGGGCGAGAAGGCGAGGTCGCGGCCCGTCCGGCGCCCGTAGGTCAGCGACTGGGCGACGATCCACTTGATCTGGGTGTCGAGGCCCTTGGTGAGCACCTTCAAGCGACGCCGCTTCTGGGTGTCGAAAATCGAGACGTCGACCTCCTGCTTGTCGGTGGTCACCGCCGCCAGGAGGTCCCCGGAGGGCGAAGCGGCGGGCGAGACCTCCTGGCCGCGGACGCCGGGCTCCAGACGAAAGGGCTTGCCGAAGTCGCCTGGCTCGCCGGTTTCGAGGAGCTTGGGCAAGTAGCGCTGGCGCGCCCAGCGGCGGAACTCGGCGTCGAAATCCTCGACGTCCATGCGGAAGGTCCGCTCGATGGCGCGGCCGATGCGCGCTCCCAGGGTGTTGCGGAGCTCGTACATCAGGTCGAGCACCGCCTCCTGGCCCCAGCGCTCTTCGATGAAGTCGAAAACCGCGTGGCCGAAGCGGTAGGCGAGGAAGCCTCCGCCCTGCGTGCGCACCGAGGGGATACGGTCGTTGACCACCGCGTCGATCATGTACTTCTTGTCGGCGGCGTTTTCGTCGTTGGCGAAGTAGCTCGCCCCGCCCTCGATGAACCACTGGGGCGGCGAGCTCCTGAGGCCCCGCCCGAGCTTGCCGCGGAAGAGGATGTGGTACTGGAAGATGTGGGTCAGCTCGTGCTTGATGAGGCTCAAGAGCTCCGCGTCGGGGAGGTCGAGCGGCAGCACCATGCGGAAAAGCACCGGCGAGGCGAAGGCCTGCGCCCCTTCGGGCACGCCGTTTAAGATGATGTTGTTTTGCAGGAAGGCCGAGTGGGTCTGGTAGACGATCAGCGGCGTCGGCTCCTGGATCTGGTAGTCGAAGACGCGGGAGAGCTCGTCGTAGGCGCTCTCGGCGAGCGACACGGCTTTTTTCAGCTGGTGCTCCTCGGCCGTGTAGTAGTAGACGTCGAAGTGCGTCGAGTGGTAGATGCGCCAGTCGAAGTCACGGTACTGGACGCGGTTCCTACCGAAGTACTGGGCGTTTGCCGGCGCCAGGGTGGCCAGGGCCACGCCGAGCGCCAGCGCGAAGCTGATGGAACGGGATCTCGTCAAACGACTCACGGGTCCTCCTTTCGCTGGGGCTGGGTCGCGCTTCACCGAGGGGTTGTCGGCTCTTGTGGTGGGTGTCTAGTCGGTGAACAAGACGCGCGACGCCTCGACTTCTTTCTGCGCGAAGATGCCGACGATGCGGTCCTCGAGGGAGTAGAGGTTCTGGAACATGCCGATCAAGGGGTCGGAGCTTTCGCCCTCGTACTCCTTGAAGTCCTTGAAGTTGTCGGAGTAGAGCATCTCGCCGTTCAGGCCGTCGAAGACCTGCATGACGATGTCGTACTCGAAACCCGTCTCCTCGACCAGGACCTGGCGGCGGTAGGTGCGTCCGTCCCAGGGCGAGACGTACTCCTCGGTGCGGTAGCCGCTGCGGTCCTGGATGTCGAAGTCGAGGCTCCCGGCGAGCAGGAGGTCGGCCTGGGTCCGCTCGCCCAGGAGGCGCCAGAAGTCGACGTCGCGGGCCAGCATCTCCAGGTCGTAGGTCGGGAAGTCGACCGGTCCGGTCTCCAGGACCTTCAGGTCGGTCTCGCGCCGCAGGAGCTTCAGGAGGTAGCGCTCGAACTCCTCGCGGATGTCGATGTCCTGGCCCGGGATGCGGCCTTCGCCCTCGCGGCTGACCATGATGAAGGGCACCGGCGCGATGGTCTTGCGGTCCTCCAGGTCGATGCGGGCGCGCATCGGCAGGCTGAGCTTGACCTCCACCGTCGCGGCGAGTAGCGGGGCCACCCAGGCCACGGCCGAAACCAGCAGGAGCGCCAGGGCCCCCGCGACGAAAGCTGTCCTCGATCTCTTCATGCTCTGCTCCTCTTGCTCGTCTCTGACTGTGTTCCTCTGGCTCGGCTCCGACTGTGTTCCTCTGGCTCGTCTCCGACTCGGGGGGGGGGCCGCCGCAGGTTCGCGGGAAGGCCCCGGGTGTCTTCCTCTGAGGTCGCCGCCGTCCCCTGGAGGGATCGTCCCGGCGGTCTCTCGCTCGTCGTCAGGAGCCACCGCCCCCGGCGTCCGCGGTCCTGTCGTCGCCCTTGTCCTTCTCGCCTTCCTCCTCGTCGCCGCCCGCGGCCTTGAAGCTGCGGTAGAACTCGACGAAGCGCGAGTAGTTGCGCTTCATGTCGGCGTTCGAGGGCGAGGCCTTGATGGCGCGCTGGTAGTAGTCGAGGGCGAGGTCAAACTGGCCCAGGGCCTCGTAGGCCACGGCCATGTTGTTGAGCACCCTCGCGTTGCCGGGCTCCAGGCGTTCCGCCTGCTTGAAGCGGAAAAGCGCCTCGCTCCACAGGCTCCTCTTGGCCATCTGGATGCCGAAGGAGAGCTGGGCGTTCTTGGTGTCGGGCTTCTTCTTCCCCTTGGCGAAGGCGGGCGAAGCCAGGACGGTCAGGACGACAAGGCTCAGGACGGCCGCGATCAGGCGTCCTACAGGGCGACGCTTCATCATCGATCCTCTCGTGCTGGGGCAGCCGGCGTGGCGGCTGCGTTCGTCTCTGGGTTTCTCTTCAACACGGTCTCCTGTCGAGTATATACGAGACGGCTGGGGAGCGGATCTCTACCCCTCGGCCCCACAACCTCTCATCTCGTCCCAAATCCACCGTCAGAGCCGACGGAGTTTTTCCGTCTCTATAGGGGTGACGCCGTGCAACACGGATGCCAGGTCGGCGCGGCGACGACGGATCGGCGCGGCGAAGACGCCCGGACCCGTGCCCCGTAAACCTGAAACCGCGGTCCCGCGGGGCCGCAAGGAGGAAGACGATGAACGAGAGACGCGATCTGCTGATCGCCCTAAACGCCGCCGCGCGGATCACCCGGGCGGCGCTTTGCCGGCTCGCCCTGAGCCTGGAGGCCTGGCACGAGGCCGCCGCGGCGAGCCCGGCGCTGGCGGCGCGCCTGGGCGTCCCGATCGAGCAGCTGCGCCGCGCCATCGCGGTCCGCGCCCGCGCCGCCGAGGACGCCGGCCGCGAGCTCGAGCGCGCCCGCCGTGCCGGCTGCGAGATCGACACCCTGGGCGATCCGGCCTACCCGCCGCAGCTCGGCGAGCTGGCCCTGCCGCCGCCGGTCCTCTATCGCCGCGGGACGCTCGACCAGGCGCCGGTCGCGGCGATCGTCGGCTCGCGCAAGATGGACGGCTACGGCCGCGAGGCGGCCGAGTCGTTCGCCGCGGGCCTCGCCGCCGCCGGGGTCACCGTGGCCTCGGGCTTCGCCCGCGGCATCGACTCCGCGGCCCACCGCGCCGCTCTCGCCGCCGGCGGACGCACGATCGCCGTGCTCGGTTGCGGCCTCGACGTCGACTATCCGCGGCGCCAGTCACGGCTCAAGGACGAGATCGCCGCGAACGGGGCCGTCCTGAGCGAGCTCCCCCTCGGCGCGGAGCCCCGGCCGTGGCACTTCCCGATCCGCAACCGCCTCCTCGCGGCGCTCGCCTCGACGACCCTCGTCGTCCAGGCGAAGGAGCGCTCCGGATCGCTGATCACGGCTCACCACGCCATGGAGCTCGGCCGCGACGTCTACGCCGTGCCGGGACGCATCTTCGACGACCTCTCCCTGGGGACGAACTCGCTTCTCGCCGACGGGGCCTTCGTCGCCCGGTGTCCGGAGGACATCCTGGTCAGCTTCTCGCTCGCCGGTCACCAGCAGACCCTCTTTCCGTTTCCCGGCGAGGGTGCCGAGACGAAGACCGGGAGCGCCACGCAGGAGGACGACACCGCGCAGGTCGTGGAGAGCCTTCCGGAAGGAGCGCCGGGAAAGCTTCTCGAGGCGTTCGTGCCGGGGCGTCCTCAGACCGCCGAGGACGTCGCCGGGCGGCTTGAGCTGCCGGTCGACCAGGTGCTGGGGACGCTTCTGGAGCTCGAGCTGGGGGGATGGGTGCGGCGCGAGCCGGGGCCGGTCTACGTGCGGTGAGAGGACCTGGTAAGGTGGCCCTGACCGGCAGGAAGGAAGGAAACCAGCTCCTCGTCGAGGGAAGGAGGTTCGTTCTATGAGGATTCAAAACATCCGCGACGTCAAGGCGAAGCTGGGCTGCTGTTATCCTCGGAGCCGTTCAAGAATGGCAGCCGAGGCAGCTCACGTCAGGCAGAAAAGCGGCGGATGTTGGCACCAAAGCTGCCTGGACCCAGATCGGGGCGATAGGCTGCGCAGGGGTCGACCTTTCTCGGCGACCCAAGGACGAGGAAAGGCGGGCTAAGTGCTTTGCAGTCAGGGAGATCGGCGTGAGGTGCGAGGGTGGCAGGTCGGGTGCTATGCCGCGCAGTGCGCGGCCATTGCTCCCGGACGTCGCCGTGCCGGCCTCGCGGCGGGGTGCTACGCTGCGCAGCGGGCGGTCTTTGTCGGCGAGCGAGAGCGGCGCAGCGAGCCTAAGTCCCTGGCCCAGAGCGACTTCGCCTACGCTCGGGCTCCGAGGCCCGGCGTGATAGGCCGCGTAGCAGGCGGCCTTTGCCCCAGGAGCGGGCATTTGCCGGGGGAGAGGACGATATGCCGCCCGCGGTCGCGGCCTTTCTCCGGTCACCGAGAAGCCGCTGGCGGTCGTAAGCCGTTGACGGGGAGGCACTTACCGGCAGACGGCAGAGCGGTGGCGGGCGTAATAGGCCGCGACCGTAGCAGCCTTTGAGGGTCCTTGACGGTCCGATTACAATGTTCTGCGGCTTGCGGATCAGAAGAACCCCAAAATGCCGCCGGCCGCTCTTTTGAGACTCAGAAGGGTCTACATTTGGGCACCTTAAAGGATGGCGGGATGGGTAGCAAGCTATGAAACCAACTCGAAGCAGCGAAGTACAACAGTCTCCTGCCCGCGACTATGCAGAGGTGTTTCATGGACTAGCCAGGAAGAACCTCCGCGAGAAGATTGGAGAGATCGAAAAGCGACACAGGTTGAATGCAGCCACCATCGCAAGTGAAGGTAAGACTGCGGGACAAGTTGACGATAGACTTACTCTCCGCCGCCCATGAAATCGCTAGTGTAATTGTCGAATTGTATCGAGTGGTCTATACCATGAAGAAGGATCCATTAGGCGGCGCCAAGTGTGATGGGGTAGGAAAGGAGGGCGTAAGACTTTTGAAGAAATCCATTTCAAAAATTGAAAAAGCGATGAACGTCAAGCTTAAGGCCGCAAGGCTAGCACCAATAGACTCAAGGGATATCAAGGAGGAAAGCTCCAAGATCATCTTGGAAGAACTACCAACTTTCGAGCGCAGACTAAGGGCGCCGAAATCTATCAAGCAGAGGGGTAAAAGTGAGATTCTACCATACAGTGGCGATTTGAGAATCCTATTTCTCGCTGCCAACCCAATAAGCACGGACCGCCTGCAGCTAGATGAAGAGGTACGGCTAATCTCCGAGAGAATAAAAAAAGGCAGCCATCGAGACGTGATAGATTTTCAAACCCGCTGGGCCGTAAGAGTCGAAGACATTTTCGACAGCCTGAATGATCTACGACCCAAAATCGTCCACTTTAGCGGTCATGGCGGTGCCGCCGGTAGTGCAAATGAGGGTATAATGCTCGTTGATGAGGGAGGGGGTGTGAGACCTCTAGACGGGAGGCAGCTTCTCAATCTTTTCTCTCCTTTTTCTGTCGACATGCAGGCCGTAGTCCTTAACTGCTGCCATTCGGAATTGCAGGCAGATGCCTTGTCGAAGATAATCAACTTCACTATAGGAATTGGCGGCGATATGCAAGACGATCCGGCGCGAATTTTTTCTGGCCAACTCTACAGCGCGCTCGCTCACGGAAGAGATCTGAAAGATGCATTTGCCCAAGCGTTGGCTCGCCTGAAGATCGATGGAGGTGCATGTAACTTACCACGGCTCATAGAGAAACCTGGCCTTAGAGAGAATGCCGGGGCCTTTATCAGAGCGCCGGAGGAGATGGATTACTCAAGCTTCATCAGTCGTCTGAATTCACTGTCGGGTGATTTCTTTCGAGATCGCACTCATAAAATCAAGAATATTCTTAGCGCGGCAAGGCGACTGACCGATGATCAGTCCCTCTCCGCTCAGGTGGCTGTGCAGGCTCTCGATCTCGTCAAGGCCGAGCGGGCAGCAACTGAGGCTTTTAAAGACGGCCTGCAGGAATTAAGAGGTCGCTGGGCTCAGCATCTGCATGAGATCTGCGTTGCAAGGATGGCGGAAGTTTGCGACTCCTGCGACGATATTCTTTTGGCGGACAAGGGGGTCGTCGATTTCGCAAAACAAGTGTTCGATACTTTCCTGACCAATCCGCGAATAGCAGCCGAGCTGGCTGCGACATTGAGAGGCGGTCTCGAGAGTTACGCCCGAGCGCGAGTTGGTAGCGTCGGGCTGATTTCTATGCGATATGATAGACTCATCGAGTATTTGCCCGAAACTGCTCGACACCGTGTCATTAGGAGAATATGGGAATTCTCTTGACGGGCGTGAAGGCTCCTCTGGCTCAACATTGTCGGAATCCACTTTTAAGACAGCAGGTTCTCCAAACTCCCTTTGAAAGCCAAGACATGAGAAGAGGCCGCAGAACAACGCCAATTGAGCGGACGGCTACGCCGCCGCTCATCGCCAAGCCGTTCTGCGGCTTACGCTTCTATAATTCTTGAAGTGAACGGACATGGCAGATACGTGGATCACTGATATGCGACACTACCTGAACGAGTTCGGGGAGCTGCCGGCTGACATTCCTTCACCAGCTCTTAAACTCGCTCTTTTTCATGGCTCCATAATCGCATGGATGACAGGAATTGATTATCTCGATGGTCAGGGCACCCTCACCAACGTGATCTGCAGACGAAACCCGAAGAGACGTCCATGTGGTGGCGAAATTCTCGCGTATTATGAAGCTACGTCGGAAGCCATCATCTGGAAGTGCCCATTGTGCGAAGATAACGGGCGAATCTCGGGCTGGGAAGGGACGTCTTGGGATCGGAGGGCGCCTGATGCGTGATGGAGGCTTGGTCGCCGAACATTGACGCAAGGAAGACGATGATTGAGATCAAGAGACTCTGTACCCTGAAGAAGCTCGGACGCTTTCCGCGGACACCGTACCGGATGTCCGTCCGCTTCAGCGCCAAGAAACCCGTAGCGCGGGGCATTGATGAAACCGTGGCTGGCGGCCTACCCGTCGATGGTCCCGCCGCATGGCGGGCCCGACGATCCACGACCCGGCTGGATGGCGGATCTCGCAAACCCTACCAGGATGGGCATCCCCGCGGGGATGGCGGGTTCCGACGTTCCCAGGAAGGGCCGTCCCCGCCGGGATGGCGGGTTCCAACGTTCTCCGGAGGCGCCATCCCACCGGGACGGTGGGTTCCGACGTTCTCCGGAGGTGCCATCCCCGCGGGGGATGGTGGGTTCCGACGTTCTCCGGAGGTGCCATCCCCGCGGGGGATGGTTGGGTTCCGACGTTCTCCGGAGGTGCCATCCCCGCGGGGGATGGTGGGTTCCGAC
>CBDUYN010000271.1:0-9948 GCA_965371445.1 uncultured bacterium | reverse complement strand
CGGCCTGGTAGAAGGCCTTGTGCCAGCGCTGAGAAACGCGGCCCCGGAAGGTGGTGAAGGCCACCGACTCCCGGGTGCAACCGCCGAGCAGATCGCGGCCGTGGATCAGCACCCGCGCATCTTCTCGGCCGCCTGATCGCGCAGGCGACGGGCCACGTTCAAGGCGGTGAGCGCCCGATTCAGCCGGCCGTCTCTTTCCCGCAAGCGCTCGCGCGCCCGGCACAGCCGGCGCTCGACGAGCTTCAGCAGGATCGCCACGTTCGGCATGGTCTCGCCCGGCTCCAGGGCCTCGCGGAGCCGCGGCGCCACGACGACGTTGGCCATCAAAAGCCCCATCACATCACGATCGCGATCGCCCCCAGCCCCATGGTGAATCTCGGGCCGACGCCGACGAGAAGGCTTCGACCTCGCTCATCCGGACGCCGCTTCGAGCGCTTCTCTCGCCTGGCTCAGACGGTCCTGGATCCACTCGTCGGTGGAATCGATGGCAAGCGCCTCCTCCAGATGGGTGATGGCCTCGTCGAAGCGCTTCGCCTCGATGGCGACACCGGCTTCGTGGATCAGGTGATTGACGCGCTCCTGGTAGGCGTCGGCGATCGCCTGGCGCAAACCCTCGAAGACGATCCGGCCGGCGGAGCTCTCGAACCGCGGCGCCAGGACCTCCAGCTGGGCCTGGGCCTGTTCGGGGCCGTCCTCGTCGAGGGTCTTTCGGACCTGCGCCTCGAGACCCCGGAGCGTCTTCACCTGACTTTGCTCCTGGAGCTGCGTGCGGTAGCGCTCTTCGGCCTCGTCGATCTCTTCCTGAAGCGCCGATCGCACCGGTGCCATGATCCGCGCCTTTTCCAGGTTCTTGACGGCCTCATGGATCTCCCCGGCCCCGGCGAGTTGGGCGGCTTCGTCGAGCAGCTCGCGGGTCTGGAGGTTACGTTCCTGGTGATGGATCTCCTCCAGGCTCGCACGGAGCTTCGTCAGGGCCTCCTCCTGCCCAAAAGCCTCGAGGGCCTGGTAAAGCTCGCGGTCGGCCTCGACGAGCTTGCCGTCGCCGACGAGCTTCTCGACCCGGAAGAGCGTCTCGTCGAGCTCGGCGGCACGGCGGTGAGCCTTCTCAAGCTCCGCCTCCTCGTTGTCGAGCCGCTCGCGCACCTCAGCGGGGTCCGGATCGTCCTGGATTCTTTCCCGAATCTTCTCGAGAGTCCGTATGGCCTGAGTCAGCTCCCCCTCCTGGCGCAGACGGGCGGCCTCGTCGAGCTGCGCCGCGAGCTCCGAACGGTTGCGAGCGGCTTCGGTTTCTTCGACCTCCTGCTGGACGGAAAGCAGGATCTCCACGTCGCCGTAGGCACGCCTGGCCGAGAGGATGCGATCGCGAACCTGGTCCAGGTCTCCGGCGCTCAGGAGCTTTCGAAGCTGTCGTACCTCGCTCTCGAGCAGCTTCTGGCTTGCCTGCTGCTGCTCCTCCAGCTTCTCCCGGGCTTCCACCAGCATTTCGCGAACCGCCGTGTTGTCCGGCTGGATGTCGAGCGCTTCCTCGAAGTGAGGGATGGCGTCGGCATAGTGTTGGTCTCCGGCGAGCTTGCAGCCGGTCTCCAGGTAGCGTTCAAAGGCCTCGGACTTGGGATCCGGGACGGAGGACGCCACAGTCGGTGGCGGCGATCCGGCGACCCGGTCGCCTGCCGGCGATGGCTCCGCCGGCGGCGGTGCCGCGCTCGGCGCTTCCGGCGGTGCCGCATGCTCAGGTGCGCCTCCCGTGATCTGGGCGTAGAGCTCCTGGGCGCGGACGTGGTGCGGATCGATCTGCAGGACGGCTTCGATCTGAAGGCGCGCCTGCTCGTGGTGGTCGAGGCGCAAAAGGGTCTCGGCGCCGGTCAAGAGAGCGGTCAGTTGGGCCTCCTGCACTTCCTGGACGGCGCTGCCGGCAGGGTTCGGGGTCGAGACCGTGGGCGCGTCGGTGAGCGAGATCCCGCCGCGACCTTCCGTCGTGGGATCCGGAGGCGGTGTCGGACCCATGCCGAAGCCGCGGTCGAGGCGGTCCTGGGTCGACCCTTCGTCCTGCGAGTAGGCGACTTCGTGGCGCTGGGCGACCAGCTCGCGCACCTCGCCGAAAGACGCCTCGGTCATCGGGAACTGGGCCTGAAGCTTCTTCAAGTCGGCGCTGAGCGCCTTGGCCGTGGGATAACGCTTGTCGGGGTCCTTGTCGAGGGCTCGCAGGACGATCTGGCGCAGCGCGCCGGGCACGCGGCCGTCGGTGTCGCTCTCCTCGAACTCGAGCGGCGGGTGGAAGAGGTGACCGGCGATGAGCTGCGAGCTCTCGGTGCCGCGGATCGGGTAGCGGCCGGTCAAGAGCTCGTAGAGGACGATGCCGAGCGAGTAGAGGTCGCTGCGCTGGTCGATGCCGTCGGGACCCCGCGCGCCGAAGTGCTCGGGCGAGGAGTAGCGGAACTTGCCGAGGAACATGCCGCTCGCCGTCAGACGCTGGTCGCTGTCGAGCTGGCGCGAGATCCCGAGGTCGATCATCTTCACCTGCGGCTTGCCGTCGAAGTCGAGGCCGAGCATCAGGTTGTCGGGAGAGACGTCGCGGTGCACGAACCCCTGCTGGTGGAGATAGCCGAGGGCCTTCAGGCTCTGGCGAGCCGCTTCGACCGCCACCGGCAGCGACGGCAGGCGGCGGCGCTGGATCAGCTCGCCGAAGTCGACGCCGTCGATGTACTCCATGACGATATAACCCACCCCTTCTTCGAGCAGGAAGTCGAAGATCTGGATGACGTTGGGGTGGCGCAGCCGGATCGCCGCTTTCGCCTCCTGAGCGAAGCGGCGGTTCAGGTCCAGGTCGTCCTCGAACTGCGGGCGCAGGACCTTGACGACCCGCACCTCTTCCAGGAGACGGTGGCGAACCTTGTAGATCGCCCCCATGCCGCCTTCCTTGAGCTTGGCGACGATTTCATACTTGCCTTGAAGCGGCTCGAGCGCGGGGCTCATGACAGACCATTATAACCGCAGGCCGGGTCAGCTCCAAGGTGTAGCCCTACGTTTTCAAGACCGCAGGCTCCGAGTCGAGCCAGCCGCTCGAGAGCGGACGGCCGGCGAGCGCCGTCCAGCAGCCGAAGGCCCCGAGGAGCGCCGGCACCACCAGGCCGAAGAGGCCGGCACCGGCAAACCACGCCGAGAAATCGGCCGTGATCGGCGAGGACAGCAGGACGTAGTAGCTCAAGAGCGCCGTGGCGTAGGTCAGGAGCCCGAAACGCACCAGAAGCCAGGCGCTCGTCGACGCCACGACGAGCCCCAGGACCCAGGACACCTCGAGGTGTCCGGCCGCCATCGCCTCGAACGCCGCGCCCACCAGGACGTAGCTCACGATCGCCCAGCGCGGCCGGCGCCAGACCAGACGCAGCACGGTCAGCAGGAAAAGTCCCAGTACGGCGGCGTAGACCGCGTAGAGGCCCTGGATCAGGAGGTTCGAAAACGGCATGCGGCCGTTTAAGGCCACCTCGAGCTGGGCCACGGTGTCGAGGTCGGGATCGATCACCAGGCCCAGAGCGCCGGCGGCCAGGCGGTCGAGCTGTCTGGCCACCGTCCACGCCGTGCCGGCCGCCGCGCCGACGAGGAGGCTCCTGCCGATCAGGGGATCGCGCAGCCGGCCGCGCAGTAGCCGATTCCACGACACCAGGGAGTGAGGCCACAGACGGCGCACCGTCGGTTCCAGGGCGACGTAGGCGAGCCAGACGAGAAGCGCCTCGACCAACGCGATCCCGAGGACGACGTGAAAGTTGGTGAGCTCGATCTCCAGATCGAGGGCGTGGTCGCCTGCCAAGAGCCACGAGATCACCTTGACGGCGACGACGGCCGACACCAGAGCCCGGGCGCTTCTGAGGTCGCCGCGGCCGCGGCGCAGGTTGGCCCGTGCCAGGAGCACCGCCGTCAGGGCGAGGAGCACGATGCCGCCCTGCCCCATGAGGCTCAGTCCCCAGAGCCGTTCGAAAAAGCCCGCGGCCTGCTCCTCGTCGCCTTCCGGCCAGGCGCTGAAATAGACGACGCGGCCGCCCTGGCGGGCGGCGTCGATTTTCACCTCGGCCTCCCCGCCGCGGGGATCGGCGCCGGTCCAGGCCGCCCGGCCGTCCGCGTAGACGGGAGGCACCTTGCGGGGCTCGGCGTCGCGCAGCGCCGACCGGTCGAAACCCGCGCTTTCCAGCGCCGCCGCGTAGGCGTCTTCGACGTCCAGGGCCGGCGGCAGGTCCTCAACATAGGTCGGCGGAAGCAGGTAGAACATGATCAGCCGGCCCCCGGAATCCAGCACCATCTGGGCCATGCCCTCGTCGTAGGTGGTCGCCGGAGGGTCGTAGAAGTCGGCACGGTGCTCGTCGGCGCTCATCCGTCCCGCGTCGACGGGAACGAGGGGCCAGAAGCTCGACTGCCGGTACCAGAAGAGGTGGGCGGCCTCGCCCTCGAAGCCGATGTCCGTAGGCATGAAGCCCCACGCCCGGTCCTTGGCCTCCAGGTCGTGGCCGAGGTCGCGCAGGATCTCCCGGGCGCGCTCGGCGAGGACCCGGGGCGGCTTGATGAGCCCCGGCTCGGCACTGCGAAAGGTCCGGTCGGCCAGCGCCACGACGGCGAGGAGGCCGACGAGGAGGCCGGCGAGAAGCGCCGCGGCAAGCGGCGGATGGATCCCCGCCGCCGGGGTCCGGGCGTCGGCCACGAGCTCGGGCGACGGCGTGTCGCCGACCTCGATCGCCATGCGTAGGGCGTCGCCCCCGGGTAGCGCCGCCGCCAGCTCCAGGGCAGAGCCCGGACGGTCTCGCGGGTCCTTTTCCAGGCACCGCATGATCGCCGCCTCGAGGCGCGGGTTGACGTCCCCGAGGCGCTCCGAAAGGCGCTCGGGCAGGACGCGCTGATGCAGCTCCGCGTAGTCGCGCGGCGTGCGGGCGGTAAAGACCTGCGATCCCGAGGCGAGCTCGTAGAGCACCAGGCCCAGGGCGTAGAGGTCGCTCCGCACGGTCCCCTCGCGGCCGGCGAGGCGCTCCGGCGCCATGTAGGCCGGGGTCCCCATGAGCTGCGGCCCGCGGTGGGAACGCGCCGCGATTCCGAAGTCGGTGATCTTCACCCGTCCGTCGCGGTCGATCAGGATGTTGGCGGGCTTCAAGTCATGGTGGAGCACCCCCCGGGCGTGCGCCGCGGCGACCCCGGAGCAGAGCTGATGCGCCAGGTCGAGGAGCTTCTCCGACGGGAAGTGGCCGATCCGGCGCAGGAGCGAGGAGAGGTCCTCGCCGTCGACGTGCTCCATCGTGAGGTAATACTCCTGCCCCACCTGCCCCACGTCGTAGACCCGGCAGACGTTCTCGTGGGTGACCTCACGCGCCAGACGGGCCTCGGTCAGGAGCCGCTCCATCTGCTCGCGTCCCGAGCCGGTGATGAGCTTCAAGGCCACCGGCACACCGAGCACCTGGTCGTCCGCCCGGTAGACCTCGCCCATGCCGCCCATCCCCAGGAGCGCCACGATGCGGTAGCGCTGGGCGAAGACGTCGCCGGGCTCGAAGCGTCCGGTGGTGCGGGTCGTCATCGTGCCCGAGATGGGCGTCGGGGCCTCGGGCGACGGCATCCGCAGCTGCGGCGGCAAGGTCGAGGACGGCACACGCTTGCGGTCGAGGGTCGGCCTCGACGCCTCGTCCTCCGCGTGGTGGAGGAGGAGGGATTCGACCTCGCGCATCAGCTCTTCGTCCCCGGCGCAGGCTTCGTGCAGGAAGGCCGGACGCTCGCCTTCGGTCTTCCCAAGGGCCGAAAGGAAGACCTCTTTGACGCGGACGTGGAGCTCGTCGCTCACCGCGCCTCCTCCGCTTCGGAGAGCGAACGCCGCAGCCAGGCGCGGGCGTGGGTCCAGTCGGCCTCGACCGTGCGCTTCGAGACGCCGAGGTAGGCGGCGACCTCGTCGACTTTCATGCCGGCGAAAAAGCGCAGCTCGACGATCTTTGCCTGGCGCTCGTCGAGCTCGTGGAGGCGGGCCAGGGCCTCGTCGAGGGCGAGCAGGTCCTCGCGGGCGAGGCTGCGGCCCAGAAGCGGCGTCACGGCGTCGGCGAACGTCACCTGCTCCAGGTCGCCGCCGCGCTTCTTGCGGTCGTGGCGCCGCGCGTGGTCGACGAGGAGCCGGCGCATCATCCGGGCGCCGATGGCAAAAAAGTGAGTGCGTCCTTGCCAGTCGACCCGGGTCTGGTCGACCAGGCGCAGATAGGCCTCGTGGACGAGCCCGGTGGGCTCCAGAGTGTGGTTGCGGCGCTCGCGGCGCAGGTACCCCCGGGCGAGCTGGCGCAGCTCGTCGTAGACGGCGTCCATGAGCTCGTCGGCGGCGACGCGCCGGTCGGAGGGAGCGGCGGCGAGCCCGGTCAGGGCTTCGGTTATGCGGTCTCTGGAGTCCATGGTCTGCGGGGCCTCGAGCCCGGCCGATGGTTTCCGGCAAGGGCCAGAGTCTACCGCAGAGGTGTGGCCTTATTCGGGATCGTCCTTCGACGGGATCTGTCCCCGGACCGCTTCGCCCAAGAGATCCAGATCGAACTTCGACGCCAGACGCCCGATCTGCGCCGGCTCGATCCGGCCCACGATGTTGACGAAGACGGCCTCGCTCGCTTTGCCGTCGTGGTAGAGGGCCGCGAGCCCGACGGGGACCTTGTCCTCGATGCGCAGGAAGACGTGGCCGCGGGCGTCGCGGAGGCGAATCGAGATGGCCTCGGTCCAGCCCAGCTTCTGGAGCTCCCGGGCCTGGCGGGTGATGTCTCTGCGCACGGCGTCGGAGACGTCCTCGCCGACGTCGAAGACGAGGACCTCGACGGCTTTGAGCTGCGCCAGGACCTCGGCCAGCTCGGGGTCGCTCTCGCGGGTCGCCTCGGCCACGAGCTGGATCATCGGACCCTTGACCGAGACGTGGATGGCGAGCGCGTCGTCGTCGAAAAGCGGCTGCCGGCTGAAGTCGACGAAGCCCGGCTCGCCGTGGAGGTCGGTCTGCGCGGCGGTAGTGGCCGACAGCCACAGGGCCACCGCCATCAAGGCGATGAGTAGGCTCTTACGTCGTCCCACCGTTTCCTCCTGGGTTCGTCTTCGGCGCAGGCAGCAAAGCGCCGGCGATCGACTGCGAGATCGGCACCACGATCCGGTTCCCGAGGACGTCGGTGCCGACGGCGGTGCTGGCAGTCTCGCCGATGCGTCCGAGGTAGGCGAGGGCGAGCTTGAGCTCCGCCTCGGCGCGGGCGACCTCGTCGGCCGAGTACTCTTCCGGCGCGGGCCTCGAAGGCGTCACTCGGAAGTAGCCGACCGCGAGGGCCGCCACGACGAGCATGGCGAGCGCTCCCTGCCAGACGCGCGACGGCACCGGCGCGAGCCAGGCGACAAGACGTGCGCCGGGCCTCAGACGGCTCGCCGCGTGACGGTTCGCCGCCCGACGGTTCGCCGCCCGACGGTTCGCCGCCCGGACGAGGACGCTCGCCACGACGGCAGGCGGGCACTCCTGGGCCGGTAAGGCCCGTAGCTCGCTGCGGATTCGGCGGGCCAGGTCGAGCTCGACGGCGCAGGCCGCACAGCTCTCGACGTGGGCCGCGAAAGCCTGGCTCGCCGCCGCTTTGAGCTCGCCGTCGACGTAGGCCTCGACGAGCGGCTCGGCGCCGCGGCAGTCGAGCTTGCCGAGGTTTCCTTCCTCAGGATGCTTGCGCATAGGCCTCTTCCTCTCTGAGCTCCTTGCGGAGGAGCTTTCGTCCGCGGTGCAGGTACACCTTGACGGTATTGAGCGGCCGGCCGACGATCGAGGCGATCTCGTCGTAGGTCAGGCCCTGGACTTCCCGCAGGATGACGATCGACTTCTGGGGCTCGGGCAGCGACTTGATCGCCGCCGTCAGCCGGCGGCGGAAGTCGGTGGCCTCGGCGTCGTGCTCGGGACCCCTCTCGGGCGACGCGGCGAGCTCGACTGCCACGTCGCCGCCGTCGAAGCCCTCGACACGGCCGCGCGTCGTACGCCGGCGCGAGGCGTCGCAGCAGACGTTCCGGGTCACCTTCATCAGCCACGCCCTCAAATGGTCCCCTTCGAATCGACGCCAGTGGTTCCAAAGGCGGATCAACACCTCCTGGGTCACGTCCTCGGCGTCCTCGCGGTTCTTCAGGAAGTAGAACGCGAAGGTGTAGATCCGGTCACGGTGGCCCTCGACCAGGGCCTGGAAGTCTCCGTGCTCCACACTCATGAAACGCAGCAGCTCGACAGAAGGTTACAGCGAGCGCTCCAGCTCCAGGAACGCCTCTTTCATGCCCAGCCCGCCGGCGAAGCCGGTCAGGGAACCGTCGCTGCCGACCGCCCGGTGGCAGGGGACGACGATCGGGATCGGATTGGTGGCGCAGGCCCGTCCGGCGGCGCGCGCCGAGCGCGGGCGTCCGGCGGCGCTGGCGAGCTCGGAGTAAGTGCGGGTCTCGCCGCAGGGGATCGCGCGCAGCGCCTCCCAGATCTGACGCTGGAAGTCCGTCCCGACGGGGGCAAGCTCCAGGTCGAAGTCGCGGCGCTGGCCGGCGAAGTACTCGCGCAGTTGCGCCGCGGCCGGCGCTGTCTTCGACGGGTCCTCGTGGAGCTCGCATCCGGCCTTGGCGAGGGCCTCCTCGGTCTTTTTCCACGACTGGACGACGTCCGGACCGCGCTCCTCGCTGAGGAAGACTACGCGCAGGAGGCGTCCTTTCTCGTCGACGATGGGGGCGGCGTCGCCCAGGGGGTTGGTGATGGTCTCGTAGTAGGCGTTCATGAGGTCTTCTCCATGGTTTGAGCGGAACGTGAAAACACTCTAGCTAGACCCCGCGGCAGGGCTCGGCTACCGATTCTAGCCGTTCGAATTCTTTGTTCGTCTCCGGCGAGGAAGGCGACCGCCTCGCCGAGCCGAAGTGGCTCAGGCCGCCGCCGCGGGGGTCCGGGGCTCTTCGCTGAACGGGGCGGATCGACGGCTTGCAGCCGGACGGCGTACGTGCTATGGTGAATCACGTACAGACCTGGAAGGAGGCCCCGACATGAGCGCCCCGATCACGGCCACGCAGCTTCGTCAGAACGTCTACCGTATCCTCGACGAGGTGCTCGAGTCGGGTCGGCCGGCGGAGATCGTGCGCCACGGCAGAAAGCTCCTGATCATGCCCGAAGAACCGCGGCGCCTGCAGCTGCACGAGCTGCCAAGGCGACAGATCATGAACTGTACCCTCGACGAGCTCGTCGCCACGTCGTGGGAGCAGTCCTGGAATCCCGACTCGTGAAGGCGTTCCTCGATACTCACACGGCGGTCATCCTGGCGGAAGGCAATGCCGAGGCCTTCGGTCGGGCGGCGGAGGATCTGCTGGAGCGCTCGGCTCTGTTCGTCTCGCCGGTCGTTCGACTGGAGTTACAGTTCCTCCATGAGGTCGGGCGCATTACGGTCGCGCCCGACGCGATTCTCACCCTGCTGGCTACGGACTGCGGCGTCACCCTGGCCAACGATCCGATTCAGGCGATTGTCCTGCATGCGATGCGGCTGGAATGGACCCGAGATCCTTTCGACCGACTGCTTGTCGCCACTGCGATGCTGCACCGGGCACCGTTCATCACTCGCGATCAGCTGATCCACGAACATTTTGAAGACGCCGTCTGGTAACTGCGAAGGCGAAGCCGGCCTTCGTCCAGGCGAAGCGGGACGCCATCCGGAGCCCCTGGGTTGCGGTGGCGGCGACCGGCCCGCGGTCCGTACTCAAAGCCCATGGCCCGTAGACGGGCGTAGCCCTCTGCGAGGTCCACCTGGGCCCGGCAACGCCGGCCGAGCACGACCCATCCCCGCGCCTGGTGGGCGTCGATGCCGCCCGTGTAGCAGCCGTCGCGGATCTCGGCGCGGCCGGCGTCGGTGAGCTCGATCGAGCTGCACTCGACGATGCCGTCGTCGACGTAGCCGTCCTCCCAGGGGTTGACCTTGATCGCCTGCTGCCCCG
>CBDUYN010000270.1:0-10027 GCA_965371445.1 uncultured bacterium | reverse complement strand
GGGACTTGCACCCCGCAAGACTCGCAGCCTTGTCGGCTGCTCCAACCCCAACGGGTTCTATCCTGAAGCCCAGGGCAACGCCCTGGGTACGCTAGAGCCCATTCCGGGGCGGCGACACCTGTCCCGATTTCGTAGCCCGGTAGGTCGCCGCGAAGATCGCGTCGGCGAGCCACTTCTTGAACGACGGATCGTCGCTGTATCGCTTGAAGAGCTCGGTGTAGTCCGACAGACGCTCCACGAGAATCCGCTGCAACACTTTGTCGTGCTCGATCCGGGCGTTCTGCTCGTCGGAGTTGTGGATGGCGTTCTGATACGACGGGTCCGCCGCCACCTCCGCGGGAAGCTCCTCCGTGATGAACTCGCCGACCTTGTCCGTGTCGTTCCAGTCGATCGCGAACTGCTCGTTGAACTCCCTGAGGATGTTGCTCAGCCGGTCCATCTCCGCCTCCGAGGTCGCCGCGCCGCCCGCCGCCGGCACCGGGTCGATCTCCGCGTCCTCGTCTTCGAGCGTGATCTCGATCGCCGAGCGGGCCTCCACCCGGTAGCTGTCCATGTCGATGGCCTCCAGGATCCCTCTCGACAGGTCCGCCTCCTGCGGAGCCGGAAGCTTGGGCACCAGGAAGCTCAGGAAGATCGACAGCTTCTCCCACCCCGGATGGCCAAAAGTCAGTACCGAAGCCAGGAAGCTGTAGGTGCGTAAGAACACCTTCGCCTTGCTCTTGAAGTCGACCTGGCCGTCTTCGTCGAGCAACTCCACGTAGGTCGCGACGCAGGCGTCGAGGATCGGATCGAGCTGATCGCGGTCCGCGCCGCCCAGGTACCGCTCGACGAGCTGCTCGACGTCCGTCTCGTTGTAGACCTGGTAGCCTTCGAGGCCGGACTTCAAGTCGTGCAGCTTGTCGGGATCGGTCTCCGAGCTCAGGATCGTCGTGCGGTAGTAACGGTCGAATGCCGTCTTGATCGTCTCGGCGTCGTTCAGGAAGTCGAGGACGAAAGTATCGTGCTTTTTCGGGTGGGAACGATTGAGGCGGGAGAGGGTCTGCACCGCCTTGATGTCGGAGAGCTTCTTGTCGACGTACATCGTGTGCAGCAACGGCTCGTCGTAGCCCGTCTGGAACTTGTCGGCGCAGACCAGGAAACGATACGGGTCCTCACGGAAACGCTCGACGATCTTCTGGCTCGGAAAACCGTTGATCACAGCCTCTGTGACTTTCCGGCCCTCGTACTCGGGCTCGCCCGAGAAGGCGACGACGGCCCTCCACGGACTCTTGCGCTCCTTCAGGCAGGCCTCAATCGCGTGGTAGTAACGGATGGCCCGCTCGACACCGTCGGTCACCACCATCGCCCGTGCCTCGCCGCCGATCTTCTGCTTCGCCAGCACCTTGTCATGGAAGTGGTCGACCATGATCTCCGCCTTTTCGCGGATCGCGTGCTGGTGCGACTCGACGTAGCGTCGCAGCTTCTTCTGTGCCTTCTTGGTGTCGAACTCCGGGTCGTCTCCCACCGTCTTCGCGAGCCGGTAGAAACTCTCCATTGGCGTGTAATTGGCCAGTACGTCGAGGATGAAACCCTCCTGGATCGCCTGCTTCATCGTGTAGCAGTGAAACGCCTCGTGCTTGACTTCCTCGCCTTCCGGCCGGGACTTGCCGAAGACTTCGAGGGTCTTGTTCTTGGGCGTCGCCGTGAAGGCGAAGTAGCTCGCGTTGGCCAGCATTTTCCGCGCTTCGATCAGACGATTGACGACGTCTTCGGTGTCCTCGCTCTCCATCTCGCCGCCCGCCGCCGAGAGCGCGATGTTCATCTTCGCCGACGTGCGCCCGCCCTGGCTCGAATGCGCCTCGTCGATCACGATGGCGAACGTCCGGTTGCGGTGGGCGTCGCCGATCTCCTTTAGGACGAAGGGAAACTTCTGGACCGTCGTGATGATGATCCTCTTGCCGCTCTCGATGAACCGGCGAAGCTGCGCGGAGCCCTCCGTCACCGCGCCGATCGTGGCGCTCACCTGCGCGAAATCCTGGATCGTGTCGCGGATCTGCTTGTCGAGCACCCGACGGTCCGTGACCACGATCACCGTGTCGAAGACCTGGTCGCCCTGCCGTCGCAGCCCGACCAACTGGTGGGTGAGCCAGGCAATCGAGTTGCTCTTGCCGCTGCCCGTCGAGTGCTGGATCAGGTAGCGGTGGCCGGGACCGTCGGTCCGGGCTCTGCCGAGAAGGCTGCGGACCACGTCGAGCTGATGGTATCGGGGAAAGATCTGCTTCTTCTTCTTACGGCCCGTGCGAAGGTCCTTCTCTGTCACCACCTGGGCGTAGTTCTCGAGGATGTCGGTGAGTCCTTTACGGGTCAGGATCTGACGCCAAAGGTAGTCGGTCTTGATGCCGTAGTCGTTGGGCGGGTTGCCGCTACCGTCCTGGTAGCCCTTGTTGAACGGCAGGAACCAAGAGGCCCTATCCTGGAGATGGGTGCAGAACCACACCTCCTCGTCGTCGACCGCGAAGTGAACGAGGCAGCGGCCGAAGTGGAAGAGTGGCTCGCTGGCCTTACGGTCCCTCTTGTACTGCTCCTTCGCGTCGGTGACCGTCTGCCGGGTGAACCGGTTCTTGAGCTCGAAGGTGGCGACGGGAAGACCGTTGACGAAAAGCACCAGGTCGAGGGCAAGACGGGTCTCGTCGCGGCTGTAACACAACTGCCGCGTGACGCTGAAGACGTTGGCGTCGTATTGCTCGGCCGCCCGGACGTTGCCCGGCGACGGCGTGCCGTAGAACAGGACGACCGAGGGGACCGCCCCCATTCCGAACCCCTTGCGGAGCACGTCGACGACACCCCGCTTGCTGATCTCCCCCTGGAGCCGGGCAAGGAACTTGCGACGCGGCGGACCTTCGACGGCGAGACCCAACTTCTCGACGACCCGGCGTTGGGTGGTCTGCAAGAAAGCGAGGAGCTTCGCGAGGTCGACCGCATGCTCGCGGTCGTAGTCCTTCGGGTCGCCGCAGACGTAGTCCGGGGCGTTGTAGGGCTCGGCTACGTCGGACGTCTCGCTGGCGGTGACCTCGTGGATCGTTCCAAGGGCAGTGGTGTAGGACAGGCTCGCCTCGCGGATGTCACCCGGAGACGACCGGGGGACGCAGAGTGTCCCGGTCAGGGCGACGCAGATCAGGTCTTCAAGGCCTTCTTCCGAGGTGTCGGTGGGTGCCACAAGCTGCTCCTCTGTGCGTCTGGGCTTACGCGATCCATCCTCTGTCATCAAGAGCGGTCCAGGCCGAGTGGATGTGGCCGGAGGTGAACATGAGCTTTTGTTCACTCCAGGCGTGAACTTTCTCGACGGCCTCGCCCGCCGTCTCGGCGGCCTCGCGAGACACGACCCAGTGGACGGTCGAGAGCAGCTCCATGCCGAACGGGGTTTCGAAGCCTTCGATCACCGCCTCCACTCGATGGAACCGCTCGTATGTCTCAGGATGGTCAGCGAGGAAACGTTCGGCCTTCTCCCAACTCCCGGGCTTCACCCGGAGCGGCTTGTCGGGCCGATCCTCCGCGTCGCCGTAGCCTTCGATGAAGTGGCCCTCGATATAACTGAGCACGTGGCGAAGGTTCTCGGCGTACGGTCCGTAAGGAGCCTTCTGAAAGCGCAGTCGAAGCGGCTCGCCGGCTTCCTGCATGAAGTACATCAGCTTGTGAAGCTCCAGCAAGGTCACCGTAGGATCCATGGCCGGCACCAGATAGCTCCGCATCAGGCCGAGAAGAGTCGCGCGGCCGGCGGTCATCCTGGGCACCTGCCGGCTCTTTACCATCTTCTCCGCGGCCGGCGCTCCCGCAGGCTCGAAGAGTCGGACGTCGACGTCCGGCAAATCACGGAAGGCCTCTTCGATCCTTGGCCGTACCTCTCGCCAAGCCAGACCACCCAGGCCACAGCCCAGCGGAGGGATCGCGATCGAACGAAGCTTCAGCCTACGGACCTCCTCGACCAGCGCCTCAAGGCCGGACTCGACGTCTGCCATGCGGCTTTTGCCCCGCCAGTGCCGTTTGGTCGGGAAGTTGATGACGAACCGGGGGTTTGTCAGCCGGCCCAGATCGTAGATGAACATCCTGCCGGGTTGTAGCTCTTTGTGGTCGCAAGCCACTTTGTAGGCTTTGAAATTCTCCGGAAAGGCTTTGCGGAACTGGAGAGCGATGCCGCGCCCCATCACTCCAACGCAGTTCACCGTGTTGACCAGAGCCTCGGCGTCGGCTTGTAGGATGTCCCCTCTTGCAAGCTCGATCATGATCCTGGCCTCCTTTCTAGAAATACCACGACGGCTTGATTTGAACCGCGGGTAGATGCGCCTCTCCGGCAAGCACGGCTTGAGCTCGGGCCGCGGTCGTCCGTTCCAGCACTCCGATCTTTTCGACCAACTCCCACGGGAACGACTCGTGGATCAGGAACTCGGCTTGCTTGCCGTCTTTGACGGTGGGATCGCGGAAATCCCTGGCCGTCACAGCGACCCAGTTGACCTTGTCGAGGTCTTCGACCCTGGCATAGAAATCGGCGTAGAAGGCCCCGGCATTTCGGTTGGTGAAAGCCCACCGGTGACGACGCTTGTCCGCCCAGGCGACCGTCGCTCGAAGATCCGCCTCCAGGTGCAGGATCGGACTCTGGCCCTCGTCGTATGTCAGGTCTGAGTGATTGCCCATGTGTAGCATATACAACATGATCGACCGGGGACAAAAATAGAACGGCACGTACTCGCCCACCTTGGTACCCGGATGGCACTTGACCTCCAGATGACGGAGCCGGCGTTGCTTGATTCTCGACAACCCGACCAACTCGGTGGCCAGATCGCGCTCGATCCTCTTGGCGTCGGACCACAGACCCTTCGATTGCAAGATACCCGGCAAGTTCTTCACGTGCGTGATGTGGTAGATCTTCGGGTTGAGCGGCGCGGGCATAGGCGTTCATCCTTCGGCCACCAGGTCGTCGTCTTCGTCGGCGGCTGTCAAGTCGTCCTCATCCTCGGCGACGTCATCGCCGTCCAACGCCTCGATCTCCTCCAACTCCACGCCGCGGACGTCCAGCTTGCCGGTGACCACGTCGGCGATTAGGCGGGTGCGGTACTCGTGGAGAAGGTCAATTTCCCTTCTTGCTCTTTCAGAAGCTAGGTCGAGGCCCACAGTTGCGGCGGACATCGCCTGTAGAATTTCAGATTGCTCCGCGCGAAAGGGTAACGGCAGAGAGAGGTTGGCATACTTTTCAGCGCTTACGTTCTGGATCGTCGCCTGAATTGTGATCGACGAAATCCACGTCCAGTACCCGCGAGACTGAAGGAAGGCGTAGAGGTAACTTGGCGATATCAAGCGAGGATCTAATCGTGCCCTAATCAGGTAGCCGGCATATGCAGCTCGGCCGTGAGCATCCGAATGGAGGTACGCCTTTCCTACTGTCGCTCCCGATCGGGCCAATAATATGTCGCCGGGGTTCACCAAGAATGGTTCAGCGACTTCTTCTGGTAAGGATCGAAATGTTTTATCCAAGAGGTTTCCATCACGACCTATGTCAGTGATCCGAATGTATCGAGGGGCGTTTCGGTCCACCAGTGCACCAGGTTCGTTTGCACCATATTTGAGTGGTTGAGCGAGAAGGTGCTTAAGTTTTCGAACTTCCCAATGCTCCGGCACATCCCCAAGCCAATCAACCCCGGACGCCTTGAGCCGGACGTCAGGGTCGAGCCCGCGTGTCACGGCCCGGTGGATGATGACCTGCTTCTGCTCGTCCAGCAGCTTGACCAGTCGTCGTTTGGCGTGGATGAGACGGTTGATGCGTTGATCGAAGTGCGATAGAAAACGAACAATATACGCCTGTTCTTCTCGAGGGGGCCGGGGTAGCACTTCGCATTTGAGCAACTCCATGGGAATCCGCATCCGATGAGCGAGAATTCCGTTTCCTATTCGGATCAGACTCCGTTGGAACGGCTTGAGTCTGAATACGTTATTGAAGTAGGCCGAATCGTCTTCGATGTTCCGGGGCTTGAGGACATAATAGACGGGACTGAGGCAGCCTGTATAGCGAGATAATCCGACTGAGCCGATGATTACGTTCATGCAGTTGACGACAATGTCGCCGGGGCGAACAACCTTGTACCTCCTGATATCCTCAGATTTCTTGTTGCCGATATTCCCCTTTTCTTCATACGGGATGACGCCGATGTCGCGTAGGACGGACAACACCTGCTGCACGTGGCCTCTGGCGTTGGTCTCGCCACGCTCTACAAGCACTGCGCCAAGCCGGCTCGCGGTCCAATGTGCTGGAATAGCGCCGAACCATGGAGCGCCTGAATCTTTGTATCGGGTGTAAGGTTTCAGCGCCAAGCTCATCGCCCGACCTCCGCGTCAACTAGAATCTCTCCGAGCAGCCCTTCCGTTTCCTTTTCCAGCTCCTCGATCTCCGCGCGGATCTCCGCCAGAGTCCGCAGCGGCTCTGGCTTGTAGAAGTACCGAGGAAAGGAAATCTCGTACCCGATCTTGACGCTCGACTCGTCGATCCACGCGTCGGGCACGTGCGGCAGCACCTCGCGTCGGATGAAGGCCTCGATGCCTCCGTCCTCCAGGAGCGGAACCTGCTCCGTGTCGCGAAGCTCGCTGTCCGTCTGGTACTCGACGACAGCGGAGCGTCCGTCGACTTTGGCGTCGAAGAGACCGTGCAGCGGATCCGCCGCGACGCCATGCCCGGCTTTGTGGACTTTCTTCAGGACGGGCGCCGCGTCTTCGTCCTTCTCCGCGAGGGCGGTCTCCAGGAGCTTCTTTCGCCTTGCGGTCAGCTTGACGTCGAGCTCCCGGGCCTCGTTGCGGACCGCGTCCATGAAGTCGTTGAAGTCCTCGTGGGGTCCCGCTCCGAGCGTCGCCGCCAGGTGGTCGGCGAGATCGGCCAGCGGCTCCTCCCGCTCCTCGGCGCAAGCCTTCCTGAAGCGCCGGCGGACGTCCGCTGTAAGGTCGACCTTGAGCCGCAGCGGACGTTCGACGACGACCTTCCAGTAGCCGAAGGCTTCGTTGGCAAAGATCTTCGACTCTTCGGTCTCTTCGAAGGCGAGAAAGGTCACCGAGATGCGTTCAATGTCCTCGGGCGAGAGCTGGCAGTTCTTCTTGCCGAGGTTCTTGCGCAGCGGCTTCGACCATTCGGTGGCGTCGATCAGTTGCACCTTGCCGCGCCGGTGTTCGGGTTTGCGATTGCTCAGCACCCAGACGTAGGTCGCGATCCCGGTGTTGTAGAACATGTTGAGCGGCAGGGCGACGATGGCTTCGAGCCAGTCGTTTTCGAGGATCCAACGGCGGATGTTGCTCTCGCCCTGGCCGGCGTCGCCGGTAAAGAGCGAGGAGCCGTTGTGGACTTCCGCGATGCGGCTGCCGAGCGCCGAGCGCTGCTTCATCTTGTGGAGCTTGTTGACCAGGAAGAGCAGTTGGCCGTCGCTCGAACGGGTGACGAGACTCATTTCGGGATCGTCGTGGTGCTCGATCAGGAAGCGCGGATCGAGCATGTCCTTCTTGCCGCCGAGCTTTTCGAGGTCGGTCTTCCAGCTCTTGCCGTAGGGTGGGTTGGAGAGCATGAAGTCGAACTCGCGGGCCGGGAAGGCGTCGCCGGAAAGGGTCGAGCCGAGGTGGAAGTGATCGGCCTCGGCGCCTTCGCCCTTCAAGATCAAGTCGGCCTTGGTGATGGCGTAGGTTTCCGCGTTGACCTCCTGGCCGAAGAGGTGAATCGAGACCTTCTTGCCGTGCTCGCGGGCGAGCTCGCGCAAACGGTCCTCGGCCACGGTGAGCATGCCGCCGGTGCCGCAGGCGCCGTCGTAGAGGAGGTAGGTGCCCGAGCGGATCTCGTCGGCGACGGGCAGGAAGATAAGGTCGGCCATCAGCTTCACGACGTCGCGCGGCGTGAAGTGCTCGCCCGCCTCTTCGTTGTTCTCCTCGTTGAAGCGGCGGATCAGCTCCTCGAAGATGGTGCCCATGGCGTGGTTGTCGAGCCCCGGCAGGCGGACGGAGCCGTCGGCATGGCGCACCGGCTCGGGGCTCAGGTTGACACGGTCGTCGAGGAACTTCCCGATCAGGCTGCCGAGGACGTCGGCCTGGACGAGGGTGGGGATCTGGTTGCGGAACTTGAACTTGTCGAGGATGTCCTGGACGTTGGCGGAGAAGCCGTCGAGAAAGGCTTCGAAGTCGGCAGTGAGCTGGGCTGTCTTGGTGCGGGCCGTGAGGTCGTGCAGAGTGAAGGGCGAGGCGTTGAAGAAGGCCTGGCCTGACGCATTGGAGAGCGCGGCCTCCTGGTTGGCGATGCCGGCCTTGTCAAGGGCCTTCTTCATGTCGAGGACGGCCTGCTTGCTCGGCTCAAGCACGGCGTCGAGCCGTCGGAGGACGACCATCGGCAGGATGACGTCGCGGTACTTGCCGCGGACGTAGACGTCGCGGAGGATGTCGTCGGCGATGCCCCAGATGAAGTTGGCGATCCAGCTCAGCTGTTGGTCCGGGCTCATCTCGGCGGCTTTGGCGGGTCGAGACTTGACGGGTCGAGACTTGGCCGGCGCGGGAGGCTGGCCGTCGTCCAGAGCGGCGGCGTCCGGGCGTCCGGGTGCCGGGACGGTGGCGGTGGCGGCGTTCTTGGCCGGGGTTTCGTCCACCTGGTGCCTCCGGGAGGTGGTGGCTGCCGTGTGCAGGCTCTTGTCGATCCGTGGCTCTCCCCCTTGATCTCCCCAAGGGGACAGTCGTTCGACGATGTCGGCCTTGGCGCGTCCGGAGTCGTCGAGGTCGAGGGCTCGGCAGAGCTCTTTGAGGCGGTCGCGCGAGAAGTCGGCGAGCCACTCGTCGAGCCGGAAGGCGCGGGAATGGGTGAGGGCGTCGAGGAGCTGATCGCGGACGCGTCGGTCGGCGACCTCGAGGTCGTAAGCGTCGAGGGCTTCGAGGAGCTCGTCGCGCTTGAGAGCCGCGAGGACGTCGCGTTTGCGCGGTGGGCGTCCGGTGGCCGCCGGCGACGACGCTGGCGGGGCCGTTGTCCGGGCCGGATGGGCTGGCAGGAGGCGTTCGACGATGTCGGCCTTGGCGCGTCCGGAGTCGTCGAGGTCGAGGGCTCGGCAAAGCTCTTTGAGGCGTTCGCGGGAGAAGTCGGCGAGCCATTCGTCGAGCTGGAAGGCGCGAGACCCTGCGAGGGCGTCGATGAGCTGATCGCGGACGCGCCGGTCGGCGACCTCGAGGCCGTAGGCGTCGAGGGCTTCGAGGAGCTCGTCGCGCTTCAGGCACGCGAGGACGTCGCGCTTGCTCGGCATCGGTTCCTTCCCTCCGGCGTTCTGGTTCAAGTCATTCATCTGCTCTGTCCGGATCATACCGGTCTCTTGCCCGGCAATGCCAGCGTCCGCGGCGGGCGCAAAGACAAGGCCAAGGTGAGGCGCGCGGACGTCCTCTGCCGGGCTCCGGCCGTGTCCGCGGTCTGTGGCCCTTGACCTTGCCACCCCTGCTTCTGACCCCAATGGGGGTCAGAAGAGGGCAAGGAAGGCAAGGCGTGGGGACTTCGTCCCCACGGCAGGCGAGACGCCTGCGCTCCCAGCGCGGACGTCCCTGCGGGCCGAGAACCTGGCGAGACGCCGCACCTCGCCACCTTGTATCAGTGTGAGTCGTCAGATTTGCTGCCAGACCAGGTGACCAGCATCTCTCCGTTGGCCAGGGGTCCCGCCACCAAGGGTGCCACCTGGAAATCCAGGTCGTTTCCCGGGCCAGAGGCGCCAGCTCGACGTCCAGGGAGAGCTCGCCGTCTCGCCGGCGGTCCCAGTCGAAGAGCTCATCCAATGCAACGCTCGGGTTGAACCCCGGGTGGTCTCCACGAAGTCTTCGGAGGGCGCCGAACGCCCACTGATCGGGTCTCCGCGAAGTCTTCGGAGGCGTCCGGAGTGACCGATCGGGTCTCCTAAAGTCTCCAGGAGGGGCCAGGAGATTCTCCGGACGCCACCAAAGATTTTCAGGAGGGGCCCGGAGATTCTCCGGACGCCACCAAGAGATTTCTGGTCGTCACCGGAGATTCTCC
>CBDUYN010000269.1:0-10077 GCA_965371445.1 uncultured bacterium | reverse complement strand
GACCGCCGGAGGCGTGCGCAATGCCACCGCCGATGGCGGGTACTTGCACGCTTGCTGAAAGGACACGGGCAGGCGAGCTCGCGCACCGAGGCCACCGCGTCGCCCGGACCCAGGGCGCCCGAGGCGATCAGGTGGCGCACGCCTTCCTCGATTTGCTTCCAGATGGGGACGGAGTCGGAGGGGTCTATCTTCAACATCATGGCCTCGGTGTGTTACACTAGTACAACACCGAGACGTTGTCCGGTCTTTTTGAGGCCTGGGGCGCCGGAAGTCAGGTCTACGGCACCCTCCTGACGTCCGGCATCTGGCAGTGGGGGAGGTACTCCGACGTAGCACCCTCGCCGTAGGGCTCTCCCGTCGCCTTCAGGCCTCGCCGCTGTCCGACGCAGGCTCGTAGACGCTATGATCCGGTAGATGTTCCACCGCCCCGACAGTTTTCTCCACGAGCTCACCGACGTAGCCACTGATTTCCCTCATAGCGTCGTCCTCCACGCCCTCTTGCATCGGCTGTGCGAGGCCCACGCCGGCACCCTCGACGACTGCCTGTTAGAGGAGCCCTGGCAGGCGTACGCTTCCAGGATCGATCATCGAATCCAAAGGCTCCGGACCTCTTATCCCCGAAGCTGGCTGACCAAGATCCGTGAGGAGCTGGCGAGCTTCAAGGCGGAGGAGTTGGAAGGTGTCGTCGTGGGCTGCTCCGCCATTCTAAGGGTGCTGGATACCCACCATCGTTCGTTGCGGACGCAGGCGAAGCTTCGTCAGGGGTTTGATCTCCCGGCTCGCCTCGGCGGTGGTCGGGCGGTGCTGCTCCCGCCGCCTGAAAACGCGATCGCCGAAGCCGTGCCTCGGAAGAAGAGGCTGACGCGCGAGCGTAGGCACCTGAAACACGAGGTGCGCGAAATCCTCGACCTGTGGTGGCACCTGGTCAACCTGGACCGCTCCGCGGAAACGCCGCGCTTCCTGGACCTGGACGCCCGGGCGGTGGGTCGCCTACAGTCGAGGTGGGAGTCGGACGGTGATCTCTCCATAGCTCTTGCGGCCCCGTTCGCCGACCTGGACTTCGACTTCCACGCGGATCCGAACCGTTGTCACGACCACAAAGGCATCCCCTATCGCTTCGTGGGCCTGAAATCGGTGCATCTCAAGGAGGCCCGGTCGATCGTCGACCGCCTGCTCGAGAGCTGTGCCGAGCACCGGGTCGACGTGCTTTGTTTTCCCGAGCTGACCCTCGACAACGACCTGCTGGGTCACTTGCAGAGCCGGCTAAAGTCCGGGGATTCGTCGCGGCAGCCGGCCCTCGTGATCGCCGGCAGCTTCCACTTGACGAGCGAGCTCCGGTGGGTGAACAGGTGTCACGTCCTGGACGGCCGCGGGCGCCTGCTCTTCACCCAGGACAAGTGCAAGCCGTTTGAGATCCCCGCGGAGCAGGCCCGGCACATGCCGGAGCTCTGCGGAAAGCTGGGAATCGATGATCGGGGCGGTTTCGAGGACGTCCGGTGCTCGACGGAGGTGGTAATCGCCGACTTTCCTCTGGGACGTCTGGCGACCCCGATCTGCCTCGACTTCTGCGGCAAGGAACTCCGCGAGCTCTTTATCGAGAGCCGGACCAACCTTTTGCTCGTGCCGGCGATGACCCCCAGAATGAAGCCCTTCGTCGAGAGCGCCCGGGACTTCGGGACCGACTGCCGGGGCTCGGTCTTCGTCGTCAACAGCGCCTGGCTCCTCCGTCAACTCGGAACCTTCGACGAGGCGGGCCTCTACCTCGGCTACGTCCCTTCCAAGGGGAACCTCGGCCGGGGCGCCAAGGTCTCGGAAGACCTGATGGTGTTTAGCGTTCGTGTACTATTGGGCGGTGCCTGACGACGATCTGTGCTACACTGAAGGCTGGAAAAGGCGAGCCGGAGTCACCCGATGTACATCTACACCGACATGAGCCCGATCGAAGCCGTCGCCGCGGCCCGCCGTGACGCGACGACGGGCGGAGACGAAGTGTGGGAGACCCTCGACCGCTGCCTGCGCTGGCATCTGCTCACCTATCTCCAAGAGCGTTCCGGCAAGGTGACGGAGCTGCGTGACGCCTTGCTGGACGCGGCGGACTGGGCGGACCAAGAGGAGCGGTCGCCGTGGCGACACCGCTGGCCCTACTTGTTGGAGATCCTGAGGGACGGCGAACGACTGCCGTCTACGGCCGAAGCCGTCCAGGCGCTCGCCGGCCCTGAGGGCCGCGCCGCTCAGTTGCTGGCCTTCCTGGTCGACAACGACGATCCGATCCGTCCCGGCGAGATCTCGGAGAGGCTCGGTATGTCGCCGCAGCAGGTGACCAATCTGGGCCGTAAGCTCGAGGAGGCGGGGCTCGTCGTGCGTCACAAGGCCAGGGGGCGTGCCACCTGGTTGTTCGCCACGGCGCGAGGCCTGGCGCTTGCGGACCACCTCCCCCGGGCCGAGCCGGCCGCGGAGGCTCCTGACGTCGTGGCACCGTACCCCTTCTGGGCTTGCGGTGACGCTCCGAGCCCGGTGGTCCACTGACCCGCGGACCGCGTAGGTGAGCCATGGCTTTCTTCGTCGCCTTCTATTCCTACAAGGGTGGCGTCGGACGGACGCTGGCGCTGGCCAACGTCGGCTATTCGTTGGCCAGGCGCGGCAAGCGGGTCGTCTTGATCGACATGGACCTCGAAGCCCCCGCGTTGCTCGGCTTCCCGGAGTTCACGCTGAACGGCAAGTCGCCGAAGAAGGGCTTCATCGAGTATGCCGCCTCGTACAGTCGGCGGGGATCCTGCCCTTCGATCAAGGGTCACGTCCACGCTTGCCGGGATTCTCCCGGAACCGGCGAGCTTTGGGTGATGCCGAGCGGTAGGGTCGACGCGTCGTACCAGAAGACGCTAGGGGAGCTGTCGTGGCGGCGTCTCCATCCGAAGAAGGGGACGCCGCCGCTTGCCGAAGAGCTGAGGAGTGCCCTCGAAAAAGAGCTCGACCCTGATTACGTGCTGATCGACTCCCGCACCGGCTTCTCCGACGTCGGGGGTCTCTCGACGCACCTGCTGTCCGACATGATCGTCCTGGTCTTCAATCTGACCCGGGAGTGCATTGAGGGATCGATCTGGGCGTACAACGCTTTCGTGTTGGAGGAGGTAGGGGTCGAGACCCTCCAACTCGTCGCCTCGCCGATTCCGCCGGTGGTGCCGTCGGAGAATTCTTTGGTCGAGAGTCGAATCCGACAGGCGAAAGAACAGATGCCACAGGGCTGCGTCGCGGGGCGGGACGTCGTCAGGATCCTCTACGATCCGTCCATGGTCCTCTCGGAGGAGCTTGCGGTCCGACGAAGCGAAGTCTATGCGGCGGCTGAGAAGTACGAGAGCCTCAGGGAGGCGATTCAACGCAGCAATCGCGGAGAGGTCTTCTCGGCGGTCGAGGAGGCGCGGCGAAGGCGGTCCGAAGGACGCTGGACCGAGGGTCTGAGACGGCTCCAGGAGTTCGTCGAAGAGAATTCGGACGACATCGAGGGTTACATGGAACTGGGCGGCTTTCTCCTGGAGGGCGACCGGCCCGAAGAGGCCAGGAGCGCCTTTGAGCAGGCGACGAGGCTCGACGGCAACCTGGCGCTCGCCCATCGGAGGCTGGGAGAGGCGTCGCTTGCGGCTCGTCGATTCCGCGAGGCCGTCGAAAGCCTCGAAAAATCACGCGAGTTGGGTAACGAGAGTCAAGGGACGCTCAACGCGCTCGCAAGAGCCTATGCGGAGATGGAAGATGCCCCGCGTTACGATCGTCCTGCGGATCTTGAGATTCGTATTACGACCGAGATCGTCGGCGGAGGGACTCGCCTGAGCTATATCCTTCATTCCGACACGGGCGCCGTTGGATTTACTCATTACAAGGTCGGCTATGTGACAATCCGAGGACGGCCGGAGGACTACCAGATCAGGCTCCTGAGTACCGTCCAGAAACTGACACACCGTATCGCTTCCGATGACACTCTCCTCTCTTCCGGCGAGGTCGAGGACGAACTCGTAAGTTTGGGTCACGAACTCTACAAGACTCTCTTTCCACCGGAACTCCGGAATGCCTATCGAAATTTCCGCGATCGAATCAAGACGCTGCTCATCCTCTCCGAGGATCCTTCCATCCCTTGGGAGCTCGTCAAGCCCTATGACTCCAGAATGGGTGAGGTAATCATAGATGACGACTTTCTCTGCTGTCGATTCGAACTCACTCGTTGGCTGATCGGGAAGATTGCACCCTCGACCGAGATCTGGGTGCCGCGCGTCGTCTCGATAGAAATCAGCAGGCCACCAGATGTCCAGCCGTTACGCTATGCTAGCCGGGAGAGTAAAGTCCTCGCTACCCTTGCAAAGGGCCACTCCAATGTTCAATATCTGGCTTCATCCGATGCCACCTATGCCGAGGTTGAACAGATTCTGCGGAACGGCGGGAATGGAGTTCTTCACTTCGTGAGCCATGGCGAACTCGATTTGGAGGCTCCGAACGAATCCAGACTTCTGCTAGCCGATGGCCGGTCTTTGCGACCTCGCGATCTGCATGGCGTCATCGAGTCGCAGCTCCAACGAGATCGACCGCTGGTCTTTTTAAACATCGGTAGTCCTATTAGCGCTTGGGCTTCTCGGTGGATTCTCGATGGTTGTTGTGGTGGCCTTGTTGGCCCTCAATGGTCTATTGGCGATCGTAGCTCATTCCTTTTTGCCAAGATCTTTTACGAGAGTCTCGAACAGGGCGAAACTCTCGGTCAAGCCGCCCGTACGGCACGCATCAGAGTGCGCGAAGAATTTCCCGAGAGCACGACCTGGCTAGCCTACGCTATCTATGCTCACCCCAACGCTCGACTTCGTCTTGGAGAGGAATCGACAGGCCGGTCATGACCGGCCTGTCAGCCTGATCGCCAGCGTGCCGGGGAACCGACGTCGAAGGAGCCACAATGCTACTTGAGAGCTTTTCGTACTACGTAAGCGTCAAGGGGCGGAAAGGTGGCGTCTTCAGCGTGGACTTTGAATTCTCCTCCGGCCCCGCGGCCTGCAAAGACGCCGAGGTCTTAAAGATTCACCTGAAAGAAGATTTTTTGCGGCTAGAAGCGTTGCTCGACGAGCTGCTGTTGAGAGTCGGTGGGCTTCGCTTCGAGAAGACGCCGATCTTGACGGACAGCCCGCACAGTATGACGGCAGGCTTCGAATATTCAGGAAGGTATCGAGGAACACTCGTCTCCCTGACGAAGTCTCTCCTGGCATACTTTCGTCGGATGTCCTCAGGACGGGCGATCGGAGACGAGCCGGAGGTTACAGATTTTCTGGGACAGATCTCCGCCGGGCTGAGCTACAGCCTGGGAAAACAGCAGCCGAGCTCGAAGATCGTCCTCAAGGCGGCCCTTGGCCACAACTTGAACGCATCCGCGCTGAACAGAGTTATCGACTTGCCGGATCTGGTCATCAGTAGCGAGGCCGAGAAAGAGATCAGGAACGTCGAGCAAATCATGGCGGCAAGTCATGTGCCGGACCCGAAAGCTCTGCTGGAGTCTTCGTGATGCTTGAGGTTCTTGCCATGACCGTGCGGTTGATCTACTTGAAGATCAAGCTGCTCTTGGTGCAGTTGCTCAGGTGGCTCGTGCAGCTACTTGCCTCCAAGGAGTGAGGTCAGCCTGTGGGTGGCAAACGGATCTGGAGCCCTGGAGCTCACCCCTCGTCGGACGTCCCCGAGTCGTCCTCCAGACGGTCGACCTCCCCCCAGAGGGCGTCCAGGTCGATGCTCAGCCCCTCGCATCCGGGGACGTCGTCCACCACGCCTCCGCTCGCCCCCAGGACGTGGGTGTAGCGTCCCCCCTTGCCGAGCTCGAAGACCTCCAGCCCGCGCAACTGCGGATCGACGATCCAATAGTAGCGGACGCCGAAGCCGGCGTAGTCGGCCATCTTCTCGATCCGGTCGCGGCGCCCGTCGCGGGGACGGGGCGAGACGATCTCGACGACGATGTCCGGAGGCGTCCGGATCACCCCGCGGGCCGGTGGACGACGTCCGGGGAAGTAGACGCTCAGGTCGGGCTTGCGGCCACGATTGGCACCGACCGCGAACTTGGCCTCCGAGCCGGCGACGAAGCCGCCGCGTGAAAAAATCCAGTTGCCGAAGAGCCGTCCGAGGAACATGACCAGCAACTCGTGGACGTAGTCGGGCATCTCCTCGTCCTCCAGGTATCCGTCGATGAGCTCTCCCGGTTCGTCCTCGGGCAAGGCGATCCAGTCCTCAAGCGTGAGCTCTTCGTCGGGGATCGACTCAGCGACAGCAACCATGGGATCATCTTACCTCCCAAGACGGACTCAGGCTAGAGAGTGGCTACATCCCATGAAAAATCACCCCCTGGAACTGTCCGGAACGCAGATGCGCGACCTCGTCGAGCGCACGATGGAGCGCATCGTCGCGCACGTAGAGTCGCTCCCGGAGCAGCCGGCGGCGGTCTGGGAGGGCGGCGCCGAGCTCGCCCGTTCCCTCGCCGAGCCGCTGCCCCGCGAAGGAGAAGACTTCGAGAAGCTCCTGGAGCTGCTTTTCGAGCGCGCCATACCCCATTCGTTCAACACCGCGAGCCCGGGCTACCTGGCCTACGTCCCGGGCGGTGGACTCTTCCATTCCGCGCTTGCCGACCTGATCTCGGACGCCACCAACCGCTACGTCGGCGCCTGGCTCGCCGCGCCCGGGCTCGTCCAGTTGGAGTGGAACGTCGTCCGCTGGTTCTGCGAGATGGTGGGCTACGGCGAGGGCTCGGGAGGCCTCCTGACGACGGGCGGGTCGCTCGCCAACCTGATCGCGATCACCACGGCGCGGCGCGAACGGCTAGGCGAGGACTTCCTCGACGGCGTCGTCTACGTCTCCGACCAGACCCACCACTCGGTGATGAAGTCGGCCGTCCTGGCGGGCTTTCGGCCGAGCCACGTCCGCCAGGTGGCCTCCGACGAGAAGCTCCGCCTGCGCATGGGCGAGCTCGAGCGGCAGATCGCCGAGGACCGCCGCGCCGGCCTGCGTCCGGCGATCCTCGCCGCCAACGGCGGCACCACCAACACGGGCGCCGTCGACGACCTCGGCGCCGTGGCCGACGTCGCCGAGCGCGAAGGGCTCTGGCTCCACGTCGACGCGGCCTACGGCGGCTTTTTCACCCTCACCGAACGCGGCCGGAAGGCCCTCGCCGGAATCGAGCGCGCCGATTCGATCACCCTCGATCCCCACAAGGGCCTCTTCCTCCCCTACGGCAACGGGTCGCTCCTCGTCCAAGACGCCGGCACGCTGCGCCGTGCCCACACCGTCCACGCCGACTACATGCCGGCGATGCAGGACGACCCGGAGCTCGTCGACTTCTGCGACGTCTCGCCGGAGCTCTCGCGCGACTTCCGGGGCCTGCGGGTCTGGCTGCCGTTCAAGATGCACGGCGCCGACGCGTTTCGCCGGGCGCTCGACGAGAAGCTCGACCTCGCCCGCTGGGCCGCGTCGGAGCTTGCCGCGATTCCTGGGATACGGATCGTCGCCGAACCGCAGCTCTCGCTCCTGGCCTTCGTCCTCGAGCGTCCGGGGCTCGGCGGCGAGGAGCTCGACCGGTTGAACCGCGAGCTCCTGGAGCGCGTCAACCGCCGCGGCCGCGTCTACCTGACCGCTACCCGCCTCGACACACGCTTCGTCCTGCGCATCTGCGTTCTTTCCTTCCGTACCCATCGCGAGAGGATGGAGATGTGCCTCGAGGACGTCCGCGAGGCCGTCGCCGAGCTCGCCTAGTCCGTGGTAAGATCGTGGTCCGGTTTTCGTCCAGCTGACTTCGAGGAGACCCCGCATGCCCCAACAGCCCCCCAAGCGAGCTTCTTCCCACGACCGAACGGTGATCGGCAAAGGCATCTGCATTCGCGGCGAGATCACCGGATCGGCCCCCATCGAGGTATTTGGCACGATCGAGGGCATCTCGGGCACCGAGGGCCTCTTCTGTGTGCGCGAGGGCGGCAAGGTGGGGGGCGAGATCGCCGCCGCCCAGGTCGTCGTCGAGGGTCGTGTCGAGGGCAAGATCAGCGCCGAGCACAAGATCGAGCTCCAGCCGACCTGCCACGTGCAGGGCAACATCGCGGCCAAGAGAATCGCGATCGCCGAGGGAGCTTTTTTCGAGGGCAAGGTCAGCATGAGCGGAAAGTCCAAGCCCGCCAAGTGAATCCGCGGCCGGCGACGCCGACCGGCATAAAACGTCCGCCAATCCTGGGAGTCACCCAATGTTCACGATCGAAGAGCTCAGCGCTCGCGAGATCCTAGACTCGCGTGGAAATCCGACCGTCGAGGTCGATTGCATCCTGGAATGCGGCACCCTGGGACGTGCCGCCGTGCCGTCGGGCGCCTCGACGGGGAGCCGTGAGGCCCTGGAGCTGCGCGACGGCGGCTCGCGCTACCTCGGCAAGGGGGTGGAGAAAGCCGTCGAGTCGGTCCATCACGAGATCCGCGCCGCTCTCGAAGGCATGGACGCCCGCGACCAGGCGCTCGTCGACCGCACCCTGATCGAGCTCGACGGCACCCCGGAGAAGAGCCGTCTGGGGGCCAACGCCATTCTCGGTGTGTCGCTCGCCGTCGCCAAGGCCGCCGCCGACACCGCCGGCCTGCCGCTCTACGCCTACCTCGGCGGACCCGCGGCGACGCTCCTGCCGGTACCGATGTTGAACGTCTTGAACGGCGGCGCCCACGCCAACAACTCCGTCGACATCCAGGAGTTCATGCTGGTGCCGATCGGCTTCGAGAGCTTCAGCGAAGCGCTCCGGGCCGGGGTTGAGACCTACCACGCCTTGAAGAAGATCCTCAACGAGAAAGGTATGACGACCGCGGTCGGCGACGAGGGGGGCTTCGCGCCCAACCTCGACAGCAACCGCGCCGCGCTCGACCTCCTGATGCAGGGCATCGAGGCCGCGGGGTATCAGCCCGGCACCCAGATCGCCCTGGCGTTCGACGTGGCGGCGAGCGAGCTCGTCGCGGGCTCGAACGGCGAGGGTGTGCGCTATGCGCTCCCCGGCGAAGGCAAGAGCGACCTCGAAGCCTCGCACCTGATCGAGCTCTACCGGGAGTGGGTGGACGCCTATCCGCTGGTCTCGATCGAGGACGGTCTGGCCGAGAGCGACTACCCCGGCTGGCAGGCGCTCACAAAAGAGCTGGGCGACAGCGTCCAGCTGGTGGGCGACGACCTCTTCGTCACCAACCAGAAGATCCTCGCCGAGGGCATCGCCTCGGGGATGGCCAACTCGCTTCTCGTCAAGGTCAACCAGATCGGCACGCTCTCCGAGACCCTGAAGGCCGTGGAGATGGCCAAGGTCAACGCTTACACCAACGTCATCAGCCACCGCTCGGGCGAGACCGAAGACACCACGATCGCCGACCTCGCCGTCGCCACGCAGGCGGGGCAGATCAAGACCGGAGCGCCGTGTCGCAGCGACCGGGTGGCGAAGTACAACCGCCTGCTGCGCATCGAAGAAGAGCTGGAGGACGCGGCCAACTACCTCGGAGCGACGGCCTACCCGCGCTTCAAGGGCTGAGGCCAGCTCTGGGTGGCAAGCGCTCACCGCGCGGCGCGCTATAATGGTCCGCTGCACCGGAGGAGGCGAAGAAAGACGTCCCGGCTTGGAGACGCTTCTACGCCGCACCCTTGAGCGAATCAAAGCCCACCCCGCAGCATTCTCCCTACCGTCCCCTGATCGGTGCGGCGGTGCTTTTCCTGTTGGCGCTCCTTGCCACCGCCGGCTTCAAGAGCTACCGTGACCTCGCCGCGACCCGGGCCCACGAGGCCGAGCTCGCGGAGCAGATCGAGGCCTCGGAGGCGAGGATCCGGGTGCTGCGGGAATACGTGAGGACGATCGAAGACGACCCCTTGACCCTGGAACGTCTGGCACGCGAGCAGCTCGGCATGGTGCGTCCGGGCGACGTCGTCATCGTCTTGCCGGAAGACGCTTCTCCGCTTGAGACCCTTCGACCCCCACTCCCATGAGCCAAGCCGCCCCGCCCCGCTCTCAGCCGGCCGCACGGTCCGGCCGGGCCGCGATCGGCCGGGCCGCGATCGGCCGGGCCGCGATCGGCCGGGCC
>CBDUYN010000268.1:0-10080 GCA_965371445.1 uncultured bacterium | reverse complement strand
CGAACCGGCGGCCGGCGAACCGGCGGCCGGCGAACCGGCGGCCGGCGAACCGGCGAGGCGGCGAGCGCCGGTTCGCCGGCCGGGGAGAGGGAGGTCTTCTGCGGCAACGGCGGCACCATGTTCCGCTTCCTGACGGCGGCGCTCACGACGCTCCCCGGGACGTGGCGCCTCGACGGCGTGCCGCGGCTGCGGGAGCGTCCGGTGGGACCGCTCCTTCAGACCCTGCGCCAGCTCGGAGCGAAAATCGAGTGTCCGCGCGAGGAGGGCTTCGCACCGCTTACGATCCACGGGGCGACGCTCCAGGGCGGCGAAGCGCAGCTCGACGCGTCGTCTTCCAGCCAGTATCTCTCGGCCGTCTTGATGGCTGCCTTGAAGGCGCCGCAGACGACCCGGCTCCAGGTCGTGGCCCTGACCTCCGAGCCCTACGTCGACCTGACTCTCGACTCGATCGCCGGTTTCGGCGGCGGCGTCGAGCGCCGGGGCGACGTCTGGGAGGTCCGTCCGGTCGAGCTCCGATCGTCGGAGGTCGAGGTGGAGGGCGATTTCTCGTCCGTCGCCTATCCGGCCGCCGCGGCGGCGCTGGGCGGCGCCACGGTCTCGATCGAGGGCGTCACCGCGGCTTCGCGCCAGGGTGACCGCGGCTTTGTCGACCTCCTGGAGCGCATGGGGGCACGCATCGAGTGGCACGACGCCGGCCTCACGGTGCATGGCACCGATGAGCTCGTGGCTCTCGAGGCGGACCTTTCGGCGATGCCCGACCAGGTGCCGACGCTCGCGGCCCTGGCGCCTTTTGCCCGCGGCACGACGCGGATCTCGAACGTGCCGCACCTGCGGATCAAGGAGTCCGACCGCCTGGCGGCCATGGCCGCCGAGCTTGAACGCCTCGGAGCGACGGTCGAAGAGCTCGACGACGGGCTCGTGATCCCGGGAGTCTGGGCCGACCAGGCGCCGCCGCAAGGACGAACCGTCGTGCGCACCTACGGCGACCATCGCATCGCCATGAGCCTGGCTCTCGTCGGCCTGCGCCGGCCCGGGGTCGTGATCGAGAGCCCCGGGGTGGTCGTGAAGTCCTACCCGGACTTCTGGCATGACCTGGAGAGCCTCCAGACACCACCTCCCGAAGACTCTTGGAGGAGCCCCTAGGATGAGAACCGAGCCCGACGACATCCCTCGCCTTTTCCACCCAGCTATCGACGGAAGCGACGAAGGCGTCCCGATCGACCGGGCCCGGCTCACCGATCAACAGCGTATCTCCGGGGTGTTCCAGGGAGCGGCGCTTCTCGCCCATCTGGAGCACGGCGGCCTCTACCTGCCTCAGGGCTGGGACGCCGGGCGGTTGCTCGACGACGGCCGTTTCACGTTCGGCACGGTCGAGACCGGCCGCGCCGTGGAGCCCGCCCAGGTGGAGCTTTTGCGATTCGTTCGCCGGCTTTTCGGGACCGAAGGGACGGTCGCCGGCCGCGGCGAAGCGCGGCGGGCGGCGCGCTATCTCGTCGGTCGATGGCTCCAGGTCCTCGTCCCGTCCTCGCCCGACCAGGCGGTGGCCGAGATCCTGGAAGCGGCGCCCTTCTTGTGGCGACCGACGTTTGCCGCCGCGCGTACGGCGCTCGTGGGCGAGCATCGGACGCCCCGGGGTACGCACGTCTGGGTCGCCGGACCCGGCGGCGCGCGGCGGCGCCTGCGCCGGCTTGGGGGCGATCGGGCGGGTATCGAGGCGCTGCTGCGCACCGACGGCGCGGCCGACGCCTGGGAGGGCTACTCGGCCGAGACCGACCCGGTCGAGCGGGCCGAGGCAGGCCGCTTCCGCAGCGCAGCCGTGGTGTGGCGGCGCCGGCCACCTCAAAGCCGCGACGAGACGCTCCTTTTCGCCAAAAGCCTCTTTGCGCTCGGACACTACTCGCAGGCTCTGGAAGCGCTCAAGGGCCGAAGCCACTTCGAGGCTCGCCTGCTGCGCCTCAAATGCCAGCTGGCCCTGGGTGAGTATTCCGCCGCCGTACGCTCCCTGGCCGCTCTGGAGCGCTCGAAGCTTCGCTCGGGACAGGTCCTGGACGTCGCCGAGGTGGCGGCGAGGCTCTCCTATCACCGTGGCCGGCCGGACACCGACTGGACGGCCCGGGCCTTCCAATCGGCACCGCGTCAAGGACCGCTGCGCTGGCGCGCCGAGCTCGTCGCTGCCGAAGCCGCCTGGGATCGCAACGACTACTCGGCGACGAGACGCCATCTCGAAGCGGCGGCCGCCGGCCGCGAAGATCCCCAGCTAAAGCGGCGCTGGCACCAGGTTCGAGCGCTCCTGGCTATCGGGACGCGCGACGGCACGGCGGCGGCCGAGAGCCTCCGCGAGACGCTTAACGGCCGCCGGCAGATGCTGCGCTCCGAGGCCGGCCGCAGATGGAACGACCTCGGCCTCGCCCGGGTGTTATTGGGCGACCTCCACGGAGCCGAGCGCGCCTGTCAGCACGCCCTGCGTCTGCTCTCCACCTGCGAGGGGCCGGCGCGCGAAACGCTGGGGCTTTACAACCTCGCCGAAGTCCGGTTGCGCCGCGGCCGTTTCCAGGGTGTGACCGAGGCCCTCGAGCTCTCGACAGCGGAAAACCGCCGTTCGGGCAACGTTCCCGGCCTGGTGAAAGACCTGGAGCTCTGGGTGCGCCTGGAGCTCGCCCAGGGTCGCTTCAGCGCCGCCTTGTTACGCTGTAGCGAAGCCTCTCGGTACGTCTTGAACCGCGGTGTCGAAGCTTCGGGAGAAAACTTCGACCTGCTGGCGGCACGGGCCCATGGCTGGCTGGGTGAGCGCAAGGCGGCGGCGGCTTGTCTTGAGCGCGTCTCGCCAAAGGCCTTGAACGAGCTCGAGCCCGAAGAGCGCCCCGCCGTCTGGGCGCTTGCCGGTCGCGCCGAAAAAGCGGCCGACCAGGCGTCCGGAACCATTTGGGAACCCTTCTGGTCGGCTCATGTGACCGGTTTTGATCCCGACCCCTCCTTCTGGAGTGTCTTGAGCGGCATGGAAGACTTCCGTGCCGGGCGTCTCGTTTTCGACTGCGAAGGGGTGCGTCCCGGCTCGGTACCGCCCGAATGGGTCCGCCGGGCCGTCGCCACCTTGCGCAAGGCCGGTGCCGAGGGCCTGGCCGAGAAATTGGATTCCAAGTCGTCGAGCCCTTGGCGAGCCCTCGAAAGCTACCTCGCCAACCCCCGCCGTGAGCTCGCCGACGTCGAGCAGCTCCTGCGCTCGGCAGGCTACCGCGACGCCAGCTTGAGCTACGTCCGTGGAGAAAGAGAAACGCTCCTCATCGCCGGTCCGGGGGGCTCCTCAAAGCTCGAGGCCCCGCTTTTGAACGGCAGTCTCGTCCTCCGCTCGCCGACAGAAGATCCGGCGCTCAGGTGCCTTTTCACTCTTTTGCAGCCCGACGTCGAGCCACCTGCGCAAGTCGAGCCGAAGCGCCCTCAAGGGCCCGCTTCCGTCGGCGGCATCCTGGGCGAAAGCGAAAGCCTCACGCAAGCCTTGGAACGCCTTGAGGCGTTGGCAAAAGCCGAGATGCCGATCCTGATCCTGGGCGAAAGCGGCACCGGCAAGGAGCTCGTGGCGCGCCGTGTGCATCTTCTGAGCCAGCGCTCGGAGGGCCCTTTCCTGGCGATCAACTGCTCTGCCCTTCCCGAGAACCTCGTCCAAGCGGATCTTTTCGGGCACGTTCGGGGCTCGTTCACCGGTGCGGAGCGCGACCGCGCTGGGATTTTCGAATCGGCACGCGGCGGTACCGTCTTCCTCGACGAAATCGGCGATTTGCCGCCAAACGCTCAAGGAAAGCTCCTGCGGGTGTTGCAGGAAAAGGAGATCCGGCGGGTCGGCGAAAGTTTCGCCCGCAAGACCGACGTACGCCTCGTGGCGGCCACCCATCGCGACCTCGAACGGATGGTCGAAGCAGGAGAGTTTCGCGAGGACCTCTTCTACCGCCTCAAGGTCGCGACGATCCGACTGCCGCCGTTGCGCGAGCGCGGCGGCGACGTTTTGCTCCTCGCTCAGCACTTTCTAGAGCGGTTGGGCAAAGGAAAGCCGGCCCTCAAGACGACAGCGGAGGCGCGTGGCAAGCTCCTGCGCCACACCTGGCCGGGAAACGTTCGCGAGTTGGAAAACGTCCTGGAAGTCGCCGCGATTCTCGCTTCCGGCCACAAGATCCAAGCCTCCGACCTCGATTTTCCCACCTCCAAGGAGGGAGCTGCGCGCGTCGGGAATTATCATCAGTTGGTCGAGGCGTACCGAAGGAAACTGCTCGTCGACGCCCTGGAATCAAGTGGTGGCAACCGGGCGCTGGCGGCTCGCCAGCTGGGCTTGACCCGTCAGGCTTTGTCCTACCTCGTACGCCAGCTTGGCATCTCTTGACGTGGCGTAACGATCGGGCGCCACCCGGCTTCCATCCCACCCGAAAATGGGGATCGGATCGGCGGCTCCTGGAACCTTCCAATCCGGGAGAATTCCCAACACCCCTTGACATTTCCAAGAGGTTATCTTAGAAATGACGAGACTGCTCATGACTCGAACCCCAAATCAACGGCAAAGGAGGTAACGACCATGCCAGACGCAAAGCTCTACACCCTGACGGAGGTGGCAAAGAAGACCAAGATCTCGATGCCCACCTTGCAGCGCTACAAGAAGCTCTATCAGAGCCGCATCCCTTCCAAGGGATCCGGCCGTTCCCAGCGTTATCCCGAGGGAGCCCTGGCGGTCTTCGCGGAGCTGAAGAAGGAGAACATCGGACGCCGCGGCCGGCCGCGCAAGACCGCGACCGCAGCGGCTGCCCAGACGGCGGCTGCGCCGGCGAAGCGGCGGGGTAGAAAGCCGACGAAGAAGGCCGCAGCGGCCCCGAACAAGGCTGCCGCCGCCCCAGAGAAGGCTGCGGAGCAACTTCTGACGCTCACCGAGATCGGCAAGTTGACCAAGATCTCCTACCCGACGCTCTTGCGCTACGTGAAGAACAGCCTCAGGAAGATCCCGCACAAGGGAACTGGGCGCTCGCGCCGCTTCCTGCCTGACGCGGTGGAGGTTTTCACGAACTTGCGTCAGACGAGCAAGGTCGGGCGCAAGGCCGGCTCGGGAAAGAAGCGTGCCGCCAAGGCCAAACCCACTGCCAAAAAAGCGGCTGCACCCGCTCGCCGCGGCCCCGGCCGTCCGAAAGCGGTCGCCAGCGAGGCCGAGCTCACCACGCGGGTCAAGACTCTCGAGAAGGCCTTGCAGAAGGCAGAGCGTGCCATCGCCAGGATGGAGAAGAAGCTCGCCAGGCCCCTCAAGGCTCAGGTCGTCCTTCAGGGCAGGTAATCCTGGCCCGGACGTTGGGCTTTCAAAGCCCTACGCGAGGCTTTCGAGGACCCCGCCTTTCCGGCGGGGTCTTTTCTTGCTCGCTCCGGCTAGCGCAGATGATCCCATCCCAGGGGAGGGAGCTCGTTGCGATGCTTGCCGTCGACGACTTCGACCTTGGAACCTCGGCAAATCCTGCCGATGGGGTGGCAACCCAGCTCGCGCGGTGGTCGAAGCCCCGGCTCCAAGGTGAAGAGCAACACGTAGTCCTCCCCACCACCGAGCGCAAGCTCCCGAGCGTCGCAGCCGATCGTTTCACAGAGCTTCTGAAAGTTGCGCCCGCGGGGCAGCGCCGCGAGATCCACCTCGGCGCCGGCACCGCTCTCGCGGCACAAACGGTGAAGGTCCCGCGCCAAGGCGTCGGAGCAGTCGATGGCCGCACCTTTTCTTTGCCGGCTCAACCATCGACCCAGGTCAAGCTGCGGCTGCGGCTCCAGGTGTCGCCGCACGGCGCGCCGCGCCGCGGCCAAAACGCTCGGCGGCGCCGCCAAGCTTTCGGGCAAGCGCACCTGGCGTCCCACAAGCGCCGCGCCGCGGCCGAGGAGGTGGGCTCCCGCCGCCGATTCGCCGAGAAACCCACCTGACCAGAGGATCTGTCCCTCTTCAGCATCACCGCGCTCAAGCCAGCGTCCGTTGTCATATCGGCTTCCGAAGACCGTGAGCACCGCCGTGATGGAGGAGCTTTTCGCCAGGTCGCCGCCGATGAGCTCCATACCGTAGCGCCGCGTCTTCGCCACGAGGGCTCGAAAAAACCGACCATGATCGAAGCTCGCCGGTGCAGCGAGGACAAGCAGCGCATAGCGTGGACGTGCACCTGTCGCTGCGAGGTCCGAGAGGTTGACCGCGAGGAGCCGACGGGCGACGATCGCCGGATCGAGACCTGAGATGAAGTGGACGCCCTCGATCTGGGTGTCGGTCGTCACCGCCAAGCTCTCGGCGGGCAGGATCGCCGCGTCGTCGCCGATCCATTGCCTTCCACCGCGTGCGCTGTAGCGCCTTAGCCAGGCTATGAGCTCGTCTTCATCTCTCGGGCGAGGCACGGCTTGACCCTCCTCGCCGAAGCATGATCGACGCTCGGTTACGAGATTGCGTCTTGCGGGGCATCCGCGGCGGACTCCTCAATCTTCAGCGTTCGCTCCAGGACCTCTTCGACGTGATCGACGAAGCAAATCTCCATGGACCTGCGCAGCGAAGCCGGGATCTCCGGCAGGTCACGCTCGTTGAGCCGCGGCACGAGGACGGTCTTGATTCCCGCGGCCCGCGCCGCCAGCGCCTTTTCCTTGAACCCGCCGATCGGCAGGATCTCGCCGCGCAGCGTGATCTCACCGGTCATCGCGACCGTACGATCCACCGCTTTACCGGTCAGCACGGAAACGATGGCCGTGGCGATCGTGATACCGGCCGAGGGTCCATCCTTGGGAATCGATCCGGCCGGAGCATGGACGTGGAGGTCGTGGGAGGTGAAAAGCTCCGCATCGTAACCGTTCGCCGCAGCATAGGTCCGGGCATAGGAGAGAGCCGCCTGGGCCGATTCCTTCATGACGTCCCCGAGTTGACCGGTCAGCAGAAGCTTTCCCTTGCCGGGGACCGCCACCACCTCGATCAAGAGCAGGTCGCCCCCGGCAGCGGTCCAGGCGAGGCCGGTCGCCACCCCGACCCGGTCGCGATCGAGCAACACCTCGTTGAAATGCTTCTCCGGCCCCAAGAAACGCTCGGCACGCTTCACAGAGACCACCACCTGAGCCGAGCGGCCGCGGGCGACCTGGACGGCGACCTTTCGGCATACGGCGGCGATCTCGCGTTCGAAGTTGCGCAGACCCGCCTCGCGCGTGTAGGCACGGATGATCTTGCGGAGCCCAGGGTCGGTGAAACGCACCTGACCGGAATCGAGCCCGTTCTCTTCGCATTGCTTGGGGACGAGGTGCGCCCGCGCAATCTCCAGCTTTTCCTCCTCGGTGTAACCGGACAGGCGGAGCACCTCCATGCGGTCGAGAAATGCCGGCTGGATCGGATCGAGGAGGTTCGCGGTCGTGATGAAGATGACCCGCGACAGGTCGTAGGGTACTCCGAGATAGTGATCCCGGAAGGTGTCGTTCTGCTCCGGATCGAGGACCTCCAGGAGCGCCGAGGAAGGATCTCCGCGGTAGTCGGCGCCGATCTTGTCGATTTCATCCAGCATGAAGACCGGGTTCGAGGTCCCCACCTGGTGGATACCCTGGATGATGCGCCCTGGCATCGCGCCGACATAGGTCCGACGGTGGCCACGGATTTCCGCTTCGTCGCGGACACCACCCAAGGAGAGGCGGGTGAACTTGCGCCCCATGGCACGGGCAATTGAGCGTCCGAGAGAGGTCTTACCGACCCCCGGAGGGCCCACGAAGCAAAGGATCGGCCCTTTGCTGTCGGCCTTGAGCTTACGTACCGCCAAGAACTCGACGATCCTCTCCTTGACCTTCTCCAGGTCGTAATGATCCTCGTCGAGCACCGCTCGAGCATGATCCAGGTCGAGGTTGTCCGCACTTGTCGCGCCCCAGGGAAGGCCCGTCAACCAGTCGAGGTACGTACGGATCACCGTCGTTTCGGCGCTGTCGGGATGAGAGCGCTCCAAGCGCTGCAGCTGCTTTTCGATCTCGTGACGGGCCTCTTCGTGGAGCTCTTTGTCACTCGCCAGCTGCCGGTAGCTCTCGACCTCCTCGGCAAGCTCGTCGGCTTCGCCCAGCTCTTGGCGAATGGCCTTGAGCTGCTGCCTCAGAAAGTACTCGCGTTGGCTGCGGTCGATCTCGTCGCGCGCCTGCGACGAGATCTCGTGCTGCATGTTGAGCAGATCGATCTCGCGATTCAGGTGCTCGCTCACCGCGCGTAGCCGTTCGCTCGCATCGAAAGTCTCGAGCAAGGCCTGTGCATCCTGGACCTCGAGCTCCAGGTTCGACGCGACAAGGTCCGCCAGGCGGCCCGGGTCGTCGAGATTTGCGGCGACCACCATGACTTCGGGAGAGAGGCTGCGGCCGAGATGAACGGCCCTCTCCAGATCATCGCGGACGCTGCGTACAAGCGCTGTCCTCTCGAGTTCCTCTTGGGCCTTTTTCCGGCGGCGAGGCGACGGACGCTCGCCCTCCTCGCGGTCGAGGCGCTCAATACGGGCTTGAAAGAACGGTTCGCTTCGGGTGATTCGCTGGAGCCCGGCTCGGGCCAGGCCCTGGACCAGGATCCGGATCCGGCCGTCGGGGAGCTTCAGCATGCGAAGGATCATGCCCACCGTGCCCACCGTGAAGAGCCCTTCCGGAAGCGGTGTGTCCTCGGACGCATCCTTCTGGGTCACCAACATCACCATCCGATCGCGGGAAAGTGCCTGGTCCACCGCCAGGATGCTCGCCTCCGCTCCGAGCGACAAGGGGACGATGACATAGGGGAAGACGACGGTGTCCTTGAGCGGCAGCACCGGTAAAACGTCGGGGACCTTCAGAGACTCAATGTCCTCGGACGGACGGTTCTGGGCCATGACCTCTCTCGTCGCAATCGGGGTGTAAGAGAATCTGCGCCACGGCGACGGCCGCGGATCACCGCTCCGGGGCGCCCGGCTCAGGGTCGAGCGTCGGGGTGTCGTGGAGGAGGCTGCGTACCTCTTCCACGAAGGCACCGACGTCTTCAAACCGGCGGTAAACGGAAGCGAACCGCACATAGGCCACGGGATCGAGCTGGCGCAGGGCATCCATCACCATCGCCCCGACCTCCCGGGTGCCAATCTCCCGCTCCTCGCGCTGGTGAAGCCTCGTCTCGATCGTCTCGACAGCCTCCTCTAGGTCGTTGGCAGGAATAGGCCGCTTCTCGCAGGCTTTTCTCAAGCCCGCCATCAGCTTGCCGTGGTTCCAGGGCTCGCGCCGTCCGTCGCTTTTCACGACCATGTACGGAATGTCCTCGATCTGCTCGTACGAGGTGAAACGCCGATGGCAGTCGAGACACTCCCGCCGGCGCCGGATCGTCACAGCGTCACGGCTTTCGCGGGAGTCGACGACCCGGTCGTTATTCTTGGAACAGAACGGACACCTCATTCGATTGGCGCGCTCGTCGTGGCGCGATTCTCAGGTCTTCGTGTTGAGGGCGATCATGAAGCGCAACTGGAGCTCCTCAAGGGAGCTCATGTCTTCAAAATCGACGTGGACGTGACGCACCTCGTCGACCACCTGCTGATCCCTGTCCTCCAGTTGCAGGGTCAGGGAGAAGCGGTGAGTGCGCCGAAAATCGTCCGGAGCGAGACAGACCTCGACCTCGCGGCGAATTTCGCGTCCGTTGCGGACCGACGCGCGGCCGGGCCTGGGGTGCAGCGCCTGTCGCCGAAGCTTTTCGAGCTCCGCAAGCGCATCGATTCCACCCAGACGCGATTTACGAGGGCGAGGAGCGGCGGATGCAGCGGCCGGGGGTAGCGCGGCCGCCGGAGCCGCGGCGACCACCGGGGGAGCCGCCGGAGCGGCCACTCTCGGCGCCGCTACCGGCGATGCGGGAGCTGGTGCCGGGTCCGGCTGAGCGGGTGACGGCGAAGACGCCGTGCTCACCGGTAGCGGCTCCGGAAGCGGCGGCCGGCGAACCGGTGAGGGCTCGCCGGGCTCTGGCGCAGCCACGTCGCTCGTGGACGCCTCTGCGGGGCTCTCCACAGCCGCCGGCTTCATCGTCTCCACGGCTGCGATCTCCGGTTCGCCGGCCGCCGGTTCGCCGGCCGCCGGTTCGCCGGCCGCCGGTTCGCC
>CBDUYN010000267.1:0-10308 GCA_965371445.1 uncultured bacterium | reverse complement strand
CTCTTCGTCTTCTCTGGAAGCCGATTTGGACCTAGAGGTTGACACAGGGTGTCTTGAGCCGTCTTCGAACTCGTAGCACGGGCATAAATGCCGGGTTATTAGATCGAACCCCACAACGCCCGCTGGCGATGCTGTCGCCAGACCTCACCGCAGGTGAGCTTTGACTCGCCCCCCCCTTCAAAAGCCGTTCAGCCCTGGATCCCAGGGACTTTGGGCCGAAACGGTCCGGATTCAATGCAACGCTGGGGTGAAGCCCGGGCTACATTCAAAAAGGGGGTCTTCCGGTGGTCAGTTACCGCCACCGCCGCCACCCCCGCCGAGTGGCGCTCTGGCACCCGGGATAGCTCTCGAGACCGCTCGAAGATTCTTTGCGATCTTCGCGGGTCCTGGTCGTCTTAAGATATGAGGAGACGAGATGGCGATCCAAGAGCTTTACCAACAGTACCACCTCCAGGTCTACCGCTTCTTCCTGTGCCTGGGCGGCGCCGAGGCGGTGGCCGAGGACCTGACGCAGGAGGTCTTCCTGCGGGCCTTGCGCGGTTCGGCCGCTGGCGGGCACCTTGGCGAGCGGGCCTGGCTTTTTCGCACCGCCCGCAACCTGTGGATCGACCGTTGGCGCCGAAGGAAGCGTCGTCCCGAGCGGGCCGACCCGCCGCCGGAGGCCATGGCCGTGCACCCGCGCCAGGAAGTGCAGCTGCGCCTCGACGACGCCCTCCATCAACTCGGCGACGAAGAGCGCGAGCTCTTCCTGATGCGTGAGGTGGGGGGCCTGAGCTACGACGAGATCGCCACCGCCTGCCGTACGACCCGCGCGGCCGTACGGTCCCGCATCTACCGGGCCCGCCAGAGCCTGCGCGCGGCCCTGGCGGAGTCGGAGAACCTCCGATAGATAGGAGAAGCCTGATGCAAGAGAGAGACCTGGAGATCCTTTCCGCCTTCGTCGACGGGGAAGCCGTCGACACCGCGCACCTGGTGGAGATGCTCGAGCAGCCGGTGGGCCACGCCGCGTTGCTCGACTTCCTGCGCCTGCGCGAGACCCTGGAACGCGACCCGCGCCGCCCGAGCCCGGCGCTCGTCACCGTCCTCGACGACCGCTTCGCGCGCCCCCTCCCCTGGTGGTGGCGCCCGGCGCCCCTGCCGATGGCGATCCCGGCGGCCATGGCGGCTTTCGCCGCCGTCGTCTTCTCGTTCTGGCTCTGGTGGAAACCGCCCCTCCCTCCCGAGGGGACCCCGCAAGCCGCGACGCCGGCCGAAAGGACGGCCGCGTCCGAGCCCCCGGTCCCGAACCGGGTGCTCTATTTCGAGGCCGGCGTCGACTGGCATCCCGAATAACGACAAGACCCCAGGAGAGACCCCCCATGAAGACATGGTCGTTCGTCCTCGTCACAGCATTCCTCTCGGCCACCGCGGTGGTCTTGGCCCAACCGTCCGAGCCGGTCATGCCGTCGGAGAAGCTGACCCCCAAGGTCGAGGCCCGGCTCCTCTTGACCCAGAAAGGCGGTCACACCTACGAGGGCGGCTCCGTCGGCGGAGGGTTGGCGGCCGAAGAGGAGACGCAGCTTCTGATCGCCGCCGGCTTCAGGGACGCAGGCCGCGGCGGAGCGCCTCACTGCACCTACCAGATGGGCGGCGTCATGCCCCAGGAGCCGGCGCCGGGTCCCACCTTTCTCTGGAAAATCGACTCCCGGCTCGTCGACCTCCGGGACGAAAGGGTGACCCTGGCCTACCGTTGGGCCCGGCTGCGCACCGACGTGGAAGCGGGAACCGCCGACGACTGGCCGCGCGAGGTCGCCTCAGGCGGCGGCACCGTGGTGCTCAACCACGGCCAATACCGCATCCTGGACCGTGTCGAGCTCGAGGTGCCGGAGGGGTTCGAGTGCTTCTTCGAATCCCTCATGGTGACCCTCTCGGCCGAGGTCGCCGGAGCGCCGGAGTTGGCGCAGAACCCCTCGCGCCTCGAGGTGTGGCTGCTTTACGACGAGGCCGGCGGACCCGGCAAGGTCCTGAGCCAGCAGCTCGAAGGCCGGCAAGGCGAGGCTCTCGGCTTCGACTTCGAGGCGCGGCGCTGGGAGGTCCCCGAGGTGCGCGGTGAGGACGGCGACACCGCGCGAGTGGAGCTGCGGATCTCAGGCAACGTCCGTTCCTGGTGGACCGCAGAGGAGGAGCTCCTGGTGATCGTCCACACGCGCTCGGTCCTGAGGAAGAGCTTCTCCGCGATGAGCCATACGGAATCCTCGGCCAGCGTCGGGCGAAAACGATTCGTCGTCCGGCCGGGCGAGACGGTCAAGATCGTGATCCCGCCGCCTTCCGAACCGGCGCGACTCTACATCGCGAGCTGGACCGGAGACCTGCCGGAAGGGCTCGAACGCGACGGTGAATACCTGCTCTTGCCGATCCACGAGGACATGGCGTCCGACGAGCTTTCTTTGCTCCTTCGGGCGAGTCCGTAGAGAGGTCGGAAGGAGAAGAGCCGCGGCCTTCGCGGAGGCGATCCCGAAGGCGTGCGTCGGGCGATTCGTTGGGAGCACAATTATCGGGAGGGTGAATAGCGAAGGCGCCCGAAGGGGATGCCGAGCTTCTGCATCCGATTGCGTAACGTCGAAGCGTTGATCCCCAGAACCTGCGCGGCCCCGCCGGGGCCGTGGACCTTGCCCCCGGTCCGCTCCAGGACCCGCCGAACGTGGCGCGCGACGAGCTCGTCGAGCTTCAGGGGCTCGTCGTCGTCCGGCGCGCTCCCGGCCGGCGGAGCGGCGCCGTCGGCCGCGGTGGGGATCCAGCGGTCGAAGGAAAGCTCGCCGTCGCGACAGAGGATCAGCGCCCGCTCGACGACGTTCTCGAGCTCGCGGACGTTGCCCGGCCAGTCGTAGCCCATGAGTGGCTCGAGGGCCCCAGGGACGAGCCTCGGCACCGTCTCCAGCTTCAACCGCCGCGCCTTGGTATCGATGAAGTGCTGGACGAGCGCCGGGATGTCGGGGCGACGCTCGCGGAGCGGTGGTACCGTGATCGGGAAGACGTTCAACCGAAACCACAGGTCCTTGCGGAAGCGGCCCTGGGCCACCATCGCCTCCAGGTCGCGGTTGGTCGCCGCGACGACCCGCGCGTCGACTATGATCGGTCCGCTCCCTCCCACCCGCTCGATCTCCCGCGTCTGCAGGACCCGCAGAAGCCTCACCTGGGCCTCGGGCGGCAGGTCCCCCACCTCGTCGAGAAAGATCGTGCCCCCCTGGGCGCGCTCGAAGCGTCCGCGCTTCTGGGCCAGCGCCCCGGTGAAGGCACCCTTCTCGTGACCAAAAAGCTCGCTGTCCAAGAGCGTGTCGGGAATCGCGCCGCAGTTGACCTTGACCATCGGACCCTGACGGCGGGGCGATCCGTCGTGGATGGCCTTGGCGATGACGTCTTTGCCGACCCCGGTCTCCCCCAGGAGAAGGACCGGCGAGTCGCGCACCGCGACTTGGCGGACGAGATCCATCACCGGAGCCAGGCCGAAGTCCTCGCCGACGATCTCCTCCCCCCGCAGGCGGGAGATTTCCTCCCGGAGATAGCGGTTGTCGTCGGCCAGGAGGTCCTTCAAACGCTCGACCTCACGGTGCTCCAAGGCATTGGCGAGGGCGATGGCAAAAGGCTCGTTCAGAAGCGAAACGAGACGCGCGTGCTCTTCGGTGTAGCGGTCCCGGCCGACGGCTGCCAGGACCAGCTTGCCAATCCGCTGCCCGTCGAGCTCCAGGAATAGAAGGAGGAGCGAATGGCCCGTGATGCCGAAAGCCTCGGTCATCCGCCGGCCGACGGGGTCCTCCTCCGGCCGGTTCATGATCCAGACCCGGCGCTCGGCCCACTGCGCCGCCTCCGCCGGCGGGACCGGCGGGACCTGCGTCGTCCGCTCGAAGCGCTTTCCACCCGCGGCCGTCGCCTGCGCGATCGTCCGGATGGCACCGCTGTTCCCGTCGATGAGATCGACGATCATCACGTCCAGGGGGACGATCGGGGCGAGGTAGCGCACGCACGAGGCCATCCCCGACTCGATCGCCAGGTGGCCGCAGATTCTGAGCGTCGCCTCGTGGAAGAAGTCGTTCTCGTCGATTCTCATACCGATTACCAAATACCAGATACGGTAATCCTACACCCGAGTTGCCACATTCGGCAATCCCGATTGCCAAATGCGGCGATCCGGATGCAGCGGGCCTTGAATCTCCGTGCGCCAATGGTTGGCACGGGACGTGCTCAGAAGCAGGGTGTGGAGCGACGAAGATGGACGTGCTCGAAATCATCACCCTGCGATCCCTCGAAGGGGTCCCCGAAGAGCTGGCTCAGGAGCTCTTGGGCTCGCTCGGGGAGGGTGACTCCGAGGTACGCCTCGAGCTCTACCGCCACGTCACGGTCGGCACCGACCTGAGCATCCATCTGCACCGTGAGGTGGACCGTGGCGGGGCCCAGGCAAGCGACCTCGGCCTACGTCTGGCCGTGGTGCTCCGGGAGCACGGCCAGGTCAGCCACTCCGTGTGGGAGCCGGTGAAAGGAAAGGAGCTGTAATGCGAAGATTCGGAGCTTGGCTTGGGGCTGCCGCCCTCCTCGTCGCTCCCGCCGCAGCCATGGACGGCAAGGAGATCCTGAGAAAAATCGACGACCTGTGGCGCGGCACCTCCTCCGCGGCGCTCATGTCGATGCACGTCAAGACCGAAAACTGGGAGCGGACGCTCCAGATGAAGGGCTACTCCAAGGGCAAGGACCTCTCGCTCGTCCGCATCACCCTGCCCAAGCAGGAGGCCGGTACCGCGACGCTCAAGGTCGAGGAGAACATCTGGAACTACCTGCCCAAGACTCGCCGGGTGATGAAGGTGCCGTCGTCGATGATGATGGGCTCGTGGATGGGCTCGCACTTCACCAACGACGACCTGGTCCGCGAAAGCCGCCTGGAAGAGGACTACGAGCTCGAGCTCGTCGAAAAAGAAACCGAGGATGGCAGAGCGGTCTACGAGCTCACCCTTCTTCCCAAGCCCGACGCACCGGTCGTGTGGGGCAAGATCGTCCTCGAGGTCGACCGCGAGACCTTCATCCCCACCTGGCAGGACTACTACGACGAGGAGGGGACGCTCGTACGCCGCGCCACCTATGACCAGGTCCAGGACATCGGCGACCGCCTCGTCCCCATGCGCATGCGCATGGCACCGACTGAGAAGCCCGACGAGTTCACCGAGATCGTCTACGAGAAGCTGATGTTCGACGTCGACTTGAAAGACGAGTTCTTCAGCCTCCAGAACCTGAAGCGGAGGTAGGTGCGGTGAAGCTCTACTGGCGACTCGGTTGGCGCAACATCTGGCGCAGCAAGCGCCGGTCGACAATTACGATCTCGGCGCTGGCGTTCTCCGTGGCGATCCTGGTCTTTTTCCTCGGCATCATGGAGAGCTACGTCCTGCAGATGGAGGAGAACGTCGTCGCCTTGACGTTGGGGCACGTCCAGGTCCACCATCCCCTCTACCGGACCGACCAGAACCTCTACGAGGTGGTCGCGGGCTCGGACGAGCTGGTGCGGAGGCTTACCGAGGAAGGCTTCTCCGCCGCCGCACGCGCCTTCGGCTACGGCTTGATGGCCAGTGAGCGCAGCGGCAAGTCGGCCGGGGTCCGCCTCCAGGCCTTCTCGCTCGACGACGAGCCGCGAGTCACCGAGCTCCACCTCGCGAGGCACCTCGTCGCGGGGAGCTTCCTCTCCGGCGAGACCCGCTCCATGACGTTCGAGGACGAGGAAGTCGACGAGAGCCTCAGCGAAGCGTTCGCGGATCCTCTGGCCGATCCACTGGGGGACGAGGAAGGCTTCGAGCTCCTGCCCGCGACGCTCGAGGTCGGCGAGATCGTCCTTGGCAAGAAGCTCGCGGCGCAACTCGACGCCGTGCCCGGCGACGTCTTGAGCGTCGTCGTCATGGCCGCCGACGGCACCATGGGCAACGAGCTTTTCGACGTCGTCGGGGTCTACAAGAACTTCTCCGAGGTCGAGGACCGCTCGCTCGGCCTCGTCACCTTGGCCGACTACCAGCGGCTCTTTCACCTCGGCACGGGCCAGGCCCACGAGATCGTCGTCCGCATCCCGGAGCGCATGGAGCTTGACGCGGCCAAAGCGGCGATCGAAGAGATCGTGAGCGAGGCGGGCAAGACCGAGACCTGGCGCGAGATCCTGCCGGCGCAGGCCGAGTTGATCGACATGTCGAAGCGAGCCTCGCCGATCTACGCCTTGACGGTTTACCTCGGTGCCGCACTCGTCGTCATGAACGCGATGCTGATGATGGTCTTCGAACGCATCCGGGAGCTCGGCGTCATGAAGGCCGTCGGGTTCAAAGGACGCCAGATCGTCGCCCTGATCTACTTCGAGACTTTCTGGATGTGCGTCCTCTCCGCGGCCGCCGGTGCCGCGGTGGGGGTGCCGCTCACCCTCTGGGTGGGACACCGGGGGATCGACCTCAGCGCGTTCGCGCCCGACGGCTTCGCGGTCTCGGGCAACGTCCTCGACCCGGTGCTCTACGCGGAGCTGACGTCGCAGGCGCTCGGTGTTCCTCTCGTCGCGCTTTTCGTCATTTCCTTTCTGTCCGTGCTCTACCCGGCCGTCAAGGCGGCGGTCATCGAGCCGGTGAAGGCCATCTACCACGTGTAAGGAGGTCCTCGGATGCTCTGGAAGCTTGCCTGGCGAAACCTCTGGCGGCGCCGCCGGCGGACGCTCATCACCGCCGTCTCGGTCGCCCTGGGGGTCGCCCTGTGCCTTTTCTTCACCGGTGTCTCCGACGGCATGTACGGACGGCTGATCGCCATGGCGACGCGCCTCGGCAGCGGCTACCTGGTCGTCGAGCACCCGGAATACCGCGACGACCAGGACCTGGAGCACACGGTGCGTCCCAGCGCGTCGCTCGTCGAGGCCGTCCGCCGGCACAGGGAGGTCGAAGGGTATTCGCTGCGCATCTCGGGACCGGCGATCCTCTCCTCGCCGCACGGCACGGTCGGCGGCGGCTTCGACGCCGTCGAGCCCGAGCTCGACCGCGAGATCTCGCTCCTGGTCAAAAAAATCGTCGAAGGACGCTACCTGGAAGGCCGAGGCGAGATCTTAATCGGCAGCGACGTCGCCCGCAAGCTCAAGGCCAAGCTCCGCTCCAAGGTCGTCGTCACCACGCAGGACCGGGACCGGGAGAACGTCCAGGAGCTCTTTCGCGTCGTCGGCATCTTCAAGACCCAATCGGCCATGCTCGACGGCTTCTACTTCCAGATCCCCCTCGGCGACGCCCAGGAAATGCTGGGTCTGGAAGACGACGAGGTCACCCAGATGGGCATCTACCTCGAAAGCGAACGGGTGATGGGACGCCTGGCCGAGGAGATCGAAGGCTCGGGCGAGCTCGAACGGGCCGGCGCGGTGCTGCGGCCGTGGCAGGAAGTCCTCAAAGACCTGGCCAACTACATCAAGGTCGACAACGCGTTCAACTACGTGTTTCAGGTGCTCTTGTTCCTGGTGATCCTGGCCGGCGTCTTGAACACGGTCTTGATGAGCGTCATGGAACGTACCTACGAGCTCGGGGTGCTGCTTTCGATCGGCATGAGCCGTGCCCGGCTGATGGCGATGGTGCTTTTCGAATGTGCCTTCCTGGGCGCGATCGGTACGCTCCTCGGAGCGCTTCTGGGCTGGGGAGAAAACACCTGGCTGAAACGTCATCCGATCGATCTCTCCGGCGCTCTTTCGGAAGGCAACACGGTCGGAGGCTTTTTCTTCGAGCCCAAGATGGACATGGACATCACCCTTGGACATTTCCTTTTCACCCTCGGGGCGGTTTTCGTCCTCATCCTCGCGGTCGGTGCCTACCCGGCCTGGAAGGCCGGACGCATCGAGCCGGTGGAAGCGCTTCACAGCCTGTGACGGAGAAAGAAATCATGGATGCTGTAGTCAAAATCGTCGACGCTCGAAAGACCTACCGCCAGGGCGTCATCGACGTCGAAGCCCTACGGGGGGTCGACCTGGAAGTCGAACGCGGCGACTTTCTCGCCTTCGCCGGTCCCTCGGGGAGCGGCAAGACGACGCTCCTAAACCTGATCGGCGCCCTGGCGAGTCCCACCGCGGGACGGATCTTGATCGATGGTAAAAACCTCGCGTCGCTGTCGAAGTCCGCGCTCTCGGAGCTGCGGCTGCGGCGCATCGGTTTCGTCTTCCAGGCCTACAACCTGATCCCGGTGTTGACCGCCTACGAGAACGCGGAGTTCGTCATGCTGCTGCAAAAAGTCGACGAAGGGGTGCGTCGCGAAAGGGTGATGAAGCTCCTCCGCACCGTCGGCCTCGAGGGTCTCGAGGAGCGCTTTCCGCGGGAGCTCTCGGGCGGCCAGCAGCAACGCGTCGCGATCGCCCGGGCGATCGCCGCCGAGCCGGCCATCGTCCTGGCCGACGAGCCGACGGCGAACGTCGACTCGAAAACCGCGGCGCAGCTTCTAGACACCATGGAGGAGCTCAACCGCGAGCACCAGGTGACCTTCCTTTTTTCCACCCACGACCCGGCCGTCATGCGGCGGGCGAAAACGCTCGTCTACCTGCGCGACGGACAGATCGACCGGATCGGCTCGGGCGATGAAATGGCGGCGTGACTGGACCGTCGTCCTTGCCCTGGTCTTCGCCGCGCTGCCGGTTCTCGCCCAGGACGAGGACTGGCTCCTCGAGGACCTTGCGCCGCCGGCTCTTGAGGTCGGCGGCACCGTGAAGCTTCTCGGCATCGGCTACGGCATCCCGGAAACGCCCCCTCTCGTCGAGGAGTCGACGGAGTCGAGCGGCTTCGGCTCGTTGCGTCTGAGGCTCGACGGGACACCCCGCGAATGGCTGAGCTTCGAGGTCCACCTGCGCGTCGAGGCCGACGTCTACTCCGCGCCCTTCGTCGCCCGATTCGGCAGCGTGACCGAGACCGAGACCACGCTCTTTCGCGGCCTCGGCAAGGACGTCACCTTCGACGAGGGCGAGACCCATCGCCTCTGGGGCGAGGTCGACTACGCCAACGTCCGGCTGACTTGTGGACGAACCGACGTCGTCCTCGGACGCCAGGCGGTCACCTTTGGCCGTTCCTTCTTCTGGAACCCGACCGACTGGCTCTCGAGTTTCGCCCCGACCGAGATCGACCGCGAGTACAAGGGCGGGGTGGATGCGCTGCGCATCTCCCACGGCCTCGGCCGCCTCTCCGGAGTCGAGCTCCTCTACGCCTACGGCGAGGACGGCGACTGGGACCGCTCGGCGCTCGTCGGCCGCGCCTACGCCAACTGGCACGACTGGGACGTCGAGGTCCTCGGCGGACGCGTCCTCATCGACGACCGGCTGGGGTTTGGCTGGAGCGGTGAGATCCGGGGAGCCGGGGTGCGGGGCGAGCTCGCCTTGCACCGTCCGCGGGAGGGCGAGGAACGCGACTTCGCGCGTGCCACCCTGGAAGTCGACTACAAGTGGCCGAGCTCATGGCTCCTCTCCCTGGAGCTTCACTACAATGGTTTCGGCTCTTCCGACCCGGCAGACTATGCGGCGCTCTTCGGCTCGCCGCGGCTCGTGACCGGCCAGGTCCAGAACGTCGGACGACGCTACTTCGGCGGCCAGGCGAGCTACGAGGTGACGCCGCTCCTGACGGTGACGGGAGCGGTGCTCTGGAACGTCGACGACGGCTCGGGAGTCATGAACCCGTCGTTCGTGCGGTCCCTCTCCGACGAGTCGAACCTCGTCGTCGGGGCGATCGTCCCTTGGGGGGAGAAGCCTTCGGTGGAGGGGCTTCGGTCCGAGTACGGGTCCTACTTCGCGGCGCTGTGGGTGCAATGGCGCTGGAGCTTTTAGTCCTCGGTGGACGAAACGGCTAATCGATCTGTCCCCAAGAGTCCCCAGAGAGCCGAAATCGGTCAAATCTATGACCCAGAGCACTGGGGACGGCCTTCGTGGAGCCTCGACCCGTGGCTCTCGTTGGCCGGACCTGCTCACCCGGCGCTTGCCAGCACCGGATTTCTCGAGGAAAATCGGGGCATGTCGAAGCGCGCCGGGCGACGGACCCCCGTCCCGGCGCCCGAAGAGGCCCGTCGGGCCGCTTTTTCCGTCGAAAAATCCGGTCCGACTTTTTCGCCTGTCAGGATTTCTCCCTGCTCCCCTTCCTCAGACCCTCGTCGGAGCCGGATTTCGGCGGGAAATCTCGTCCCTACGGAGGGACCCGGTGATTCTCAGCCCCTCCGACGAGGTCCGCCTTTCGTCGGGGCGAGTTTTATGGGCGGGAAACAAGTCCCCACCGCCCGCGGGGGAGGTGAAGGGGGGGGGCGCCGCCGGCCGCGGGGGGTGAGAAC